>NZ_AKJY01000001.1 GCF_000282115.1 Chryseobacterium populi
TTTTCCGCTTTTTTCTATAGTAATGTATAATTTCTTATATCGAACTCACGTTATTTTAAGGTTGTATTTGTTTTTGTTTTCTTGAGTCAAATGTATGGTGGAAAATATCCTTAATCAATTTTATGTTACTGAACTGTAGAAAATGAATTCTGAAGGGTAAAAACGTAGCAAAAAGCAAAATTGTAATGTTTTCAGTAGAATAAAAAAGACTGTCAAAAACAGGTTAACAACCATATTTCAGTCAGTCTTTTTCAATTTCGCGATTTTATCAATCTACAGTCTTGTTCCTCAATAAATAAAAGGGATCAGTTTCTTCGTCCTGTTTCTATACCGGATATATTCTTCTCCGAATTGCTCCACAAGAGCCTGTTCTTCAATTTTAATTCTATAACTGAATGCAAGAAACGGAGGAACAAATGCAAGAATAAAAGAGAGCCAGTTATTCAGGAATAATCCGAGTCCCAGAAAAGTCAGTAAAGAAAAAGCATAAGACGGGTGTCTCAGATACCGGTAAAAGCCTTCTTTTTTTATTTTATGGTCTTCTTTTATGGTAACATCTACTGTAAAATATTTTCCTAAAGATCTAATGACAATCAATCTGAAGATGATTCCCGCAAGGATAAAAAATTCTCCCGGATAGAGGATCAGGCCGGAAGATGCAGTCGGGAGTTTAATGATGTAGGAAACAGTTACAGCTCCTGCAACTGATGCTATAATAACTATCAAAAAAATATTGAGGGCAGAATGGTCTTTTTCTCCCGATTTCAACTTTCATTTGTAGATTTTCCCGCTCACAAACCAAAGGACCATGGAAATGCAGAAAATGTAATGTAGAGTCATTGTGATGGTTTTAGAAGTTTTTATGTTGTCGAATCATAAAACGGAATTCGTAACTCCAGAGATCTATCAGTCGGGTATTCAACGAATTTGCGATTTTAAGATTTCTCTTTATCCATCAATTCTTTGATCTTTTTTTCCTCCCATTTGTTTCCAAAAGCGAATCCAGGCAAAAACACGCTCATCCCATAGCCAACCAGACCAATTCCCCAGAAAAAAGGAAGGGCAAAATACTGAAATCTCCAGATGCTTTCTCCCGGCTTTAATTCCCTGTAATTCATAAAGAGGATAAAAAGGTTGACCGCAAAATAAATGAATGTAAAAACATAAAAGTTTTTAAGTTTTTTTACTTTTCGCTTCGCTTCTTTATAGCGGATGTCATTTTCGTCAATCTGTTTCATGATCGTTGATATTTAACGTTTATTTTCTTTTTCTAAAATTTCCCGGATCTTACGGTCTTCCCAGTTTTTTCCGATCGCAAAAACACTCATCCCGTGTGCTGCAAGGCCAATTCCCCAACCCAACATTGGAAAGTAAAACCATATATGTTTTGAAGAAGTGACAAGGTTTATAATAATCAGAAACGGAATGACGATGCAATAAGAAATAAGGTTTCCGTAAAACCCTTTGATCTCTTTCACCCTCTTCTGAGCCCTTTCATAAGCTTTATCCTTATCTTCGTTTTTAATACTGACTGCATTAGGTTTATCCGATAAAACCGGAAGCTTTACTTTAAAATAATCTTCAGATTTTTCAATAAAAACATTTCGTTTGGTAAGCAGTGAGTAACGCTGAACAATATTCGCCAACCCGATTCCTGCACTTTCTTTCATCTGCTCTCTTACCTGGAGGTTATTTTCAATGCAAAGCGTATCATTTTCAGAAAATATTTTAATGATCAGGGGTTTTGAGGAAGTCGCGAAATTGTGTTTGATACAGTTTTCCAACAGTAACTGCAGAGAAAGCGGAACAACGTACCTTCTGTAATCTTCTTTTTTCACGTCGAAGATAAAATCTACACTGCCTTCAAATCTGGTTTTCAATAAATCACAATAGGTTTTTGCAAATTCTATTTCATCTTCAACGGTAACGAGCTCTTTGTCTTTCTGTTCTAAAACGTAGCGGTAAATCTTTGACATTGAGGCGGTAAACTTCTGAGCCTGCTTTGGGTTTTCGTCAATTAATGAGCTTAAAACGTTTAATGAATTAAAAAGGAAATGCGGATCTAACTGGTTTTTCAGGCTTTCGAATTGTGCATTTGCCGATTTTGCAATCAGTTTTTGCTCTACAACCTCTTTTTTGGATGTTTTTTTAAGCTCTTCCATAAAGCTTCTGGCATGAAGAAAAGCAGAGATCAGCAGGGCGATATTCACCATAAACCAATTGATGAAATTATATTTTCCGGAGAAAAATTCTTCTGCAGTAGCAGCCTTCTGAAAAAACACAAAATTGACATAGTTACAGAAATACACTAAGATAAAATTGGCAACAAGAATTGAAACAACACTTATAAAAGCCCTTTTTGTTGTTGCTTCAGACCATGGAAACTTTTTATTAAGAAAGTCGTTAATCAAGCCGTTTCCTACTCCCAGGAAAAAGGAATATAATGCAGAGATAAGAAAGGAAAGCATAAAGTTTTCTATTGTTTTTTCTTCCGTAAAAAAGAAAAAGAAAAATAATGCCGTTCCTATGGATACCCAAAGTAATATGATAAAGCTTTTGCGTTTCATTAGTGAATTTCTTGATTCAAAATTAGTTGATATTAAATGTACCGAAAATTATTTTTTACTGACCCGTTAATTTTCGGTACTGAACGGCAAAAAATAAAAGCCTCCCGTTTCCGGAAGACTTTCAGTTTCTATCAATTTTATTGATTATTTAGCAGGCTGATTAATGAAATATTCAGCTTCAGATTTACCCCAGTTCGGGTCTAATGAAGTTTTAGGCGTGTATGCATTAAATTTTGCCAGGGCTTGTTTAAACATTTCAATTCCCTTAGTTTTGCTTCCGCCATACTGTTCAGGTGTAAAGTAAGTATCTTCAGCCTTAATCAGGGCAATTCTCGGGTTCTCCGGATCTAATTTCTCAGCTATTTTAAGTTCTTCTGCTGCTTTTGTCCCATCTGTCATGTACCTTTGCTGCGGGTTGACCATCATTCTTAAAGAATATGACATTTTTTTCAACAGATGAATTTCAGCATTATCTTTAGGATCAACGCTTTGAGCAGCATCAAGATACTTTTGAGCCTGCCCTGCAATATTATCAAGCTCATCCATCTTACCTTCTCTCATCATCACCCTTCCTTTCTGAATAAATGAGAAAGCTGTGTAATAATAGGGCTGCCATTTTGATTCTTCTTTTCCTGCTATTCTGTGGAAGTCATTCACCAAAACCTGGAAATCTTCAGCCGATTTACATGTTTCAAGCTTAGCGATTTTTTCAGTCATTATTTTTTCGTAATCAGCCTGAGCAAAAGCAGATATGCTCATGAAAGCTAAAGCAAAACTTAATAGATATTTCTTCATTATTTCTAATTTTTTAAAGTTAGTTTGTATAATATTCAAAGATATGTATTTAATCTCTATAATTAAATCTTAAAATCTGGGTTTTATTGTTGTTTTTACAAATTATTATTGATAGCATCCTGTGTTTTATCAACACCGAAACTGATAAAAGCACCTATAAAGACAAAAGTATTGACAGGAGGAACTACTGCCGAGTTTTTTGCAGGATTATCTGATATTGAAAAATTATATCCGTACACATTTTTGGTTCCCAACACGTTTGAAATACTCAATACGAAAACGGTAAAAGCTTTGGCATCTTTCTTCCCAAGGTTCGGAAGATAATTAAAGCTCAGGTTCAATGCATTGTAATCTTTTAATCTTCCTTCGTGACGGATAATATTTATATCGTTTTCCGTTATGATATCATAATAAGGGCGTCCTTTTGCATAAGTATAAGATAAATTGACTCCGGTTTTCCATTCAGGGATGAATCTTTTAGCCACTACTGAAAGGGTATGCTCTGAAGCAAAATTCGGTTTTAAGCTCATCGGGTAATTCATAAAATCTCTTTTGGAATCTAAAAACGAATAGCTGATCCAATAATCTATGTTTTCAAAAGTTTTCTTATCTCTCCAGAAAACCTCCAATCCTTTTGCATAACCGTATCCGTCATTATTAACCGCTGATTGAACGGGCTGGTTCTGATTGTTGATATTGGCTATATTTTTCACTTTTGTCAGCTGATCATATTGCTTATAAAATGCTTCAAACCTTAAGCTTCTTCCTTCTGATGACCTCTGTAGCTGAAAAATATAATGCCTGGATTTCTGAAAGTCTAAGTCAGCCGGGGCGTTGATATATTTGCTTTCAGGGTTCTGATAGAAAAGACCATAAGCGATGGAAGTCGTCCAGTCTTTAGCCAACCGGTACGCTAATGCAAAGCGAGGAGCTATATTGCTTTTGTTCAGAAAAGATGAGTTTTCTGCCCTCAATCCTATTTTTGCAGATAGTTGATTGCTGAATCCTAAATCTGTTTCAACAAATACGGAAGAAATCAAATCTTTATAATGCTTATTAACGGTTTCAAAATTCAGTTTTTCATCGGTATTGTTCAATTCAAAACCTCCTCTTAACGCACTGATTTTATTAATTTTCCTTTCTAAAACGGCTTTAAAATTGATATAATTTCCGTCTGTTAATAATTGTGTCTTTGGAGATTCTTTTTCATTGGTTTCCGTTGAGAAATTAAGGTCTGATCTGTTATACGAATAGGAAGTTCCTGCATTCAAAAGGTATTTACCGAACTTCTGTTTAAAAGATAAATTATGATAAGTATTTTTCCCTTTTAGTCTTACAAGGGAAAAACCATATCCGGGTTCGAGGCTTTCTGATCTTACCCCCATTTTATTGGTATCATACATCCCGTAATATTTGAAAAAACCACCGGATTTTGTTTTAATCCTGAAATTGAAATCACTGTTTAGCCCTTGGGGTGCATCAATAAAATCGGTATTAAAATTAAATACATTCTGCATAAGACTTAAGAGAGAATAACCTAAAGTAGCTCCGTAAGAATGGTTTTTATCTTCACTTAATTTCTGAAACCCTGCACTTAAAAAGATCGGGGAAATCCCAAAATCATAAGAACTCTTATCCGGCAGATCCACGCTTTCAAGCATCAGCGCTCCGGAAAGAGCCTGTCCGTACAAAGCCGAATAACCCCCGCTTGAAAATATATTCCCTTTAAAAAGAGAAGTATTAAACCTGTCTCTTCCCGCAATTCCCGGAACTGAATTTGAGAAATAATTATTGATCAGACTTCCATCCATAAAAATTTTGGCTTCCGTTCCTGTACCGCCACGGATAAATAAGCCTTCTGTTTCCCCTACTTTCTGGACCCCGGGAAGATAATTCAGAGCTGATGAAATTTGCCCGTCTGCTCCTGCCGTCGTGTAAATATCAATTGGTGAAAGTAAAGCTGTTGCTCTTTTTTTATCGCTTGCTTCTATGGAGCCTGCCGAAACAACCACTGCATCGATCTCATTGATCTGTTCTTTCAGTTCTGCACTGATAGAAATTTCCTGGTTCTCAATAACAATAGGTTTTTCAACATCAATATATTTAGGATGGGTAAAAATGAGTCTATAATTTCCCTTTTCAGTGGTTTCAAAGGAAAAATTCCCGTTGGTATCTGTAGTAGCCCCGTCATAGGTACTTTTAAGCGTTACATTTACTTCTCCTACTCCTTTATTCCTGAAAGTTACTTTTCCTGTGATTTTCACCTGGGAATAGCTGATCATAAAGGATAAAAGGGCAATAAAAAATAATAGTTTCTGTTTCACAGTTTTCATGGTGTTAATTTTCGAATCAAAAATACTATTGAAAAACCTTCCGGTAAAAATTTTCTTACCGAAAGGTATACTTTGGCTCCTGAGTCGCAAATTAATGGATAGGAATACAAAAATCCACCCACATTTTGCCTTCAGGATGTTCTTTAAAATTAGAATGATAGATCTCAAAAGGGAAGGCTTTTCGCATTGTATAGCTGTTTTCGTTCATCCACAAGAATAAAGAAACCCAGCATTGTTCAAAATCATTCAGGGTCACTTCTCCGCTTCCTACTACACATTTTCCGGCATCAATAGTTTCGGGAAAAATTTCTCCTTCCTGTGCCTCAAGCTTTTTATCCAGCAGCATACAGGCATGTATTCTTACTTTAGCGGGTGGTGTTACTTTGAAACTGTCATGATATACAGAAATCATTTTAACGTGGTCTTTAGGAAATAAATGCTTCTTTTTTGCCCATTCAATTAAGATCCCGTAAGAAGATTCCACATTTGCAGTTCCGAGGCTCATTACGGAGGCAAGATTCATTTCCTGCAAATCCGCTACTTTAATTTTTAAATTCATTTTTGTCCAGTTTAACAGGTTTTCGACATTGCAAATGTATTGGTCGAAAACCGTACTGACTTGTCCGTTCTTGCTTTCTACAGCTAAGATCCTGTGAAAACTTCCGGGGGCAGAACGGCGAAATTCTGAGGGGGATATTCCATAGTATTTTTTAAAAGTCTTATTGAAAGCCGAATGATCTGAAAATCCCAACTCCAGATATATTTCTTTAATTCCAATTGTTTTCTTTACAGCAAGGTAGAAGGCACTTTTTTCAATTTTCTTCCGGATGATATAGCTTTGAAGGGTTTCTCCGGTAATCATTTTAAAAATCCTGTGAAAATGGAATGGCGAATAGGCTCCTATTTCAGCAATTTTTTCCAGACTGAGCCGGGTGTCAAGATGGTGATCGATGTATTGGATTGTTTTTATGATTCTCTTTTTATATTCTTCCACCGGTTTTTTTATTCACAAAAATATAAAGATTAGGGAAAGCCGGCTTGTATTTTATTGCGTAATTCCCGAAAACAGACAGGAATCATAAAGTGTTTTAAAAAAATATTTTTAATTTTATATGATTATTCAATAAATCACTTTAAATCATTTAAAAATGAATCTACAAAAATTAGCATTATTAGCAGGGTGTGCGTTGTTTGTTGTTTCTTGCGGAACAACAAAAACGTACACGGTAAACGCTAAAAGCGGGACACAAATGGGCGGAACTGCAAAGTTTACCCAGAGTGGAAATGAGGTGGTCATGAAACTTGACGTTACCAACCTTACTCCGGGAATTCATGCTGTGCACATTCATGAAAAAGGAGATTGCTCTGCAGCAGACGGAACTTCTACAGGAGGACACTGGAATCCGGCAAAAGATGATCATGGTAAATGGGGAGCTGAGCATTTCCATATGGGAGACATCGGAAATTTAGTGGCGGATCAGAACGGAAATGCAACACTGACTTTTAAAACGGAAAAATGGTGTCTGGGATGTACTGACGAATCTAAAAATATCATCGGGAAAGGTCTTATTGTACACGCAGCAGCAGATGACTTCCATACTCAGCCTACCGGGAATGCAGGCGGAAGAGTGGGATGTGTAGAAATTAAATAATTTTCTGATCTTAATAAAAAAGAGGCTGTCTCAAAAGGGGCAGTCTTTTTTCTGTCTCAAAATTTGT
>NZ_AKJY01000002.1 GCF_000282115.1 Chryseobacterium populi
GGGCTCAAAATTTTCCAGAATAACTTTTTAACTTACACAGTTAGTGAGACACTACCAAGTTCATATTTGGAGATAGGATTTGATCCTTTTATTATTTGCGTCCAGCTATTTGTAAGTTCATAGTCCTGTATTTTTCCAAAGTCATTATCTGTTTTATTTAGAATTTGTTCAAATCTTTCTTTTCCAACTTCTTGAAAAAAACGATTACTAAATAATTTAAAAACTTCTTTTTTATTATTTTCTTGTACTAAAAAATAAAATTTATTAATAACCTTTTGGGCATCTTGTTTATCAGACTCTCTGTTTTCATAAATTTTATCATAACTACAGCCTATAAAAAGAAAAGAAATTAAGATTAAAACATACTTTTTCATAATGCTGCGATATTTTTAATTTTAAGAGACTGAATAAATCCATCCACTGCGGAAAGCAGATGTTTTTTATTTTCGGGATCAAGCTTTTCGAGGTCATTGAAGCGATTGAACTTGGTAGGATCTTTAAAGATATTTACCTGTTCTGTGTTTCCCAAAAGATAGCCGACTGTAGTTCCTAAAATCTTAGCGATATTTTTAGTAACTTCAATAGAGGGAATTATCTCATCACCTCCATACTTCCCGATTACAGAATAGGAAGTATTTAAAAGTTCAGCTAAATCCCTTTGAGAAAGGTTTTTACCCCTGTGCTCTCTTAATTTTTTACCGGAAGAATCCACTGTTTATATCTTTTAAGGTATTAAACCTCTGTATTTTATTAATAATAGACAAATATAAATACTTTATAAGGTAAATAAAAATCAAAAAGATGTGTTATAACAATTGCTTAACTTAATGACATTGGGCGCGAGCGTCTCGCTTGTGTCTTAAAAAAAAGTAAACCACTGTAGTTTTACAGTAATTTTGTTATATAAACTAGCAAAAGTTTTTCTGATTATGCTTATTATATTTATCCAAACCTAAATATAAATTTAGAAAAAAAGACAGAGTTTATTCTATAGTTTTGTTGGCTATTGAGCAACGGAGAAACTTTTAACCAAAATGAAAGTAAATGCGAAAGATCAGTCCATAAAATTCGATTTGAAAAACATTCTTCCTATATATGAAGAAATGTACAAAACAACCGTAGAAAATTTCAAAAAGGAGTTGTCTAAGGTATAACACATCTGTTATATTTGCCAGACACTCATGACGGAAAAACTGCTTCAATATCTTTGGAACTTTAAGGTTTTCAAAAATTTTGACTTCAAGGATATTGAAGGAAATTCCGTTGAAATAATAGATTTCGGCAAGTGGAACACAGATTCCGGTCCGGATTTTCTGCAGGCAAAAATTAAAGTCAAAGACGTAGTTTTAGCAGGAAATATCGAGCTTCATATCAAATCTTCCGACTGGATTTTCCATCATCATTCCAAAGACCCCAACTACCGGAATGTCATTCTTCATGTTGTTTTTCAAAACGATCTGGAAATTGAAGAATTTAAAAATAAAAATATCCCTACTCTTGAACTGAAAGATTATATTGATTTAGACATTCTCTGGAAATATAAAAAGCTCGTCAATGAAAATCAATTTATTCCGTGTGAAAGTATTTTCAGTAAAGACCACATTCCGGTCAATTTTCATGAACAGAACATCTTAAAAAAGCTGGATGCTAAATCTCAGGAACTTGAAAAAAGCCTGGAGCATTATAAAAATAATTTTGAGTCCGTTTTGTTCCACAACCTGGCTTATTCTTTCGGACTCAAAGTAAATGCATTTATTTTTAAACAGATTACAGAATCCATTGATTTTTCTGTTATCAATAAAATCCGGCAGAATACAACTCAATTCGAAGCCCTGTTATTTGGAATTTCAGGTTGGCTGGAAAATCCTATTGATGATCAAATGAGGATATGGAAAAGAGAATTCGATTTTGTAAAAGCTAAATACAAAATCCCCGATTTAACTATTCATCCTAAATTTTTAAGACTCAGACCACCCAATTTCCCAACGATACGCCTGTCACAATTAGCTGATCTATATTCTCATCAAAATCTTTTTTCAAGGATCATCCTGGCTAAAAGCTTAAATGAATTACTGAGTGTTTTTCAGAATATCAAGGCTTCAGACTATTGGAATGATCATTTTAATTTCGGTAAAATATCAATGGTTAATCAGCCTAAAACGTTAAGCAATGACTTTGTTGAACTTATTATTCTTAACACAATTCTTCCGATGAAATATACTTATCACAAATATCATCATGTGGAAATTGCCGATGAAATATTAGAATTTTATAAAAACATTTCCCCGGAAAAAAATTCAGTAGTCGAATCCTGGAAAAAAATAGGTTTGAAAAGTAAAAATTCACTGCAAACACAAAGCCTTATTTATCATCATAAAACCTTTTGTGAAGAAAAAAAATGCTTAAATTGCAGTATTGGATTTAAAATTTTTAAAAATTCTTCAAATGCTTGATAATATCCGTCATAAAATGGAAAGAGAATGGTTTGGTGTTCTTACGAGAATGGGTGCCAAGCTGGGTATTCCCGTATCTAAACTGAGAGTTTTCTTTATCTACTCTACGTTTGCTACGGCAGGATTTTTCTTTTTAATTTATCTCGGTTTAGCCTTTACCTTGTGGATCAAAGATATTTTCATCACAAGAAGGCCAAGCGTTTTTGATTTATAATATGGAATTTCTAGCCATCACATCATCTGAAGATTACAGGGTACAGGAAATCTACAATTCCTACTCAAGCACTTTCCCACCGGAGGAAAGAAGGGATTGGAATAAATTTATCAGCTTATTTACCCATCCGGATGTAAAAGTAATTTCTGTGCTGTATGAATCAAAAACAATCGGTTATCTGATTATCTGGGAGCTGAGCAATTACACTTTTGTAGAGCATTTCGAGGTTTTTGCCGAATACAGAAGCCAGAAACTGGGGTCACATATTACCGGATATTTATTTCAAAATTATCCGAGAATTATCCTGGAAATTGAACCTGACCACTTGGGTGATGATGCCAAAAGACGGTATTCCTTCTACCAGAAAAACGGGTTTTCGTTAATTGATGAAATGTATGTGCAGCCAAGCTATGGTGAAGGTAAAAAGCCCCTTGATCTTTGGCTTTTATCCAATTATACCCCTGAAAATCTACAGGATGTTAAAGATGAAATTTATGATATTGTTTATCACTAAAATATAAAATGCCGGAAAATTTCCGGCGTTTTTATTGCACACAGATAACAAAGATTTACACAGATGCTTGTGTTTATTTCAATCTGCTTAATCCGAAAAACCTGCCAGACTAAAAATCAATATTCCTAATTTAAGATGACAAATATTGTATCATGCGGGGGATTAATACTAATCCACTTCATATTCCAGTTTAATGGTAATACTTGCCTCCTTCTCCTTGGATGAAGTATTGAAAGTCCCACCATAAGAATAGTCCTCATTGGAATTCGGTGCTGTAATCTGAATAACTCCTGTCGAAGCTTTTTTTAGATTTCCTAAATGGCTTCCGGCATTTTCAGCAATTTTTTCAGCCCGCTCCTTTGCATCTTTTGTTGCACTTGCAATCATCTCCTGTTTTACACTTGACAGTTTGGTATAAAAATAATTAGGTGAAGATGAAGTGAATTCCACTCCCCGGTTAATGATTTCTGTAATATTTCTGGAAAGGTTTTCAATTTTAGCCACTTCCTTACTTTCAATAGAGACTTTCTGAGTCAGGTTATATCCTGAAAACTCACCCTGAACGTAGTTTCCATTGGAATCATTAAAACTTCTGAATTGCTTTTGAATATCTACTGATGAAAAAACAATCTCATTTTGTTTAATACCTTTTGAAATCAGATAATCATTGATCATTTTCCGGTCTGTTGCCAACTCATCGTAAGCAGATTTCAGATCAAAATTGTTTTTTGAAAAACTCCCCGACCAGGTGATCAGATCAGATGTAAATTGTTTCGTTCCAAGGCCTGTTACCGAAATTGTATTTTCAGATTTATTTCTGTTTTTAATCGCGTTTCCGAGAAGCCCGAGGCCAATAACAAATCCGAGTGCCCCGATGGCAATGGCAATCATATTTTTGTTCATAAAATTTTGTGATTTTGATGGTTATATTTTTAAAACTTGGTTTGCAGTGAAAATATTGCATCAATTTCCATTCCGAAATTTTAAGATTCCTTTAACAAAATTAAGGTTTAGCTGTTTTCAACCTTTCCAGAAAAACAGGCATCGTTTCTTCCAGTCCCAACAATGCTCCTGAAAGATTTTTTGCTTTCACATAAGTACGGGTTTGTGGCTTTTCGACAAATGAAAATTCTATAAATTCTGAAATTCTTTCAGCAGGGATTCCCGCTTTTGTAAAATATTCATCATCTACTCTGTTCCGGATCCATGCAATATGTTCCTGCAGGTCATCATATTTATACTGACGTTTCTGTCTTCTTGCTTTTCCACTGATCAGATCATAAGCTCCCTGTACATTCAATTGCCCTAAAAGTATAGGAAGTAATACCTGTTTCACCTCAGCAGGTGTTTCCCTCATTTTTCCGACCGGTTGAGGAAGTCCTACCGCCTGCTCAACAATTTCTCCCTTATCAGTTTTTGCTACTGCTCTGGAATCTTTCTCCAGATCACCACTCGGTTTCTTTTGAACTTGTACCTCTTCAATCAATTCTGGAATTTTAACCATGACCACAAACAAATAAGGGTTTGCTCCGCCTGAAAGTACTTTTCCCGAAACCCTTTCATAGCCTGTCTGTACAAATCTCAGTTCATTATTATTGAATGCCTGAATAGAAAATTCCCCGGAAGAATTGCTGTAAGCTTTGGTATCTGTGGTAACATTGAGAATGGTCACACCACCAAGGCCGATATTGTTATCATCGGTAATTTTTCCTGTAACCGTCTGTTGTGAAAAAGCAAATTCACATAAGAATAAAAGTACAAAGAAAAAGGAGGCTCTCATTTTTAATTTCCAATGGTGTTGGTTTTACGGTATTCTTTGAATGCTATTTTCAACTCCGATTCAATGACATGGTTCTTAAAATTTTTCCTGTATTTTTTTGCCAGCTCCCGCGTATCATTGGCATACACCAGAAATTGATCAATCTGCTCTTCATCCATTCCAAGCTCTGTCATAAAATCTAAATTGATTTCCAGCTTAATCCTGCTTATAAAATTTATAGTTTCATTATAATCAGGTTTGGTTATTTTAGGCTTTACAGCTTTTTTTATGAGTCCAACGCCTGCAAGAAAAGTTCTGACCAAATCAATTTGTCCTGCAGAAAAATTATGTCCTGTAAACGTCTGGGAAATTGTATTTTTAGGTAAGGGCTCTTTTAAAGGGCTTCGCATATATTCTTCCATTGAAGATTCCAGCTCTGCCAGTCTTTTTCCTTCACCATAGTATTTACTGTTTCTTTCTAAATTCCCGGTAGGTTTATATGAAATTTTAACCTCCGGAATCAATGTTTCTGCTTTTAAAAGATGGACATAAAGTGGTGAATTTAAATAATCTCTGCTTATTTTTTTATCAGAACGGTAATATCCTTCCTTTACAAATCTTATCTCATCATTTTCTTCAGCCTCGATCACAAACTGCCCCGAAAGATTACTATGGATACTTTTATTATTAGAAATGTTAACAACCAATACATCATTGATGCTTATATCATTCTCATCAACAATTTTTCCGGAGATGGTATTTTGTGCAAACAGATCGGCGGCAACAAACCAAGGGAGAATATATAAACTTCTGGTTATTTGACTTTTCATCTTCTGCTATCTTTGAGTCTGTGGAGCTCGATAAGAGGATATCCTGGCTAAAACCGCTCTCTGGAACCTCATCAGGTCTGAATCACTGCAATATCCATATTTCAGAATATTTTTTCTTTCAAAACCTGCTCTCAGGACATAATAAATAAAATGCTGAATCTGGCCCTTCTCTATTTTTAAATCTGTAAAATACTGATCTCCCAGACTGGAAGCCAGATAATTCATCAGGTCTACATCATCCCATTTATTCTTGACTTTTCCTACTGAAAATCCCTGCCCTTTCGGCTGTACAAATTCGCCGGCTCTTGCTGCCAGGATCCTCGGGTCAGATTTTTGGGCAATGTAACGGTCTATATCTTTCACCAGCTTTTCAACTTTTTTAGGCCGGTTCAGGTTTTTGGAATCTATTTTTAAATCTCCAGTAAGCCCTCTGGTAACTTCCACTTCAGGAATTAGAGCAGTCTGGCGTATCAAAGTAACATTGATGGGTGATCCTAAATTGTCTTTGGTGATTTTCCGGATCGTCCTTTCGTAGCCGGATTTTATAAAACGAAGTTCATCATTCACCCTTCCTGCAATCATAAAATGCCCGTTGGTATTGGTAGAAACACGTTCATCAGTTCTTATATTGACAACGATAACGTCCGGCATTTCGATATTTTCTTCAGTCGTTATTTTCCCAAAGAGATAATCCTGGGCATTGATCTGAACAAAAAAGAGAAAAGATAAAAGAAAGAGTAGTTTAAATTTCACGTATAGTTTTTTATAAGGCAAAGCTAAAGTTATTTTTAATTTATAGCATAAGTTTAACCACAGTTAACGCGTTTTAGGATTTTTTTTAGAAATTCCATTTCCGGAATTGTTAAATAGCGAATTGAATTTGTTAAAATTTCACTTAAAATTTAGTTAACTTGCATTCTCAATTCACCTTTAAAAATGCAAAATTCTTACACAGTGATCAATGCTTCCGCAGGCTCAGGAAAAACCTATGCCCTTGTTCAGAAGCTTTTGATGATCTGTCTACGTTATCCTTATCAGCAGCATGTGATCAGAAATATCCTGGCTTTAACTTTCACGAATAAGGCTGCCAATGAAATGAAGGAGAGAATTTTATCCTGGCTCGGAAATTTTTCAGCTGACGATTTTGCCGGAAATACCGATCTGAAAAACATTCAGAAAGCATTTGAAGAAGAAGGAATAAAAATTACGATCGATGAACTGCATATCCGTTCAAAAAAATTACTGGATTATATTCTTCACAATTATTCCACATTAAATATCGGAACCATTGACCGTTTTAATTCACGTCTGGTAAGAAGCTTTTCTTATGAACTCGGACTGGCTAAGAATTTCAATCTGGAGATTGAGGCAGAGCCTTTCCTGATTGAAGCGGTAGATAAAATGCTTGATCAGATCGGGGAAAATGAAAACATTTCCAACTCTTTCATGGATTATGTAGATTACAGCCTTGAAAACAATGAGCGGATCAACCTCAACAAAAGTCTTTATGATTCGGCTAAAGAATTTGTAAAAGACATTCATTATGAACATCTGAAAAGCAATAAAAGTTTTGATGATGCCAATTATGAGGATATAAAAAATACAATCCGTAAAGAAATTGTCTTTAATAAGAAGCAGTCTCTGGAGCTGGCAACACAGTCTATCGAACTATTCAGATCCAGAAATATTGAGATTGAAGATTTTGCCCAGGGGAAAAACGGGATCGGAGGATTTTTTACAAAAGTTTTAGATTTCTACCAACAGAAAAGACCCGGTTTTCCTTTCCCAACGACCCAGGAAGAAGCTGTAGTTAATAATTACAGAAAAGGGGCTTCAGCAAAATCAAAAAACAAAGAACCGGATATTTTTGAAATTCTCGATCAGCTTCTGGACAACAGGATGAAGCTTATCCTTTTATACATTGAAACCCAGAAAAAAGAGAAAATTTTATCAGCCCTTCTTCCATTAAAAGTAAATAAGGATATCCAGGATGAATTAAAGAAAATTGAGGAAGAGAATGATCTGGTTCTGCTTTCAAAATTCAATATTCTTATCAACGAAAACCTCAGAAATGAGCCGTCTGCTTTTATCTATGAGAAAGTCGGCTCCCAGTTCCAGCATTATTTTTTTGATGAATTTCAGGATACTTCCGAGCTCCAGTGGCAGAATTTTATTCCGTTGCGGGATCATAGCATTTCCACAGATGGAACTTCCTTCACCCTGGTGGGTGACCCAAAACAAAGTATTTACAGGTTCCGGGGTGGCGAAAGTAAAATCATGCTGGATATCATCAATAAAAATGAAATTTCACCTAAAGAAGCTGAACTTCTCATTTTAAAAGATAACTGGCGAAGTGCAACGAATATTGTACATTTTAACAATGAACTGTATCATTATCATTCCCGCGAGCTTCAGGAAGAGCATCAGAATATTTTCGGTACTGATGCGGAACAGAATCCCAAGTCTGCCATTGAAGGGCGTGTGAAAGTGAATCTCATTGAAAACCTTACTAATGAGGATTTTTATAATGACAGTTCCGAGCGGATGCGAAAAGATATTCAGGATTGCCTGGATAACGGGTTCAAATTTTCTGATATCACCATTTTGTGCCGGGGGAATTTTGACATTTTCAGTTATTCTCAGAAGCTGGGAAACCTGAAAGTGAATTATCAGGGCGGGGAAACCGGTATTAAAACTATTTCCGATAAGGGATTAACCCTGGAATTATCCCATACTTTGCAGGCTGTCATTGAATTCTTAAAATGGGAAACCAATCCTAAAAATAAACCTAATTTAATCATGATGATGTATCACCTGAATAAATTGGGAAGAATTAATATGACCGATTTTACATTGGAAATGAAGACTATTCTGGATATTGAATCTCATGAAGAAATTTTACAGTTTATCCGGCAAACCTATGCTTTACAGCTTAAACAGGACCATTTTCCAAGATTTAATTTATATAATTTTGTAGAATATTATATCAATGAATTTTCGGTTGGAAATAAAGAAACCGATTTCCTTTTAAACTTTCTTGAAATGCTTTTCAATTTTACCCAGAATGCCGGGGCAAGCACGAAAGAATTTCTGAAATACTGGGACGAAGAGGCATCTGCTTATACCATTCAGGCATCCGAAAATATTGATGCTATACAGATTATGACGATTCACAAAGCGAAAGGGCTGGAGTTCCCGGTCGTTTTTATCCCGATGATGAATAAAAACCGCGACAGTGAGTTTACGAATTGGTTTGAAACTTCTGATAATGAGGCTTTGAAATCTGTTAACATTAATCAGTTCAGTAAAAACCTGGAAGTGTATGATGCAGAAATCGAAAAGTTTAATAAACAAAATTCTTATAAAAACCTTATCGACAGGTTATGCCTTCAATATGTTGCCACAACGAGGCCTGTTGAGCAATTGTTCTTCTATATTCAAAAGCAGAATAAAACTTCAAATAACCTTGAGCTTCTGGAATTCCTCCAATCAAAAAATACTGAAAATGCAGATGAATTTGATTTATATGAGGTGAATCCCCAGATGTTGAGAAAACATTCGAAGGATAAAACATCGACATTCAAAACAAAGGATATTAAAACCCTGAAAAATATTGATGAGAAGCGTACTTCGATCAAAATTGCGACACCGTCCAAAAACTATCAGGTCCGGAATGAAAAAGTAAGAACGGGGATTTTCGTTCACGAGCTGCTATCCAGGATCAATTCTGAAAAAGACATTAAAAAAGTACTTGAAACCTATGTTCTGGAAGGTCAGATCACATTGGAGGAAAAGAATGAAATTCAGGAAACCCTGCAACAGATCATTACTACTTATTCCGAGTTCTTTGATGAGAAATGGGAAGTAATCAATGAAAAGGATATTATGATTTCTGAAAGAGGAGAAAGCAGAATCTACAGGCCCGACCGTATTTTGAAAAATAACGATGAGTATATTATTGTAGATTTTAAAACCGGTGAAGTAACAGAAAAAAATGACAGGCAAATAGAAAATTATAAAGATGTTCTTGAAAGCCTTGGCAGAAAGGTGATCAAAACCCAGCTTATTTATTTATAATTTAAAAAAAGATCCCTTTATACAATGCCTTTGCACTAATCTCAAAAATAAATGATGTCGTAAAACTACGACACTAAATCGTAGAATTACTACATGAAATCGTAGAAACACTACAAAAAGTAAAACTTATATCTAAAAATTTTTATATCACCGTAAAGAGGTATACATTTGCTGTACAATCACTCAATTATAAAAATATTAACGATTAAAATTTACAAATTATGGCAGCAAATTCAAGAGGAATTTTAAAATTCAACGGTGGCGAAGGTCAGAAATTATTAAAGCTTAACTACAGTGTATCAAGATCAACAGACGTATCCGGTAGAGTAGCATCAGACCCGTCAAATGCACTAATCAAAATTACAGTGGAAGCTACAGAAAAATCTGATATTCTGGAAAGCTTACTCAATGGAAAGTACAAGCCTACAACAGGTGAAATTACATTCAACAAATCTCACGAAGAAGGTACATTGATTACTCTTAAATGGGAAAACGGATATGTAATTCAGCATCAGGTAGACTTCGACGCAGTTGATGAAAACAGCATGCTGATCAGCTTCGTAGTAAGTGCTGAAATGATCGATTACGGTTTAGCTTCTTATGCTGGTATCTGGCCTGGAGGAGGTAGCAATAACGCTTAATTTTTGCATCCTAACAAAATTATAAAAGATCATCCCAAGGGATGATCTTTTTATCTCTTTAAGCAAATACAAAAAATTAAATCAACTTATTCTTCTGTTATAAATAATTTAACTCCTGTATAAGATATTTTATTAAAATTTTATACTTATTTTATTGATCTATAAAAGTAGTAATTCTACTACAGTTTTTCAAATTTAACAATTTTCATCTCCGACAGATCGAAAACATTTCTAATTTTAGTGATATAACCACCAAAAACATAAATATGAAAAATAGAACAACCAATGCAGATAAAATTGCAGAGAATCATATTGCAGGGGTTCAGCGTGTGGTGAAACTTGATATTGTGATTGAAGGCAAAATCATTAAACATTTCAAGCATTTCCGATTACTGCAAAGCATAAGAACACACCATAATTTTGAACTTACATTGGCTCATGATTCTTTGGGAGAAATACAAAGTCATGATCTGGAGCAGGCCCAACAGTTTCTGGGAAAACGCTTAACAGTAGTTTTTAAATATAAGGATGCAGAAAATGAAAGCCCGGAAAGAACTTTCGTAGGCCTTATCACACAGGTAGCTTTCAGTCAGGAAAAAATGAGCCTGGGTAATATTGTTCTGAAAGGACAAAGCCCTACTATTCTGATGGATTCGGCCCCCCATACCCAGAGTTTTGGTGGAGAACAACCTGTGAACACCTCCATTATTGCCGACAGGGTAATCAAAGAGACCTTAAACGCAGGTAAGTTTGATTATAAAATAGATGCCCAGAATCAAAGCTATATTAATTACAGTGCCCAATACAAGGAAACTCATTATAATTACCTGGCAAGGTTAGCCGAAACTTATGGCGAGCAGTTTTATTATGATGGTGAAACTCTTTATTTCGGAAAATTACCTCCAAAGGAACAGCCGATACGCCTTGTTTATGGCAGCAACGTAAGCGATGTATGTGTAGCACTCAAAGCACAGCATATAAAACCTGAATTTTTCGGATATAACAGCAGCAACCATACAAAACTGCTAAGCACTTCTGCAAGCATCAAACATTTGGGGCAACTCGCCGCAAAAGCTTACAATCTTAATGACGATATATATAAAACCCGTTCGTTAACGCCGTCCCCTATTAATGCCAATATGTCTTTAAATGTGGATGATTCTCAAAAAAGTGCTGCCGGGAGCGCTGCCGTAGAAGTTTTTACCGTTTCAGGATCTACATCAGTTCCTTTCCTTCATCCCGGCTGTATTGCCGATATGGAAATGAGAAAGCCGAATACCAATCAGACCTCTTATTTCACCAAACTTATGATTACAGAAGTTTCTCATGAAGTAAATACAAGAGGAGTTTATACCGGATCGTTTGAAGCTATTGCAGAAGGAACAGGCTTTATTCCTAAACCTGAATTTGTAACACCTAATGCAGAGCCACAGATTGCCACCGTGATCTCCAATACCGACCCATTGAATCAGGGCCGGATACAGGTACAATTTGACTGGCAACTGAATGACACTACCCATTTTATCCGAATGATGAGCCCTGACGCAGGAGGTACCGATATGATCACTCAGAACAGAGGATTTGTTGCCGTTCCGGAAGTAGGCGACCAGGTAATGGTAGGTTTCGAATACCACCATCCCGACTTCCCCTTTGCTATGGGTGGAATGTTCCACGGAAATGTAGCTTTAGGAGGTGGGGTCAACAATCATATAAAATCTATACAAACCCGAAGCGGCAATAAAGTAATTTTCAATGATGCTGAAGGAAGTATTTATATAGAAGATCCAAGTGGCAATACCTATTTTATGGATGGAAAAGGCAGCATTATCGTCAATGCTCCAAAAGATATGACCTTCACCGCAGGGAATAACATAAGAATGTCAGCAGGAAATGATATTACTTCCATTGCCGGCAGCAATATTTTCTCAACGGCAAACGTCAATATCGTTTCCAATGCCGGAGTCAATATGGTGGATACCGCGGGAAGAGACCTCCTTCAGACCGCAACAGGTAATATCCATGAATCTTCCGATATGAGAACGGAAATTTCTGAGAATGAAAGAAATATCCAATCCAAGAAAAGCGATTCATATGCTGAAAAAGTGACAGTAGTAAGCACGAAAGAAAACATGATTTTACAAAGCGAGAAAACCGTAAAATCTCAAAGCGGAGAGCAAGGAAATTCACATTAAAAAGTATTGACATGGCCATTGTAAAAAAAGCTAATAACATCAATATTCAGGTGAGTAATAATTATACTTCACTCAGTAAAACCTCTCATGAGTATTCTGAAGAAGTGATTATTGAAGCGCTCAAACAAAATCTAGAATTGTCTAGCCAGAAAAGAGCAATAATGCAGGGATTTGGGAAAGATGCGGAGAAGAAAGATACACCTGCAGAAAGTAAATTGCTGGAAATAAAAGTCAGAAAAGATACATTTGTCCCTCTTGGCATACCTTGTTTTAGAGGAGACCAGGAAAACAATAAGATTAAATTTCAAATAATAATTAAAGAAGGAACATTTGACAAGCTAACTTTCAAAATAAAAAATGAAGGCACTGAAATTTATTCTGAAGAAATAGCTCAAAGCTTAAAAGTCGGCGATATCCATGATATAGAATGGGATGGGTTTTCCAAAGATAAAATATATGACAGTACACTTTTCACGGATAATAAACTGACTGCTGAAGTGACAGATGGAACCAGTACTTCTGCAGTAAACGTCTCAGGCCAATGTAAAACAGAATGGATCGATTTGAAAATAGATGATAACAATAAAAAGGCAGATGTCACTATCAGGGTTAATTTAAAAGACGGTGGGGTCATTGGAACCAATCCCCCAATCTATAAATTCTCTGATCTGGAAAGCATGTCTTTAGATGGAATTCATTTATACTGGAGCAGAATGAAAAACAGATCCAAGATTTCTACAGATATTGTAACGATTTCCGGAAAAGAATATAAAGTTGAAGTGAAAGGAGTCAACACCCAAGAGAAGTCAATGGATGATGTTTCTTTGGTGTATAATGGTTCTGAAAAATGGTTACGGTCCAGCAATCCCGGATCTGTAAGCGGCCTACTATCTTTTTTCGGACAGTTTGCCCCTCAAAGAGTAGTATATAATGCCAAAGAAAATAATGAGGAAAGAGACTTTAAATTAACCTCAGCCCATGAGATAGGACATGAAATAGTAAAAGAATTTGGTGGAGATAAATATTCTTACGGGCATGAAGGAAGTTCTAACCCGATTTTGCAGACTCCCAATACAAACCCTCTTCCTCCTACTCCCAAAGAAGTAAATGTTATGGAATATTATAGTGATGCTTATTATGACTATGATCGTACAATCGCATCAGAAAAAGATGTATTGGGATTGCTGTGGTGTTCTAAACTTAAAATAAACAAGAAATGAGTAAAACGATTTTTTTTTCAGCAGTTATATTAATGGCAACTTCTTGTACAGGCAGAATAAAAATTCCTGATATCTCAGGAACTGTATATGAAGCAAAGACGCTTAAACCAATTGAAAATGCAGATATTTATATTGATGAAGACAGCAAGGCAAAGACAGATGCGCAAGGTCGTTTTCTTATAAAGAAAAAGATGTATTCTGAAAAGATTTCAGTTGGCGGAGAAGCGCCACCGGTAATTTATAAAATGACTATATCAAAAAAAGAATATAAAGACACGATCATCCATTATAAGAATTTATTTGGCGGAGGCAATAAAAACCTGACCGTAAAATACGATACTATTATCCTGAAAAAGAAATAAGGAATAAGGAATAATGAATTATTTTATATCAGCCTGTATTTAAAAAACTAAACTTATGTCAGAAAAAAATCCGGGAGTAGACTATAATACAAAAGATCCGATAAAGAGGAACTCTGTTTCCCAGTACTTTGTGCGAGGCTGGTGGACAGATAATAACGATATGCCTATTACTGAAGCTCTGTTTGGTGACACGGTAAAATTTCATTTACAAACGCAAAATATTCCTAATGGAGAAGATATTACATTAATTTTATTTGATGATGATAATTTACTTAATACTTCTGAAGACAAAAAAGATGACGCAATAAGTTTAGTATATGCTACAAATGGCCAACCAGTAATTACAGATAAAGTCAACAATAATAAAATTATGAAAATCATCACTTTAGATAATTTTGAAAACCTCTTAAAGGATGAAGCAGATAATAAAGTAGAGCTTTATTTTAAATGTAAATATAAAAATGATGAGGTAAAATATCCTGAGGCCTCATCCAATTATCTGCAGGTAAAAGGAAAACCTAAAATAGTTTTTGTTAATGGCCATTGGAATAAAATCGCCTATAAGCTAGGAATGTCACCGGGATCAGGTGGCGAAGGATACTGGACATTTTTTACAGGAGATGTTAAAAGATACAAAAACAATGCTGATTCTTATTTTGGTATCAAAAGTGGTGAACCAATGTTTATTGACGGTTCATCTTCTTGGGGAGGGGATGAAAGTGGTGGACAAAGAAAAACAAGAGGTTATGAATACTGCAAATCTAATTTTAATGAAATTAAAAAAGGATTAGGCAAAGAAAAAATATTTTTAATATCACATAGTGAGGGCGGGGCATATGCCGCCGGAATTTGCCAATATCTTACAGAACAAGGGATACAAGTAGGAGAATCATTAATGTTATCAACAGATGAAGGAGATGAGTTCACTGTAGAAGGTAATTATCCTGCTTATCAGCTTGTAGCAGGCTATTTAAAAGAAGATTGGTTAACCGGTAAAAAAATATTTTATATAGATCCTGTAGTCATGGACAATATGGTTAAAGGAGTAAATAAATATGGAGTATATATATCTACCGGAAGTTTTACTACTGTCCATGGAATTACAATAGGATCTTCAGCTTTCAGTCTTGCGAAAAAACTGAAGAATACTTTTACCACTCCGGCCTTGAATAGCAAAGGTGAATCCATATATCAAACAAATTCCATTGATGAAGACTGGTACAGGATAGATGAATATATCTTGCATAATAAAAGAATAGATTTATATCCACAGTTAGGCTCAAGTTTCTCAGAAACATATGGACAAAGACGCGATTAACATGAAAAAATCAACTAAAATAATTATATCTGTCATTATACTGATAATCATTTTGGGTTTTATTTTTAATCCATTTTATTGGCTAATGCAACCCAGTCAAACAAATCAGCAGCCCCAATTATCGTTACAAGAACAATCATATTTCAAAGACCTAGAAAAAACATATGGCAGTAAATTAAAAAGATTTTATCATAATTATACAAAAAAGGGGACAGATACTCTTGAAGAAAAAAACTATGATAAAGTCCCTTTTGAATATTCTTTATCCATTGATCTGCCTCCAAATACTAATATCAAAGATGATTCAATATTTAGTATTGCTGAACACATCAAAAACTCTATTCTTCAAAAGAATAAAAATTTGAAAAAAATTATAATTTACAAAAATTATGACACCTATGAGTATGCTTACGATGCAAATAAAAATACTCTGATTAAGAAACAAGATTAAACTGATGACATCCCAAAAATCTATATATTTTCCCACCTCAACCTATTTTATACAGGATAAATGCACTGTGAAAATCGGGAAAGAGCAGTATGAGGCTCTACTCTCTTATACCATTTATATAGAAACCGGGGATGGTGACAGTTATGATGTGTCGATCAACAGGACCAATTTAAAAGTAAATAACCAAAAAATAGATACCAAATTTCTTGAGGTATCAAACAGCTACATGGATGCCCTGTTTCCTATTTACTGTAAAATAAATAATTACAGGCTGTCTATAGAGAATACAAAGGATATCCGGACTCGGATTAAAGAAACTGATTCGGCAATACATTCCATATACAGTGGCAATGGAATCGATCATATCAGAACACAATTCTCTAATGCCACTGGGACTGATGAAAACCTTATACAATTCATAAAACAACTGCATTTTATGAAACTGATGGAAATCAGTATGCAAAAATTCAGCAATAAAAAAGAATATGACACTTCCTGGAAAGTACTTCCGATCGGAATATCCGAATGGAAAGGAGAAACTAAGTTCCAAAAGGAGAAAAACACATTGTCTTTTGAACCGAAAATAAACAATGCCCAGGAAATAATGGATGACATCATCAGATATGTCCACAAATATGAATATTACGTCAATTTTGATGAAGAACAGCTTCCGCTCTATGCAGATCTTAAACACAATATAATCTATACAGGTAAAACAGGAAGAATGGAAGCAGCTGAAACCGATGTCTGTATAGAAGTAGAAGATAAGTTTTATTACCAGCACCAGATAACACTACAAACAAAATAATACGATGTCAGTTCCATATACAGTTCAGAGCGGAGAAACGTTTCAGGATATAGCCACGAAACTGGGTATAAAAGACTGGACGAAACTCAAAGAATATCATACCCAACAAACCGGACAGCAGGTTCCTGGTATTCCCTATGCAGGACTTACGCTGATGACTCCTACTCAGGAAGAAATTTATGAGATGAATGGTGAAACCCCACCACCCGATCCTGCAGAAGAGCAAAAAAATGCAGAACAAAAGCAAGGTGAAGAAAAGAAAAAAGAGGAGGACAAAAAGAAAGAGGAAAAGGCATCCAAAAGCGAACATGACGGAAAATATTTTGTAGTTCACAATGCAAAATGTGTTTGTGATAAAGCGGAAAATCCCAAACAAACAGCCGATCTTCAGGTGACAACACACAAAATTATTGTCCTGAATGATGATCAATCCAAACTGGCAGCAACAGAGGCAGATAAATCATTCATTCCTCCGGTTGCCACATTTGGGAAATGTACCCTGAAACCTACGACAGGAGGTTATCTTCCCTGTGCCTTAGCCCCTGCTGATAAATGGAGTAAAACCTATGAGAGCACTCAGGTAATGGGCAAAAATACCCTCACAGAAATATCTGAATTACAGTGTATGGTGGGTGGTAAAATTACAGTTGATAAACATGGGCAGACTGATTCGGTAAGCAATGCACACGCAGACAATACCAATCCATTGGAACTTTCAATGGTCAATCCGGCAATAGAACAGCCTAAGAAAAAAGAAGAATATCCTGTGGTAATTTCCATTTCAATGACCGGAATTGAAAACAGGGAAAATTTTAAAGAAATAGATTCTAAAAATAAAAAGGAAATTACCTATCTCCGTAAAGATGAAGAAGTTTCTTTTAAGGCCAATTTAAAAAGCGGAAACAAGCAGCTTACCTCATGGATGGTTTACAGTGACCATCAGGGAAAAAAGGAAAACAGGCTTTTCCTGAGAGAGCAGATAGGTACTGAGTTTTCACAGAGCTTTGCCAACACTGGGAAGTTTCGGATAGAAGGATATGGTAAGCCGAAAGACCCCGATTTTGAAAAAGGGAAATATGATAAATGCGATCCTTCCTGTTCTTTAGATGTTGAGGTTGTGGAAAATACTCTCCTGGATATCGAATGTACATCAGGTGATTTTTCAACCCGTATTGATCCTTCTAAAAACAGAAAATTCAGACGTGGCGTTCCATCGGTTTTCAAAGCAAAATTTTTCATTGCAAATCTTACTGAAGATGAAAAATCAAGATTAACCATGACTTTAACAGATGGAGAGGGGAATGTTTTAACAGATGGGGTTCAAACCGGTGAAACATTCACATTTACACCAAAAAATACCAAAGCCAAATATACAGTTATCGCTAAATACACCGATGATAACGGCAATGTCATAGAAAAAAAGATGTCCGGAGAATCAGAAGGTAACGCTGTATTAGGAATCAGTCATGGAGCAGAAGCGATAAGACCCAGAACCCCTATGTCCTTCAGTGTTTCCAGGATGAAGTACAATATAGGAGCAAACAATCCTTACGACGTTACCCCTGATGAAGCTTCGGAGATCAAATGGAATCTTAATGGGGTATTTAAAGGAAATGGAAAAAGCATTACTCTACCGGGAACAGAATTTACGAATCCTGGTAAATATATAGTGGAAGCTTATAGTAGTGTTGCCAACGCATTTGGAAAAGGCGCCAAAAATGAAGAAGATGACTGGCATTTTGAAGTAAAATATAATATCGTTACAGAAATTAAAGCAGGTAAAAAAGCAAGAACAGGTGCAGAAGTTCCTTTTGAAATCAGTAAAACGGCTTTAAATGGGTATGATGCCGCAAAAGATGGTCCTATTACCTGGAAGATAACAGGTCCTGCCTCCGGAACCGGAACCGGAGAAAAATTCAATTATAAATTCCTCCTTCCCGGAGAATATACTATTGACTGCCTGATGGGTGGAAGGTCTTCACAAAACCCATTAAAAATAAAAGTTGTTCAACCGAAAATTTTAGTGGACACTTCCAAATGGATCGACAATGACGGGAATAGCGGCAACGTCATAAAAGAAGCAGGATATGGACAGGAAGTCTGTGCATTTGTAAAATATGAAGGAATACAGGGCGAAGAAGTAACACTACAGGTTTACGACAATGATAGTAACAGCATCAATCTGGTTCACAATATAACAGGAACCCTGCCTGAAAACACCGGTGGAGTCTACTGGCCCTTCACTTTGGATAACAGTATAAAACTTAAAATTGAAGCCAGAGGATTAACAAAAGACGGGAAACTGCATTTTAAGCTGGTTCCAAAAGATGCTGCCTTGAAAATTGTAAATGGAGAGAAATTTTTAGGTGAATATCTGAAAGTGACTAATGTTCCTAAAATTGTAGATGCTTATTTCTGTGATATTGCAGACACTGAAAAACTCTACAATTCGCCCATAGATAAAGCTTTATATTTGAAAATATATGCCATTAATATGGTAGATAAAAAAGTGGAAGTTCATTTCATAACAAAATCTGACATGTACTTTAACGTTGCCTGGAAGCCAAAACAATGGAAAGACTGGAAAGATGTAAAGGAAAAATTCTCCAAGGAAACATTCTTTTATAAAACAGACGGAACGATCAATAAAAAAGGAGAGTTGATTGTAAAGGTAGATCCTTCAAAACTTGGAAAGCCCAAAAACTATTTTAAAATATCCGCCGTCGTAAAAATTACAGAAGGAGAAGGAAAAGATGCCAAAGAAAAAGCAGCTTATCTGGATCATTCTGAAATGGCTATTCTGTACGCTACTGCTACCCTTCCGAATATGGCTGAAAATAAAGGGGCTGTGAAGGTGGGAAGGGAGGCTTTAAGCACGGCTCAAGAAAAAGAAAAATTAATCATTTTTCCTCTACTTGTAAAACCTGAAAATGATGATAAAAATAAATGGGTTAAAGATTATTATTGGGCAGCAAAACAAAGAGACAACATGGCAACATTTAATGCCAATAGATCAGGAAACAGAAGACACGCAGCTCGTGATCTATATACCAAGCCTTTAGAAACAGTTGTTGCAATTGCTGATGGAGAAGTTTTAGAAATTAAATCTTTTTATGACAGGACAGACCAAGTAACCATAAGACATAAATTAAAAGATGGTAGGGATTTTATAATTCGATATGGAGAACTTGACCCTAAAAGTATAACTGTAAAAAAAGGTGATAAGATTACACAAAAGAAAGAAATTGGAAAAACTGGAAAATTAATGAAGACAGATACTGAAGTAAGATTAAAAATAGGCGGTGTTACAGTATATATGCTGCACTTTGAACATTTTACAACAGGAACCGATTTTGATGTTCAAAAAAATCCTCTATCAAATGATACAAAACCTTTTATGAGAAGAGCAGATTTGGTTGATTCTTTAGCAATATTAGAAGAAGGATATAGAAATACTTTTGGAGATGGAACATCTGGAGAAAAAGGTAACAGAGTTACTCCATCAACGTTAACTACGAGTCAAAAAGGAAAAGATTTTATAAAGGATTGGGAGAAATATTATAAGATGCCATATGATGATTCCGAAGGTTATGCTACAGTTGGTTATGGATATCTTATAGCCTATAAAAGCTATAAAAATCTTACACAATCAGAAGTTGAAAAAACAGATATTACCTGGAAGGAATTTCAAGAAGGAATTTCTGAGACTAGAGCATTGGAGCTTTTTAATGCAAAAGTAAAAAAATATGAAAATGCCGTAAAAAGAGATATTAAAGTTAATTTATATCAACAAGAATTTGATGCACTTGTTAGTTTGCTATTTAATACAGGTTCAGAATTTTTAAATACTGGAGGTGCAAAAGGTGGAGAAACGAAAATAAAACAAAACATTAATAATCAAATGTATGAACAAGGAGCAGATGAAATGTCTGACGTTACTAACGATGGCACATTAGGCCTGGTAAAAAGAAGAAAAGCTGAAATAAATATGTTTAAAAATAATATATATGATTCTACACACTAAATTCTATAGTTTATTAATTTTTATTATACTTTCATGTTCCAATGATAAAAAATCAGAAGTATCAGATATAAATGAAACATCTAAGAGTTTTGATTCTATAAATTCAAAAAAATATAAAAATTTTCAACCTACAATTTGGGATTGTTACAAATATGAAATTGATAATAGATACCCATCTGATTATGGAGAAGATTATGCCAAAGAATTCTCAGCATTTTCGAGTTTCGTACTTACAAATGATTCTATTTTTATCGGAGATTGTAAAGAACCAATTAATCAATACAAATATCCTACAAAATTAAAGCGATTTGATGAAGAAAGTACCTTCATCACCTTCTATAAACCAAAAACTGATAGTATACAGCTTATATCCGCAAAACCAATTGGAAAAAGTGAATCATGTATTCCTTTGGATAATACAATAATTTATAGAGTTGATTCGAATGAACTCATTATTCATGACAGAGGATATTTTTTTCATTATCATAAAAGAGCTTCACTACAAAAACAAGATATAAAGGTAAATGAGATTATCGGTTTGCCAGGAAATAACAGAACCGCATGGATTGTAAGATCAATTATAAATACAAACAATCTTGAAGATGCTTATAAATATTTTATAAAAAACTTCCCTTATGGAGCAAAGGGTCTACAAGAAAAATTTCCGAAAGACAAAAATTATATTGATGACAAAAATAATGTCACTTATAATTATTCTGAGAACTCCTTAATCATTAATAAATCAGATCCAATGGGAGAGATTATAATATCATTAGAATTGGTTGATAATAAGGTAAAACTGGCTTACAAAATGGAATTTCCGAGTTATGATTAAAATTATTATAGGAGAAATTTACCCTAAATAATTGGAAACATTAATATAAGAGATTTTAAGTTCGAAAATTTTAAAGAATATAAATTTAACTAAGAGAATAAGTACTTGAAAACATATGTAATAATATTATCCTTATTTTTTCTGAGCTGTTCAAAAAAATATAATAATGACGTTGAAAACTTAAAAAGCAACTACTCTGTTAATGAAAAAAAGATTGAAAATAAAATAAAAAATAAAAATACTTTTCAATTTTCCGTCTCTCTTGTAGAAAAAGACAACGATAACAGACCTTTAAAACTAAAAATTGAAGTCCGGGAAAATAGTAAACATTTTCAGGATATTCTATATTCTCCAGGTATTTGGTCTGCAGTTGAAGATTCTCTGATCATCAATCAGATAGATTATTTTTCTACATATTCCTCTATTCATGAAGGCATAGAAAGCTATCATGATTTCATCATTGCAGATTTTAACTTTGACGATCTTGAAGATTTTGCAATATTATATGATATTGGGGGTAATTCTGGTCCTGTCTATTCATATTATTTTCAAAGTAAAAAGGGTGACTTTAATGTAAATAAAGATTTTCCTTTAAACCATGGACCATTTCCAAAGGTCATCAATAAAAAAGATAAAACCTTAACTATTAAAAATCCTCTGGGTTGTTGCAAGATAAGCACAACCGTTTTTCAATCAAAAGAAAATAATAAATGGAAAACTATTTCCTCAAAAGAAGAAGAGATGAAATAAAAAACAAAAACTCCGGACATAGTCCGGAGTTTTTGTTTACAAAGATAAAAATATCCCTGCTTATTCTTAAGCTGTTGCATTAGGATTAAAAACCCTCTGTGCCAGTTCCTGGTCAAAAAGATATAATGCTGAAGGGTTATCACAAACCATTCTGATTTTAGTAACCAGCTGGGATGCACTTGCCTCCTCTTCTACCTGCTCATTGATAAACCATTGTAAAAAAGAAGTTGTTGCAAAATCCCCTTCATCATTAGCATTTTTGACAATGTTAAAAATACTTTTTGTTACTGTTTTCTCATGTGCCAATGCTTTTTCAAAAATATCTGTTGCATTTTCAAATTCGTGAGGTGGTTTCGCAATTTCTCCTATGATGATTTCCCCACCTACATCATTTAAATAATCAAACATCTTATCCGCATGCATCAGCTCTTCTTTGCTCTGAACTCTGAAGTAGTTGGCAATTCCGTCAAGATCCTTACCTGAAAACCATGCAGACATTGAAAGATAATATTGTGCGGCGTATTGTTCGTGGGCTATTTGTTCGTTAATTAATTTTGCAATTTTCTCGCTTACCATAATAAAAAGATTATATTCAAAATTACGGAATTAAACCCCGAATTCAAAAAATTTAATGAAATTTAATACAAAAAGGACGGAAACACATCCGCCCTTCTTACATTAAAAAATCAAAATTACAAACTATTATTTCGCATCCGGAGTAGCCGTACTCATAGGCTTTTTCATCATTTTTCTTTCCTTCATTGCCACTTTTCTCTGCTCCATTTTTGCCTGTCTGTCGGCTTGCCATTTATCATATTGTTCCGGACTTAAGATTTTCTTCATATCAGCATCCATTTGAGCTCTCTTAGCCTTCATCTGCTCCATTTTAGCTTGTCTTTCACCTTTATTCTTGTCAAACTCGGCTTTCATTTCAGCTTTTCTTTTAGCATGAAGATCTTTGATCTGAGCTACCTGATTTTGATCTAAGTTCAGGTCTTTCTGCATTTTTGCCAGATGCTCCTGTTCTCTCTGCTCCATCTTTTGCTGCATTTCTGCTCTTCTTACCTGTTTGTCCTGCGGAGTTGTTTGTTGTGCCATGGCAAAACTTCCTATTCCGGCTAATGCGATTGTTAAAACTAATTTTTTCATTTTTTTTAAATCTTTAATTAATTATTGTACATATCTTTGATTATCAAACAAAACAGAAGTTAAGTATAAATATTCATAAAAAATGTTAAATTTTAATATCAAAAATTCAAAATAAAAAAAGGACAGATTATAAAAATCTGCCCTTCACACCACTTAAATATAATATATGAAAATATTAATTCTTTGCAAAACCTTGTCTGAATCCAGAACCCCGGTTATCATTTCTGTTGTTATTCTGCTGTTTCGGAGCAGAACCTTCATTTTTTTGCTGTCTGAAACCACCACCGTTTCTCATTCCATTATCATCTCTTCTTTCCTTGCTCTTATTGTTTCTGAAACCTTCATTTCTCGGACGGTTGTTATTATCATTATTCCATGAATTTCCTTTTCTGAAGCCGCTGTTATTACCATTTCTTACACCATTATCAGAATTACCCCGGAAATCTTCCTGCTTTCTAAATCCGCCATTATTTCCCTGATTACGGTTATCATTTCTGAATCCTGAATAATTTCTGTCAGAAACTACTTTTAATGTAGGATTATCCTGACGACGGAATTTAGATCTGTCAACTCTGTAAATATTGATATTCACACTTCTGTATCGCGGCATTACCCTGTATCTCGGAACATAATAGGTTCTTCTGTAATTCTGGAAATACACGATCGGGCTTGACCCGTGATAGTAATTGTTCCGGAAAACCACAAATAGCCTTGGTCCCAAAATTCTTTCCATAGCATAGTATCTGTCATAATACCACCTGTCCGGATTGTATCTGTAGAAATTATTCCAGGAAGAAAAGCTGGAGTATAAATTGTTCAGGTATATAATCTGGTCAATTTGCCAGCGGTTCAACCTGTTCTGGGCAAAGAAAACATTCCAGTTAATATTAATAATACTGTTTCTGTAATCATTATAATAACTCTGGTAATAATCACTTGGATAATAATCCTGAGGATAATTGTAGTAATAATCATCAGGGAAATAATTCTGGTCATCATCATCACTGTAATATCCGTCATTATTTCCGTATCCGTCATCTCCCCAGCCGTTATTCGGGTATTGCTGAGCAAATGATAAAGTCCCTATGCCCAACGCAAATCCTAAAAGTATTTTTTTCATTTCTATAGTCGTTAATTGGTTAAATATAGTAGAATATTTCTATTCTAATTCTTTGATATAAATAAAAAAAAGAAGTTAAATCTTTTGATCAAACTTCCTTTAAAATATCGTTAATTAATTGATAATCAATTGTTAAATTATTAATTCCTTCCGCTATCTTTAACCCAATTTTTTATTTTTTGATTAAAAACGGATTTTTGCTTCAGCTCTTCCAGTTTGATATGCATTCTGTAACGCCAGTAATGTGGGAAAACTGCAGGATTATTAATCCTTTCATTATCTATTTTTTCATTGATAAGCTCTTTATCTGTCGCTAAAAATTCCTGAATAGGAAAAATCGCAAGCATCGAATTATTATAAAGATGCTGTTTCATAATGATTTCAGCTAGATGTGTATCCAGATCTTCAGGAGCTTTACCATACTGAATCAACTGCTGGTTAAAATATTTCTGAATTAAAGCAGGTTCTTCTTTCCACCATTGTCTCAGGGTAGAGCTGTCATGCGAAGAAGCCGTCACTACATTCAGATAACCTGCATTTTTAGGATTATAAAAAGGAATATCATCCGAAGGCATACGCTGAACTTTTAATGCAATAATCGCCAATTCATCCATTACCACAGGTACACAATCCGGCACCATCCCCAAATCTTCCCCACAAATCAGCATTTTAGTTGCATTTAAAATCATCGGAAGTTTTTCCATTGCTTTTTCATACCAGAGATGATCCTGTCTTCTGAAGAAATAATCATGGTATAAATCATAAATTGCTTTTTTCTCCCAATCCGACAGGTATTGATACGATTCTGTCTTATATACATTAAATCTCGGATGGTAAACGATTTCCCCTTCTCTTTCTTCCGTTAAAAATAAAACATTGGCACAAAGGGAAATAAGCTTCTCTCCGGTCTTATCCTGAGGGTTTTTCTTAAAATAATCCGAAAGCTTTCTCTGGGTATCAAATTCTTCTTTAAATGAATAAGTTCCGTTAAAATTATTATTGATAAATGGTAAAGCTTTTTCTTTTTCTTCTCCGAAATATTTCCATAGAATTTCATCATTGATAAACGGCTTGCAGTATCGGTTAAAATCAAAAGGAATATTCCATGCTTTGAATTCTTCCGTCACCACAGGTACAGCAGGATAAAAATAGCCTAGAATCCCCTGGGTAGCAGAAACCGGCATTCTCCAGATTCTGAAAAAACCTAAAATATGATCGATCCTCATCGCATCAAAGTACTGTTCCAATGCCTTGAATCTGTTTTTCCACCATCGATAATCATCAGCTTTCATTGCCTCCCAATTATAAGTTGGAAATTCCCAGTTCTGACCGAGCTCTGTAAACTGATCCGGTGGTGCTCCCGCCTGGAAATCCATTCCGAATAATTCAGGTTCTGTCCATGCTTCCACAGAATATCTGTAAATACCAATTGGCAAATCTCCTTTTACGGAAACTCCCAAACCATGCATATAATCAATTGCATCTTTTAACTGCTTGTGGAGCTGGAACTGTACCCATGCATGGAGCATTGATGCCTCATAATCTTTATTTTTCGGTGAAAAGAACGGCAAAATTTTTCCTGCAATGTATTTTTTATGCGTTTTCCATTCATTAAAGTTCGGGGTTTTATATTTATCCCTTAACACACAAAAAGCAGCATATGGAATAAGCCAGCTTTCGTTGTCTTTAATAAACTTCTTAAAGTTTCTGTCTTTATAAATTTTTTCTTTATCTGCATTAAAAACAGCTTTCAGGTATTTCCACTTTCCTGAAATCATTTTTTCATAATCGATCAGTTCCAGGGAGTTTAGTTCTGCTTTTTCAGCCTGATATTCTTCAACTAAATCTTTAGGCATTGAAAAATCAAGATTTTCCAGAGAAATATATTGCGGATGCAGTGCATACACGGAAACAGCAGCATACGGATAAGAATCCGTCCAGGAATAATTGGCGGTTGTATCATTAATCGGAAGGATCTGGATAATTCCAAGACCGGTTTCATTCGTCCAGTCGGCAAGCTTTTTCATATCTGAAAACTCACCTACTCCAAAACCATCTTCACTTCTCAAAGAAAATACAGGAACCGCTACTCCTGCATCGTGATACATCTGATATAACTTGAATTTAAAATAATGATTGGAAACAATCTGTAAAACATCTTTCGACAGATTGGGAACTGTAAACCTGTTCTCCCCGGTTTCAACATCAATTACTCTTTCTTCATTTTTATCATAAATACAGTATTTAAACTGAATAAATTCATTCTCAGGAATTTCAACGGATGTTTCCCAGATTCCAAAATCGGTCTGAGATAAATGAATCACCTTTTCATAATTCCAGTTTCCCAGAGATTCTGTACTCCCGAACAAAACAATTTTCCAGTTGGGGTTATAAAGCGGAGCTTCAATTCTGAACAGGTGGCTATGCTTTTTTAATACCGGATTTTTTTCAGGAACAAAATGGTTTAGCTTATTATAAAGAATTTTATTATTCAGATAATTTTCAGGAAAGTTTTTATTATTCCATTCATCATAAATGATAAATTCTTTATAGTTATGGGGAAAATTAAGATGGTGCAGAACAAATTCTTCCCTAAGAATATTTCCTCTCTCATCTACAAGCTGATATTTATAAGAAAGTGATTTTGAAAAATAATCCACTTCACATTTCCATAAACTGTTTTCAGTACAAAACATTTTATGGGTTTTGGTTACAGCTCCCTCTTCATTCACAACCAACTGCAGATATTCTCCAATTTTTGCACTGTAGCCTATATTAAAGTATAGCTTCATTTATATTTTTTTATAAAAGTACATTTTAATCTCGAAAAATAAAACTTATTGAATATCAAATATTCATTAAAAAAACCTTCTCAAAATTTTCGAAAAGGTTTTAATTGTCAACAAAATTAACGGATTATTATTTTGTTACAAGAATTTTCTTATTTAATAATATTCTTCCCGATTCGTCTGTAATACTTACGACATAAGCACCATTTACCAGATTTTTCAGGTATATTTCCTGTTGTAAAGAACCTCCTTTTACAGGAAGATCCTGTTTCATTACATTTTTACCGGAAATGTCAAAAACGGAAAGTTTAAGATTCCCTTTCACAGATTTGTCATTGATGTTGACGTTGATAAAGCCTTCATCAACTTTAGTCGGATAAATATCCAGGTTGACAAGTGGATTTGCAGAAGCCGCCCTGTCATTAGCGAAATATTTACTTGCGAGATCATAAATATGCAGACTCAGATTTCCAGGAAGCTGTTTAGCATGCAAAGTTTCAAGATCCATTTCATATAACGGAGCACCTTTCGCACTGGCAATAACTACTTTTCCTTTGGAATTAACAGCCGCTCCGTTTACCGAATAGTTTTCAGGAATACCGGAAATTTTTCCAACGAATTTTGCTTTTAATTCTTTTGTCAATACTTTAAACACATTTCCGGAGGTAGAAAAAACATAGAAATTATTATCTGCGTCAGCAATCATATCTCCTCCAAAACCTGTTTCTATAGTGGTAAAAGAGTTTTTCCCATTGGAAGCATCATCTTTTATAATTCCCAGATCATTTACCTGGTATTGGTTGTTCTTTTTACTGATTTGCAAAAACTGTGTTCCTGCATTATTTATCGCATACACATTTCCATCATATCCGGCTGCCATTCTCGTCATATGTGAATTGATATCGCAGGATGTTACTCTTGCCACTGTATTTTCAATCAGAGCAATTTCTTTGGTTTTGGAATTTAAAACATAAATATTGGAAGAAAACATCGGCATATAGACCAGATTATTATCAGAAGCATCATAAGCCAGTGTTGCCATTGTTGCTGACTGGGAATGGTTGTAAGAATTCCTGTCTTCATTTACTGAAGAATTTCTGGACTGGGAAAATACTTTTGCCGGAGAATCAGCAGTCAGAATACTTTCACCGGATATACCGTTTACCGCATCAATCGCCCGGAAATCATTAAAAATAATACTCGGGGTATCTTTTCCGGTAAGTGCAAAAAAATCCTGCTGGGCATAGGCGCTACTTCCTAAAAACAGCAAGAATAAAGGGAATAAATGTTTTTTCATAATATGTAGATTTTAGATCGTAATTATTTTAGCTTTACTAAGTTACACAATTTTCAAATTGAATCACAAAAAATCTCTACTGTTTGAAAAACATCTACAATAATTTAATTCTATCCCTTTTATGAATATTTTTTTTAACTAAATCATTAAGACTATTTAAGTTGTTAAGCTGACTAAGAGTTCCTTTCTACAGAAGAATACATAAAAACTCCCGCAGATTTTACAGATTGAGCGGATGATTGTACTTTAACATCTGCCTGGTCTGCAAAACCTGCGGGAGAGTATATATTTTTAGTTTTAATTTAAAACGTAGGTTGTACCGTCTCTTCCATCTTTTAATTCAATTCCTTCGGCTAATAGTTTATCTCTGATCTGGTCGGAAAGGTCAAAATTCCTGGATTTCCTTGCCTGATTCCTCAGCTCGATTAACACCTGCAAAGTCTGATCCAGTTTTTCATTATTGTTTTCCTCAATAGCCTGTAATCCTAATACATCAAAAATAAAGGCATTTAAAGTTGATTTCAAATCTTCAAGATCTTTCGTTGAAATGGTTTCTTTGCCATCATTTAAAGCAAAAATGAATTTCACCGCCTCAAACAGATGAGCGATCAAAACCGGAGAATTGAAATCATCTGTCAATGCATCATAAGATTTACTTTTCCATTCCTCAAGATTAAATCCTGACTCTTTTTCATCATCCGGAGTAATTGAATTCAATACTTTCACCGCTTCCATTAACCTTATGAAACCTTTTTCACTGGCCATCATCGCATCATTGGAAATATCCAGAACACTTCTGTAATGTGCCTGCAGAAAGCAGAAACGTACAATCGACGGATGGAAAGGTTTTTCAAAGAAATCATTTTCTCCCGTAATCAACTGCATCGGTAAAATATAATTTCCGGTTGATTTACTCATCCGTTGAGAATTCATCGTCAGCATATTCGCATGCATCCAGTAGTTCACCGGAGCAATATCATTGCAGGCTTTTCCCTGGGCAATTTCACATTCGTGGTGCGGGAATTTCAAATCCATTCCACCACCATGAATATCAAATTTCTCACCCAGATATTTCGTACTCATTGCAGTACATTCAAGGTGCCAACCTGGGAAACCTTCTCCCCATGGCGAGTTCCATCTCATAATGTGAGCCGGAGACGCTTTTTTCCAAAGAGCAAAATCCTGTGGGTTTTTCTTTTCTCCCTGGCCGTCAAGATCACGGGTATTGGCAAATAGTTCTTCGATATTACGTTTTGAAAGCTCACCGTAATTCAGTCCTCTTTTGTTGTATTCAAGGACATCAAAATATACAGAGCCATTGCTTTCATAGGCAAAGCCTCTTTCAATTAATTTTTGAGTGAGCTCTATCTGCTCTACAATATGACCTGTCGCAGTGGGCTCAATATTGGGAGGTAACAGATTAAACATATCCAGCACTTTATGGAAATCAACCGTGTATTTCTGTACGATTTCCATAGGTTCAAGCTTTTCAAGACGGGTTTGCTTTACAAATCTGTCATTTTCTACATTCCCGTCATCTGTAAGGTGCCCCGCATCTGTAATATTTCTCACATATCTTACCTTATAGCCTAAATGCATTAAAGTACGGTAAATAAAGTCGAAGGAAAGGAAAGTTCTTACATTCCCCAAATGCACATTGCTGTAAACGGTAGGTCCACAAACGTACATCCCAACATTTCCTTCCAGGATGGGTTTAAATATTTCTTTTTCTGCAGTAAGCGAGTTATATATTTTTAATTGCATTTTTTTTAATTAAAAGATTCAATGATTTAAGATTTAAAATTCAGACAAAATAATTTTCAGCAACAACAAATAATAGTCATTACGAAAATCTTATCTGAAACTTTTTTAAATTTTATCATTATTAAATTGCTTTTAAGTGATATTGTAAATGATCTACATAATCCTGAATAATAAATTCCAGAGTAAACCTTTGCGGCTCTATTTTTGTCGTATCACAGGTTCTCTGCAACATTTCATCCGGAATATTTTCCACGGTATGAACAATCTGAAAATTCAAAAATTTCCAGAGGCTGATGATCTCCGAGGTTGGAATATTCCGGTAATTCTGAGCTTTCACCCAGAAATCCTGATCGTAGACAATATTTTCGTTCTCTTTATACTGAGTCACTACGAATCTTCTGACATTGGTCAGTGCGCTGTCACAAAGATGGCCTAAAATTTCTTTTTTAGACCACTTTTCCGGTAAAATTTTATATGACCAATCTTCCTCAGAGATCTTTTCAAATCTCAGAAGCTCCTGTTCAACAATATTTTTAAGAATCTGGTAATTCATTCTGTTTTCAATTTAATCAAATTTGGCATGACTTCCCACATAATGCAGGAATTCCTGTCTTGTAATTGGGTTGGTTCTGAAAATACCGCTCAATTCAGCAGTAATGGTAGAACTCGCCGTGTCTTTAATACCTCTGCAATTTACACAAAGATGCTTGGCATCGATGATACACGCTACATCTTTTGTTCCCAGAGCTTCCTTCAGAGCGTTTACCACTTGCATGGTCAGTCTTTCCTGAACCTGGGGCCTTCTTGCATAATAATCAACAATTCTGTTGATCTTTGAAAGACCGATTACTTCTCCATTTGAAATATAGGCTACATGCGCTTTCCCGATAATCGGTAAAAAGTGATGTTCACAGAAAGAATATACGGTGATATCTTTTTCTACCAACATTTGCCTGTATTTATATTTATTGGAAAAAGTAGAAATTCCGGGTTTATTTTCAGGAAGAAGTCCGCCAAAAATTTCATTCACATACATTTTGGCAACACGCTTCGGAGAGTCTTTCAGAGAATCATCAGTCATATCCAATCCTAAGGTCTCCATAATTTCACCAAAAAGTGCAGTGATTTTATCAATTTTTTCCTGTGGTGATTTGTCAAAAGCATCTTCTCTTATAGGAGTATGTTCGTTTCCTGTAAAAACATCATCGTCGTTATCTGTAAAATCAACCATTTTTATTTAATTTGCAACAAAAATACGGATAATATTTATTCGTGTATTTCAATTTAAATTAAAAAAATACTACCTTTCAGTATCACTCGGTTAAAAAGATTATAATGACGGTTGAAGAAGTACAAAATGAAAACCAAAAAAAGGAATTTTTAGAATTTCCTGTCAGGCTTTATCAACATGACAAAAACTATATCAGACCTTTAGATAAGGACATCGAAGCTATTTTTAATCCTGATAAAAATAAATTCTTCAAAAACGGAGAATGCAAAAGATTCTTATTTAAAAATGAGAAGTATGAAACCGTTGGGAAAATTGCCGTTTTTGTGAATCGTCTTTATAAACAAAACCAACCGACAGGTGGAATCGGTTTTTTCGATTGTATCGAGGATCAGGAAACAGCCGATTTTATATTCGATTATTGTAAGAAATGGCTTCAGGAAAGAGGAATGGGAGCAATGGACGGACCTGTCAATTTCGGGGAAAGGGATAAATTCTGGGGATTACTGATCGATGGATTTGTAGAACCTTTATACGGAATGAATTATAATTTCCCATATTATAAAGAGCTTTTTGAAAACTATGGTTTTAAAATATATTTTGAACAATTGTGCTTTTCAAGACCTATTTTTGCAGAGGTTTCAAGGGTTTTTACGGTAATGCACGCCAAACACAGCAGGAATCCTGCAATATCTGCAAGACCTATGAAAAAGAATAATTTAGAAAAATTCGCAAAGGATTTTACAGAAATTTATAATAAAGCATGGTCTTCCCATGGTGAAGGAAAACAAATGAACGAATCCAAAGTTCTGAAAATGTTTAATATGATGAAACCCATCATTAATGAACATATTTCATGGTTTGTGTATGAAAATGAAAAACCGATAGCCATGTGGATGAATCTCCCCGATCTCAATCAATGGATCAAACATCTCAATGGTGAATTCGGATGGTTTGGAAAGCTGAAATGTATATGGTACAAAAGGTTCAAAAAGAATGAGAAAATGGTGGGGCTGGTTTTTGGTGTTATTCCTGAATGGCAGAGGAAAGGGATTGACGGGTATATGATCTGGGAAGGTACACAGCATCTCAGAAAACATACTGATTTTACCACAACGGAGCTCCAGTGGATCGGTGATTTTAATCCGAAAATGATCAAAATTGCAGAAAATCTTGATACAACCGTTACGAGAAAGCTGGCTACTTACCGGTATTTATTTGACCGGAGTAAAGAGTTTGAAAGACATCCGATTCTATAAAACAAAAATCCCTGCTAATTAAATTAATAGGGATTCTTTCATTTCTCCTCTACTTTTTATTTAAAATAATTCTCCCGCCACTTTTTTAATATTATCACTTTTACCCATTGAATAAAAATGTAAAACCGGAACTCCAAAATCAAGAAGCTCTCTGCATTGGCTGATTGCCCATTCAATTCCGATCTGTTTTACGGCTTCATTGTTTTTGGCATTTTCCACTTCACTGATCAGCTCTTCCGGCAGATCGATCTTAAATACCTGTGGTAAAATCTTCAGATGTTTCTTGGTTGCAATAGGCTTGATTCCCGGGATGATGGGAATAGTAATCCCCATTTCTCTTGCCTTCTGAACAAATTCTATGAATCTTTTGTTATCAAAAAACATTTGGGTAACAATATAATCTGCCCCTGCATCTACTTTTTGTTTCAGCCATTTTAAATCATAATTCATTGATGGGGCTTCAATATGTTTTTCAGGATAGCCTGCCACACCGATACAGAATTTATTAAGCTCGTCGCATTCGCGGTCTTCATTATGAAGATATTTTCCCCGTCCCAAATCATTGATCTGATGGACAAGATCCATAGCGCTTGCATGTCCTCCCGGAGTCGGCTCAAAATACTGATGTCCTTTCATTGCATCGCCCCGAAGGGCCATCACATTGTCAATTCCGAGATACATGCAGTCAACCAGAAGATATTCGGTTTCTTCTTTTGTAAACCCGCCACAAAGCAAATGCGGAACAGTATCTACGTTGTATTTATGTTGAATTGCGGCACATATTCCAAGAGTTCCGGGGCGCATTCTTGTGATTCTTCTTTCGACCAAGCCATTTCCTTTATCTAAGTAGATATACTCTTCTCTGGAAGTCGTTACATCTATAAAGGGCGGTTTAAATTCCATCAGCGGATCTATATTGGTGTATAAATCTTCGATACCTATACCTTTCTGTGGCGGAACAACTTCTAATGAGAACAATGTTTTCCCGTTTGCATTTTTTATATGTTCTGTAATCTTCATTTTATATTTTAGTTGAATGTTAAAAGTTGATTGCTGAGGGTTTTCATTTGTAAACAGACTCTCAACGATGAACCATAAACTTTTCTTAATCTGCTAAATTGGGTGACAGCCATTTTCTGGCTTCCTGGATGCTGCAGCCTCTTCTGTCTGCATAATCATTAAGCTGGTCTTCTGTAATTTTTCCAAGTCCGAAATATTTGGCGTGCGGACTTCCGAAATAATATCCGGAAACTGATGCTGTAGGATACATCGCTAAGCTTTCTGTCAGAAAAACCCCTATGTTTTCTTCTACTTTTAAAAGGTCCCAGATGGTTTTCTTTTCCAAATGGTCAGGGCATGCCGGATATCCTGGTGCCGGACGGATTCCTTTATATTTTTCTGCAATTAAATCTTCATTGCTAAGCTCTTCCTGATTGGCATATCCCCAATATTCCGTTCTCACTTTTTTATGTAAAAATTCTGCGTAGGCTTCAGCGAATCTGTCGGCAAGTGCTTTTACCATGATAGAATTGTAGTCATCGTTTGCTTTTTCATATTCTTCTGACAGCTCATCAGTACCGAAACCTGTAGTTACACAAAAAGCACCCACATAATCGGTCTTACCGGAAGCCTGAGGAGCAATAAAGTCACTTAACGCGAGATATTCTTTCCCTTTTGATTTCTGAACCTGCTGCCTTAAAGTTAAAAACCTGGCTTCTTCCCGATTGTTTTCATCAAAAAGGATAATGTCATCCGTTTCATTTGAATTGGCTTTAAAAACGCCGAAGATAGCTTTTGCTGTTAATAATTTTCCGTCAAGAATCTTTTTCAAAATAACCTGTGCATCTTTGAACAATTCTTGGGCTTGAGTTCCAACGACCTCATCTTCTAAAATATTCGGATATTTCCCATGCAGATCCCAGCTTCTGAAGAAGGGTGACCAGTCGATAAAAGGAACAAGCTCATTCAGATCCTGATCCTGGAAAATTTTTATTCCTAAATTATTCGGTGTGAAAATTTCTTCATTTTCCCAGTCGATTGTAAAGTTATTTTTCCTTGCGTCTTCAATAGGAACATATTCTTTATCAATCTGCCTGTTCAGAAACTTCTCACGGAAATCCGAATACTCCGTTTTCAGATCATCAACATATTCTTTATTTCTGTCTCCCAATAAGGAGCTCACCACATTTACCGCTCTGGAAGCATCATTGACGTGAACAACTGCATTTTTATATTTTAAATCGATTTTCACTGCCGTATGTGCTTTTGAAGTGGTGGCCCCACCGATCAGTAAAGGAAAATCGAGATTCTGTCTTTCAAGCTCGGCTGCGATATACACCATTTCATCTAAACTTGGAGTGATAAGACCGCTTAAACCAATTACATCTACTTTTTCCTCAATTGCTGTCTGAATAATTTTTTCTGCAGGAACCATTACGCCAAGGTCTACAATCTCATAATTATTACATCCCAGAACAACACTTACAATATTTTTACCGATATCATGAACGTCTCCTTTTACCGTCGCCATCAGAATTTTACCGTTGGCAGGTCTTGAGCCGTCTTTTTCAGCTTCAATAAAAGGCTGCAGATAAGCAACCGCTTTTTTCATTACCCTTGCAGATTTTACTACCTGAGGCAAAAACATTTTCCCACTTCCGAATAAATCTCCTACAACGCCCATTCCCGTCATCAGATTGATTTCAATAACATGTAAAGGTTTTTCTGCCTGCTTTCTTGCTTCTTCCACATCTTCTTCGATAAAACGGTCAATTCCTTTTACAAGTGCATGGGTAATCCTGTCCTGTAAAGGATGCGTCCTCCATTCTAAGTCTTCAACTTTTTCTTTTTTGACAGATTTATGTTTTTCAGAATAATCCAGAAGTCTTTCTGTAGCATCTTCATGTTTATCAAGGATGACATCTTCAACAAGGCCTAATAACTCTTTATTGATTTCATCATAAACTTCCAGCATTGCAGGGTTTACAATCCCCATATTCATCCCTGCCTGAATGGCATGATAAAGGAAAACCGAGTGCATTGCCTCTCTCACCGTATCATTTCCACGGAAAGAGAATGAAACATTGCTTACTCCGCCACTTACGGAGGCATAAGGAAGATTTTGTCTTACCCATCTTGTTGCTTCGATAAAGTCTATGGCATTTCTTCTGTGCTCTTCCATTCCTGTTGCAACCGGGAAAATATTCAGGTCGAAAATGATATCTTCTGCGGGAAAATTCAGTTGATTGACCAATATATCATAAGAACGTTTTGAAATTTCAATTCTTCGTTCATAGGTATCGGCCTGCCCGGCTTCGTCGAATGCCATTACAATAACCGCTGCACCATATCTTTTAATGGCTTTTGCCTGTTTTATAAATTCTTCTTCACCGCCTTTTAAACTGATTGAGTTTACGACAGATTTTCCTTGCGCGACCTGTAATCCGGCTTCCAGAATTTCCCATTTTGAGGAGTCGATCATAATCGGAATCCTGGAAATATCGGGTTCGGAAGCAATAAGGTTCAGGAATTTAATCATGGAAGCTTTTCCATCAATTAACCCGTCATCAAAGTTGACATCAAGAATCTGCGCCCCACCTTCGACCTGGTGACGTGCAATATCCAGCGCTTCAGCAAATTTTTCTTCTTTTATTAATCTTAAAAACTTTTTGGAACCGGCAACATTAGTTCTTTCACCAACATTGATGAAATTACTTTCCGGCGTTATAATAAGAGGCTCCAGCCCCGACAGTCTCAAATACTTCATTAATTTTATTCTTCTAAAATATAATATGCATTGTTTGCATTTTGTCTAAGCAAATCCACATGTTTCCTTAAAGCAGTAAAAATAGGATACCTTTTATAGGACAGCTGATGTTCTTTTGCAAATCTTTCTATTTCCTCTGTGATCTCATTGTAATACATATAGCTGTAATTCGGGAATAAATGGTGGGCCACATGGAAATTAAAATTCCCTAACACATTTCTCACCAACCAGTTGTTCTCTGCAAGATCATTGGTTACTTCAAACTGATGCTGCAGCCAACTGAACGGAAGTCCGTTTTTTTCATCCAGTCTTGGAAAAGCATTATCAGGAAGCGGATGCAAGGGCAATAAAACAAACAAAGCAAAAATACTTGCTGCCATTACCTGCAAAGCCCACGCTCCCAAAGCCAAACCAACTGAAACTTTAAAAAACAGCACCGGAACTGCGATCTGATAAAAGAAGTAGAATAGTTTACAGCTCACCATTTTTATTTTTTCAACCGCAGGAATTCTTCCCTGAGTTTTTAAAATCACTCTTTCATGGTCGAAAAAATCTCTGAAATCCCTTATAAACATCCAATTAAACAGGTATAAAGGGTAAACCAGAAAGAAAAACAGATGCTGATATTTCTGTACTCCTTTCGCTTTGATCCACGGAACGATTAGCAGCAAACCGCTCTGCTCAATGTCTGTATCCCATCCATCCACATTCGGATAAGCATGATGGCTTGCAATATGTCTTTTTTTCCAGATGTATGAATTGGCACCGATGAGATCAAAAATATGCAGAATCAATCCATTCAGTTTTTTACTTTTATAAATATTATTATGGGCTGCTTCATGGATTAAGTTCAAATAAATCAATACCAATGAAATTCCCATTAAAATAAAACAGGAAATATAAACCCATGAGGTTTCTGCACTAAAAACCGCTAAAAAATAAAGCCCGAAATAGATCAAAGGCAATATCACAGCTTTGATCTTAATATAAATATCTCTGTTTTCCGGGATAGCTTCCACTCTAGTGTTCACTTTTTTTCTTAGTTCATTAAACAGTTTGGTTTCATCAGCATTTTTTGAGTAACTAGGCTTTTCCATTATATTTAAATTTTGTGATTTATTTAAAAATAACATTAAAAACTTAATTATTTCATCAAATTCAATTTAAAAAATCTATCAAATTAAACAAATTTATTCAATTTTCTTGGTGAATATTCTTTCACCAATTCAGCAATAGCTTTGATATGATCGGGGGTTGTTCCGCAACATCCACCGATAATATTGATCAATCCTTTTTCTACATATTCTTTAATCTGTTCGGCCATAAATTCAGGTGTCTCATCATATTTTCCGAAAGCATTGGGTAATCCTGCATTCGGATAGGCTGAAACATAAAACTCAGAATTATGAGCTAAGGTTTCTAAATAGGGTGTGAGCTGATTGGCTCCCAAAGCACAGTTAAAGCCTACACTTAATAGATTCAGATGGGAAACCGAAATTAAAAATGCTTCTGCAGTCTGCCCGCTCAGGGTTCTTCCTGAAGCATCCGTAATCGTTCCTGAGACCATGATCGGAATTTCAATACCTCTTTCATCCTGAATTTCGTCAATCGCAAATAAAGCGGCTTTTGCATTTAATGTATCGAAGATCGTTTCTACCAGTAAAATATCCGAACCTCCATCTAATAAAGCTTCGGACTGCTGTTTGTAAGCAATTCTCAGTTCATCAAAGGTAATGGCACGATAACCTGGATCATTAACATCCGGACTTAAACTCGCAGTTCTGTTCGTAGGCCCGATCGAACCTGCCACAAATCTTGGCTTATCCGGATTTTTTGCGGTGAACTCATCACAGGCTTTTCTTGCAATTTTTGCTGATTCATAATTCAGCTCGTAAACCAGATCCTCCATATGATAATCTGCCATTGCAATGGTAGTTCCGGAGAAGGTATTGGTTTCAATAATATCGGCGCCTGCTTCCAGGTATTTTTTATGAACCTCTTCAATTGCAGCAGGCTGTGTCAATGAAAGCAGATCATTATTTCCTTTTACCGGATGCTCCCAATCTTTGAAACGTTCGCCACGGTAATCTTCCTCTTCAAATTTGTATCGTTGAAGCATGGTTCCCATCGCTCCGTCCAGAATTAAAATTCTCTCGGATAATGCTGTGTATAATTGTTCTGAATTTTTCATTCTATATTTTTATGTTTTCAATGATGAAATTTCGTCATTGTTGTATAGGATTTTATCCTATTCTTTATTAAATCGTCCCTTCGGGACTCTTTTCACTTCAAACAGGTATTATTCCAATGCCTGTTTTAGGTCTGCAATAATATCTTCCACACTTTCCAGCCCTACTGAACAACGTACAAGACCGGCTGTGATTCCTACTTCATTTCTTTCTTCATCTGTTAGTTTTGAATGGGTTGTAGAAGCAGGGTGGGTTACAATCGTCCTTGTATCACCAAGATTTGCTGAAAGGGAGCACATTTTTATTTTGTCTAAAAACTTTCTTCCGCCTTCAATTCCTCCTTTTATTTCAAAAGCAACTATATTTCCGCCTAACTTCATTTGTTTTTTTGCAATCTGATAACTCGGGTGAGATGGTAAGAATGGATATTTCACAAGCTCTACATTCGGATGGTTTTCCAGAAACTCGGCAACTTTCAATGCATTTTCGCAGTGCTTTTCCACACGGATAGCCAGTGTTTCCAAACTTTTTGATAAAACCCAGGCATTGAACGGAGACATTGCGGGCCCCGTATTTCTTGCAAAAAGATAAATTTCTCTTATTAAATCTTCTCTCCCGACTGCTACTCCTCCTAAAACACGTCCTTGCCCATCGATTAATTTCGTTGCGGAATGTACCACAATATCAGCACCGTATTTAACCGGCTGTTGAAGATAAGGGGTTGCAAAACAGTTATCCACTATAAAAATAAGATTATGTTTCCTGGCAATCTGTCCGAAAAACTCAAGGTCCAGAATTTCGATAGCCGGGTTGGTAGGCGTTTCTAAATATAAAATCTTTGTATTCGGCTGAATATATTTTTCAACATTTTCAGAATCTCCGGCCTTAAAATAGGTGGTTTCAATATTCCATTTCGGGAAATACTTCGTAAATAAAGTATGTGTAGACCCGAACACCGACTGGCAGCTTACGATATGATCTCCCGCATTAAGTAACGTTGCAAATGTTGAATAAATAGCTGCCATTCCTGTTGCAAAAGCGTATCCGGCTTCTGCACCTTCCATTTTTGCAATTTTATCTGTGAATTCAGTAACATTCGGGTTTGAGAACCTGCTGTATAGATTTTTAGGTTTTTCTTCTGCAAAGCTCGCTCTCATATCTTCCGCATTCTGGAAAATAAAACTGGATGTAAGGTATAGTGGTGTAGAATGTTCGTCAAACTGTGATCTTTCAGTTTGAGTTCTTATTGCAAAGGTTTCAAAATTTTCCATAAAAATTAATTTACCAATGTAGCAGTCTGTTGATGTAACAATGAAATTCTTGGTTTAACTCAGAATGACGATTGTAAAATCCACTGGTATACTGTTACATTGCTATATTGTTACATTATTATTTAGTTTCACTTACTCTTAAAATATCTCCGAAAACACCTCTTGCGGTAACCTGAGCTCCGGCTCCGGCTCCCATAATCACGATAGGATTTTCACCATAACTTTCTGTATAGATTTCAAAGATTGAATCTGAACCTTTCAACTGCCCTAATGCAGAACTTGCGGGAACAGAAATTAGCTTTACATCAAGTTCTCCTTTTTCTTTCTGCAAATCTCCGTGCAAATCACCGATGTATCTTAATACGTGACCGGGCTCTTGATTTTCTTTAATTTTCTGATATTCTCCGTCCAGATCTTCCAGTCTTGAAATGAATTCCTGCTTAGAAACAGAAAGCAAACTTTCAGGAACCAGATTTTGAATGCTGATATCTTCAAATTCATTAATCAGGTCTAATTCTCTTGCCAGAATCAATAATTTTCTTGCTACATCATTTCCGGAAAGATCTTCACGAGGATCCGGCTCTGTAAAACCTTTTTCCATAGCTTCATTGATGATCGTTGAAAATTTATCATCTCTTAAAGAAAAATTATTAAAAACATAACTCAATGTTCCTGAGAAAACCCCTTTGATTCTCGTAATATTTTCCCCGGAAAGATGTAATAGTTTTATGGTATCGATTAAAGGCAACCCTGCCCCAACATTGGTTTCATACAGGTATCTTCTATTGTTTTTGCTCAACGTATATCTTAGTTTACGATATTCTTCAATAGGGAGTGTATTGAAAATTTTATTGGACGAAACCAAATCAAATCCGTTTTCTGCCAGAGCATGATAATTTTTAACAAAATCTTTACTTGCCGTGTTATCCACTACGATAAGGTTTTCCAGTTGATTTTCTTTTGAAAAATTAATCAGCTCTTCCACATTCGACGGGTTTTCGGCCGTCTGAACTTCATCATTCCATTTCGCATCAAATCCTTTTTTATTGAAAGCTATTTTCCTGGAATTGGCAACTGCCACTACTTTAAGGTCGATCTTCTTACGTCTTTTAATTTCTTCTGAAGATTCCAAAACCTGATTAATCAGGGTTTTTCCAACATTTCCGTGCCCTATAATTGCCAGATGAACGGTTTTCGGCTTTTTAGATATTTCTGATTCGATGATATTCTTAGTTTTCTCATCCTGTGAAGAGGTTACGACAATATTGACGCGCTTTTCACTTGCAATCTGATTTAAAAGCAATGGGAAAACATTATTTCTCGCCAGCTCTGCAAGAATTTTATTAAAATCTTCCGCCACAAAACCCAGTACGGAAACATTGTTAATACTGTAAATCTGAGAAACTTTCCCTGATTTTCTTTCGGGTTCAAATTCGTCAATCAGACAATTAACTGCTTTTTCAGAGTCACTTTCCTGAACGAGAATAGAGATCCCGTTTTCGATTGCCTGCTGGGAAATTACTCCCACACTGATTCGCGCCAAAGTAAGCGCTTTAAAAATTCTCCCGTCAATACCGATTTCTCCTAAGAAATCTTCTCCTTCAAATTTGATGATTGACCTGTTTTTTAAAAACTTTATTTCGTTAACATTTTTCATCTTCTATAAGATATTTTTAATGATATTATTTAATTGTTTGTATTCCATTAGAAAGGCGTCGTGCCCATGAATTGATTGGATCTCATGATAGAAAACATCTTCTTTTTTCTTTTTCAGCTTTTCAAAACACATCCTGATTTCAGAAGCCGGGAAAAACAAGTCTGTATCCACAGAGATCATGTGCATTCGTGCAACTATTTTCTCTAACATCTTTTCATCAGTATTGATATTCATCAGTAAATGGTTCATTAATCTGTATGATTTTAAACTAAACCTTTCATTTAATGCATTTCCATGATAAATCAGCCAATCCTCCGATTCCAGCTGCTGCTTTTCCTTATTGTATTTGTTTTGAAATCTATCGTTTAAAGACTGAGGTGTTCTGTAGCACAACATCGCATGAATTCTGGCTTTCTGAAGGGGTTCATCATTTCCGTTTAATAAAAATTTCTGAACCAGACACTGTGCATGAAGCCAGTCATGAGTTTTAAAATCGCAGGCAATGGGAATAAAAATTTCGGCAAGATGTGGTTTTTTCGCCAACATTTCCCAGCCGATTCCCCCTCCCAGTGAACCTCCGATAATGGCATACAAGTTTCTTACAGAAAGAATTTCAAGACCTTTCAGAAATATCTCAGCAATATCTGAAGAGGTGAAATCTTCATATTCATCAATTAAAAAATCATTATAGCCGTTTCCGGGAATATTGAAGCACAGAACGGTGTACTTTTTTGTATCAATTACCTGACCCTCTCCAATTAGCTGCTTCCACCAGCCTTTTTCCCCGGAAACATTTGAGTTTCCCGTTAAAGCATGATTTACCAGAATAACAGGTGCTGTAAACAGGTCTTTCCCGAAAAGCTGATAGCTCAACGGGATATGATATTCCTTTTGGGAGGCCGTTTGATATGAAAAATTGATATGTTTTAGTTCTGCTTCCAATTCTATTATATTTTTATAACACAATTGAAAATGCCATGAGAAATGGCTGAAAAGAACTTCAGTAAGTTATCTGTCCAAAATAAAATTATTTGGTAGAACGTAGCACCTTCTTCACTTGCGCGAAGGGTTGCTAAGGTTTCACAGGGTCTAATCCCTCAACCTTTCTTGATAACATTTTCAATATTTGAATGAACGAATGGTGCAAAGATAGTTTTTTTCTTTTAATTATTTACAAAAATTTAATTTATTCTCGAAACTCCTCTAAACATAAGACATTCAAGGCTATGTTAAGGATTTTTCAGATTCGGAAAATTGGAATTATTTTTCAAAAAAACTACCTTCGTACTGAAAAATGGTGAGATATGATTGCTGAAAAACAAAGATTACAAGATAATAACTGGAAAAACTGGGGGCCTTACGTAAGCAACAGGCAATGGGGAAATGTACGGGAAGATTACAGCCCAAACGGCAATGCCTGGAACTTTGCCAATCACAATAATGCTGAAAGCTATACCTACCGGTGGGGAGAAGAAGGTATCGCAGGAATTTCGGATGTAAAACAACTTTTTTGCTTTGCTCTTTCGTTCTGGAACAAGAAAGATAAGATGGTAAAAGAGCGTTTCTTCGGACTCAGTAATCCTCAGGGAAACCACGGAGAAGATATTAAAGAAATTTTCTATTATCTGGATAATACACCTACTCACAGCTATATGAAAATGGTGTACAAATACCCAATTAATGAGTTTCCTTATGATGATCTCATTATTGAAAACGGAAACCGTACAAAAAAAGAGCCGGAATATGAACTTATTGACACCGGAATTTTTGACAACAATGAATATTTTGATATTTTCATTGAATATTGTAAAGCGAATCATAATGATATTTTAGTAAGAATAACGGTCTGTAACAGAAGCCAGAAAGATGCCCCGATTATTGTGGCACCTACAGCCTGGTTCCGGAATAACTGGAAATGGGGGTATAATACTTACAAAGCTGAGATGAATGCATCTTATGAGGGTTGTATTGATATTAACCATGACAGTATTTCCATTAAAAAGTTCTATTCCAGGAATCTTAATACGGAAAGTGTTTTTTGTGAAAATGAAACAAATACTCCGAAATTATACGGATCTCCATATCCGGGAAGTACTTATTTTAAAGATGGGATTAACGATTATATTATTTATGGAAGCAATACTGTTAATCCGGAAAAAAGAGGAACAAAAGCTTCTTTTTTAATTGATGAAATTATTGAAGCCGGGCAGTCCAGAACTTTTGATTTCAGGTTATCTCCCAATGAAACGGATGAACCTTTTCAATATTTTGATGAGATTTTTAATACCCGGATTGCTGAAGCCAATGAATTTTATACTGAAATACAACATGATGTAGCGAATGATGATGAAAAAAATGTTCAGCGGCAAGCTTTTGCAGGATTACTCTGGAATAAGCAGTTTTATCATTACAATGTAGGAAAATGGCTGAAAGGTGATCCCAATTTTGAAGCTCCAAGAGATTTCAATAATTATGTGAGAAATACGGAATGGAACCACATGCATAATAAGGATATTATTTCTATGCCTGATAAGTGGGAATATCCGTGGTATGCGACCTGGGACCTGGCTTTTCATTGTGTGCCTTTTGCAATCATTGATGCCGAATTTGCCAAAAACCAGCTTCTTTTGCTGACCAAAGAATGGTATATGCATCCCAACGGACAGCTTCCTGCCTATGAATGGAATCTCAGTGATGTGAATCCTCCTGTACATGCATGGTCTTGTTTCAGGGTTTTTAAGATTGATGAAAAAACCAATGGAAAACCTGACTTATTATTTCTGGAAAAAGTTTTTCAAAAGCTGCTTCTTAATTTTACATGGTGGGTTAACAGAAAGGATAAAAACGGTAAAAATATTTTCGGCGGTGGCTTCTTAGGCCTTGATAACATTGGTGCTTTTGACCGGAACATGATCTTAAAAGACGGCCAGTACCTTGAGCAGGCCGACGGGACTAGCTGGATGGCCATGTATGCCTTGAATATGATGCGTATCGCTATGGAGCTTGCCCAATATTATCAGGTGTATGAGGATATGGCTATTAAATTTTTTGAACATTATCTGTATATCGCAGAGGCGATGGAAAACCTGGGTGATGGGAAGGAGGGCTTATGGAATGAAGAGGACGGATTCTTCTATGATGTACTACAATTAGGAAACGGTGAAAGTGTCTCATTAAGACTGAGAAGTATCGTTGGGCTGATTCCTATGTTTGCTGTGGAAATTATCGATCATAGCTTGCTGGAGAAAATGCCTAATTTCAAAATAAGAATGGAATGGGTTTTAAAAAACAAACCTGAACTTACCAAGCTGGTTTCCCACTGGGATGAAGAAGGGCATGGAAGAAAGCATTTGATGAGTATTCTCCGTAAAAACAGGTTAACAAAAGTTTTAACGAGAATGCTTGATGAGAAGGAATTTTTAAGCTCTTACGGAATCCGGGCTATGTCTAAAGTATATGAGGAAAACCCTTTTGTCTTCTCAGTTCACGGTAACGAAAATGTGGTGTATTATACGCCAGCAGAAAGTGACAGCCGAATGTTCGGTGGCAACAGTAACTGGAGGGGCCCGATCTGGTTCCCTATCAATTTTCTGATTGTGGAAAGCCTTCAGCGTTTTCATTTTTATTATGGCAACAGTTTAAAAGTAGAGCTGCCGACAGGAAGCGGGGACAAGAGAAACCTTGATGAAGTAGCCCAGAATATAAGCGGCAGGCTTTGTTCAATATTTTTAAAAGATGAGAACGGGCAGAGAGCTTTTAACGGCGGAAATATAAAGCTTAATTATGATGAACACTTTAAAGATTATATTACATTCTATGAATATTTCCATGGAGATAACGGCCGCGGAGTCGGGGCATCCCATCAAACCGGTTGGACAGCTACTGTCGCCAAGCTTATGAAACCAAGATTGACATTATAATGCAAAGCCTCTTTCGGGAGGTTTTTTTATTTACAGAATCATTATTGTTTTGAGAAATAATCAACAGGATCAATCAGAGCCACCTACAAATCCATCCAAAGCAATGTTTTTATGAAAATTTAATAGCATTTTACTAAATATTGTAAATTATTTTCATAAGAATATCTATCTTAGCATTACAAAACTAAAAAGTGTCCAATGAAAGAAAAACTACTATCTGTAGCATGCCTGATATTTTCAGGTATGCTCTTTAATCAGATTAATGCTCAGGAATATCAGCCTATTTCAATCCAGAGTGGGTTCAATGCTGATGTTATTGCAAACGGAGTGGGAGCTTCAGCCAGTTCTACAACCAATGATGTAGATGGTGTAAACTATGCTTTTGTATCGAGGGATTTCCTGCTTACCTCATCCAGTACACCTCTTAATTATGGTTTACCGGTAAATGGAATTATCAATTCAGCGGTCGGATCTACTTCAGGATTAAGTTATCAAATGGCTTCTTACAGCGGCAATAACGCACTTAGATTACAGAACACCGGTGATTCCGGAACGCTTACCTTATCTACTCCTATTCAGGCTTTAAGTCTTTATATGATGGCTACGGGAGGAAGTGGTGACTGTACAGTGGATGTGACGGTAAATTTCTCTGATGCATCAACTCAAATGTTTACAGGCATCAGTATATCTGACTGGTATGGAGGTTCCAACTATGCTATTCAGGGTATTGGCCGTATTAATCTCACTAACGATGTCCTGGAATCCGGAAATGGAACCAACCCAAGGCTGTACCAGATTCCTCTGGCAATTGATATTGCCAACCAATCAAAAAACATCCAGAGTGTCACGGTAGCTAAAACAGGAACAGGCGGTATTCCTAACATTTTTGCATTTGCTGCTGATGTTTACAGTTCTTGTCCGGCACCATCCAACATTACTTATACATCTACTATGGACGGAGCTACTTTTAACTGGACTGCTCCGACAACATCTCCTTCGTCCGGATATGATTATTATTACAGCACTTCTCCAACCCCTCCCACCGCTACTACAACTCCGACAGGAACTGTAGGAGCAGGAATTACAACAATTACACTTAACGGTCTGGCAACAGGACAAACCTTTTATTTCTGGGTAAGATCTAATTGTGGCAGCTCACAAGGCTTCTGGAAAATGAAAGAATTTGCTACAGGCCAGATTTCTGAAACTTATACTCTGGGAGATATTAATACCATGTTTAGCAGCGGTACACCAGACACAACGGCAACAACAAACTGTCCCGGAGTTCTGACCGTAAATGTTCCTGCAGGGTATAAGATTAAGTCTACCAGTGTTTCCTATACAATGACTACAGCAGGAAACGGATGGATGGCTGAACAAAAAAGCTTACTGGTTTGTCTGAATAACAGTATTACAGAAGCTGCCGTCACTTCAGGATCAGGATCAACCGGCGGAACGTTCTCATACAACAGAACCAATTTAACTTTGGCGAATGATCTTACCGGTGCTGTAAACTTTGAATTAAGAGCATGGAGAACATATGGCGGATCAGACTGTAATGCCGACTATAATAAAGTTGACAATAACACATTTAAAGTTACGGTAACTTTAGAACCTCTTGCCCTGGGAGTTAATGAAGTCGTTAAAGAGAAAGAACGAGTGGCTTATCCTAACCCGTTCAGCGATGCATTACATATTGAGAATGCTGCTAATGTAAAACGTGTTTCCGTTACTGATCTTTCAGGAATTACGGTAAGAACCATTGATAATCCTTCTTCAACATTACATTTAGGAGATATCAAATCCGGAATTTACATTTTAACTCTAACGATGAAAGACGGTTCTGTGAAGAGCTCCAAAATGATTAAGAAATAAATCTGCAACGATTATTGATCAATAAAAAAACCGGATATAAAATCCGGTTTTTTATTTAAAGAGTAAAAATTAAATTTTTTCTCCATTTACAAAAACTTCATATCCTATTTCTACATTGGGTTCTAAAGTTTTGGAAACGGAACAGTATTTTTCAAAAGACAATTCTGCTGCTTTAAGAGCTTTTTTCGGATCAATATTTCCTTCCAGAAGAAACTTCACCATAATGGATTTGAAGGGCTTTGCATCTTCAACAGGGATTCTTTCCCCTTCTACTTCTGCTTTAAAACCTGTAATCTCCTGGCGCTGTTTTTTTAAAATGGAAACCACATCTATCCCGCTGCAACCTGCTACAGCCATTAAAACGCTTTCCATAGGGGAAACACCTTTTGCTCCCGGTTGTGAGGTATTATCCAGAAGAATTGAATTTCCCTGGGAATTGGTACATTCAAATAAAAAATCGTCGTTGATTCTATTAAGTGTTATTTTCATTTTAATTGATTAAGTTGTTTCGGTTCTTACTCAGTGTAACATTCTAAATATGATCTTATTCAGTTAGCCGGAACCGGAGTTTATATTGATTAATTTGCTTGTAAAATTATAAAATTCCCCTCGCTTTTATCTCCAGATATTTATTGATAACATCAATATTTAAATTCTCGGGTAATGTATATACAGTATAAATCCCAAATTTACGAAGTTCCTGGATGATTAATTTCTTTTCAAATTCAAATTTCTCTGCTATAATTTCATCATAAATTTCCTGCATACTTTCAGGGTTTTTATGAATCAAAGTCTGAAGCTCGGCATTTTTGAAAAAAACGACAACAACTAAATGGTTTTTAGCCATTCCCCGAAGGTATTTAAGTTGCCTGTTTAGCGCGTCCAATGTTTCAAAATTGGTAAACAGCAGGATGAGACTTCTTTGATTGATCGAATATTTAACGTCCTGGTATAAGCGGTTAAAATCACTTTCAAAAAAGTTGGTCTTGATATTATAAAGGGATTCTGAAATTTTTTTCAGCTGTCCGGATTTGTTTTCAGCAGCAATTCTATTTTCAGTTTTTTTCGAGAATGTCATCATTCCGGCGCGGTCTCCTTTTTTCAATATAATGTGTGATAACGCCATGGTAGCGTTGATAGAATAATCAAGGAGGCTTAATCCTTTGAAAGGCATTTTCATCGTTCTTCCTGTATCGATCAGCATAAAAATACGCTGTGATTTTTCATCCTGAAACTGATTAACCATCAGACGATTGGTCTTTGAAGTCGCTTTCCAGTTGATGGTTCTGATATCGTCTCCGGGAACATAGTCTTTGATCTGCTCAAATTCCATAGTATGGCCAAGTTTCCTCACTTTTTTGATTCCGCCCAATAAAAATTCACTCTGAAGAGCCATCAGCTCATATTTTCTTAAATGGATAAAGGACGGATAGGCAGGTAACATCGCATCTTTCTGAAACCTGAACCTTTTTGAAATGAAACCAAGTGGAGAAGAGACAAAGACATTTAAATTTCCGAAATCATATTCACCTCTTTCTTTAGGCTCCAGAATATATTGGAAGTAGCTGTTTTTTCCTGGTTCAACCTGTTTCTTAATCAGAAAATCCCTCTTCTGAAACTGAAACGGAATTTCATCTATGATTTTTGTATTGATTTTAAAACTGTAATTATTCTTAACATCTACTTTTATCGGGTTTTCATCTCCATTGGATAATTTTTCCGGCAGGATTCTCTGGGCCAAGATGCCATCTTTCTGTGTAAAAAGCAAAAGACCATCTACCATGGCAGCAAGAAAACACAACAGCAATACAAGATGGGCAACCATCATAAAGAACGGAAAGAAAAATGCCAAAACATACAATATCCCCACTCCTATGAGTGCGGAGAAAAAACGGGTATTGATGTATAGGTTCTTCATTTTTCAGGTGGTGAGTGAGAGATTTTAGGTTATAGGGAGTGATAAAGTTATTGTAGTCTACCTGGGAATCTCTATTCCTTCTAAGATCTGTCGGATAATTTCATCAGCAGTTAATCCTTCCATTTCTCTTTCAGGCGAAACAATGACTCTGTGTCTTAATACAGCGTAACTGGCTTCTTTGATATCTTCCGGGGTTACAAAGTCTCTTGCTCTCAATGCTGCAAAAGCTTTTGAAGCCGTTAATAATGCCAGGCTCGCTCTTGGAGAAGCTCCCAGATATAAGAACTGGTTCTCCCTCGTATTTACAATGATTTTAGCAATATATTCCATCAGTTGGCCTTCAACAATTATTTCTTTAACCAATTGCTGATAATTTTTTAATTGCTGGGCAGTGATGACACGATGTACTACTTCAGTTTTATCTTCTCTCCTGTTTTCATGCTGGTTCTTAATGATGGCAACTTCCTGTTCAAGATTGGGATAAGTAACATTAATTTTGAATAAGAAACGGTCCAGCTGAGCTTCCGGGAGCCTGTATGTTCCTTCATGTTCAATCGGGTTTTGGGTAGCGACTACTAAGAAAGGTTCTTCCATAATGTAACGTGTGCCATCCATTGTAATCTGTCTTTCCTCCATTACTTCAAATAACGCAGCCTGCGTTTTTGCCGGTGATCTGTTGATCTCATCAATCAGAATAAAGTTGGAGAAAACCGGGCCTTTTTTAAATTCAAATTCAGAATTTTTAACACTGAAAACTGACGTCCCTAAAATATCGGAAGGCATTAAATCCGGTGTAAACTGAATTCTGCTGAATCCTACATCAATGGTTTTAGCCAATAATTTTGCCGTGATCGTTTTTGCAACTCCCGGAACTCCTTCGATCAAAACATGGCCGTTTGATAAAAGGGCAGCGAGAAGATGCTCAACCATGTTTTCCTGGCCGACAATGACTTTCGCTATTTCAGATTTTACTTTATTTAAATTTTCACAAAGTTCAATCATATCAATTCTTGATTGAAATCCTTCCTGTTCTTTATTCAAATTTATTGAATCCTTTTGTTCAGAATTTTCAAAGTTTTCCATAAATTAATTTTTATTTTATTTTTCTTTTTTGACCGGATTTACATCCGATCCTTTGTTAAGTCGTCCCTTCGGGACTCCTTTTCATCATTTTAATATTTCATCTAATATTTTATTCATCTTTCCGAGGTCTTCTTTCATTACGCTGGAATAAGGGTCCTGGGCTTTTTTGATCAGATCAATTCCTTCATTGATCATTTCCATTGTTTTTCCGGTTTTCAGGTGAAGTTTTTTAGCAAATTCACTGTCTAGGTTCTGGGTATCAATGAGGAGCTCCATCCTTACTTTATTCAGAAAATACTGGGCTTTTTTGGCCATCATATCATGAAAATCACCTTCCTGCAAATAAAGATTCCCGATACTTTTCACAAAATCTACGGAAGTATTTTTTAACGGCTCAACAATCGGAACTACGCGCTGTTTTCTTTTTGCGTTAAAGAAAATAAACAGGACCAATCCGCCTAACAATACCCACCATGCATATTTCAGTGCGGGTTTTGAAAGGATAAACCTCATAAAAAACCGGGAAACTTTTGCATCATTATCTATAAACCAAAGAGTCTCTCTGTCGTTAAGATATGAAAAAACATCTTGTGTATATTTTATATTTCCGGGTTGTAACAGATAATAATTGGTAAGAAAGAGTGGTTCACAATGAACATAAATATTTCCTTTTCCAAATTTTGTTTTAATAAAATCAGCGTGATCAGAGCTGCTTTTTTCAACTGTTTTCCCAAGAATCTCAACTTCGGGCTTAATATAGGTAAAGCTTCTTCCTGACGGGAACTTATCCAGCCTGATAAAATCATTCCGGTATTTTTTATCTGTCAGTTTTAAAACACTTTCATCACTGAATGAGACTTGTGAATCATAATATCCTATTGTATCTGAAACTTTCTGCGGAACCTGGCTCACAATCAGCATAGCATCTGAGCCTTTGGAAACTTCGCTTAATATTTTCTTCCATGATTCTGTATCTATTTCCTTCTCAATGATTAAAATATTATGTAAATTCTTTTTATTCTGACCATAAAAATCATATGGAGTCTGGTTTATTTTTTTAAGGTTATTCTTAAAAAGATGATTTACTTCTTCATTAAAAACAAATAATCCGAAAGGTGATTTTTCATTGGGATCAAAATTTTTACGCCAGTCTGTAACTTCCTTTTTATTAACTTCAAGCAATGCCAGTATCACCATGATAATGATGAAAATTGCAGCATATATTTTGAAAGTTTTATTCATTCTTAAAAAATTTATTTACGGTTTGAAAGCCTGATACTGATTTTTAAATTTCTGATAATCCTGCTCGTCAATACTGAATTCTCCATACCAGACATAATCAAAAATGTATGAAAGGTTAGAGAAATCATTTTTAAGGTGCGGAGCTTTTAATTCCGTTCCGTAATCTTTATTTGTTTTTTCCGGATTCCAGGTAATGAGCTTTTTATCACTCAGCTTTTTGAGGACAAATAAAAACTGATACCGGACTGCTGACCTATAATCTCCTGACTGCTCAAATTTAGAAATGCTTTCAGGAAAATTGATTTCATGGATATTTTCATGCAGCTCTTCTTCATGGATCGTTACTTTTTTATTTCTCTTGCCAAAGAAAAGATTCCCATTCTTAGCTAATATGTATCTGATAATGAAATACAACAGGAAACCTACAAGAATAATCGCAAAAAGGCGGATCAAAACAGCTGTGATGTTTGCAGATTTTGTAAAGACCGTTTCCCCGAAAATAGTCTGTAAAATCTTATCTAATTTTCTTAAAAATTTTTGCCAGAATGATTCTCTGGGTTTAATGGTGGTATAATCAAATTCATTTCCTTTGTATTTGGACTGAAAATTTTCCCTGAACTTCTTCGGTGAAACTATATTTTCAGAAACGGGATTTTTCATCAATATGGAATCTGCCCGGTACATATTTTTGTAATGCCCGAGGCTCAGCGAATCTTCCGCATACTCTTCTACAGCAGTGGCTACACTGTCACTTTGAGCATACGAATATTCAACAGAAAAGAATATCAGCAGGAAAAAAAGAATTTTATTCATTAAGCCCGATGGTTTCGATTTCTGCAAGTTCTACTTTTTGATGAAGGTCTGTCCTCCCGTCATAATACATTAGGCCTGCATTAACATATAAAATATTGGAAAGGAAAAATGATATCAGCATGGAGATTCCATAGATCACAAAGAATATAATTCCTGCAGTGCCTGCAAACGGATTTTGTTCAAAATTTCCATCAGGAGAAGAAGTAAGAAGTGATCCGTAGAAAAATATCATCGGAATGAAGGTAAAAACCGTTGTGATGATATACATAATCAGGAAAAGAATGATCGTGGCACCCCAATATTTCCAGTATGGTGATTTTTCTCTTCCGTTCGGGTAAGAAAACTGGGATCTTATGGCATAGCTTAAACTTTCAAAAAATCCTTTGTCTGAATTAAAATAATCATACATCAGGAAAGTAACGATATTAAACAATGTAGGATAAACCAGTATCATTAAAAATATACCGATAATAATCAGGATTAAGGCATAAGAAATACCGACAATTATAACTGACAAAGGGCTTACGATAAATATCATTCCAAGGCACAGGATAACAATTCGCCCGGCATTATTTTTAAAGTCACTCAGGATATCATCTGTTCTGATCTTAGTTTCTCCGGCAGCAAGTCTTTTCAAATAAAAGACAGGATACAGGTAATTAATAATGATCAGGATTAAGAAAAGCAGAAAAGTCAATATTCCTACGACAATCAGCATTCCCAGGTTATCTTCAAAATATTGCTGGAAATAGTGGCTGTCTCCATTAATATTCGACCCAAAAATTTGCGAAAACAGCTCTCTGTATCCAAAAATACAAACAACAACCATTAAAATAAGCAGCAGTCCGTTCAGTAAAATATAGTTCTTGAAATAATTCTTTCCATATAATTTAAAGAAAGCGAAACTATCACTTATAAAGGTACCAAAATCTCTTTTTTTATAAAACTGCATCATTGACATGGGTATTTATTTTTTTATTAACAATAGATGGATAAATAAAGTAGTAGAATCCGATAACAGATAATGAACCGAAGATGATAATCAGATTCAGAATCAAAGGCATTTTTAAGGCATGCCTCGTAATGTACCCCTCTATAATTCCTGCACAGATTGTGAATGGAACCGTGCTAAGAAATATTTTAAAGGAATCTTTAAATCCGTTTTTAAAGGAATTGAACCTGGAAAAAGTTTTGGGAAATAAAATAGATGCTCCCAGGATCAGGCCGCACATGGCTTCCACAACCATTGCAAATATTTCAAAAACACCATGAAGCCAGATTCCCCTTGCGCTGTCTTTCAATGCGCCATAATCATAGAAAAAGTACTGGAATGAGCCAAGCATCACACTATTCGAAAGTAAGGCAAACAGCGTTCCTACTCCACCAAAAATACCATAGATATAAAGTTTTGCTCCTACTCCGATATTATTGAAAATAATCCCGATGGTGCTCCCCCATGTAGATCCGCTCTGATAAACACCTACTGCATTTTCTTTTTTAATATTTTCTATGGTTTGATTAACGTAATCTTCTCCAAGAATAATATTGGTAAAGTCTTTATCATAAATAGCAGAAAGTACTCCTATTGAAGTAAACAAAATAAAAAACAGAAAAGCATACATCAGGTATCTCCTGTAGTGGTACACGAGTAACGGCACCTCCGTTTTGAAAAAATACAAAAACCTGTTTTCTTCTACTCTTTTAGTCTTATAAATTTTTTGAAAAACCTGTGAAGAAAGATGATTCAGGTAAACGGTTGTATTGCTCTTAGGATAGTAAGTCTGGGCGAAAGAAAGATCATTGATCAGGTTAATATACAATGAGGACAGGTCATCAGGATTTTTTTTAATTTTCCCTTGAATAACCTGTTCAATTCCCAACCATTTTTCTTTATTTTGTTTAATGAAATAAACTTCTCTCATAATGTAAGGCTAAAATAATAAAAAATATGTCTCAAATTGCGATTAATACCTCACAAAATGTAAATATTAACTTCAACATTGCCAGTGTAGGAGAAAGGATGCTTGCATTTATAATCGATCTGCTGATCAAGGTCGCTTACGCAGTAATTGCTTTTTACGTATTTTTCAATGTTTTCGATCTGGGATATATATTAAACGGGCTTGATCAATGGTCCCAGATGGCGATCTATATTGCCATTACTTTCCCTGTTTACATTTATCCGCTGGTTTTGGAAAGCCTGATGGAAGGGCAAACACCCGGCAAAAAAGTGATGAAAATCCGTGTTGTAAAAATTGATGGTTACCAGGCAAGTTTTGGTGATTATCTGATCCGCTGGATGTTCAGAATTATCGATGTCTCTTCTGCGGGGCTTGTTGGTTTAATTTCAATGATTGTTTCCAAAAACAACCAGCGTTTGGGAGATATTGCTTCGGGTACAGCCGTGATTTCATTGAAGAACAGCATTAATATTTCCCATACCATTCTGGAAAACATTCATGAAGATTACATTCCTTCATTCCCACAGGTCATTGCATTGAGTGATAATGATATGAGAATTATTAAGGACAATTACACGAAAGCTTTAAGAGTAGATGACCGGCAGATTATCAGCAAACTTTCCGAAAAAATAAAAGGCATCTTAAAACTGGAAATCGACCCTGCAAAAATGACGGAAAGACAGTTTATCAATATTGTTATTAAAGACTATAATTACTATACCGGGAAAGATAATTGATTTTTATATGGTCAATAGTCAATTTTGCTGTGCAGGTGAATTGTCGGTTGATTCTCCGGAATAATAGTAATTGACTGTAAAACAAATTGACAGCAAAGCAGATTCACAATTCACACTTAACAGCTTCCGGTCGGTGTACTTTTTTGTATCTTTATTACTAAATTTTAATTATGAAATTTGAAAACAATAAATCCGGAAACGGTGGAGTTCTTACTTTAAATAATGAAATCAAAGAAATAGGAAGGCTTACTTACACTATCTTTCCTGAAGATAGTAAACTTATTATTTCGTTCGTACTCGTTCATCCCGAATTCGAGGGAAGAGGAATGGGAAAGTTTTTAGTAGAGGAAGCGATCCGGTTTGCGAGAGAAAACAATTGGAAAGTATATCCCCACTGTTCCTATGCAAGATCCGTTATGATGAGAATGAGTGATGTAGATGATGTCTTTCTAAAAAACTAAAACTTCATTCAGTAATATCTCCTCAATGTCGTCGGGATAATTTACTCTGAGATGATGGTCTGAAGCTACCCATTCACTAATTTCTTCGGTTTTTAACACTTTCGAGTTCGGAATTCCCATTTTATCCAGAGCACATGCATTGCATTCCTGCTCATATTGATTGTGAATAGGAATCACAAATAATTTTTTATCCATAAAAAGTGCTTCAGCAGGGGTTTCGAAACCGGCATTGCATAAAATACCGTCGCAGCTCTCAAAGTATGTTAAATATTGGGTCTCATCGATAGGGAAAACTTCAACATTTTCTTCCCTGAACTGTATTTTGCTGTATTTCGAAAATATTTTCCACTGAACCGGAATCTGTTTCAGGGTTTTAATGATATTTTCATCTGAAAAGCTTGGTAAATACACGAGGTAATATCCTTTTTTATCAGGGTTCAGATTTCTTATTTTTCTTCTGATCACAGGTTTTTTGATCTGTGGATGGTAGTTTTCAAAATGAAAGCCTATTTTCCTTTCACTGGGAACATAATACTTCAAAATCAATTCTCCTAGGAAATCTTTCTTTTCCGGTTTTGGAGTTTCTTTAAAACTCATTGATGCCTGATGGCTTAATTCAATCATCGGAAGTTTTTTCAATTTGCTTGCCCAGCCCGTTAACGGTTCATAATCATTGATGATCAAATCATATTGGGAAAGCTCTAATTCGTTGATTGTTTTTATTGCGTGAATAAATTTATTCTCTGTAAATGTTTTAAGATAGGATAAACCTCCTGTTTTGTTATAAAGCAGGGAAATACCCTTATGTTGAAAATTAATGTCAAAATCGGCCTTTAATTGTGATTGATGGCCACTGATCAAAGTATCTACTTCCACATGCTTTTTAAGGAGGGGAATGATCTCCTGTGCTCTGGCCATATGTCCGTTTCCTGTTCCCTGAAATGCGTATAAAATTTTCATTCGGAAAAATTGGTTACTATTTTCAAAAGTTCGGAAGTATTGAGATCCTGAATTTCTTCTGTTTCATCATCGTTAAGCAAGTGTTTATGATCATCATAATAAAAGATTTTCCATTCTTTATCATTATATTCCAGGGCAGACAGGTTTTCTATCCAGTCTCCGGAATTGAGATAAGTGCAGGAACCTTTCTTGTTCACAACTTCCCGAATCTGCGGCTGATGGATATGTCCGCAGATAACATAGTCATAATGATTATCAATAGCCAGCTCGGAAGCTGTGAGCTCAAAATCCCCGATATACTTTACCGCTTTTTTTACGTTATTTTTAATTTTTTTTGAAAATGAATATTTTTCTCTACCCATTTTCTCCAAGAACCAATTTACGATATTATTGATAATGATAAGTAAGTCGTAGCCTTTTCCGCCTAATTTGGCGATCCATTTTGAATGTTGTACGGATGCATCGAAAACATCTCCGTGAAAGATCCAGGTTTTCTTTTGATTAATATCTAAACAGATTTTGTTGCAGACTTTAAGTTTACCCAGTTCGAAGTCGGTAAACTTACGGAACATTTCGTCGTGATTGCCTGTAATGTAATAGACATCTGTGCTTTTGGTAGCTAAGGAAAGAATCTTCTTGATTACCTTCAGATGGGGTTTAGGAAAGTAAGACTTTTTGAATTGCCAGATATCGATAATATCACCATTCAAAACCAGTGTTTTTGGCTGGATTGAATTGAGGTATCTTAATAATTCTTTAGCCTTACATCCATAAGTTCCCAAATGCACATCCGAAATAACCACTAACTCAACGCTTCTTTTCATAGTTTTATGCAAAGAAACTAATTGAAAGTTAACTATATATGAATGCTATATTATTTTTTCTATAGAGCTTCCATCAGCTCTTCAGTAATTTCCATGTTGTGATATACATTTTGTACGTCGTCATCATCTTCAAAACGCTCAAGCATTTTCATATTGGCTTTAAACTGCTCTGCATTCACTTCTTTAGTATTGTTAGGAATTCTTTGCAGCTCTGCGCTTTTCACTTCAATTCCCAACTCATCTAATTTATGAGATAAAGAGCCGAAATCTTCAAAAGCTGTTGTAATCATCACTTCCTCTTCATCTTTATCGATGTCTTCTGCTCCACCGTCAATCATTTCCATTTCGAAATCATCCCAGTCCATTTTAATTTGTGAAAGATCGAGATTAAAAATCCCTTTTCTATCAAATATAAACGCCAGCTCACCGTTTTTCCCAAGGTTCCCGTCAAACTTATTGAAAATTGCTCTTACATTGGCTACCGTTCTCGTTGTATTGTTGGTAGTACATTCAACAAAGAATGCCACACCACCTTGCCCGTAACCTTCATAAGTGATTTCTTCATAGTTTTCAGCATCTGTGCCGCTGGCTTTTTTGATTGCTCTTTCTACGTTATCTTTCGGCATATTCGCCCCTTTTGCATTCTGGATGCATCTTCTCAGAGCCGGATTGGCTTCCGGATCAGAACCACCTGCTTTTACTGCTAAGGCTATATCCTTACCTATCTTAGAAAAAGTTTTGGCCATTTTATCCCAACGGGCCATTTTAGAAGCTTTTCTATATTCAAATGCTCTTCCCATTTTATTTTTTAAATTTTCAACAAAATTACTCAAAAGTCAACAAAAAAAAAATACCCCCAAAAAAATTGGAGGTATTTATTATTTAGAAAAATTAATTATTTTTTCTTTTTAACTACTTTTTTCTTAGCCGTAGCTTTTTTAGTAGCTTTTTTTACTGGAGCGTCTTCATAATCTTTTTTCTTGATTGAATTCCACTCGTTAGCATCAGTAATCGCTTTTACAACTACTTTTCTGTCAACTTGTCTTTCAGCATCAGAAGCTTTTTCAGAAACTGTAGCTTTAGACTCACCAACACCGATTGATTTAAGAGCAGCAGCATCTACACCTCTTGCATCTAAAGCAGCAACTACAGAAGCAGCTCTTTCTCTAGATAATTTCAAGTTGTAAGCTTCAGCACCTTTAGCATCAGTTCTACCTTCTAATAGATAGTTACCTCCATCTTTCTTAATGATTTCAGCAGCAGCATCTAATGCAGGAGTAGACTCGGCTTTAATTGTAGCTTTGTTGAAGTCGAAATAAACGCTCTTCAATTTAGCTTCAACTTCGGTAGCTGTTACGTCTTTTGGTTTAGGACATCCGTTGTATTCTGGTAATCCAGGAACTGTAGGACAAGCATCATCTTTATCAAGGATACCGTCATTATCTGTATCTGGCCAAGGACAACCGTTGTTTTCAGCTGGACCTGCTACTGTAGGACAAGCATCATCTTTATCGATAACACCATCACCGTCTGTATCTGGCCAAGGACAACCACCGTTTTCAACTGGTCCTGCTACATCTGGACATTGATCGTCTTTATCTGGAACTCCGTCACCATCTTTATCAGGACATCCCTGGAATTCTGGTAAACCTGGTGTATCAGGACAAAGATCATCTTTATCTAAGATACCATCCTTATCTCTATCTCTGTTACCAAATCTAAATAATAAAGATGCAGAAGCTTGCCAGAAGTTAGCAACTGTAGATTTATCACCTGGAGTTGACACATAATCTCCCTGTACCCCTAAACCGAAGTTTTTAGTTACCCAGAAGTTAGCACCGGCACCAGTAGAAACTGTAAAGAAGTTAGCTTTACCGTTTTCATTACCGTTGTCTCCATTAGATACCCACTCACCGTTTACATCAGTTCTTGGGAAAGTAAGCGCAGTATAATCATGTCTTAAATAGTTAGCACCTACTCTTAAGTAAGGGTCAAACCAAGACTCTTCGTCCCATAAAAGACCTGCAGCCTTAGCCTGGAAACCAAGACCTGTCATTAACATGAATTCTTTACCCATGTTGAATCTCTTATTCTCAACATTCCCTACTGAAGTCTGCCAGTCAATAACTAAACCTTTACCTATGTTCCTAGCAACAGTAAGTTTAGAAAGTGGTGGTGTAATAGAGAAGTTGTTCATATTGAACATTGTCTTCGTTAAATTTTTAGCAGAGAACGTATTACTAAATTCGCTTCTTATTGCTGTATGGTTTTCCGCATGAGCACCAACTCCGATCAACCACGGGTTGTTGGTAGTCTGAGCGAATACAGTAGAAGCGACAGTAAGTGCCAATGCTGAAATTCCTAATTTTAGATTTTTCATAGAATTAAATGATTAAATAATTGATAATGCAAAATAAATATAATTTTTCTTTATATACAAAGTTTTTTAAATGATTTTTAACTTTTCTTTAATATTCTGTCCAGGTTTCGTTTATTTTCTCTATCTTTTATCGCTTCCCTTTTATCAAATAGCTTTTTCCCTCTGGCCAAGGCAATTAAGACCTTTGCTTTTCCCCTGTCATTGATATATAATTTTAAAGGTATGATGGTATTTCCTGCATCCTTTAATTTCTTCTCGAATTTTTGCAATTCTTTTTTGTGCAAGAGCAATTTCCGTTCCCTTTTTGTTTTATGATTGTAAAAAGTGCCCAATTTATACTCATCAATCATCATGTTAATGATGTATAATTCCCCGTCAATAAACTGACAGAAGGATTCTGCTATGGATGCTTTGGAAGAACGTAAAGATTTTATTTCCGTACCCGTTAAAACCATTCCGGCTTCCGCTTCTTCTATGATTTCGTACTCAAAACGGGCTCTTCTATTTAATATATTGACTGTTTTCTCGATCTTCATTTGTCTAAAATTTCATTAATGAAATATACAAAAATACCTTGCATTTAAAAACTTGACTATTACATTATTACAAAATACCCAAATTCTTTTCGTATTTTTGCGCCAAATTTACAAAACTATATGTTAACAGTATCTAACTTATCTTTACAATTCGGGAAAAGAGTTCTTTTTGACGAGGTGAATATTATGTTTACCAAAGGAAACTGCTACGGGATTATCGGAGCAAATGGTGCAGGAAAGTCTACATTTCTTAAAATATTAACAGGAAAGCAGGACCCAACAACAGGACACGTATCTTTAGAGCCTGGAAAAAGAATGTCAGTTCTTGAGCAGGATCACTTTGCTTACGATCAATATACTGTTCTTGAAGCGGTTTTGAGAGGTAATAAAAAATTATTCGAGATAAAAGAAGAGATGGACGCTCTTTATGCAAAAGAGGACTTCTCTGATGAAGACGGTATCAAAGCCGGTGAATTAGGAGTAATCTATGACGAAATGGGTGGATGGAATTCTGAATCTGATGCTCAGACCATGCTTTCAAACGTTGGCATCAAAGATGATATGCACTATCAGATGATGAGCGAACTTGAGAATAAGGATAAAGTAAAGGTCCTTTTAGCTCAGGCACTCTTCGGAAACCCTGATGTGTTGATCCTGGATGAACCTACGAATGACCTTGACATTGATACTATTTCATGGTTGGAAGATTTTCTTGCAGATTATGAAAATACCGTTATCGTGGTTTCTCACGACCGTCACTTCCTGGATACCGTTTGTACACACATCGGAGATTTAGATTATGCTAAACTTAATCTTTACACAGGTAACTACTCTTTCTGGTATCAGGCTTCTCAATTGGCAACAAGACAAAGAGCTCAGGCTAACAAAAAAGCTGAAGAAAAGAAAAAGGAACTTCAGGACTTCATCGCAAGATTTAGTTCAAACGTTGCAAAAGCTAAACAGGCTACGGCAAGAAAGAAAATGATCGACAAACTTAACATCGATGATATCAAACCTTCTTCAAGAAGATATCCGGCGATTATTTTCGAAATGGAGAGAGAAGCAGGAGATCAGATCTTAGATGTAAAAGGTCTTGAAAAAACAAAAGACGGAGAATTATTATTTTCAAATATCGATCTTAACCTTAAAAAGGGTGATAAAGTTGCTGTATTATCTAAAAACTCTTTAGCCATCACAGAATTTTTCGAGATTCTGGCTGGAAATATTGTAGCAGATAAAGGAACTTTGGCTTGGGGAGTAACGACCAATCAATCTCACATGCCTTTAGATAACACCAGTTTCTTCCAGGAAGATTTAAGCCTGGTTGACTGGTTGAGACAATTCACCAAAAATGATGAAGAACGTCACGAAGAATTTGTAAGAGGATTTCTTGGAAGAATGCTTTTCTCAGGTGATGAAGCTTTAAAATCCTGTAAAGTACTTTCAGGGGGGGAAAAAATGAGATGTATGTTCAGCAGAATGATGCTTCAGAAAGCTAATGTTCTTTTATTGGATGAACCTACCAACCACTTAGACCTTGAAAGTATTACCACTTTGAACAACTCACTGTCAAACTTTAAAGGAAACATTTTATTGGCTTCTCATGACCACGAAATGCTTTCAACAGTCTGTAACAGAATCATCGAATTAACTCCTACCGGAATTATCGATAGAGAAATGACTTATGACGAATATCTTGCTGATAAAAAGATAAAAGAACTAAGAGAAAAAATGTACTCTTAATTAATAAAAAATCAAAGAGGCTGGCCTGCAGGTCAGCCTCTCTGATTTCTCACATGCATCTGTTATTTTTTAATAAACTTTGTTTTCGATATAGTTCCATCTTCATTTTTTATCACAAGGAAATAAGAACCTCTTATCAATTCAGAAACATCTATTTTTTCTTTTATTCCGGTTAAAGAAAAAACAACCTTACCGGAAACATCCAGAATTTCTGCCCCTGTATTTTTTTTAGAATTCTTTACAAGCAGATAATCTTTAGCGGGGTTCGGGTATATCTCTACAGCATCTTTTAAATGCTGAACCTCAGATGAAGATAAATTTGACTCAAGAACCGACACATTATCCACTACCAAAACTCCGGAACCGCCCCCTTTGTAATTGAATCCAAAATAATAAATACCTGTAGCAGGAGGATTAATCGTCAGAGATGCAGAAACAGGCGGTGTGCCACTTGGAAAATCAAGAAATTCCTGAATTACATTGGTCATTGAACTATTTACAGGGGAAGTACCATATGCCACTGCAAAACTTTGAGGAACTGATATCCCGAAGTAATCAAATGTAAGCTTATACACATTACCAGCCTGTAGATTCACCCCCTGTGTATAAAACCATGTCTCCGGATTTGGACCGGCATCACCAACCATTAGCGTCCCATCATAATCATAAGCTTGCCATTCAACAGCTCCTGAGACCAACTGTCTTGAAGTACAGGTAGGAATATCACCTGTTGCAGTAGTATTAAAATCCTCAACATAAGGCACATTAACAGCGTTGCATTGAGCATTAAACATAGTTGATAATGAGGTCAACATTAAATAAAGAGAAAAGATTGTAATTTTCATAAATATTTTTTTATTTAGCACTTAAATATATCATTTAAATTAAATAATATTAATACATTAACATTTATTAACCAATTAAAACCAATAATAATCAATAAAAATAATTATACAATAATCAATAAATATGTGAAAAAAAATGATGTCTGGCTTATTATAAAGGATAAATTGTAGAATTTTGCCATTTCAAATGAATTTCATTCTTATCAATTTTTTAATAATGACTAACGGATCATGAACAAAAAAATTCCTCAAAGTTGACTTTGAGGAATTTCTATTTTAAATGAAATTGTATTATTTGGAAAGCTTCGTTTTAGGAATAGCCACCGTTCCCGGGTCTTTCCACAAGCCGTCTTTTTCAGCACGTTTTTTCACAGCTTCAGCTCTCTTATTGCTATCCGGATGCGAATTAAACATTTTTTGAAAACCAGATTGTTGTGTCCCTTCTTCAGAAAGCAATGCCAGTTTCCTGAATGCCGTATAAGCTCCTACAACATTGTACTTGTTTGTTTTCATGAAGTCATAAGAATAGATATCAGCTTCTGATTCCTGTTTCTTGCTGTGGGAAGCATCTAAAAATGCATTCGCCATCTTACCTACCTGGCTATCATTTAAAGTTGTCACAGTGTTTGAAGCTGAAGAAGCAGCATCTAATGCGGCTGCTTTTAAGTACGCAGATTTCATGGCATCTTTTGTATCCTGATTTTTTACGTGGCCGATTTCGTGACCGATTACAGCTAACAATTCATCATCAGTCATAATATCCATCAGTGAGGAAAACACACGCACACTTCCGTCTGCACAGGCAAAAGCATTAATATCTTTTACCAGGTAAACCTTATAGTTCAAATGAAGCCCGTCTTGACTTTTATGTTTTCCAAAAAGCTTGTTTAATCTGATCGTATAAGGATCTTTCGTACCTGCTACTTTATTATTTTTATCCATCCAGTCAACAGATTCTTTGGATAATTTGACAGCATCTTCGTTTGTAAAAGAAAGAGCTTTTGCCCCGTTAGAAATAACACTTGCAGCTTTTCCTAAATTGATTTTTTGCGCATTAGCCAAGTGCATTGCCCCGATAAACATCAGGCAGAATACAGTTTTTTTCATAATTGTTATTTTTGATTTGCTGACCGCGAAGATAAGTATTATTTACTAATTCAAAAACACGAAAACATACAAGAAAAAATCACTCCAAAATTTGAAGTGATTGATTATTTATATAAAATTTTGACTAATCTAAAAGGTTACTTTCTTTTACTTTTTCTGTTGATTGTTCTCTGTCAATTTTTATTTCCTGTCCATCAGGTCCTGTAGCCTGATATTTAGATTGATAATTATTTGCATTCGGATCATCAATTACTTCCCTTCTTTTTTTCATAAATTGAGATTTATCTTTTATATCATAAATCTTTACATATTTAAGAGGTTCAATTATTTCGTTTACTTTTACAATTTCAACAGCATTTATAAATATTGTTTTTTCTTCATTATAAACTTCTAATATCAAACCATTCAAACCTTTAAATCTGAATGGTCCTTCAGACATAGGAATTGATGGAGCATACCATGCATAATACACTTTTCCAGTATCAGAAGTCGTTTTTGCCAAATTGCAAGAATATGATAATATCGTTTTTGTTTTGTTTTTAATAAGCTCCCACTTTAGTGCGGGTTCTTCAAATCTATATAAATCTTTTCTTCCGATAGGAAGTGTTGTTATTATTTTATCTCCATCTTTATACACACTACTTTTAGATTTTGGCAAGCTACTAATAGGCAGTTGCCCATAATTTCCGGCATTATCCCTTAAGTAATTATAGTATGTTTTAGCACTCTCATCTGCATAAATAGATTTATTTGCATTACAAATCAGCGAATAACTGAACACAGATGCTTTTTCCTGATTTCTTATTAAAGTAGAATCCGAAGCCATTACCATAAAATAACGTATTTTTAAATCAGATTTTCCATTTTTATTTTGGGCAGAAAAAAATGTATAGAAGATAATTGAGATAATAATTATAAGTTTCTTCATTTTATATTTAATTAAAAATTCCATCAATATGATTCATAAGAATCACTAATGGAACTAATATTTTTTAGATTAAAATTTATTTAAATTTTTTCTTTTTCACTCATTACTTTATTTTGATTGTAAACATATCCTTCAATGGGTTTATCTCCATGAAGTTTACAAACATGATCATTCATAGTAATTAATTCATCAATATAGTCATCATATTGATCAGGTGTCATTTGACCTACGGGAGTTTCTGTATACATATTGAACGTCCAACCACATGTAGATTGATAAAGGTACGCATATCTATAAAAAAATGCTTTATTTGTAGTTAATTTACTAATTCCAAATTCTTTATGAGAATCTAGCTTGGCATCATAGTTTTTAGCACTCGCAAATCCTGCAAATCCTAAGATCATTAGAAATAATAATTTTTTCATTGTGTTTTTTTAATTATTTAGGTTTCAAATATATAGCATATTTATTTTTCCCATGCAAATGAATAAAAAAATCTGCTATTTATATTGATTCTAAATAATTACACCTTATAACTTAAACGAAAGAAAAAAAAAATCCCTATTTTTGTGAAATGAGTCAAAAATGGATTTACAAGCCCGAACCGGATGAAGATATTGTAGACAGATTAAGTTCGTCACTTGGTTTTGGAACTTTTGAATCTAAACTTCTCGTTCTCAGAGGAATTGACAATTATCAAAAGGCCCGGGAATTTTTCAAACCGAACCTCACCGATATACACAACCCGTTTTTAATGGCTGATATGCAGAAAGCTGTAGAGCGCATTGCAACCGCCATTGAAAACGGAGAAAAAATATTAGTTTATGGCGATTATGATGTAGACGGAACTACAGCAGTTGCTTTGGTGTATCTGTATCTCAGCAAGATTGTTGAGAAAAAATACCTGGATTATTATATTCCTGACCGAAATTCTGAAGGCTATGGAATTTCAACTGAAGGAATTGATTTTGCAAAACAAAACGGATTTTCATTGATCATCGCATTAGACTGTGGGATTAAAGCCATCGATATGATCAGCTATGCAGAAAATCTGGGCATTGATTTTATCATCTGTGACCACCACCTGCCGGGAGAAGAAATTCCGAATGCTGCCGCTGTTCTCGATCCTAAAAGAAACGATTGCAGGTATCCTTTCAAAGAGCTTTCGGGATGTGGAGTTGGCTTCAAGCTTTGCCAGGGCTTAAATACAATTTACAAATTACCTGAAGCCGAATTATTTGAATTAACTGACCTTCTTGCGATTTCTATTGCGGCAGATATTGTATCAATGACGGGAGAAAACAGGGTTCTGGCAAAAATGGGATTAAAAATCCTTAGAAAAACCCGCAATTTAGGATTAAGGCTATTAATTCCCGAAGACAAACTGTCTCATTTTGAAATTTCAAATATTGTTTTTGAAATTGCCCCGAAAATTAATGCTGCAGGAAGAATCTCACAAGGAAAAGCAGCCGTTGAGCTTATGGTTTCCGATAACCTGAAACATGCTCATCAGATTGTAAGTGATATTATGAATCTTAACGATGAAAGGCGTGAACTGGATATGAATTCAACCCTTTCCGCATTGAATCAAATTATAGAATCCCAACAGGAAACCAAACATACTACGATTGTTTATCATCCTGAATGGAATAAAGGGGTAATAGGAATCGTGGCTTCAAGGCTGATTGAGACCTATTATAAGCCAACCCTTGTTTTTACTGACGGGAACAATGGGGAAATGGTAGCGTCAGCGAGGTCGGTATCTGATTTTGATGTACATGAAGCTTTGGATCTCTGTTCGGAATATTTCCTGAAATTCGGAGGGCATCATGCTGCCGCAGGGCTTTCCATGGAAAAGGATAAATTTGACGCTTTCAAAGAAAAATTTGAAAGAGTTGTTTCAGAGAAACTTAAAGAGCATCAGAAAGAGCCTTCTGTCACCATAGATTCGGATATAGAGATTGATGAAATCAACAGGGAGTTTATCAATTTTCATAGAAAACTGGCTCCTTTCGGACCTCACAATATGAAGCCTATTCTGGTTTTAAAAAATCAAAGACTTTCCGGCTATGTAAAAACAATGGGAAAAGATAACAACCATCTTAAATTTTATATCAGGCAGGAATCTACCGGCAGAAATATTGAATGTGTAGGATTTAAGTTAGGACCGTATTCTGAAGATTTCAAAAACAAAAATTTTGACCTGGCCTTCACCCTGGAAGAGAACCACTGGAAGGGCAATGTAACCCATTATCTGAATATTAAGGATGTGAAATTCAGAGAATCTTAATATTTGCAAACTCAGTCCTATCATTTATTAATCAAATGAAAAAAATCGGTTTATTTTTCGGCTCATTTAATCCTATTCATATCGGACATCTTATTTTGGCTAATTATATTCTGGAAAATTCCGATATGAATGAATTATGGTTTGTAGTGAGCCCTCAGAACCCTTTCAAGGAAAAAAAGACATTACTGAAAGATCACAACAGATTGGATATGGTACAGCTTGCCGTAAAAAATTATCCGAATATGTGGGCTTCTAATGTTGAATTTTCTTTGCCCCAGCCAAGTTATACCATTGATACCCTTACTTATCTTCATGAAAAATATCCTGATTATTCTTTCAGCTTAATTATGGGTGAAGATAACCTCGCCGGTTTACATAAATGGAAAAACTCCGAAATATTGATCAAAAATCACCATATCATCATTTATCCAAGGGTTTTCGATGGAGAGAAAAAAGGTTCCGACTATCTTCAGCATGAAAATATTTCATTAATAAAAGCTCCTGTAATTGAGCTTTCCGCCACAGAAATCCGTAATATGATCAAAGAAGGGAAAAATGTAAGGCCTATGCTTCCGCCTGAAGTTTTTGATTATCTGGACGGCAGTAATTTTTATAAGTAGATAGATAGTACTTAGATGCCTGAAATTACAAGTCAGAGATATCTTTTAAACCGTCAACTGTTAGTTTAACTTTTAACTCAAGTCAGAATGAATTTCATCGAAAAATTTTTCTCAAAATATTCCCAGGAAAAAATCATTAAGTGGTTTAAGCAGATGTGTGTGGCAGAAGCTATCTCATGTTTCCTTCTGTATGGTGTTGCCATGATCTGGAAAAGATATGATGATGAGGGATTGCTTCCCACTATTTTCATTATTATCGTCGGAAATATTCACGGATTATTTTTTACCGGCTATCTTTTGCTCTGCATTCCGGTAAGAAAGATTTTCAAATGGGATGATGAAGATTTTGTATTCGCTTTATTGTCTGCATTTTTTCCTTTTGCTACAATCTGGGTAGATAAAAAACTCGCCCGTTTCGACAGGGAATAAAATAAAGATTTCTTCAATCTTTTTCTTTGATGTTAATTTTTTTACACCACCAAACTTCCTTTGGCAACAAATTGACATGGGATTAAATCATTGATCCTATTAATTTTTTTCTATTTTTTAAGCCTCACATGTAACAAATTTATGGTCAGGGTTGTCTTATTATGTATAAAATCAAAGTAATTGAATTTTAATCGGTGAAATTTTAACAATTGAAAACCAGCATGTTAAAACTTCAATCAAAACATTTTAAGTACTTTGTATTGCAAGATACTTAAAATATTATATATCTTTGCAATGTTAAATAATAACAAATACAAGCTATTAACACTCTAAAAATAATAATATGAAAACGCCCATTCTCATCGCAGCTCTATTTTTCAGTGGATTGATCTATTCCCAACAGAAACCTGATACGTTAAAAACAAAAACTTTAGAAGGGATCAATTTGAAGAAACAGGTTTTCAAAAAACAAAGTGACCGTTTTATTTATGATGTAGCTTCTTCCCCTATTGCAAAAGGCACCAATACATTCAGTCTTTTACAACAGACCCCAATGATTTCCAGTATTGACGGGAAAACATTGAAAATCATGGGAAAGTCTGAAGTGGTGATCTACATTAATGGGAAGAAAACCAATATGGATTCGGAAGCTTTACTCGCGATGCTTAAAAGCACACCGTCTGAAGACATCCAGAAAATTGAGGTGATCACGGTTCCGGGAAGTGAATTTCAGGTAGAATCCAATGACGGCGTGATCAATATTGTAATGAAAAAGAGTAAAAACAATGGCTACAACGGAACACTGAAAGCACAGAACGAGATGAGCTATTACAGCAATCCTGGCGGAGGAGCCACTTTTAATTTCAAACAGAATAAATGGTCTGTGAACACAAGCTTCAACGTGGGAAGCTGGAGAGAAAGAGAAAGATATAACCTTTCTAACGGGGATAATACGTTCAAAAACAAGTCTTTCGGATCGAACGATGACCCGAACAAAACTTACGGTGGAAGTGTAAATATCGATTATGAGATCAATAAAAAGCACAGTTTAGGTTTCACTTATAATATGAGATATAACAAAAGCTTCAATTCAATTTTAGATGTGACCAATCTTGAGGATGGAGTTTTGCGTAACAGAACGGTAAATCATGAAGATGCCCAAACCAGAAACCATTCTTTCAACCTGAATTATGAAATAAAAACGGATACTCTAGGAAGCAAACTGACATCTAATGTTTCTTATTTATGGTTCAACAGGGATAAAGTAAGCTTAAATCAGACTTTCCCTATCAGCAATGCCGATGAATACGGGGCTTTCCAGCAGTCAGTTCCACAGATCATCAATAATTATGCTGCCAATATCGATTACCTAAAAAAAACAGCTAAGGGACATACCTGGCTTGTGGGAGTAAGCTATAACCACACCAATACGGATAATGATACCAGACAGGATGTTTTAAAAGACGAAAGCTTTGTTAATGATCCTAACCAAACCAATCATTTTATTTATAAAGAAAATATTCTGGCTGCTTATATTACTTATGAAAGAAAATTTAATGAAAAGCTTTCAGGAAAATTAGGTACCCGTTTTGAGATGACTAAAAGCACCGGTGATATTATAGGGAAAACCGGTTTTGACAGAGATTATAATAATTTGTTACCCTATCTTAATCTAAATTATACCATTAATGAAAACAACAGCATCAGCTATACTTTTTCAAGCAGGGTAAGAAGGCCTAGATTCTGGGAACTTAATCCGTCAAGAACGTATTTTACGCCTACCAATTATACCCAGAACAATCCGTTTATACTGGCTTCTAAATTTTACAATCAGGAAATCAGTTATATGTTTAAGAATGCATTCTATGCCAATCTTTCTTTCAATTATGTAGATGATGCTTCCAGCCAGTTGCCATTACAGGGAACAATTAACGGAGACACCAAGTTTCTTAGATACATCAGAACCAATTATGGAAATAATAAGCAACTGGGTTTAACGCTTGGTATGAACAAGACCTGGTTTAAAGAAATCTGGACCACCAATTATTCTGTGAACTTAGGATATGCGATCTATTCCGGTACGGTAACTGAAGATCCTACTTCAGTTCCGGTTCCGGGACAGGTAGAAGTTCTTTCGCCTTATGTTATTGATGTTAAAAACTTTAATTTCTTTACACAGATCAACAATACCATTCGCCTTCCTTCTAAAAAAGACTGGTTCCTTGGGGTTAATTATTTCTTTGCCGGTAAAAATGCCATCGAAAGTGGGGAAATGGGGGTAAGACAAAGTTTTGACCTGAGTGTTAAAAAAATAATGGGTAACTGGACTTTCCTGGCTGAAGCTTATGATATATTTAATCAGAATTATACTAAAATTAAGGGTGTTCAACCGGATGGAAGCTACAATAATATTACGGAGTTCGGTTATCCAAGAATAATAAGCATTGGAGTTACTTATAATTTCGGTAATCAAAAGCTGAAAAAAACCAGAGAAATGAAATCAGCTAACGATGCTATAAAATCAAGGACTTAATCAATAAGCCTACTTTAAATTAATCACTCTCACTTTTAAATAAACAAACATGAAAAATATACTATTACTAACCGCTATCTTATCCGGAACCTGCGCTTTTGCACAGGAAAAGGCAAAATCTGATACGGTAAAAACCAAAAGTATTGAAGGTATAACGCTTACCAAGCAGGTCTTCAAAAAACAAAGTGACCGTTTTGTTTACGATGTAGCGGCTTCACCGGTTGCAAAAGGAAATACTACGTTTGACCTTTTAAAGCAAACTCCATTGTTATCTACTACTGATGATAAAACGTTAAAAATTGCAGGAAAGAACAATGCGCTGATCTATATAAACGGTAGAAAAACCAATATGGATGCAGAGTCTCTTACCCAATTCCTGAAAAACACTCCTGCAGAAAACATTCAGAAAATTGAAGTGATCACCGTTCCGGGAAGTGAGTATCAGGTTGAATCTTCAGACGGAATCATCAACATTGTACTAAAGAAAAAGATGAGCGACGGCCTGAACGGTAATATGAGAATGGCCAATACCCAGAATAAATACAACTCAAGCTCTGCCAGCTTTTCTGCCAATTACAGAAAAGGAAAGTTAGGGATAAGCGCCAATCTTAACGGTGGAGAAAACATCCAGCCGCAATCCTATATTCTGAGAAACGGTACAAATATGGTAAAAAATGAGTCTGTAGGAGATATTGACGATCCCAACAAATACATTGGCGGCTATATAAATGCCGATTACCAGCTAAACGAAAACAGTAATCTGGCTTTATCATGGAACACCTCAGCCAACAAAAGCTATAATTCTACAATTGATTTATTGAATACTTTAACGAAGTACGATAATAACGGAAATTTAATTTCCACTGATTTTACACGTTCTAAAAACAGGGAAAATTCGCGCAGTTACAACAATTCATTGAATTTAAATTATGAACTGAAATTAGATTCTTTAGGAAGTAAATTAAATGTAAATGCCGCTTATCTTAATTATAAACGTTTTCAGTATTCCGATAATAATACCTTAGTGCCAGGACCGCTTGAAGATTTCTCACAACACGGAAAAAAAATCATTCAGGATATCCCGCAGATCATTAATAATTTCTCAGGAACAGTAGATTATATCCAAAAATTTAAAAAGGATCTTACATTTTCTGCTGGAGGTAATTTTAATAAAACCAAAACAGATAATGATTCTAAAAATTACACTTATTCTTATGACGAGAATGGTAATCAGACAGAATTGAAACCTGATTTTAACCATTTTATCTATGATGAAAATATTTACGGGGTGTATGTAACTCTTGAAAAAAAGTTTTCTGATAAATTCTCCGGAAAAATCGGAACAAGATATGAGATTACAAACAGTATCGGAACCGCTGATAACCCGCAGAATACCAATCCGGATATGCAGCATCAGAAAATAGTGAGAAATTATAATAATTTTTTACCTTATCTGAGCTTCAATTATGTGATCAATGATAAGAATAATATTTCCTATTCATTTTCAAGCAGAATGAGAAGACCAAGTTTCTGGGAGCTGAATCCTGTAAGAAATATCATTACGGAATTTAATTATACGCAAAACAACCCGTTTGTAAAAGCATCTTCTACATACAACCAGGAACTAACCTATATGTATAAGAATTCTTACTTCCTTATATTGAACCACTCATTATTTAAAGATGTGATCACACAGGTTCCTTTACAGAGAAAGATCGTAGAAAACAATATTGAATATCAACAACTGGCTTATATAAGAACCAACTTCGGAACAAAACAGGAAATGTCTGCAATGGTTGGAGTTCAGAAGTCATTTTTTAAACAATACCTGACTACCAATTTCAATATCGGGATTCAGCACAATATTAATGACGGAACTTTGAATACCGATCCTACGACAGGTCAAGTATTTGATACCTATGTCAACAACACAAAATCTACAAGCTTAATAATCCAGACCAATAACACGATCCGGTTAGATAAAAAGAAAACGTGGTTCTTTGGAATTAATTATTTCTATGTAGACAAGCAACAGATTGAGCTTGGAATGCTGAAAAACCTGATGAGTCTAGACCTGAGCATCAAGAAAAACTGGAACGACTGGACGTTTGCTCTTAATGTCAATGATGTTTTAAGAACGAATATCGTAGAAATTGAAGATTATCAGGCCAGCGGAAACTACAACTTTGTAAGAAACGACCAGTACAGAAGAGGCATGACTCTAAGCATTACGTATAACTTCGGAAACCAGAAAGTGAAAAAAATAAGAGATATCGAAGCTGCTTCCGACGATATCAAAAACAGAACAAGATAACATTTATCATTTCTTCATATTTAATCATTTTTTATGTAAAACTCACCGCATTTTGTGGTGAGTTTTTCTATATTTAGGTTAATGAAAAAAATTTTAAATATAATTTCAGGATTCCTGCTCATCATAGTTTTTGTCATCAGCTGTAAGGAGAAAACAGTCACCCTTGGAAAAGATATTTCGTTCAAAGCTTATGAAGATATCCGGTATTCCAAAGATGAAAATCCGGAACAAAGAATGGACTTATATATTCCTGAAAATAGTGTGAATACAAAGCCTGATGTTTTCATCATGATACATGGCGGCGGCTGGCGAGGCGGAGATAAATCGGAACTTACTTTCTTCACTCTGTGTATGATGGATAAATTCCCCAATGCTGTTTTTGCCAATATTGATTACCGGCTGGCTTCTCCGTCACGTTTTGCTATTCCTAATCAGACCAATGATATAGATGAGGCAATTCTTTATCTTGAAAAAAGATTAAATTATCATCCGAAATTTATTGTTTTAGGCAACAGTGCAGGTGCCCATTTATCCATGCTATATGCCTACCATTATGACAAAACTAAAAAAATAAAGGCTGTTGTCAATATTGTGGGGCCTTCTGATCTATCAGACCCGAGCTTTAAAAAATATACAGATTACTCATTTGTTGAAAAACATCTTATCGATCCGGAAATGATTCAGTCAACACTTCCTGTAAATGTATTAGGCAGCCCTGCACACTGGATTGACAGCACCTCAGCACCCACTCTTTCTTTTTATGGAACGATCGATCAAATCATCCCTTTATCTCAAAAACAAACACTGGATTCTTTTTTAGATAAGAACCATGTTCTGAACAGGTCTTACGAATTCAGTGGCGGTCATCTTGACTGGTATAAAGCGTCTAACGCAACATTTTTAATTGATAAAATTTCCGGTTTTTTAAAAAAAGTCGGTGAAAAATAAAACGCTTTGGAAATTCCAAAGCGTTTTTAAATATTATTCTGATTTTACAATCTCTGTTCTTTCCGAGATTCCATTGGCATTGAAAGCTTCGATCTGGAAATAATAAGCATCCGTCCTGTCAGCTCCGGTAAAGAAATATTCATTCTTACCGTACACCATAATATTTCCGTACATTTTATCCGGAGATTTACCCCAATAAATTACATAGCCGTCGGCATCCTGATTTTGTTGCCATTTCATCCAGATACTCCTCCTTTCTCCATATTTTTTAGAATCAGCTCTCAATGGAACAAAGTTCTGAACTTTTGCTGGTTTTGCTCCTTCTCCTTTCCCGAATACCCTGAAACCGCTCAGCGCAAATTTCCCGGTCGGCATTTTCAGGTTTTCCATTTTCAGGAATCTTGCTTTTGCCGGTTTTTCAAGCTCTATATAATCATGCGGAACATCTTTGGTATTTTTACTTTTATCTACAATAACACTCCATTTTTTCCCGTCATTCGAACCGTAGATTTTGTACTGATGCATTTTTCCTAGAGTTTTCCCTAAAAATTCGACATCCTGGTCTGCATAATTGACCTGAATAGCATTGATAGCAGATACTTCTCCAAGGTCAGTCTGAAACCATTCTCCGGAATTTCCGGTCCTGGCGCTCCAATAGGTTTTAATATCTTCATCTACAGCATAGTTCGAATGATACCCACCTAAAGTAGATGAAACCTGAACCGGTTTATTATAATTCAACAGCATCCATCCTGCAAAAAGGCCTTTTGAAAAATCTTTTCCCTGGGCATACTGTGGAAGATAGGTCGGATAATCTCCATACGCAGTATTGCAATACATGACATCATCTTTATCAAAGCCGGCCGGCCAGATCCCTAATCTTCTTTCAAAATTATTTTTTGTGGAGATAAAAATAGTAGAAATATGCCACCAGTTTTTGTAATTATCCTCGAAAGTTGCCCCATGTCCGGCACCTCTTGCAAAACCTCCGGGTTTATAGGAAAATGGATTATGCTGCTGATATTCGAAGCCTTCCAACGGATTATTGCTTACATATACTCCATCGGAATATCCACTGAATTCTGTTGCCGGAGCTCCGTACTGCATATAATATTTCCCGTTGTGCCTGGTCATCCACGCTCCTTCTACAAACGGCTGAAGAAAAACATTGTCATTATATTCCCCGAATCTTTCCCAACCATGATCTTCCGGTTTTAATTTGATAATCGGTTTTACGAAGCCTTCAGACTGAAGTGTTTTCACTTTAACTTCAGTTCCTAAAAGAGGCCATTCATTACTTGAGCCCCAATACAGGTAGAGTTTATTTTTATCTTCATCGTAATGGAAAGCCGGGTCCCATGCTCCTACTTTCAAAGTATCCACAGCAATTTTCCAGTCGTCTTTGGTAGGATTTGTACTTTTCCAGATCGGGAAATCCTGTTCCCAGGTAGAACCGAAAACGTATAATGTGTCTTTCATTGCCCAGACTGCCGGGGCATTCAGGTCATGCTGGTATTTGTTGTCTCTGAGGAATTTTCTTTTTACAAATTTCCAGTCCAGCATATCATCGCTATACCAGTATCCTTCCTGATTGGTTGAAAAAAGAAAGAGCTTGTTTTTAAAATTAACAATAACCGGATCTGCCGTAGCACGGTGTTTTCCCTGTTTTGAAAAGGTTTCGAACGGTGTATATCCGTAGTCAATGTTGATAGGATTGCAAAATGTTTTTTGCTGGGCATTAAGGCTCATTCCTAAAAGGACTGCCATTAAAAAAAAGTACTTCTGCATCTTCATAAGTTTTACTTAGGAAGACAAAGTTAATTACTTTTTTTTAGGTTTTCTCCAAATAAAACCGTCTAATAGATAATGGGTAAGCTGGGGAACAACTAATAAGGGAATCAGAAACTGAAACCAAATTACAGAGAGTTGAAAATCCAAAGAGAAATGCTCACGCCAGATTAAAATTTCCCATAAAAATTCTTCAAAAAAAGCTAACCCAACAATAATTCCAATAAACAGAAAAACTCCAAACGCTGATTTAAAGATTGACAGTTTATTAAGCTGATGATTTTCTTTCTGTTGAATTTCCCGTATGTAAATCAGGGAAACATAAGGAATTCCATGAGAAATAACATTCAGAAAGGTGAAAACAAGGTCATTATTGAAATGAATAATTCCAAAATACCATGAAAGATAAGTCCCGGCAATTAAGGCTATCTTAGGGATATTGATGTTTCTTAGTTTAAATAGCTCAAAACATGTTTTGAAAATCCAAGCTATTAAAATAAATCCATACAGAACAGTGATGAGATATGTATAATCCGGTAAGTTTTGCAGCCAACTGAATTCATTTTCAACAAACCATGTGAAAGCTCTTGGAGTTTTAATCCAATAGAGCATCGGATAGATTGTAGCAGAATATATCGCGATGGTATCAATTTTTTTACGCCAGTTATTGGGTTCAAACCGTGCATAAATCCTCATAAAACCATACTGTTGCCTGATAAAATGGAAAATAGCAACCAAAGCCAACACCGACCAGAATACCAAACTTCCCCATTGATACAAGATTAAACCCAACACCCAACTCAGGACAGGAATCCTCCAGTATAACAGTTTTTTATTCCTAATTTCTTCTTTTACAAAATAGGTTTTAAATAAAGTAGAATAAACGTGGGCTACATCTACAAAAACTATAAGGAACAGCCATGTATAAAAAGAATACCCATTCTCAAGATTCTGAATTTGCTTTTGAAAAAGAAAAATAATCAGTAAAATCAAAAATGGTGGCGAGAGAATCAGCCAGCCGTCAGTTTTCGCATTATGAATCCAGGGTTGCTTCATATCATTTGTTTTGCTGTTCTGATTCCCTGATAAAAAGCTTCTTCAAAAATGGATATTCCTGATAAATCAGTATGCGCAAAGAAAATTTTCTCATCAATTGGCTGCTTTGCTTCTGCTGTTTTCCCAGACATATGATTGGGGACAGGAGCAATCATTGCATGCCCAATTTTATGAAATTGTATTTCGATAATGAAATCTTCAATCAAAGGATGGGCTTTTTTGAGGTCATCCAGCACAAGACTTTTGAGTTCACTTTCTTTCATAGAAAATAATTTTCGTCTTGCTTTTCTGCAATCATCTGTTGAAAAACTTCTGTAATAGGTAATTACTTTTTCTCCCATAATCTGATTAACATTCTGGTGTTGATCATAGATATATCCTAATCCTTCTGAACCGTAAATCACATTATCCCAAGCCAGTTCTTCATCACCTCCGAATTCATTTTTCAATGTAACCGTCGCTAAAAGCCAGGGAACATAATTGAATAATTTTGCGGTCCTGTTTTTAAAAATGCGTTCATTGACGAATTGAGGTGTTGCTAACAGAACTTTTTCAGCAATGACTTTTTTTGTTTTTTTATGTACATTATCAAAACTTAAAACTTCAACATTGTTTTGATTTAATCTTATATCAAAAACCAGATGATTAGATAAGTATTTCCCATCTGTATATTTTGATAGATATTTAACCAGCCTCGCATTCCCTTCAGGCCATGTGAAAACCTGATCTTTATATTTTTTGCTCCAGTTATTTTTTCTACCCGCAAAATAGTGAATTCCTGCCCAGGCGGAAACATAATCAATTCCCAATCCGTAATCATCCCGGCAAGAATAATCTAACAACCAAAGTAATTCTTCCGATTTAAAATTTTCCACAGCAAGAAAGCTTTTAAAAAGCATCTTTTCCAATTGTATAAATTCAGGCTCTTCAAAGCTGGAATCTTCAACCGGAATAGCAAAGACGTACTTCCCATGTGAATCTTTTTTTTCCCTGAAACCATCCATCATTTTGAAAAACCGCTCAAACTCTTTCTGAGCTTCAGCAGAAATTCCTTTTTGCGGAACAATATCATTTTGCCAGGAGTTTTTGTAGAATAACCTTTCCTGTTGTGGGAAAGTCAACTGATATTCATCTAAAACAGGATCGCCGTTTTCATCGTCACCAAGATAGATTCCACACTCTTTTAAAAAATCGATAATCTCTGTATTTTCTTTATTGGGTAATGGTAAGTAATGGGCACCCAAAGGAAATTTTGAAAATTTATTTTCTCCGTTTGAAGAGTTTCCACCGAGATAATTTTCCATTTCCAGCAACAGATAGTCATCGTTATCATTCTGTCTTAAAAACCGGCAGGCCGAAAGTCCGGAAATTCCACCACCAACAATAAGATATTTTATGTGAATTTCTTCGGTGGGTTTTGGAAAATCTTTAGCCCAAAGCTGATGACCAAGGATATGATTTGTTTCTGTAATTTTAAGCAATAATGACTTTCCCTTCTTCTTACAATACTGTAAAAAAGGGAGTATCAGACTACCTAAAAATATAGTCTTAAGAAAATCTTTTCTATTGTACTTTCCCCCACTCTTCATCGAAATAACGAACTAATATTTGATTATCCAGACGGTTGATTTCTACATTATTTGCTTTCATATCTTTTGTGAAATAGGCCATCTGTGAAAAATTGTAATCATAAAATTTCAAATTGGGAATTCTTCTGTAAATTTTATTTTCCACAGGTTCAAATGAAGCCATAGAAAACCCCCACTCTCCGAAAGAAGGAACATAGGTATGGTAGGCCGAAGTAAACGGAAATATTTGATTCATCGTTTTTTCAATACACCAAAAAGATTTCGGTGCAAAGTAAGGAGATGTGGTTTGTACTACAATTTTGGTATTCGGAGTAGTCAATCTCTCCAACTCTTTATAAAATTGCAACGAGTATAATTTTCCTAAGCTATAATTTGACGGATCGGGAAAATCAATGATAATCACATCAAATTTCCGCTGATTTTCCTTCACCCAGATGTAAGCATCCTTATTGATAATTTTTACTTTTGAATTGGATAAAGAGTTTTGATTAAGCTTACGCATTGTTTCGTTGGTTTTGAAGAAATCAGTCATTTCTCCGTCCAGATCAACCAAGGTTATATTTCTGACTTCTTTATATTTTAAAACTTCTCGAACTGCAAACCCATCTCCGCCTCCTAAAATCAGAATACTATCAATATTTTTTGCCATTGTCATTACCGGATGTACCAAAGCTTCATGGTAACGGTATTCATCTGTAGATGAAAACTGTAAATTATTGTTCAAATACAAACGGAATTCACGATTATTTCTGGTCAACACAATCCTCTGATAGGGTGAAGTTTTAGTGTACACTACATTCTCACCATATAATTTCTCTTCGGAATAGGACAGGATAGTATCTGAAAAAATGAAAAGAGAAAGAAGTAAAACAAAAGCACCAATAGACTTGACTCTTAAGGAAATAGGATTTGACAATTCTCTTTTAAGATAAAAACACAGAAAAATAGCAATCGAAATATTGATTAACCCAAAAAACAAGGGTGTTTTTACAATTCCCAGATTTGGAATAAGGACCAACGGAAAAAGGATGGAAGCTAATAAAGCTCCTATATAATCGAATGCAAAAACATTTGAAACCAAATCTTTAAATCCAATCCTATCTTTAAGAATATTCATCAGTAAAGGAATCTCTATTCCCACAAGACAACCTGTAAAGAAAACAAATAAGTAAAGTACAGCCTCAAAATGAACTAAAGTATTGAATAGTATAAATAATACAACAGAGCTTATCCCACCAACAATTCCTACAAGGATTTCAATTTCTACAAATTTATCGATAAGGTTTCCTTTTATAAATTTTGCAAAATAAGAACCTACCCCCATTGAGAAAAGATATACCCCGATAATGAAAGAAAACTGCCTTACAGAATCTCCAAGAAGATAGCTTGCCAATGCTCCGGCAACCAATTCATAAATCAGTCCGCAGGTAGCAATAACAAATACTGAAAACAGTAATAATAGCTCAAGAGGAATCCTCTTTTTATCCATGAATAGCTGCGCTTATAATAATTGAGATTCCGATGATAAATGCCCCGAAAATAATAGCCAGAGCTACATTTTGGTTTTTGGAAATTTCATACCATGTTCTTTCCGGTGTTAATTTTTCAATGATAAAATAACAAAGCAATAAGATACCAATCCCTAAAAATGAATAAAGAATCGAATTGAATATCGGTAACAAATTAATCTGGTCCATAATTTATATTTTTATTTGTGATAATATCTGTAGAAGCCTACTCTTGACGTGTGGCTTTTTGTAGTTCCGTCGCGGTAAGTTTCTGTTTTTGCACAATCACAGGTCTGATTTCCGCTATAAGTAAGATATGTAAACCAACCTACAAACAGCATCCCCGCTAGACAGAGAAACCAATTTTCTTTTATATAATCAAATATTTTTGTCATCATTAAGATTGGGTGTAAGGTGAATTGGAACTTTCACTCCATTTGGATATGCTAAAAAGACGATTTCCCCAATAACAGGCTATAAAAAAGATTAGCATCAATCCTAAGATGATCCCGAAATTCCAGAATGAAACAGGAAGCCATGTTGCTTTAATATCTACAGAACTTCCGTCCCTTATTACTGTATTTTGTGAAGCCTCTGATAAAGTTGTGTTGATATTCAGAAGAGAATCCAGATTTTGTTTGCCAAAGGTTTTGCTTACAAGACTTCCCATTGCAGACTGATCTTTTTTCAATGTTTCAAGATCTCCGAAAGCAACAGATTCTCTGGTATTATTATTTACTACATTCACAATCCCAGACGGTTCCCTGGATAAGGTAATATTTCCATCGGGAGATATATAATAATTAGAAGCTGAAGTTGTACTTATAATCGTTTCCTGTTTTTCAGCTGAAATAACAAAATGATATTTTCCGGAAGCGACTCCACAGAAATTAAATTCTTCGGTTGTACTGCCTTCCGACCAGTTTTCTCCATCTTCATAACCATGATATTCTTCAATATCTTTGGAAGTATAAACCGCTTCGTTTGTATTTTCATTGACAAGGCTCAGCTGAACATTCGCCCACGAATTATCTACTGCTGAATGTAAATTTACTTTTAATGGGGCTGAGCCTCCCGAAAGTGTAAAGCTTTTGCTTGCCATTTCTTTATTTTTAACATCTTCAAACCTTACCGTCTGCTCGAAAACAGAATAATTAGTGCGTGAAGTATAAACATACAATTGCAGTAAACAGATTAAAAGGGCTGCAATACACAAAATATTAATTGTTTGTTTTATATTGACATAAAAAGGCTGCACAATTCCGATTCCTGAATAATTGGGAAGATCAGAAATCTCAAATGCTTTTTTTACGGTATATTTAGAAATATGGCTTCCGAAAAAATGCTCATTAGAACTCCCGGATTGTTCTTGAGAAATCATTTCCGTTCCGTTGACATATTCTTTGTAAGTAGCAATATTAAAATTCAGTGCATCCTCAAAAAAACCTGCCGCCGCGTCAATATGACATTCAGTAGTTTCGTACCATCTGTAAGTTCTATCATTCAGAATAATCTGTTTTGAACTTTTTTTACGGAATTTACCTATAGGCATTGGTAATAGAAAAACCCAATGTCCATTGCTTTCACTCAGAAAAGCATTATTTCCTTTCTGATCTTTCAGGTAGTACTCCCGCCAAAAGGTCCCGGAACCATATTTACGGACAATGATTCCTATAACACTGTATTCAGCCTGATCAATTACTCCTTTCTGGCCAATGTTTAAAACAACATTTTCTACCGGCTTCCTGACAACTTTTTGGGATGAATTTTTAACGGTACTGATAAGATTAGAGCATGATCTGCATACATATTCTCCAACAGGAAAATTAATTTCATGTTTGTTTTCAGTTTTGCAGATGGGACAAACGTAATCCATTTTTTTATCTGTAAATCGTATGTTTTTGAAGGGTTTTAGCTTTAAAATACCTGATCACCTCATCTGCAATGATTTCCACTTTTCCAGTATTATCCTGTGTATAATTGCAAAGAAAAACATCGAAAGTCAGCTGCTTAAATTCCGGCCAGGTATGAATACACAAATGGGATTCTTTCAGACATACCGCTGAAGTAAAGCTCTGATTTTCAAAAATATGATTGGTTATCCCAACAATTTCTACTTCTTTGCCCTTTAAAATTGTTTTAATATATTGTAAAAAACCATTACTATCTAATAATAAATCTTCTAACTCCGTTTCCAAAGTTAGAAGAATATGCAAACCTTTACTGGTAGGGAATTCCAATTGATTATATTTTACGCAAATATATTAGTTTTCTTTTTACGATCTTATTTCTTAGGCAGAAAAACCTCAGCCAGCATACAGCGTGCACTTCCACCACCATTTACTTCAATTGTATTGAGATCAGAGTAAATGATACCACAGTATTTTTCAATATTTGAAATTTGCTCCCGAGTTAAAGATTGATAAGCTGTCTCACTCATGATCAGGAATTTTTCACCCTCTTTATTCCGTACCTGAAGCATATTGCCGGCAAACTGCTGCATCTGCTCTTCGGAAATTTCGATAATTTCTTTTCCCGAACTTTTAATCGTTTCGATCACCTTGCTTCTTTCCAGCTCATCATCGATACAGTCTAAGCAGATCACCACAAACTTATCTGCCACACACATCATGACATTGGTGTGATAAATAGGAAGCCTTTCTGATCCTACCGTCTGAAAAGAATGAAAAACAACAGGCTCAAAGCCATATTTTGAACAGAAGTCCCGGAATAACTGCTCATCAAGCCTTAAGGATACAGAACCATAAGCAATTTTATGGTCATGGTCAAAGATCATACTTCCCGTTCCTTCCAGAAAATGTCCCTGTATTTCAGAAAAAGACCAGTCATCAATTTCAGCGACTTCAAATCCCTGGTTTTTGATCGTCTCAATAATATCATCCCTTCTTTCAACTCTTCTGTTTGATGCGAACATCGGATATAAAACCACCTTGCCGTCTTTATGGAAGCTTACCCAGTTATTCGGGAAAATAGAATCCGGAGTGTGGGGATCTAATGTATCTTTAACGGTAATCACATTAATCCCTTTGCTTCTTAATTTCCCGACAAAATTATTGAACTCTTCCAAAGCTTTAGACTGAACATCAGAATTCTTCTGTTCAACCTGAAAGTAATTGTTTTTTGCGGTTTCCGCATTGTAGCCGAAAGCAATCGGCTCTATCATTAAAACGGTATCTGTTGTTTGCATTTTTTTTTGATTTAAAAATTCTCTCAAGATTAAAAAAACTCTCTGATACTACTCCCGCACCAAAGGCATTGTAGAGCATCTTAATAAGCCGCCCATTTTAGAAATTTCGCGGTAAGGAATTTCTTCTACGGTCATTCCCCACTCGTTTCTGAAATGATTATTCATTCTCGTGAATGATTGGTCTGAAACTATAATTTCAGGGGAAATGGAGAAGATATTCGGGAACATTTCAAACATTTCTTCGTCAGTCACATGAAAGCAGTTTTCTTCTCCGAAAATATCAATGATTAAACGATAATCACTCTCATCTACAAAACCGTTTTTATAAATAATACATTTATCTTTTCCAATCGGGTTGAAGGTACAATCTAAATGCAGAATCCCTTCAAAAGGAATTTTGTCATTTTTCTTCAGCTCCAGGTCAATGATCCTTTTTTTAGGAAAATATTCTTTCAGAATTTCGATAGCGTATTCATTGGTTCTGGCTGTTTTATAGTTTCTGTAGTCTTCGCTGAAGCATGTTCCTATGAAAAGAAAATCATCCCAGACAATAACGTCTCCACCTTCGATATGTGCCGTTTCCGGGAGATTGATTATTTTTCTCCAGGCTACTTTTTCAAATACTTTTTTATACGCTTCCTGCTCATCGGCCCTATCTGCGATCACATTTGAGATAATCATTTTATCATCAATCACAAAAGCCACATCTCTTGCAAAAACCTGGTTATAGTCTTTGATAATACTCGGACGCAAAACTTCTACATCATATTTATTCAATACTGCTTCAAAAGCATTCATTTCATTGATAATATCCTCTTCTTTAGGATACATATTGTGTTCGATTGAATAATAGGACTTGGCATCATAGCTTTCCTCAAGAGTGGGAACCGGTCCCATTGAATTAGGCTGGCCGAGAACAACTGATTTTAACCTCCCTGTTTCGTTTTTAATATTTAGTTTCATAAAGATTTATGCATTATACAAATATAAGTAAAGGTCTCTATCTGGAAAACTTTTGAATTGTTTTATGCCGTGAATTATTTTCACTTCAGAAAATCTTTTTCAATGTCATCTTAACTGATGCACTCAAAATATTTATTATCCCATTAAAAAATCTACAACTTACTGTTTACCATCTATATTCGACTTAAAAATTATGATAGCGGAAAGGAAAAATTTCCTATCTTAGTGATATAATTTCTATGGAAATTAAAAAATAAATTATTAACACCAAAAATTCAAAATCATGAACAAGAAAAATCCGGCGCTAAAAAATGCGCAAAAATTAGGCAGAGATCAGCAAAAATCAATTCTGGGCGGTGCACCACCTACATCAAGACGCTGCTGTGAATGGGACTTTGAAACAGGCGTATGTACTTTGTACACCTGTGACAGATGCCAATGTCCTTAACAGGTAAAAGCTTGGAGTTTAGGGTTGCAGAATTCTGAAATTTTAAATCTTGGATTTTGGAACTTAAACAGCCTTAAACTCTAAACTTTAAACCAGCAACACTCAACTTTATCTCGTTCTGTTTTCTTCTTCCGACTTCCGTATTTCTTTTGCCTGATATTTTGAATTCCCGAAATTGTAATTTACTGACAGTAGTAATCTTCTGCTGTCCCACCAATGGGTAAAACGGTTATCCATGATCTGCTTATGCCTGAATTCTAATTGTTGATCATAAGAATCAAAGATATTATTGTAACTGATTTTTGTATTCAAAGTATTGTCAAGCCACCCCTTTTGCAGGGAAAAATCAACGGTATACCGAGGTTTTATGATATATAAACTGTTTCCTGTCCAGGATTCATAATTGGTATAAAGATTAGCTGTAATACCGAACGGAAGTGAAAACACCTGGGTCAGCCTTACTTCATAATTATATATTTTCAAAGCAAAAACCTCATCCAGATAAGGCCTGTATTCATCATTATAATACCCTGTCAGCTGGCTGGTTATATTCCACCATTCTGAAATCTTAACAGGAAAACTTGTTTCTAAAGCTGCAAACTTCCGGTAAGGGAGATTGGTTCCCAGGTATTCAAGAACATTGGTCTGAGGGTTATACATCGGGTAACGTACCATTACATCCGTTTCTTTCCCGATGGTAAAACTTGTGATCCAGTTTTTATAACGGTACGTTGCTTTAATCTGATTGGTAAAAGAGGGCTGTAAATATGGGTTCCCAATCCAGTAATTAAGCGGGCTGAAATAAAACCTGAAAGGATTAAGCTGTGAAAAAACAGGCCTCGTAATTTTCCTGCTGTAAGAAACTGAAAATTCATTTGATTTATTCATTGTATAACTGATGCTGAAAGACGGAAGCCATTTCAGATAATTCCTGGAGACCACAGAATCTACCGTCACCGCATTGGATATGCTTTCTGTATTTTCAAACCTTAGCCCGGCATTAATCTGGAATCTATTGATCTTCTGACTATACGCGATATATCCTGCAAATATTTTCTCCTTATAATCAAATACATTGCTTCTTCCCGGATCAAAAACAAATTGATTATTCACCGATAAAGTATCATATCTGATATGATTACCGGTGTTTGAGCTGCTGAATTTAATTCCTGCATCAAAATTGGCATTTCCTATTTTCTGAGATGCATCAATCTGGCCTGCATAAATATGAATTGCATTAACTAAATCAGATTTCCAGTAGGATAAAAGCTTTGAAGAGGTTACATCTTTATTGATAAAATCATCTTTCTGTTTATTTTCGACTGAAAGGTAATTTCCCAGGACGTTCAACTTAAAATTTTCATGCTGAAATGAATAATCGGCCGTAATTCCGTAATTATCCTGATTGTAATCAGTCGGGTTCTCACTTTGTGTATTAAAAACAAGCTGGGTCTGATCTTTGTTAACTGTATGTAAAGATCCCAGCCGCACCCGGTTATTTTCCCTGAAATTCCCCCTTAAGCTGAATCCGAACCTGTTTTTCTCATTCAATCGATAGTCAATCCCCGCCTGAAGATTATAAACCTTACCTGCATCTTTTTGGTCGGTTTTGGTTCTCATCACGTTTGTATTGGCTAAATATTGTAAGGCATTATAACGATAGGTAGAAATCCCATCATTAAAGCCTAACTGAATCTGGTATGCAATTTTTGAGGTATTATAAGAAAGATTGAGTGTATTTTCCCGATAGTTAAACCGATTGACAGAAATATTTCCTGTATAGCTTCCTCTCCACCCCAGGATACTGTTCTTTTTCAGCCTGATATCAATAATCCCTTTGAATTCAGCATCAAATTTTGAGGAAGGATTGGAATTGACCTCAACAGATTCAACCATTTCCGGCGACAGGGATCTTAAATAGGCCTGAAGCTCCTGGCTGCTCATCAATATTTGTTTTCCGTTGATAAAAATTGCAGGACTTATTCTTCCGCCTATAAAAATTCCATCTTCCTGATCTACCGTAACTCCCGGGGTTCTCCTGAGAACTTCAAGAATATTAGCCGAGGTTTTGAAATCTTTATTATTAGCTACATTCATCACCAGGTTTCCTTCTTTTAATCTCAAATTTTTTGCGGAAGACTGCAGGACAATTTCAGAAATGGTCTTTATGGAATCTTTCTGCTGCAAAGAATCTGTTTCTTGTGATTTTGCAAAAATTGATAAAAATAATAACAGGATAAAAATCCATAATCTGACCATCATAAATTTTAAATTTTATGACATCAAAATTATTGGGTATTATTAAAAATCAGGTTTTGAAATATAAATTCCGAAGTACAGAATTATAAATTAGAACTTTGGAACCTCGGTTCAGAAAGAGATTGCGACTGCTTATACAAAAGAGGAGTAGTATTTTTTATTTTCTTAAATGTTGAGAAAAATGTGGATTTTGAATTAAATCCCACTTCATAGCCAATTTCTTCAATCTTTAAATAGGAATCATTCTCAATCAGTTCACAAGCCTCATTAATCCTGTATTCATTGATATACGTTGAGAAACTTTTCCCTAAATTATCATTCAATAATTGCGAAAGCTGGTGTGTTGACATATTCATCTTTGAAGCCAGATCACTCAGTTTTAAATTGGGATTTTTGTATAGCTCTTCACTGTGCATCAGATTTTCCAGCTTGAAAACAAAACTGTCAGCTTTCTCATCAGAAATTTTTTTATTAGAATATTTATTAGTTTCCTTAGCCGTTGAAAGGTGATGTTTTTTATTAAACAGCATTAAAAAATTAGCATACAAAACGAAAGAAAAAACAAGGCTTCCTCCTGCGCAGTATACCTGAATCCAACCTGTAGATATGAACTGATATGCCAGGAAAATGATCACATTACTTAGCAGAACAGGAAGAATAAATTGATTTCCGCTTTTTGATTGCCGTTTTGAAAGAATATAATATTGATAAACTGAAAGACAAACAAAAACCGACCAGACCGTATACACAAACGTGGCAAAATACCTGTCCCAGATAACCGGGAAAAAGAGGTACAAAGTTCCGACAACACCTAAAACACCAGTTATAATTCCGAAAGATTTCCGGCAGTCTTTTAAAATAAACTGTTCCTCTAAAAATGACGAACGGACATAATAGAATAATGCGGGTCCGGTGAAGAATAAAGCAGCCAAACCAAGATACGGAATTATCTCAGGCCAGTCAGGATAAAAATAAATACATACGGAAATTCCTACTCTGATACTTAAAGTCAACACGATTAAGCCTAAAAAGAAATCAGGAATGTTTTTCAGCTTTTTAATAAACAACAAATAGATGCCAAGAAGGATTCCGTTAAAAGCTCCTATGGCACTGAAAAAAAATAGCATCTGTTGTCCGAAAGTCATTGTCAATTAGTTTTTAAAATATAAACGGTTCACAAAGCCGCACTAATGATGATCGATACAAGATCTGTCATGCTTGTACAAAAATTAATCATCGGATAGTTTATGGTAAATTTACTAAATTATTAAACTTAAAATCAATCACATATCTAATTTTCATATAAAATTAAAAGCTGATATTTTTTTTCCTTCTGCATATACTTTACCCCATTCACATAAGTTTTTTAAAATCGGGATTAAATCTTCTCCTTTATTGGTAAGCACATATTCAATTCCTGCAGGAACAGTACCGGGTATTTCTTTTTTCACAATAATTTTGTGTGTTTCAAGTTCCTTTAATTGTCTTCCCAGGACTTGTTCCGAAATATTGGGCAGTTCTTTTTTCAATAAATGAAATCTGTTATTCCCTTCAGATACGGAATAAACAATCTGTGATTTCCAACGTCCACTGATCATACTCACCGCAGAATTCAATTCGCAAATTCCAAACAAAAACTGTTCGTTCATGGCATTGGTTGAATTTTCTTTTCTCATAATGTATGGCTAACAATTTTATTCGTTATTGTAATCTACAAATAGCTTGCAGAAATTTACACTAAAATACAAAAATATGTGTACAAAGAATATCATACTCATGATTAGCATGGTTATGGGCCTGTCATTATTAAATGCCCAGGAAAGGTGGGTTTTAAAATCTGAATTTGTTTCCAAACCTGACACGGTTTTAGTTTTTAAGCCTAAGGTTTATGATCAAAGAGAGCAATATCCTCTGGTTTATTTACTTCATGGATATAGCGAGAACTACCGCCAGTGGTCCCAAACCACAGATCTTCAAAAACTTTCCGACCAATATAATATGATTATTGTATGTCCGGATGGATTTGTAAGCTGGTACATTAACAGTCCGTATAATAAAGGTTCAAGAGCTGAGGACTTCTTTTTTAAGGTGCTCGTCCCTAAAATCCATTCCAGTTTTAGTATTGATAAAAAAAATATTTTCATCAGCGGACTAAGTATGGGTGGATATGGAGCAATCCGGTATTTTCTTCTACACCAGGATTATTTTAATACCGCAGGCAGCTCGAGCGGGGCATTTTCTTTAGATTTTAACATCCTTAGCAAGGCAAGTGTAACATTTTTCAAAACAACAAGAGTCATTGATGATCTATCAGTAATATTGGGACCAGCAAAGGAATGGAATCAATACAGTATTTCCAGCCTTTTAACAACTTATAATAAAGGAAATCCTTTTCTTATCGATTGTGGCACTGAAGACGTTCTCTATCCAGCAACAATTGAGGTTAAAAACCTTGCAGACAGTTTGAAAATCCCTCTTACATTCATTTCTCAACCTGGAAATCACAATGCAGATTATTGGCAAAAATCTATTGAGCATCATTTTATCTTTTTTAAGGAACACCTCAAATAAAAAAATCCCAAAGTGTAAACTTTGGGATTTTGTATATGGAATCAATATTACCTGTTGGCAATATCGATATAGTCTCTTTGCTGAGCACCTTGGTAAACCTGTCTTGGTCTTCCGATCGGGTCTCCTTTCAATCTCATTTCTTTCCATTGAGAAATCCATCCCGGAAGTCTTCCTAATGCAAACATTACGGTAAACATTTCTGTAGGAATTCCTAACGCTCGGTAAATGATTCCTGAGTAGAAATCTACGTTCGGATATAATTTTCTTTCTACGAAATACTCATCTTCAAGAGCTACTCTTTCCAACTGCATTGCAATATCAAGGGCTTTATCCTGGATTCCTAATGCGTTAAGGATATCGTCAGCTGCTTTTTTAATGATTTTTGCTCTTGGATCGAAGTTTTTGTATACTCTGTGTCCGAAGCCCATTAAACGGAAGCTGTCGTTTTTATCTTTCGCTTTTGCTACATATTTTGAAACATCTCCACCATCTTTTTCGATCAACTCAAGCATTTCGATTACTGCCTGGTTTGCCCCACCGTGAAGTGGTCCCCAAAGTGCAGAAACCCCTGCAGAGATAGAAGCAAAAAGGCCTGTGTGTGCAGAACCTACCATTCTTACTGTAGATGTAGAACAGTTTTGCTCATGGTCAGCGTGAAGGATTAATAATTTATCAAGAGCATCAGCTACCACAGGATTCACTTCGAATTCTTCGTTTGGTAACCTGAAAGCCATTTTGTAGAAGTTTTCTACATAGTTCAGACTGTTGTCTCCGTGGTTAAGCGGTAAACCCTGAGTTTTTCTGTATGTCCAGGCACAAAGGTGAGAGAATTTAGCAATCATCAATTCTGCAGCATGATCCATTTCTTCTTTTGAATTTACATTAACCGCTTTTGGATTGAAAGCAGTTAAGGCTGAAGTTAAAGAAGATAAAACCCCCATAGGGTGGGCAGAACGAGGAAAAGCATCGATGATCTTTTTCATCTCCTCTGCAATGAAGTTATATTTTTTGATGTTACCGTCGAAAGTAGCAAATTGATTCTGAGTAGGTAATTCACCATGTAATAAAAGATACATTACTTCTGTGAAGTTAGATTTTTCAGCAATCTGTTCGATTGGATAACCTCTATAGAATAATTCTCCTTTATCTCCGTCTAAATAAGTGATTTCGCTAAGAGTAGCCCCGGTGTTTTTGTATCCTAAATCTAAAGTGATTAAACCTGTCTGGTCTCTTAGTTTTGAAATATCTATCCCTCTGTCTCCGATAGTACTGTCCACGATGGGATATTCATATGAATTACCATCGTAATTCAATATTACTTTGTTGTCTGACATTATTTATTTATTTTTTTTAAATATACTACTTATTACAAAATACGCAAACAAAAATTATCGCTTGCCGTTATTTATAAATTCGATTATCTTTTTATTTTAAATGCTTCCAATCCCGGGAAAATTGCAGTCTCACCAAGGGCTTCTTCAATTCTCAACAGCTGGTTGTATTTTGCCATTCTGTCTGATCTTGAAGCAGAACCTGTTTTTATTTGTCCGCAATTCATTGCTACTGCCAGATCAGCAATGGTAGAGTCTTCTGTTTCTCCTGATCTGTGAGACATTACTGAAGTGAATTTGTTGTGCTGCGCCATTTGTACGGCAGCCATTGTTTCAGAAAGTGAGCCGATCTGGTTTACTTTAACCAGGATTGAGTTGGCAATTCCTTCTTTAACTCCTCTTGCCAGTCTTTCAACATTGGTTACAAATAAATCGTCCCCTACCAGCTGTACTCTGTCACCGATTTTGTCTGTCAGCATTTTCCATCCTTCCCAATCGTTTTCCTGCATACCGTCTTCGATAGAGATGATCGGATATTTAGCTGCCAGTTCTGCCAGATAAGAAACCTGCTCACTGCTGCTGAATTGTGCTGAATCCGGAGTCTGGAATTTTCTGTAATCATAAACTCCGTCTTTATAGAATTCCGAAGCGGCGCAGTCTAATGCCAACATGATATCGTCACCTGGTTTGTAGCCCGCTTTTTCGATTGCCTGCAGCAATGTATCCAACGCATCTTCTGTTCCTTTGAATGTAGGTGCAAAACCTCCTTCATCACCTACTGCTGTAGATAGGCCTCTTGAATGAAGAATAGATTTTAAATGATGGAAAATCTCAGTTCCTTTTCTTAATGCATGAGAGAAAGAATCTGCTTTTACCGGCATGATCATAAACTCCTGGAACGCAATGGGTGCATCTGAGTGAGAACCACCGTTGATAACATTCATCATTGGAACCGGAAGTGTATTGGCATTCACCCCTCCAACATATTTATATAAAGGCATTTTCAATTCAGTTGCTGCTGCTTTTGCTGCTGCCAATGATACCCCAAGAATGGCATTTGCACCAAGATTTCCTTTATTACTGCTCCCGTCAAGATCGATCATAATCTGATCTAAAAGGTTCTGATCAAATATAGGAAGACCCACCAATTCAGGGGCGATTACTTCTCTTACATTCTCAACAGCCTTAAGAACACCTTTCCCCATATATTCTGAACCGCCATCACGCAGCTCTACCGCTTCATGTTCTCCAGTAGAAGCTCCGGAAGGTACCGCAGCACGCCCCATCGCACCACTCTCCGTGAATACATCTACTTCAACTGTAGGATTCCCTCTTGAATCCAAAATTTGTCTTGCTTCTATGTAAGAAATGTAACTCATTGTTCTTTTTTTATAGTTCAGACAAATTTAATGAATTTTTAACTTTTGGAAGCACTGAAGAGCCAATTTATACATTTATTCTGAGTTAAATTTAAGTTAATTTTGATGTGATGATAATCGGGGAGTTTTAGAATAAAAAATTCTCCAAACTTTTTATAATCCGGAGAATTGGGTAATGTATTCAGAATCTATTTTCCATTTATAAAATCTTCCACTCCTTCCGATAATGCGACTGCCCTTGTCCCATCACCGAACTGAATCTCTTTCAGTAAATTTTTGTCCTTTAGCTCTTCTATTTTTTTTTCTATTTTGTCATTTTCAATCGAAGTCACGTTATTCAGTATTTTTTCAACAGGAGTAAATTTTTTTTCCGGGTTATAAATTGTTTTCATGACTTCCTGGGTTTCGTCATCAGTAATAATCGCAGCCTGTTCCAGCTTATTCAATTCTACATTTTTATCATAGACCAGTGTTGTTTTTTGTACGTCATTAATACGCTCTACTTCTTCTTTCATTTTTTTACTTTCCACTTTCAGGGCAGCATAGTCTTCCTTTAAATTCTGAACTACCCTGCTTGAAATGATATTGAGGTACTGTATTGAAGAATAAGCTGCAACAATACAGAATCCTGCAAAAATGAAATAATTAAGATCATAAATTTCATTTTTTTTCGGGTCTAAAATTGTTTTCAGTATATCACTGGAAACGAGATTAAGGAACAGCGGTACTGTAATTGAGGCCAAAATCCCAAACATGATATTTCTAAGCAGGAATCTTCCCCCGTTTTCCTTCATTTCTTTTAATGAACTTCCGACGCCACCTATTATTCCACATAGAACAATGATAGCCATTATGATATAAATTTCTTCTTTCATGACAATTGATTCAGGGGTTATACTTCTGCTTCTGCCATTTCAATGCTTTCGAGCGCTATCCGTCTTTGCTCATTGAGGTCCTTCAGCACCTGCTCAAACGGTGCAAGTATTTTATTCAAATCATCAATCAGCTTATTCAGTTTATCTTCTTCGATTTTCAGCTGTTCTGCAGCACCATTGTTTTTTAGCTCACTGATTGTATTCTTGGAATCTTCAATAGCCTTTTCCATGTTTTTTTTGTCAGTATCAATGCTTCCCAGGATTTCAGCCTGTGCTTTATCAAACTGCTCATTCACAAGATTGACCTGCAAATATTTCATTTTCCCTTCATAGCCAAGAGTCAACTCATTAATTTTCTGTTGGATCTGGGTAATTTTTTCGTTGCTGTTTTCAATATTTTCTTCGGATTCAGCATAATCAATGCTCGTTATGACCAAAGTGTTGAATGAAACTTCTTTCATTTCCACCGTTACTTCAGGAATATTCATGATAATTTCCTTTGTTTTCATGACCACTTCCGGAATTTTGGTCGACATACATTTGGTTTCCATCGTTACTTCTGGAACAGAAATAATAATTGGAGTCCATTTCGTAGTACACTGCCATATTTTAGTTTTGATAAAGCCTATCTTTTTCATTTTCCAATCACACGTTACTTCCGGTTTTTCACCCACTTTTTTATCTGTCATTTTGGTTTTAGGCCAGTCGAAACATATTTCTTTAAGCTTCATCGTTACCTCAGGAATATCAAAAGACCATTTCTGGCTTTTCATCGTAAACTGTGGTATAGGAACATTGAAGATGACTTTCTTCCATTCGAAATTGTACTGATAATTGCCGTTCTTAATTTTAAACAGGGTTTTGTTATCCTGAAGGACTTCGCTGTCTTCACCGATAGAAGAGACTTCTTTAGAAATTTCGTTGGTAAGCTGTTTTAGCTCCGCATCAAATTCTTCTGTCAGTTTTTTGATTGATTCTTCTGTGTTCATGATATCGTTATTTAATGATTAATAAAATTTAAAATGGTTATTAATTTTCTAAACCAAAGTTGATGATAAAACGGCTTCCTGTCAATTACACAAACGGGTGATTCTTAAAAGCAAAGCAGCATCATTTTTTAATGATGCTGCTCTTATACAGAAGCTTTAATTAACTCATATTGTTGTTTTAAAAATAATGTGGGTGCCTTTCCCGGAAGATAATGTCTCACACCCACCACCCAATTCCTCCATTCTGCGATTCATATTCCTGAGGCCGTTTCCTGCGGGCTTTTCTTTATCAATCCCAATTCCGTCATCAGAGATCTCCATTAAAAACCGGTTTTCTTTTTGAGAGAATGAAAGCCTCAGTGTATCAGCCTGGCTGTGTTTATAGGCATTGTTGACAGCTTCTTTTAAACACAGAAACATATTCCGCCTTAGTTCTGTAGAAACCGGGGTTTCTGATATAATATCCATGCTTTCAAACCATGGTTTTATTTTTGTTTTTTTCAAAAAGTTCTCAGTATACCGGATCGCATAATCGGTAAAGCTTCCCAGAGTATCATTCTCCGAATTTAGACTCCAGAGCATTTCCCGCATGGAGAGATTCATTTCTTCAGAAGTTTTTAACAGTTCATCAATATCACTCTGCAGATCATCATCCTGTGCTTTCTGTTTTAAAAATTCTGCCTGAAGTTTGAGTGCAGAAATTCCGGCCCCGAGATCATCATGCATATCATGGGAAATACGTTCTCTTTCTTTCTCTATGGATTTTTGTTTTTCGAGCTCTTTTTGGAGAAGCTGGTTTTGACTTTCAATATTCAATTGTTTTTCTTTCAAATAAAGAATCTGTTTTTTGTTATACATCAGTACAACAAAAACTATAAATACTGCAAAAACGATTATTAACACAATTGCAGTAACGTATATAAATTTTATTTCAAACGGAAGTTCCTTCATCTTTACACAATAAGCCTTTAAAAAAAATAATGTAGGAAATGATAGTAATAATCTGGAATGTTGTTTTAAGTAAATATGAAAATTCTAAATCAGATTTAACAAAAAAGTACATGGGGAACATTCTAAAAATATAAAAAACAGACCAAAGCAATAAAGAACTGCTTATCCAAAAAAAACGTAAGTCTATGATATTATCTTTATCGTTTCTTTTGGAAATTTTTCTGTAAAACCAAAACAAAGAAATGAAAATTAAGAAAATTGAATATAAAAAACCTGTAATAATCGAGTAATTCGTTTTTGAAAACCCAATAAATACTCCTCCGGTTAGTATAGAAATAAGAGTAATTATTTTAATTACTTCACTTTTCTTCAGTTCATTAAAATATAAATACCCAAAATATCCTATACAGAATATATCCAAATAATTGTAGATCCGCGTCGTTACAAAATCAGCTTTAAAGCTAATCAGTACTTCTATGACAACTGTGATCCCAAAATATAACCAAAAATATTGTTTCCACAGCCTTTTAAAAACTATGGAAACAATTAAATTAATAAATATTACAGCATAATATAAAATATCCAGCCCACTCATCTTAGCAATTTGAATCATCTGGTGGAGGGCAAAGCCCGTTTCTGTCATAAACTCCACTGCCTGGTATTTCGATACGCGATGCGCCAGAGTAATATTCTAACATCATGACGAATGTCAATCTTCTTCTATAGTTAACTTCAACATTAACTCCTCCATTATTAATGATCCTGAGATAATCCAATACATGAATAGCCGGATAAAAAGAAATAACAATATTAGAATGTACTGTGAATTGTCTTAAAAGCTCTTTATACAAGACATCACCTACTGTAAATTTTTTCGTGCTTAAAGAATTTGCAAAATCAATTTGCAAATATCTGTCTAGTTCTCTTTTAAGTCCGCCTTCATAATTGGTTTTATATGTATCAAATTCCTGCTGTGATATTGGTGTTTTCTTTAATGTATTATTTACGATATAATGTTCGAGAGAAGTCCCATTATTCAACTTACACATAAAGATCAACCCATCATTAATTTCCCCTAAAAAGATGTCAACTTCACTTACATTTAGAAAAATATCATCCGCTACACTTTTGGATATCTCCAGCCTCTTTCTATACTTATCATTCAAGTTGTTTAAGTCAACATATTCCCAAATCATTGGAATTGCAGATTCCGGATGGATTTTCCCTGTGTCTTGTTGTGCATATACCGTATAATCTTTCCATTTATCTTTTTCAATTAATTCCATGACATTGCCCCTTTCAATCCTTTCTTTTTCCTTATTACAGAATGTTTGAATAACATTCAGATCATCAATCCCTATTAAATTATAATTAACTAACTGATGAATTCTTCCTAAAAGGTCTTGTAAATCCTGATTTTCTTCCATGATTCTTAGTTTTTAAATTGGTTAAATTTGTTTATTGCTTCTACTTTATTATTTACGTGAAGTTTTCTGTAGATATTACCAACGTGTTTTTTTACGGTATCCATGCTGATAAACTTTTTATCGGCAATTTCTTTGTATAAAAGACCCTGAGCGAGAAGTTCCAGGATTTCTTTCTCACGGTTGGTAAGCTCATCAAAACCTTTTACGTCTGAACTTTTCTTTTCGAAATGGGTGAGAACCCTTCTGGCAATAGAATGGCTCATCGGAGCACCGCCATTGTAGACGTCACGGATTGAGGAAAGAATTTTATCCATGCTTTCTCCTTTGATGAGATATCCCATGGCTCCGGCTTTTAAAGAATTGAAAATCTTTTCATCATCTTCAAAGCTGGTACACATGATAAACTGTGTATCGGGCATGTCTTTCCGTAACTTTTCTATGATTTCAATTCCGAGTATATCCTGCAGCTGAATATCCATCATTACAACATCCGGAGAAATACCGGCAAGGTTATTCAGAGCATCATTTCCATCAAAAAACTGAGCAACTACCTTCATATCACTCTGGTAATTGATCACCTTCTTCAACGCATTGTTGTAGTTTTTTTCATCTTCTACTATGGCTATGGAAATGCTCATGTTCTTTTTTTTGAGACAAATTTCAGCAGAAAACAAAGCAGAATCAATTACACCTTTGTGTAATTTTCAAGTTTGAGTTTGCAGTTATGGCTTAGTCTTTAGTTTTATTAAATTTAATTATTTTTTCATTTCAAAGGCAATATTTTATCTCAGAATTTTCAATCAATCACACGTAACATTCAATTAATAACCATTTTAACTATGAAAGTTTCAACTATTTCACAAGCTGATCCAAAATCGGGTGATCAATACTGTTTATGGAGCTGCTGCCTTCAAAAATCTGTTCAAAAATCTGAATACCATTTTTTCCTTTTTTCAGCCATACTCCCGGAACATATAAGGTTTGCTGCGGACCGGCTTTGCTCCAGTATCTTCCGATATTCCTTCCGTTTATAAAAACAATTCCTTTTCCGAATTTCCGCATGTCGAGAAAAGTATCTCCGGTTTCATCGAGTTTAAATTCAGCTTCACTTATTACCGGGGAATTATTCGCGATATCTTTTTGCTGGTACTTATGCTTTGGAAACTGATCAAAAGGCAAAGGAAACATTTCCCAGTTTCCTGAAATCTCACTCCCATTAATGATTACCGGACTGATAATTCCTTTTAAATTATGAACAATTTCAGCGCCGTAGTTGATCCTTCCCATATTTTCAACTAGTATTTCCAGTCTGTCTCCGGCTTTGATTTCAATATCGAGATCATATTTTTTGTTAACCCTGTTAAGTTCTCCTTGCCAGCGTTCATTAACATAAACATTCGCATAATCTCTCAGCCCTTTTATTTCCAGTTTTCCTTTCTGATCTTTGTTAAATTTCCGTCTGTACATTATATACCCGTTTCCGATATTAAGATCTTCAAACGTCAGAGGTTGATTATGAATAATAGGTTTTTGCTGCTGAATAACATCAAAGAGAGAGTTTATTTTTGTGAACTTAATTTCCGGAATAGTGATCACCTTCATCGGTTTTGGAACTTCCGGGAGACGCTGCCGATTAATTTTCTGAAAAATATCTCTTAGGGCATTAAATTTAGGAGTCACCCAGCCGGCCTCGTTGATGGGAGCATCATAATCATAGCTCGTAAGATCCGGCTGAATATCATGGTTTTTATCATAATTGGCCCCACTTGTAAAACCGAAATTTGTTCCTCCATGAATCATATAATAATTAAATGAAATTCCATTTTTAATGTACAATTCTGTTTGCTTCACGACATCTTCCGTTGAAACTTTCACGAATGGTTCTGCCCAGTGATCGAGCCAGCCCGGGTAATATTCTGCAACCATATACGGGCCTTTTCCGTTATTAAATTCATTGATCTTTTTCCTGAGATTATCAACATCTCCTTCTCCGTTTGCAGTCGGCAGAGCCCCTTCAATGGAACCTTCCTTAAAAAGCCAGCTTCCGTCCGAAGTAAAAAACGGAACTGTAATTCCGGATTTTACGAGAAAATCTTTTATTTTATGACTGTACTTTTTGTGTTGTTCTAATGAAATATCCTTACGTTGGGCCACATAAGATCCGAATTCATTTTCAGCCTGAACCATAATAACCGGTCCGCCATTGTTAATCTGTAACGGAATAATCTGTTTTGCCAGCTCATTGATATAATTTTCACACTGCTTGAGAAATGCTTTATTATCCGTTCTTATTTCTAAATTTTTATCTTTCTGCAGCCACCACGGATACCCGCCAAACTCCCATTCTGCACAAACATATGGCCCCGGACGGATGATTACATACAAACCCGCTTCCTGTGCTGTTTTTATAAACTTTTTTAAATCTTTCTCTCCGGAAAAGTTCCATTTTCCAGGTTCTTCCTCATGATAATTCCAAAAAACATAGGTTGTGACCGTGTTTAGCCCCATCGATTTCATCATTTGCAGCCGGTGTTTCCAATATTCAGAAGGAACTCTCGGATAATGCATCTCTCCGGAATAGATGGTAAACGGTTTTCCGCTTAATAAAAAGTGGCCATCCTTAATTTCAAAATTTCCTTTTTGAGAATACAGTAAATTAATAGAGAAAAAGGAAAGAATTATGTATAAATATTTGCAAAAAGATTTCATATTATAGCATGATTTTTGTAAAATTAAAGAATAAAAATCAAGCTCAACATTAAACTTAAAAAATCATGAAAAAAAGTCTCTTAGTACTGAATGCCGTATTTGCACTGACAGTGATCAGTTGTAATAAATCGAGTGAAAGCGGAAACAAAAGTGTCGTGAAATTTGATACTTCCGAAACATCAGTTATTAATAATAACGGAAAAATGGATACTATAACTACAGGTTCATCAATGACTGAAGTGAATGGCCAGAAAACCGAAAAGAAAGATCATGTTTATAAGGCAAGTGACGGAACCTTAGTAAAAGTAGTTTTTGAAACAACACCAAAAGAGAGTACTGTTGCTATTACAAGCAACAAAAAAACTTTCACTCTGAAAAAAACGGAAACAAAAGGAAGCGAAACCATTTACAAAAAAGATGATATGACCGTAAGGGTAAAAGGGGACAGCCTTCACCTTGAGCAGGGAAATAATGTGATTGAGCTGAAGAAAACAAAGATCTGATAAATTAAATTATCATATAAAATTAATGTTATAGTTTTATGCATTAAAGTATGAATATAAAAACGATAACAATCTAATAGTTAAAAATAAAGACACACACTATAAAATAAAAATAAAAAACCATCCGGAATCCGGATGGTTTTTATGTATATCTGAATGAATATTATTCTTCAGTTTTTTCCTCAGTAGAGTCAGCTGCTTCTGCCTTAGGCTCTTCAACTTTTTCTTCTACTTCAGGAGTTTCAGCAACTACAGCTTCTGCTTTTTTAACAGTTGTAGCTCTTCTGCTTCTTCTCGTAGCTTTTTTCTCTTCAGCATTAGGATTGTAAAGTTCGTTGAAATCAACCAGCTCGATAAGAGCCATATCAGCAGCATCACCCGGTCTGAAACCTGTTTTGATGATTCTTGTATAACCACCGTTTCTTTCAGCGATTTTAGGAGCTACTGTTCTGAATAGTTCAGTAACTGCCTCTTTATTTTGAAGATATGAAAAAACAATTCTTCTGTTGTGTGTAGTATCTTCTTTTGCTTTTGTTAATAGAGGTTCAACATATACTCTTAAAGCTTTTGCTTTAGCTACAGTAGTGTTGATTCTTTTATGCTCAATTAGAGAACAAGCCATATTAGAAAGTAAAGCACTTCTGTGAGAAGCTGTTCTTCCTAAGTGATTGAATTTTTTACCGTGTCTCATTATTAATTATTTATCAGCGTCTAACTTATATTTTGCAACGTCGAAACCGAAGTTAAGACCTTTTGAATGCACTAATTCTTCTAGTTCTGTCAAAGATTTTTTACCAAAATTTCTGAATTTCATCAAATCAGACTTACTGTAAGAAACCAATTCTCCAAGAGTTTCTACTTCAGCAGCTTTAAGGCAGTTAAGAGCTCTCACTGAAAGATCCATATCTGCTAATTTAGACTTAAGAAGTTGTCTTGTATGAAGCGTTTCTTCGTCGTATTGGATAGATGCTTTTACAGCTTCCGTTTCAAGAGTGATTCTCTCATCAGAGAACAACATGAAGTGATAAATTAATATCTTAGAAGCTTCTGTTAAAGCATTTTGAGGGCTGATGGAACCATCAGTTTCTATATCTAATACAAGTTTTTCGTAGTCTGTTTTTTGCTCTACACGATAATTTTCAATGCTGTATTGTACTTTCTTAATTGGCGTGAAAATAGAATCAATAGCAATAGTACCTACCGGTGCATTGTTTGATTTATTTTGTTCTGAAGGAACATAGCCTCTCCCTTTTTCTATATTGAAAGTAATTTCGAAAGTTACATCACTGTTTAGGTTACAGATCACTAAATCCGGGTTAAGAACCTCGAATCCGCTTACTGATTTTCCTAAATCTCCAGCAGTAATAATCGTTTGACCTGAAACTTTAGCAACTACCTGCTCGTTGGCCTGGCCTTCTGCTGCAGCTTTTAATCTTACCTGCTTAAGGTTAAGAATAATTTCGGTAACGTCTTCGATTACTCCTGGAATAGTTGAAAATTCGTGCTCTACACCTTCTATTTTGATAGATGAAATAGCGTATCCTTCCAGAGAAGAAAGCAACACTCTTCTCAAAGCATTACCGATTGTAAGCCCGAAACCTGGTTCTAATGGTCTGAATTCGAATTGACCTTTAAATTCATCAGAGTTAAGTAAAATTACTTTATCGGGTTTTATGAATTGTAAAATTGCCATATTATTGGGTTGAGCAAAAATTTGATTAAAAAATTATTTAGAGTAAAGTTCGACGATAAGTTGTTCCTTGATGTCTTCCGGAATCTGGATTCTTTCAGGAGCAGATACGAAAGTACCTTCTTTTTTCTCATCGTTGAATTGTAACCACTCATAGTTTGCTTTAGAAGCTAATGCATCAGAAACCACTTCAAGAGATTTAGATTTTTCTCTTACAGCGATTACATCACCAGCTTTTACCAAATACGAAGGGATGTTCAGAATTTCTCCGTTCACAGTAATGTGTCTGTGAGAAACCAATTGTCTAGCAGCAGATCTTGTTTTAGCAAAACCTAGTCTATACACTACGTTATCCAGTCTGGATTCGCATAGTTGTAATAGAACTTCACCTGTTACACCTTTACTTCTGTGTGCTTTATCGAATAAATTAGCAAATTGTCTTTCTAAAATACCATAAGTATATTTAGCTTTTTGCTTTTCAGCTAACTGAACTGCGTATTCAGATTTTTTAGCACCTCTTCTTTTGTTAGGACCGTGTTGTCCTGGCGGTTGGTTTTTTCTTTTCTCGAAGTTTTTATCATCTCCGTAGATTGCAGCACCAAACTTTCTAGCAATCTTAGTTTTAGGTCCAATATATCTTGCCATAATGGGTAAATTCTAAAAATTAAACTCTTCTTCTTTTTGGTGGTCTACAACCATTGTGTGGCATAGGAGTCACATCAATGATTTCACTAACTTCAATACCTGAGTTGTGAATAGATCTGATAGCAGATTCTCTACCTGCACCAGGACCTTTTACAAACACCTTTACTCTTCTTAAACCAGCTTCGTGAGCTACAGCAGAGCAATTTTCAGCTGCCATCTGAGCAGCGAAAGGAGTATTCTTTTTAGAACCTCTGAATCCCATTTTACCGGCAGATGCCCAAGAAATTACTTCTCCGTTTTTATTTGTCAAAGAAATAATAATATTATTGAAAGACGCCTGGATGTGAGCTTCACCAATAGCCTCTACTTTTACTTTTCTTTTTTTAACTACTTTAGTTTGTTTTGCCATAATTCCTAACGATTATTTACTTGCTTTTTTCTTGTTAGCAACAGTTTTTCTCTTTCCTTTACGGGTTCTAGAGTTGTTTTTCGTTCTCTGGCCTCTTAAAGGTAATCCTAGTCTGTGACGTATTCCTCGTTGGCATCCTATGTCCATCAATCTCTTGATGTTCAATTGCACTTCAGATCTAAGCTCTCCTTCTACTTTTACGTTTTCAGAGATATAAGTTCTGATTGCAGCCAATTCATCGTCATTCCATTCGTTGACTTTCTTGTCTTCGCTGATACCGGCAGCTTTAAGGATTTCAGAAGAAGTACTTCTTCCAACTCCGTAGATGTAAGTTAAACCGATAACGCCTCTTTTGTTTTTTGGTAAATCAATACCTGAAATTCTCGCCATAATTTAATGTTAACCTTGTCTTTGTTTAAATTTTGGGTTTTTCTTGTTGATTACAAATAGTACACCTTTTCTGCGTACGATTTTGCAATCAGCACTTCTTTTTTTAATTGATGCTCTAACTTTCATTTGAAATATTTATTTTTTTTTATTTTCAAATGGAATCTGTGATTTCATTTGAAAATATTTATTTTTAACAATAGCCAAATGGAAACCCGAAGACTCCATTTGGCGGTTGTTTAATATCTAAATGTAATCCTCCCTTTTGTTAAATCATAGGGAGACATTTCTAGTTTTACCTTATCACCAGGTAAAAGTTTAATATAATGCATTCTCATTTTACCGGAAATATGAGCGATAAGTATATGCCCATTTTCTAGTTCTACACGGAACATGGCGTTCGAAAGTGCTTCCACAATCACGCCATCTTGTTCAATATGTTTTTGTTTCGCCATAAATTAATATCCAGTCGTTCTTGATAATTTAGACTGCATTAAGCCATCATAATGATGATTCAGCAGATAAGTATTAATCTGTTGAACAGTATCTAAAATTACTCCAACCATAATCAATAGTGATGTTCCCCCGAAAAATAGGGCAAACGCATCTGTCTGAACAAAGCTTCCATGCACAATTGCCGGAAGGACTGCAAAGATAGATAAAAAAATTGCACCTGGCAAGGTAATTTTTGATAAAATATCATCTAAATAATCAGCAGTTTCTTTACCGGGTCTTACCTTCGGTACTAAACCTCCATTTCTCTTCAAGTCATCAGCCATTTGGTTTACCGGAATTGTAATCGCAGTATAGAAGAATGAGAAGATAATAATTAATAGGGCAAACAATACATTGTACTGCCAGCTAAAAACATTCTTGAAACCTGCAAGAAAAGTATTAGACTCATCGAACTTGGTCAATAAGCCAGGTACGAACATCAATGCCTGGGCAAAGATGATCGGCATTACACCGGCAGCATTCACTTTCAATGGAATCCACTGTCTTGCTCCCTGCATAAGATTTCTGTTTACACCTCCTCTCGCCTGAGCTCTGCTTACATACTGGATAGGAATTTTTCTAACAGCAACAGATAATACCACTGCCAATAAAACAACCAACATCCAGAATATTACTTCAATAAGGATCATGATAGATCCCATTCCTCCTTTTCCGTTCTGCACGGCCATTTCCTGTACAAATGCTTCCGGTAGCCTGGATAAGATACCTACCATAATAAGGATAGAAATACCATTTCCTATTCCTTTGTCGGTAATCTTTTCACCTAGCCACATTGCAAATACTGAACCTGCTACCAGGATTACAATACTTGGCAACCAGAACATAATAGAGTTTGGCTCTACATAGTATGCAGACTGGAACTGAGCATATGGTAAAAATAATTGAGTAATAGAGGTTAAATAAGAAGGTGCCTGTACTAAACAAACTCCAATCGTTAACCATCTGGTAATCTGATTCAATGTATTTCTACCGGACTCTCCATCTTTCTGAAGCTTCTGAAGATAAGGAATAGCCATTCCCATCAACTGAACAATAATAGAAGCAGAAATATAAGGCATAATCCCTAACGCCATTACGGAAGCGTGGCTGAAAGCTCCCCCCGTAAACGACGAAAGCAAGCCAAGGAGACCTGCTCCTTGCTTGTTACCGCCTTGATTTTTATAATGCTCTAAGAGATCTCCCACCTCTGCAAGGTTAATTGCAGGAAGAGAGATATAAGATGCGAATCTATACACAAGGATAATACCTAAGGTAAAGAGAATTTTTTCTCTTAATTCTTTTAGGGTCCAAATATTCTTAAGGGTTTGTATAAATTCTTTCATTAGTTACTATTATAAGGTAATTGCTTTTCCACCTGCTTTAGCAATAAGCTCTTCAGCAGATTTAGTGAATTTGTCAGCAGAGATTGAAACCGCAGATTTCAATTCTCCTCTACCCATAATTTTCACTAATTCGTTTTTAGTAGCTAAACCGTTTGCTACCAAAACTTCTTTCGTAATTTCTCCTGTGATAGATTTATTTTCGATTAAAGTCTGGATAGAATCAAGGTTGATAGCTCTAAACTCTTTTCTGTTTACGTTTTTGAATCCGAATTTAGGTAATCTTCTTTGTAAAGGCATCTGACCTCCTTCAAAACCGATCTTCTGAGAATAACCAGCTCTTGCTTTCTGTCCTTTATGTCCTTTTGTAGCAGTACCTCCTTTTCCGCTACCTTGCCCTCTACCAATTCTTTTAGAATTATGAGTTGCACCTGCAGCAGGTTTTATGTTGTTTAAATTCATTTTAAATTTTTTTAAAAAATTATTTTTGAACTTCAAGTAAATGACTAACTGCAGCTATCATCCCTAAAATAGACGGTGTAGCTTCGTGTTCTACAACTTGGTGAAGTTTCTTAAATCCTAATGCTTCAAGCGTTCTCTTTTGGGTTTTTGTTCTTCCAATAGCGCTTCTTACTTGCTTTACTTTAATTGTTGCCATTGTTTTATTTATTAACCGTTAAACACTTTAGTTAGAGAAACTCCTCTCATTCTTGCAATTTCTTCAGGTCTTCTGATGTCTAACAATGCTTTGAAAGTAGCCTTTACTACATTGTGAGGGTTAGAAGATCCTTTTGATTTTGAAAGGATATCGTGAATACCAGCAGATTCCAATACCGCTCTTACCGCACCACCGGCGATAAGCCCTGTACCGTGAGAAGCAGGTCTTAAGAAGATATCTGCACCACCGTATCTGGCAGTAGTTTGGTGAGGAATTGTGTGATTCATTACAGGAACTTTCACAAGGTTTTTCTTAGCGTCTTCAACTGCTTTAGCAATTGCAGAAGCAACCTCTTTAGATTTCCCTAAACCGTAACCGATAACTCCTTCTTCGTTACCTACAACTACGATAGCAGAAAACCCGAAAGCTCTACCTCCTTTAGTTACTTTTGTTACTCTGTTTACAGCTACGAGACGATCTTTTAATTCTAATCCTCCCGGTTTTACTCTTTCTATATTATCTAGTCCTAACATATTTTCCGAAATTTAATGATTAGAATTTAAGTCCTCCTTCTCTCGCACCATCAGCTAAAGCCTTAACTCTACCGTGGTATACGAATCCGTTTCTATCAAATACAATATTTTCGATTCCTGCAGCGATAGCTTTAGCAGCGATAGCTTTACCAACGGCAGCAGAAACTTCAATCTTAGTACCTTTAGCGTCAACTCCTTTCTCTCTTGAAGAAGCTGCTACTAAAGTTTTACCATCTTTATCGTCGATTAACTGAGCGTAAATTTCCTTATTACTTTTGTATACAGATAATCTTGGCAATTCAGAAGACCCGGAGATTTTCCCTCTTACTCTTCTTTTTATTCTTATTCTTTTTTCTAATTTACTTAATGCCATAATACTTATAATTTATTAAGCAGATTTACCAGCTTTACGTCTAACATTTTCACCAACGAATCTCACACCTTTTCCTTTGTACGGCTCAGGCTTTCTGAATGAACGGATCTTTGCCGCTACCATTCCAAGAAGTTGCTTATCGTAAGACGTTAAAGTAATAATTGGGTTTTTACCTTTTTCAGTCAATGTATCTACTTTCACTTCGCTAGGAAGTTCTAAAACGATACCGTGAGAGAATCCTAAAGCCAACTCAAGTTTCTGACCTGAGTGAGAAGCTCTGTATCCTACTCCTACTAGTTCAAGTTTCTTTTCGAAACCTTCTGATGCACCAACAATCATGTTGTTGATCAACGCTCTGTATAAACCGTGAAGCGCTTTGTGTTGTTTAGAATCAGACGGTCTGCTTACAGTAAGCTCACCCTCTTTCTGTTCTAAAGTAATTCCTTCTGTAAGCTCCTGAGAAAGTTCTCCTTTAGGACCTTTTACAGTTACCACACCTTCTTTTTCAGTGATTGTAACTCCAGCGGGAATTGTTATAATTGCTTTACCAATTCTTGACATTTTCCTTTGATTAAAAATTAATAAACATAGCAGATTACTTCACCGCCTACTTTCTCTTCTCTAGCTTTCTTATCAGTCATTACTCCTCTTGAAGTAGAGATGATAGCTACACCCAAACCGTTAAGTACTCTTGGAAGCTCAGTTGAACCTTTGTACTGTCTTAAACCTGGTCTTGAAGCTCTTTGGATAGACTTAATAGCAGGTTTGTTGGTTTGTTTGTCATACTTTAAAGCGATTTTGATTGCTCCCTGAACAGCGTTATCTTCAAACTTGTAGTTTAAAATATACCCCTGATCAAATAAGATCTTCGTAATCTCCTTTTTGATTTTCGATGCAGGAATTTCCACCACTTTGTGGCCTGCGCTTTGTGCGTTCCTTACTCTTGTTAGGAAATCTGAAATTGGATCTGTTACCATTTTTCTATTTTAAAATTATTGGTTAAAGACAATCAGTATTGAAGGGACTTGAAGATTAAAATATCAGACTTCAGAAAATCTTAGGTCTGATATTTTTATTCTTTAGTATCCAGACAACTTAATTGTCCCGATTAATTAGTAATTATTACCAACTGGCTTTTTTAACTCCCGGGATAAGACCGTTGTTTGCCATTTCTCTGAAAGTTACTCTGGAAATACCAAACGTTCTCATGTATCCTCTTGGTCTACCTGTTAGTTTACATCTGTTGTGTAATCTTACAGGAGAAGCATTTTTAGGTAATTTCTGAAGTGCTTCATAATCACCAGCTTCTTTTAAAGCCTTTCTTTTGTCAGCGTATTTAGCAACTAGTGCTTCTCTTTTGCGCTCACGCGCTTTCATTGATTCTTTAGCCATTTCTTAGTTCTTTTTAAATGGTAAACCGAAGTGAGTTAATAATGCTTTAGCTTCTTTATCTGTTTTCGCAGTGGTAACGAAAGTGATGTCCATCCCTTGGATTTTTTTCACTTTGTCGATTACGATCTCAGGGAAGATAATTTGCTCAGTAATACCTAAGTTGTAATTACCTCTACCGTCGAAACCATCAGCTTTGATACCAGAAAAATCTCTAATACGTGGCAATGCAGAAGAAGTCAATCTATCTAAGAACTCGTACATTTTGTTAGCTCTAAGAGTAACCTTAGCACCTACAGGCATACCTTTTCTTAATTTGAAAGCAGCTTCATCCTTTTTAGAAATAGTACCTACAGCTTTTTGCCCGGTAATATTTGTAAGTTCTTCAACAGCATAGTCAATGATTTTTTTGTCTGCAGTAGCATCACCTAAACCTTGAGATAAGATGATTTTTTCTAATCTAGGTACCTGCATTACAGATTTGTACCCAAATTCTTCCATCATTGCAGGAACAATTGTTTCTTTATATGCTTTTTTGGGTCTTGCTATATATTCCATGTGTTATTTAAAATTATAAAGTTTCACCCGTTTTTTTATCAAATCTTACTTTCTTATCTCCTTCAGTTCTGTAACCTACTTTGATAGCTTTTCCGTCTTTACCAACTAAAGCTATGTTTGAGATATGAATAGAAGCTTCTCTTTCTACAATTCCTCCTTGAGGATTTGAAGCTGAAGGCTTAACGTGCTTTTTGATGATGTTAAGTCCTGCAACGATTACTCTAGGGTCTTTTCCTTCTTTTTTGATCACTTCAATAACTTCACCAGTCTTACCTTTGATATCTTTCTTACCAGTAGTAATGATTACGTTATCTCCTCTTTTTATTTTTAACTTTGACATTTTTTTTTAAAAATTTTTAAAATTAAAGTACTTCAGGAGCTAATGAAATGATTTTCATATATTCTTTGTCTCTCAACTCACGGGCAACCGGTCCGAAAACACGGGTTCCTCTCATTTCTCCTGCTGCGTTTAGTAATACACAAGCATTGTCTTCGAATTTGATGTATGAACCATCTTTTCTTCTCACTGCTTTTTTAGTTCTTACTACTACAGCTTTAGATACCTGACCTTTTTTAGCGTTTCCTGATGGTGTAGAATCTTTGATCGTAACTACGATTTTATCACCAACTGAAGCATATCTTCTTCTGGTTCCTCCCAGAACTCTGATTACCAATACTTCTTTAGCACCAGTGTTATCAGCAACTTTTAATCTTGATTCTGTTTGTAACATTACTTAGCTTTTTCAATGATTCTTACTAATCTCCATCTTTTATTCTTGCTCAAAGGTCTAGTTTCTTGAATAAGAACTGTATCTCCTTCTGTGCATTCGTTGTTCTCGTCGTGTGCAGTATATTTTTTCGTTTTTAATACGAATTTACCGTACATCGGGTGCTTTACTCTCGTCGTCTCACTTACAACAATGGTCTTTTCCATTTTATTGCTGGAAACTATTCCGATTCTTTCTTTTCTTAAGTTTCTTTCCATAATGTATGAAAATCTTATTGTTGTTTAGTAGTTAACTCTGTATTTAATCTTGCGATTGTTTTTCTCAAATCTCTGATTTGAATCGGGTTCTCAACTGGGCTGATTTTATGAGCCAGGATCAATTTTGAATATTGAGCTTTAGCTTCAGCTAGTTTAGTTTGAATATCTCCCGCGCTTAAATTTTTAATATCAGCTTTTTTCATTGTATTCAAAGATTATAGAGGTTTAACAAAATCATTAGCAACTATAAATTTGGTCACTACCGGTAATTTTTGTGCAGCAAGTCTTAATGCTTCTTTAGCGATTTCGTAAGGTACACCTCCGATTTCGAACATAATTTTACCTGGTTTTACTACAGCTACCCAATATTCCACGGCACCTTTACCTTTACCCATCCTTACTTCGGCTGGTTTTTTAGTAATAGGCTTATCCGGGAAGATTTTGATCCATAGTTGACCTTCTCTCTTCATATATCTTGTAGCAGCGATACGTGCAGCTTCAATTTGTCTTGCAGTGATCCAAGCACCTTCTGTTGCTTTGATTCCGAAAGTTCCATAAGCAAGTTGATTACCTCTCTGAGCAATCCCCTTCATCTTCATCTTATGAACTCTACGGAATTTGGTTCTTTTTGGTTGTAACATAATTTCTTAAATTTTAGATTTTAGAATTTAGATTTTAAAAAAGTAACGGTCATTTAAAAACTATCCTCTAAAATTTTATTAATTATTTTTTTTATCTCTTGAAGGTCTTCTGTTATCTCTATCTCCTCTGTTTCCACCTCCTGAAGGTCCTTTTTTCTGTTGTCCTACTAAAGGAGAAAGTTCTCTTTTACCGTAAACTTCACCTTTCATAATCCAAACTTTCACCCCAAGCTTACCATATTGAGTCAATGCTTCACCAATATGATAATCGATATCAGCTCTGAAGGTAGACAAAGGAATTCTTCCGTCTTTGAAAGATTCGCTTCTTGCCATTTCAGCACCATTCAATCTACCGGAGATCTGAACTTTGATACCTTCTGCACCCATTCTCATTGTACCTGCCATTGCCATTTTAACAGCTCTTCTGTAAGAAATTCTGTTTTCAATTTGCTTAGCAATGCTATCAGCTACCAATACTGCATCAAGCTCAGGTCTTTTGATTTCGAAAATATTGATCTGAATATCCTTTTTTGTAAGTTTCTTCAATTCTTCTTTTAACTTGTCAACTTCCTGACCTCCTTTACCGATGATAAGTCCCGGTCTAGCAGTAGTAATAGTAACTGTTACTAATTTTAATGTTCTTTCAATATATATTTTTGAAATTCCACCTTTAGATAATCTAGCTTCAAGGTATCTTCTGATTTTGTAGTCTTCAGCGATTCTGTCTCCATAATCGTTTCCACCAAACCAGTTAGAATCCCATCCTCTGATGATACCTAATCTGTTACCAATTGGATTTGTCTTCTGTCCCATACCTTGATTAATTTTCTTTATTACCTAAGATTAATGTAACGTGGTTAGATCTTTTTCTGATTCTGTACCCTCTACCTTGCGGAGCTGGTCTTAGTCTCTTCAATTGTCTTGCACTATCCACGAATATTTCTTTAACGATAAGGTTAGCTTCTTCGATATCCGCACCTTCGTTTTTAGTCTGCCAGTTTGCCATAGCAGAAAGAAGTAATTTCTCTAACTTGTTAGATGCTTCTTTTTTAGAATATTTTAGGATATAAAGAGCTTTATCTACCTGCTCTCCTCTAATGATATCAGCAACTAATCTCATTTTTCTTGGAGAAGACGGGCAATTGTTTAATGAAGCTTTTACAACGTCTTTGTTAGCTTCTTTTCTTGCGATTGAACTATCTTGTTTTCTTGATCCCATGATTATCTGCTTCCTTTGTTTTTATTACCACCATGACCTCTGAAAGATCTTGTTGGAGAAAATTCGCCTAACTTGTGACCAACCATGTTTTCTGTAACGTAAACAGGGATAAAAGATTTCCCGTTGTGTACAGCAATAGTTTGTCCTACGAAGTCCGGAGAGATCATCGATGCTCTAGACCAAGTTTTGATAACTGTCTTCTTACCAGACTCTATATTTGCCTGAACCTTCTTATCTAAAGTATGATGAATGAACGGTCCTTTTTTAAGTGATCTTGCCATAATTATTTTCTTTTAGATACGATGTAACGGTTAGACACTTTGTTTTTCTTTCTAGTTTTGTAACCTTTAGACGGCATACCGTTTCTAGATCTTGGGTGACCTCCTGAAGAACGTCCTTCACCACCACCCATCGGGTGATCTACAGGGTTCATTACTACCGCTCTTGTTCTTGGTCTTCTACCTAACCATCTGCTTCTACCAGCTTTACCTGATACAGTTAATTGGTGATCTGAGTTGGAAACTGATCCAATCATTGCCATACATTCAGTAAGGATCATTCTGGATTCTCCTGAAGGCAATTTGATGATTGCATATTTACCATCTCTTGAAGTTAATTGAGCTGAAGAACCAGCACTTCTTGCTAAAATTGCCCCTTGACCAGGTTTCATTTCAACACAAGAAATTACAGTACCCAATGGAATGTTTTTCAATTTCATTGCGTTACCTACGTTTGGTTCTACGCTTTCACCTGAAACTACTTTCTGATCTACTTTGATACCGTTTGGAGCGATGATGTATCTCTTCTCTCCGTCAGCATACTCTAATAAAGCGATAAATGCAGTTCTGTTTGGATCGTATTCTACAGTTTTTACCGTAGCTTCAACGTTAGCTTTGTTTCTTTTGAAGTCGATAATTCTGTATTTCTTTTTGTGTCCACCTCCGGTGTAACGCATGGTCATTTTACCTGTTTGGTTACGTCCACCTGACTTTTTAATACCAACTGTTAGAGATTTCTCTGGTTTGTTGGTAGTAATTTCCTCAAAATTGTTTACAATTCTGAATCTCTGTCCCGGGGTGATAGGTTTTAATTTTCTAACAGACATTACTATTATTTATAATTAATAATTAATTTACAGCAAAAATGTCGATTACTTCTCCTTCAGCAAGAGTGATAACCGCCTTTTTCAATTTGTTTGTCTTTCCTACTTGAAGACCTTTTTTAGTGTATTTCGAAGAAACCTTCGGAGCATAAATCATTGTTCTAACGTCTGCTACTTTTACACCGTAAGCTTCTTCCACAGCTTTTTTAATCTGGATTTTATTCGCCTTAGTATTTACTAAGAAAGAATAAGCACCTCTTAAATCCGTAAGATAGTTAGCCTTTTCTGAAATAACTGGTTTAATGATAACTGACATGACTTATTTCTTTAAATTTTCCTGGAATTTTTCAACGGCACCTTCTAAGAAAATGATCTCACCTGCATTTATTAAGTCATATGAACTGATTTCGTTAAAGTTCATTACTTTAGTTTTAGGTAAGTTTCTTGAAGATAAATATACATTCTTGTTAGCTTCAGGAAGTACGAATAAAGACTTCTTATCATTTAATGCCAATGCATTTAAGATCGTGATGAAATCTTTAGTTTTAGGAGCGTTTAAGCTCATATCTTCCATTACTCTGATGCTGTTGTCTCTCATTTTCTGAGATAAAACAGATTTCTTAGCTAATCTCTTAAGAGCTTTGTTCAATTTGAATCTGTAGTCTCTTGGTTTTGGTCCGAATACTCTACCTCCACCTCTGAAAGTTGGAGATTTGATATCACCATATCTGGCAGAACCGGATCCTTTCTGCTTCTTAAGTTTTTTAGTAGAAGCAGTGATTTCGCTTCTTTCTTTTGCTTTATGAGTTCCTTGTCTTTGTGCAGCAAGGTACTGTTTAACTTCTAAGTAAACCGCGTGCTGATTTGGCTCAATTCCGAATACTGTTTCGTCTAGAGTTACTTTTCTTCCGGTCTCTTTTCCTGATGTATTTAATACTACTAGTTCCATTTTCTGATAATTACATAAGAATTTTTAGCTCCCGGAACAGCACCTTTTACTACTAAAAGATTTTGTTCTTGATCCACTTTTAACACTTGAAGGTTTTGAACAGTTACCTGCTTACCTCCCATTCTACCCGCCATTCTCATTCCTTTGAATACTCTCGAAGGATCCGATCCAGCACCGATAGAACCCGGAGCTCTAAGTCTGTTGTGCTGACCATGAGTAGCTTGCATTACACCTCCAAAGCCATGTCTTTTAACAACACCCTGGAAACCTTTACCTTTTGAAGTTCCTGTTACGTCAACATATTCACCTTCAGCAAATAAATCAACTTTTACTTCTTCTCCTACTTTCACTTCATCAACAAATTCTCTGTAGAATTCTACCAATTTAGCTTTAGGAGCAGAACCAGCCTTTTTAAAATGGCCAGCTAACGCTTTACCAACGTTCTTTTCACTCTTGTCATCGAAACCCAATTGAACTGACTTGTAGCCGTCCTTTTCTATGGTTCTGACCTGTAAAACCGAGCATGGGCCTGCCTGAATAACTGTACAAGGAATGTTTTTTCCTTCTTCGTTAAACAAAGACGTCATACCGATTTTTTTACCAATAATACCTGACATTGTTTATATTATAATAAAATTTATCCTTTATTTATCATCATTTTCAGGAAGTCTGAAGTAATTTCTACTTTTGATATAGGCATACTACGCCCCTAAAATGAGTGTGCAAATGTATGAATAATTTTACAACTGACAAATATTTCCAGCAAAATATTTTGATTTTTAATGAATTAGGTAATTTCAAAAAAATAAAGTTGAAATTTTAGAAAATCTTTTTGATTTCTTCGAAAAAATTACACGACTATTTTGAAATGACACTCACTCCTGCCTCTTCAAGTCTGATTTTATCTTCCTCCAGAATATCATTATCCGTAATCAGATAATCTATTTTATCCAGAGAAGCGATTTTCCCGAAGCCCTTTTTATTTAATTTGGAAGAATCTGCAAGTATAACTACTTTTTCAGAACATCCGATCATCAGCTGATTCAGATGGGCTTCGGCAGCGTTTGATGTACTGATCCCGAACTCCATATCAATCCCGTCAACTCCAAGGAATAATTTGTTACATGAAAACTGTCTTAAAATCGTTTCGGAAATAGAACCTACAATGGAAGTAGAACTCTTCCTTACCTCACCGCCCAGCTGAATGATATTAATATTAGGGTTATTGCAAAGCTCAAGAGCAACTCTTAAAGAAGAAGTAAGAACGGTAAGCGGCCCAAAATTCTTAAGCATCCGGGCAAGATAGTGCATGGTAGTCCCTGAAGCAAGAATAATACAATCATTTTCATCAATAAGCTGTAACGCAGCTTTTGCAATATTCTGTTTGGCCTCTACATTGATATTTTCTTTTTCATCGACATTCCTTTCATAGGCATATCGCACATGCTTACTGGCACCGCCATGATTCCGGAAAAGCAGTCCCAAGCTTTCCAGGTAGTTCAAATCCTTCCGGATCGTAACTGAAGAAACATTAAATTTTTCGCACAGCTCCTGCACAAGAACATAGTCTTTTTCATCCAATACCTTTAAAATATCATTATGCCGGGCTATTAGCTTTTCCATTGTATTTGTTTCATCAAAAATATCATTTTTTTTCGACTTTTTAAAAATTTCATTTATTTTCTTTTTAGTTTCATTTTTAATTTATACATTTGAAAACGAAACATAAACGAAACTTTTATGAAACGAAATGAAGAACTAAAAAAATTAGCCGAAACTCAGGAATGGGATTTTATTGTTATAGGTGGTGGAGCGAGTGGCTTAGGTTCAGCATTGGATGCAACAAGCAGGGGATTTAAAACATTATTGATAGAATCCCATGATTTTGCAAAAGCAACCTCCAGCAGAAGCACGAAACTTGTACATGGGGGCGTAAGGTATCTTGCACAGGGCGATATCGGGCTTGTAAAAGAAGCTTTGAAAGAAAGAGGCCTGCTTGCAAAGAATGCAGCCCACGTAGTAAAAAACCAGTCATTCATCATACCTAATTACACTTGGTGGGGCGGTATCTATTATAAAATAGGATTATCTATCTATGATTTTCTGGCAGGGAAGCTAAGTCTCGGAAGAACACAATATATCAGCAAATCCAAGACAATCGGTAAACTTCCCACGATAGAACAGAAAAACCTGATGAGTGGTGTAGTGTATCAGGACGGACAGTTTGATGACGCCCGCCTAGCGATCAACCTGGCACAAACAATTATTGAAAAAGGAGGTAGTGCCATTAATTATCTGAAAGTAATAAACCTGATTAAAAATGATTCAAATAAAATAACAGGCGTCATTGCTGAAGATCAGTTCACCCATAAGCAATACGAAATACATACGAAGGTAGTAATCAACGCAACCGGGGTTTTCACCAATGACATTCTGAATATGAATAATCCCAAGCATGGCAAATTCGTTGTTCCAAGCCAGGGGATCCACCTGGTACTAGATAAATCTTTTCTGAAAAGTGACGATGCCATCATGATTCCAAAAACGTCAGACGGAAGGGTTTTGTTTGTGGTTCCGTGGCATGACAGGGCTTTAGTGGGGACAACTGATACTTTATTGGAAAACGAAAGCTTTGAACCGAGGGCTTTAGAACAGGAAATTAATTTTGTTCTGAATACGGCAAGGCAATATCTCTCAAAAAAACCGACCCGGGAAGATGTAAAATCTGTATTTGCAGGGCTCAGGCCCCTCGCTGCACCAAAAGGAGAAGGTAAAAACACAAAAGAGGTTTCCAGAAGCCACAAAGTGATTACATCAGACACCGGGTTAGTTTCAATTATTGGCGGAAAATGGACAACCTACCGTAAAATGGCGGAGGACACCATCAATAAAGCCATGGAAATTCATAAAATGAAAACTGTACCGTCATCTACCGAACATCTGTCCATCCATGGTAATGTAAAAGCAGAACAGGTGGACAGAAGCAGTCATTTATATGTTTACGGATCTGATATTCCCGCTATACAGTCTTTACAAAACGAAAATCAAAAGTATGCAGAAAGAATTCACCCGGATCATCCGTTTACAGTAGCCGAAATCATATGGGCCGTACGGAACGAAATGGCTGAAACAATAGAAGATGTTTTGGCCAGAAGAGTCCGTATGCTGTTTCTGGATGCCAGAGCAGCAATAGACTGTGCTCATCATGTCGCAGCAATCATAGCTGAGGAAAGAGGGCTTAGTCCGGAATGGGCACATCAACAGGAAAAAGAATTCATTGAATTGGCAAAGGGTTATTTACTGACTCCATATTCTCCTAAAACAATCAATCTAAATTAATATGCACGATATGAGTGGAAAATTAATTCTTGCTTTAGATCAGGGCACGACTTCCTCTAGAGCTATTTTATTTAATCACAGCGGAGAAATAGAATATATTTCTCAAAAGAGTTTTGAACAGATATTTCCTACTCCGGGTTGGGTAGAGCATGACCCTAATGAAATATGGTCTTCCCAGATTTCCGTAGCGGCAGAGATTATTGCAAAAGCAGGCATTTCCGGATTGGAGGTTGCTGCAATCGGCATCACCAATCAACGGGAAACTACTGTAGTATGGGATAGAGAAACCGGAGAGCCCGTGTACAATGCAATAGTCTGGCAAGACAGAAGGACTGCCAAATATTGTGACTCATTGAAAGAAGAAGGCCATGCCGATATGATCAAAGAAAAAACAGGTCTCGTTTTGGATGCATATTTTTCAGCAACAAAACTGAAATGGATTCTTGATCATGTAGAAGGAGCAAGGGAAAAAGCAGAAGCAGGAAAATTATGTTTTGGCACCGTTGATACATGGTTGGTTTGGAAACTTACCCGCGGAAAAATGTTTATCACCGATGTTTCCAATGCCAGCAGAACCATGCTTCTGAATATTCATACTTTGGATTGGGATAATGATCTGTTACAGTTATTCAATATTCCGAGAGCAATCTTACCAGAAGTGAAACAAAGCAGTGAAATTTACGGAGAAACAGCCACGACCCTCTTTTCCACCAAAATTCCGATCGCCGGCATTGCAGGAGACCAGCAGGCAGCATTGTTCGGGCAGATGTGTACTACACCGGGAATGGTAAAAAACACATACGGAACGGGTTGCTTCCTGTTAATGAACACAGGAAAAGAAGCTGTAGCCTCTAAAAATAACCTGCTTACAACTGTTGCATGGAAAATCAACGGAGAAATTAATTACGCGTTAGAAGGAAGTGTATTTGTAGGCGGTGCCGCTATACAATGGCTGCGAGACGGCTTGAAATTAATTAATACTGCTGAAGAAATAAATGACCTCGCTCAAACTGTAGAAGATAATGGCGGAGTATATTTTGTTCCGGCTTTGACAGGTTTAGGAGCCCCTTATTGGGATCAGTATGCAAGAGGAACGATTGTAGGAGTTACCCGCGGAACTACAAATGGGCACATCGCCAGAGCTACTCTGGAAGGAATCGCATTTCAAGTATATGATATTGTAAAAGCCATGGAAGCAGATTCCGGGAGAGCCAGCCTTGAGCTGAGAGTTGATGGTGGAGCTTCCGCAAGTGATCTTTTAATGCAGATACAATCGGATCTATTCGGGTTTAAAATTACAAGACCGAAGACACTGGAAACAACTGCATTAGGAGCGGCGTATCTTGCTGGCCTTGCCGTAGGGTACTGGAAAAATATTGATGAGATCCAGTCCCAATGGATCATAGACAAAGATTTCCATCCTAAGCTGGAAAAAGAGAAGACAGACCGCATGATCCATTTATGGAAGAAAGCAGTTACACGTTCTCAAAACTGGATCGAAGATTAACCATTTTACACAAAATACATATGACTCCATTTATAGCAGAAATAATCGGCACAATGCTTATGATATTATTAGGCAACGGTGTTGTAGCCAATGTCGTTTTAAAAGGTACAAAAGGAAATAATTCCGGATGGATCGTGATTACCACAGCCTGGGCATTAGCCGTTTTCGTGGGCGTTACCGTTGCAGGGCCAATAAGCGGGGCCCATCTGAACCCCGCTGTGACACTCGGTCTGGCCATTGCAGGAAAATTTTCCTGGGAGCTCGTTCCATCATATATTGCCGCCCAAATGATCGGGGCTTTATCAGGGGCATTTTTAGTATGGCTGTTTAATAAAGATCATTTTGCCATTACAGAAGATGAAGGGGCAAAGTTAGCCTGCTTCAGTACCGGTCCGGCCATCAGAAAAACATCTTCCAACCTGATCAGTGAAATTATAGGAACTTTCGTTCTGGTATTCGTGATCTTTCATTTTGCAGATCCCAGTATTTCTTTACATACTGATTCTACAGCAAAAGTAGGCCTGGGTTCTGTGGGTGCACTTCCGGTAACCTTATTGGTTTGGGCAATCGGTTTATCCCTGGGAGGAACTACCGGATATGCAATTAACCCGGCACGTGATCTGGGACCGAGAATTATGCACGCCCTTCTTCCGGTAAAAGGAAGCAGCGACTGGAGCTATGCATGGATTCCTGTCGCAGGCCCTGTTCTTGGAGCAACTTTAGCAGCACTACTCTATGGTGTTTTAAATTAATCACAAAAAAAATCAATGAAAAAATTTTCGATAATAATATGCCTGGCAATGCTGGGCACAGGAGATCTTTTTGCCCAGGACAGCATAAAAACCAAAGAAGGGAGATTAGATTTTACCGCCAACATCCAGAATAATCACCTGTGGAGAGGATTGATTATTACAGACAAACCGGTGGTTATGGGAAACCTTTCTTATGCCCTTGATGCAGAAAAGAAATGGAAAGTCGGATTGTGGGGAGCCTCTTCCCTCACCGATGATAAAGACGGTACCCACTACAAAGAGATCAATTATTATGTTCAATATTCGGACGGGCGTTTGTATATCGGGTTATGGGATTTATTTAATTCCAGGAATATTAATACTGAAGTTGCTTCTGATGATATTTTCAACTATTCAAACAGAAAGACAGCCCATATTATTGATTTAAGAACCAACTATACTTTCGGGCCTTCATTTCCGGTCAATATCGAAGCTGATATTATGCTTTATGGCGGGGCAAATGCAGGAGAAGTGGTTTTAGAACCTGACGGAAGCTACAAAAAGAATAAATATTCAACTTATGTACAGGCCAGCTATCCTGTGATAAAAGATGAAAAAGTGAATTTAGATGCCTTTGTCGGCGGCGGGTTTGCATTGAATGACAGAAACTTCCTTTATGGCAGCGGGAAAAACAGTTTTGAAATTGTCAATGTAGGTCTGAAAGCCAGTAAAGCCATTAAATTTTCCGAACATTACAGCCTTCCTGTATTCATGACGGCCATGTGGAATCCGGCTAACAAATATGCCAGGATACAGCTTGGAGCGACTGTATTTTAAAAATATAATTTAAAAAAATTCAATTAACCATTCCGTTCCGGGATGGTTTTATTCTGTTGATGACCCAGGCTTAAGTTCTATCCTTTCCAAAAAGTTTCCTGAAAAAAAAACACCGGGTTTTTACGGTTTAATTTTTGCTGGGATATTTTTAATTTTGAATAAAAAATATGAAAAAGATTTTCAGCCTCCTTATTCTATGCATCAGTCTTTTGTCTTTTGCCCAGTCTAAAGCTCCTTTTACAGGAAAAAGAACTTTCAATATCATTGAAGGATACAGTGGTACCGGAACTCCGGCTTATTATCTTGAAGTAAAGAAAAACGATGATGTCTATTTCGGATTTGTACAGGTAAACCAGGCAAGCGGTGAGGAAACTTCTGAGGAAATCAATGCCGGAAAATACAATCCTAAAGTGATGAAAGTATATTTCAAAACCTATAATGAAACTCTCTACGTAAAATTCGATAAGGAAAAAATCTACCTTACCGACGAAAAAGGCAATATTCAAAAATCGGAAGACTGCTGTTCTGTTTCGGAGATGGATAAAGGAGACTGTACCTGTGAAAGTGCATTTTACCAATAATGAAAATCCTACGATTTTTATTTCTCTTCCTTTTGGTTATTTCATGTAAGAAAGAAGATCATCCGTACACATTTTATTACTGGAAAACCCATCTTGCCTTAAATCAGGAGGAGAAAAAAACCTTAGATCAGTCTACAACGCCTTATTTATATACCCGGTTTTTTGATGTGAGTAAAGCCGGTGGGAAATTTCAGCCGGTTGCAGTCATTACCAAAGATCAAAGCTTTACTACAGATAAAAAGATTGTTCCCACGGTTTTCATTACCAACCAGACTTTCCTCAATATTTCTGCTGATGAAATCAGGTTTCTGGCCGAAAGCATTGACCGTTTAATCCGGAAGAAAACAGCAGAATATCATCTGAAAACAAATAATGAAATTCAAATTGATTGTGACTGGACTGCCGGAACCCATCATGATTATTTTAAATTTTTAAAGGAACTGCAGAAAGTTTCGGGAAAAGAAATCACCTGCACTCTTCGTCTTCATCAGGTAAAGGATAAAAACCTTACCGGAATCCCACCCGTTAAAAAAGTATACCTGATGTGCTACTCCACTTCTTCACCTTTGGAAAGCTCTGATGAAAACTCAATTTTAGAAGTCAATACATTGAAAAGTTATCTTTCAAAGCTGGAAGAGTATCCTATTCAGCAAATCGAAGTCGCTTTACCAATTTACTCATGGGGAATTGTCACCAACCATCTGGGAAAGCATAAGCTGATCAATGCATTATCTGAAAAAGACCTGAAAAATCCTGATTTTAAAAGAATTTCTAAAAATGAAATTGAAATTCTGAAAGATGGATTCTATTTCGGGAATTATTTGAATAAAGGCTTTACCATAAAAGTTGAAGAGATTTCTGATCAGCAGCTGGAAGATATTGTTCATTTTTTAGAGAAAAAAATACCTCATTTTAATATCATTTATTACCAATTAGATAGTAAATTTGTTGTAGATCAGAAGTTTAATTTTTAATTGAAACACAAATAATATAAATTCCTATACGAATTACAATTCTACATATCTGTTGAATTTTGATTAATTATTAAAACTAAAAACTCAAATAAACACCAAAAATAATATGAAAAAGTATATTCTTTCATTAGCAGTGCTGTCACTTTTCTATACAAAGTCTGATGCATGTGCCTGGTCTGATCCGGATTATGAATACTTCAATTTATTTACCCAGAGCATCATAAAGGACAAATCTTACCTTCCCTTTCTTCACAGTTATTCGACAAGATTTTATACTGAATTCAAAGCAGGTCAGATTTCGGATGAAAATATTGAATCATGGCGAAAATTTTTCAATAATCAGCTCAGCTATTCAGAGACAGATTATCTCGTAAATAAAATGGGAATAAATGATCTTAATGAATTAAAAAAAGGAAATCCCAACAACCAGCTGCTAAAAAAACTGGGCTCCGGCTTTTATCAAAAATACCGCGAAGGAATTGATTATTTAATCGAAGCCAAATATCTCGAGCCTTATATGAGAATTAACTTCATTGAAAATGCAGATTCATTCTATTATGGCGGAACCGGAAATGATAAAAATGCAACCAACCTTGATTACCATAAGACCATTTCTGCTTTAACCTCACTTTACAATGCAGCAAAAAATCCTGAGATCAAACAGCGATACGGTTATCAGCTTGTCCGTTTCAATCATTACACCAGAAATTACGATACCGCGCTTCAATCCTTTAAAACTTATGTGGAGCCTATTAAATTAAAGGGAGCCGCTTATTTCATGGCTCTTGACCAGCTTGCTGGAGCACAGAGAGGCTTAAAAATGAACAGTGATGCCAACTGGAATTTTTTCCAGGTTTTTATGAACAGTAAAAGCCGTAAGGAATCTGCATTTGTTTCGATGAAGCTTTCAGATACTGCATCTTTTAATAATATCCTGAAACGGGCAGGGAACAATGATGAAAAAAACATGGCTTACTTTCTTTTAGGTTATGAAGATTTCACAAACCCGATTCCTATCATGGAAAAAATGTACGACATCAATCCTGATTCTGAGATTCTGAAGGTAATGGCAGTGAGAAGTATCAATGAGCTGGAGAGAAACTACCTTCCGATTTATTATTATAACTCTGATGATGGAACTCACACAGTAGTTCAAAAAGACGGGGCAAAAACAACTGCGGATAAAACCAAAACCGAAACCAAAGAAGTAAAGAAAAAGGAACTTTCTCTCTGGCAGAAAATTATAAGATTCTTTAAAAACCTTTTTGGAGGATCAAAATCAGATAAAAAAGGAAACGAAGATAAAACAGATCAGAGTGATGATGAATTACTGGAAAATCCGAACAGAATTCCTGTTTACACCAATAACAATTACTGGTATGATAACAAGTCAAAAGACTTCTTAGATGAGCTGGAAAAGTTCACGGAAAAAACCAAAGAGAAATCAAAAGACGAATACTGGCAGATTGCAGATGCTTATCTACAGTTCCTGAAAAAAGACTATAAGGCAAGTACTGAGATTTTAGAAGATATCAAAACCACCAATCCCGAATATCTTGAAGAGATCAAAAGAATGAAAGTATTGAATGATATTGTTTCCCAGCCAAAAATTACAGCAGAATATGAAGACCATCTGATGAAGGATTATTCAGAATATTTTGTTGAGCAGGAAGCCAAAAAGGACAGTGCCACTACAGATTATGATTATTATGGCCCCGTTCCGTCAACTGCATCTTTCCTTAAAGATGTTCTGGCCAACCGTTATTTCCTTCAGGGCGAAGATGGAAAATCTTTCTTAATGAGTAATAAGCTTTCCGACCTGCAGTATAACCCGAATTCAAGTTTGGTAAAAAGTGTTGAGGATTTTTACAGAAAACCTAACAAGACCCAGTTTGAGCAGCAGATCATTGCTAAAAACATGGATGATGTGGGAAATATTGATGCATTCTTCAGTGTAATCTATGGTGACAGGGCTATGAGACAGGCTGATTTTGAAAAAGCCAGGTCTTATTATCAGAAGGCACAGAATTTTGTAGGGATCCCAAGGATTAATTATGACTGGGTATCTACTGAGCTGCCAAAAGTTCCCCATCAATATGCAGCGAATGAATATAATGGTTTCAGAAATATTCCTGATTATATTTTCGGGCATAATGTTTGGGAAAGCTACGAAAGTGATGCACAAACAAGCATGGAAAATGAGGACTATACCCAGTTTCCTTTTATCAAACCGGAAATGAACAAACTGGAACTGGCCGATGCTTTGATCCAGCTTAAAAAGATTGGTTCAGGGAAAGATGAAAAAGCTGCCAGGGCAAATCAGCTGATAGGAAATCTACTGTACAACACTTCAATTCTGGGCTACTACAGACACATATTTGTAATGGATGTAGATAATACGAATGGCGGAAAATATGACTTCTGGAATACGGATAAGAAAACACCTTACCAGTATTATTACAAAAATTTCCTCGACACATCTTATATTGAACCGGACAACTTTGATTTAGCGATCAATTATTACAGAAAAGCGTTAGATGCCTCTACCAATAAAGAACAAAAGGCGAGAATCATTTTCCAGATGGCAAGTGCCGAACAAGGAAAATATTATCAGTATGAAGCAAAAAACCATGCTAACATCAGCTATTCAGATCCTAAATGGTCTGAAAAGACCGATGCTTATCAGAAACAGCTGGATCAGATTAAAAATCAGAAATACCGTACCTATTTTGCATTGCTGAAAACACAATATGCAGATACCGAAGCCGCGAAAGGCCTGATGGGAAGCTGTTCTTACTTCAGTTATTTCATGAAATAACTTTCAAATATCTATAACAAAAAAAGGAATCAGTTTGATTCCTTTTTTTGTTGTTTTTCCAGCCATTCTTCATGTTTCTTTTTGAAAAACTCGTGTTTATAATCCTGGTTTCTTTGTGCAGCATCGATAGAGTGTGAAGTATGAATGTCTGCATCTTCTTTGGCAAAGCTCGAAAGTTTTTCATAATAGCAATGAAGCTGGTCAAGTTCTTTTTCTGTCAGATCTTCTATATCTACGATTCTGTTACTTGCTTTTTCATTGGCAGCAAGAAGCTCATTAAGTTTGATCTGAATCGCTTTTGAGTCTTTATTCTGGGCTTTCTGAATCAGGAATACCATTAAAAAAGTAATGATTGTTGTTCCGGTATTGATCACCAGTTGCCAGGTTTCTGAGTAATCAAACAACGGCCCTGAAAATGCCCAACCCACGACAATAAGTGTCGCACCAATAAATGCATAAAAACTTCCTGTAAATTTCGTTGCCCAATCTGAAAACTTTTCAAATATACTTTTGTCCGGTTTACTCATTGTAATAGTTTTAAAGGGATCCAGCAAAAACTCCGCCGAAACCGGCGGAGCTTAAAAGGAAATGAATCGGTTAATATTTTATAGCTTTATCCCTTTCGATTGGATTGTTGATTTTCCTGAGTTTTTCCTGCAGTTTTTTAGTGAGGTCATTAAACTGCTCCAGGCTGGTAACTTTCGCTCCCATCACATACATTTCGCTATGTGAACCTTCATTGAAATCTTTTCTCATATCTGCCAAAGGATCATTAAACACTTCCTGTTTTTTCTTGATCCGCATTTTCTCCGAAATTTCCAATGGTTTTCTTCCGTAAAATGTTTCGATGAATCCTAAGGTATCATAAGTTTCCTTCAGATTTTTACTTTTAATTAAGGTAAATATAAAATTCGACTGAGCATCTTCCAGCTGAAAAATCATTCCGGGCAGTCCACGAAATTTATGGGGACCTTCTGAAATTGCCATATCTTTATTAAACCATGCAGTCCAGCTTCTTCCTCCAAACTGGGTTGTTGCTTTCTGAAGGGTGTAATCGCCCATTTTCTTTGTTTCATCTGTAAGCTTCCAGATCATTTTATCTTCAGTCGGAAAACTGAACATATCAAAGCCAATCAGCTCATAGTTCTGATTTTTAAATGAATTTCTTTCGTGCTTTATTGATTCAAAACGGCCACCATACTGATGTTCATAGTTCCCTTTTACACGATTGATAGAATCGGATTCGAGATAGTAGTATTCATAATATTTAACGTCTTTTGGATTAACATCCAGCACGAAATTCATTTTCTCAAAAACTTTACTTGTAGAATCACTTCTGTATTGCATTTCATAAATAAAGCGATGTGTCTGAGCATTTACTCCAAAGCTGATGAATAACAGCAACAATAAAACTCTTTTCATAGTATTTTTTTTACAAATATATAAAATAAATAGAACCTTGCAATGCATAATAGTGATAATTAAAAAAATGCTGAACAAATTCTCAGAAAATCAGATCAGCAACAACAGCATATTTTAAATAATTACAATTAATTTAAATTAAATCTCGATTATTTGATTTAATTTTAAACAAAACTCAATCATAAAAACAAAATATAATGAAAACCACAATTAAAGACGAAGAGTTTTACGCAGGTATAACAGAACTGCCGAGACCAAAGTACCCATTTCCTGATTTTATACACTCTGATTTTCAATTACAAAGACAGGAATATTATGACTGGATTGATAAAGAATATACTTTCCACAGCCATGCTGCCCGTGAGAAACATAAGCAACACAATCTTACTGATATTGCAGCGCGTGGCTGTCCATTTTTAAAGACCATTGCAGAACTTCGACCATTGGCTAATTATACGGGTAACGGAGCCATGCTGGATGATTATTTTGACCGTTGCACACGCAGCGAAATGTATGAAATAACTAATCGGATCAAAGCATTGTTAACCGGTGATGATCCCAATGAACCTGCAGACAATGGTATATTTCATCAATTCTGGGTATTGAGACAGGATGCTATTCAGTGCGGAATCCCTGAGAACTTATACAAAAGATTTATACAATCAATACACGAAGTATTGATCGGTTATTCGGAAGAAAAGGTTTATTACAGGGCAAATACCATTCCGCCACTCCCTGTTTACCTGATTATCCGGGAAGCAACAAGCGGAGTACAACCCTTCTGTAATTATGTGGCACTGCAAAAGAATTATCGTAATTTACCGGATGAGATTTTTGATCATCCTTATATAAAGCGTATTTATACGCTCTGCGCTCTGATGATCGGAATCCATAATGATATTATTTCTTTACCAAAAGAACTCCACCGCGAAGAAGACACTATGAATCTTGTAAAGGTATTCCGGCAAGAAAATAAGATTTCCCTGAAAAAGGCTTATATGAAAGCGCTGGAGCTTCATGACTGTTACCTGGAAGAATTTCTCTTATTGCAAAAACATCTTCCTCCCTTCGGCCATTTTGGGGAAACTGTTTATAATTATGTGGAAGATCTTGGAATTATGGTGGCCGGAGTTTATGCATGGCATGCCAATGATAGCACCCGTTATGTAAACGGCGGATATGTAGAAGGAGAATATATAAGTCCGGAAAAATCAGAATTCTGATTTAAATTTATCTTTAAAATATAAAAATCCGCTCCTTTAAAAGGAACGGATTTTAATTATAATCATTGCAAAGTATGCAATTATCACACTTTAATTTCAACGTCTACACCGCTTGGTAACTCCAATTTCATTAGAGCATCCACAGTTTTAGAAGAAGAAGAATAGATATCCATCAATCTCTTGTGAGCAGAAAGCTGGAACTGTTCTCTTGCTTTTTTGTTAACGTGCGGAGATCTCAACACAGTGAAGATTCTCTTATTTGTTGGTAATGGAATAGGACCGTTTACAACAGCACCAGTAGCCTTTACCGTTTTTACGATTTTCTCAGCAGACTTGTCTACTAAATTATAATCGTAAGATTTTAGTTTTATTCTGATTCTTTGTGACATTTTAATCTAATTTAAATATTAACCTTTAGCCTTAGCGATTACTTCTTCAGCAACGTTTGATGGTGCTGCTTCATATTTTTCAAACTCCATAGAAGATGTAGCTCTACCAGAAGACAATGTTCTAAGTGAAGTTACATAACCAAACATTTCAGAAAGTGGAACGAAAGCTTTGATTACTTTTGCATTATTTCTGTCATCCATACCGTTTACAGTACCTCTTCTTCTGTTAAGGTCACCTACGATATCCCCCATATATTCTTCCGGAGTTACAACTTCCAGTTTCATAATAGGTTCCATGATCACAGCTTTTGCAGCTCTACCAGCTTCTTTGAATCCCATTTTTGCAGCTAATTCGAAAGATAGCTGATCCGAGTCAACCTGGTGGTAAGATCCGTCTTTCAATACAATCTTCATAGCTTCAACTTCAAATCCGGCTAAAGGACCATTCTTCATAGATTCCTTGAAACCTTTTTCTACTGAAGGGATAAATTCTTTAGGAATGTTACCACCTTTGATTTCGTTGATGAATTCAAGACCGGTTTTACCTTCGTCAGCAGGTCCGATAGTAAATACGATATCCGCGAACTTACCTCTACCCCCAGATTGCTTTTTGTAAACTTCTCTGTGGTTAGCAGTTTGTGTAAGAGCTTCTTTGTATTCTACCTGAGGCTGCCCCTGGTTAACTTCAACTTTGAATTCTCTTCTCATACGATCTACAAGGATGTCAAGGTGAAGCTCACCCATCCCAGAGATAATCGTTTGTCCTGAAGCTTCATCAGTTTTAACCTGGAAAGTAGGATCTTCTTCAGCTAATTTAGCCAGAGCATTACCCATTTTATCCTGGTCAGCTTTAGTTTTAGGCTCAACAGCGATACCAATTACCGGATCAGGGAAAATCATCGATTCAAGAACGATTGGATTTTTCTCGTCTGATAAAGTATCTCCTGTTTTAATATCTTTAAATCCCACAGCTGCACCAATATCTCCTGCTTCAATATATTCTACAGGATTTTGCTTGTTAGCGTGCATCTGATAGATTCTTGAGATTCTTTCTTTGTTTCCGGATCTTGTGTTAAGAACATAAGAACCAGCATCAAGTCTTCCAGAGTAAGCTCTGAAGAATGCTAATCTTCCCACGAACGGGTCAGTAGCAATCTTAAATGCTAATGCAGAAAAAGGCTCTTTTACATCCGGCTTTCTTGTGATCTCAGCATCTGTATCAGGGTTTGTACCTGTAATATCATCTTTATCCATTGGAGAAGGAAGATATTTACAAACTGCATCAAGCATAAACTGTACTCCTTTGTTTTTGAAAGAAGAACCACAAGTCATTGGAATGATAGAAAGATCAATTGTAGCTTTTCTTAATGCTTCGTTGATTTCTTCTTCAGAAATTGAATCCGGATCTTCGAAGAATTTCTCCATCAAAGTCTCATCATAGTCAGCTACAGCTTCTACTAATTTCTCTCTGTATTCTAAAACTTCATCTTTCATGTCTTCAGGAATCGGCACTACTTCGAAAGTAGCTCCTTGTCCTGCTTCATCCCAGATGATAGCTCTGTTTTTAATTAAGTCTACAACACCTTTAAAATCTTCTTCAGCACCGATTGGTAAAACGATTGGAACTGCATTAGATCCTAACATTTCTTTAACCTGTTTTACCACGTTAAGGAAGTCAGCACCTTGTCTGTCCATTTTGTTTACGAATCCCATTCTCGCAACTTTATAGTTGTCAGCAAGCCTCCAGTTTGTTTCAGACTGAGGCTCTACTCCATCTACTGCAGAGAATAAGAATACCAAACCATCTAATACTCTTAAAGATCTGTTTACTTCTACTGTAAAGTCAACGTGTCCCGGTGTATCGATGATGTTGAAGTGGTAAGGTTTAGTTTCAGGAAGAGCTTTTCCCTGATCAGTAGGGAAATTCCAGCTACAAGTAGTGGCAGCAGAAGTAATGGTAATACCTCTTTCTGCTTCTTGCTCCATCCAGTCCATTGTAGCGGCACCTTCGTGAACCTCACCAATCTTGTGGGTTTTTCCTGTATAGAATAAAATTCTTTCTGTTGTGGTAGTTTTACCGGCATCAATGTGAGCAGCAATACCAATATTTCTTGTAAATTTAAGATCTCTTGCCATTTCAGATTAGAATTTAAAGTGTGAAAACGCTTTGTTAGCTTCCGCCATTTTGTGAGTATCACTCTTTTTCTTGTAAGCAGCACCTTCTTCTCTGGAAGCAGCTACCACTTCATTAGCTAATTTCAAAGCCATAGACTTATCATTTCTAGCTTTTGAATATTTGATTAACCATTTCATTGCCATAGAAATTTTTCTGTCAGCTCTGATTGGCATTGGGATCTGGAAGTTAGCTCCACCTACTCTTCTGGAACGTACTTCTACGTGAGGCATTACATTTGTTAATGCATCTTTCCAGATTTCAAGGGCTGTTTTCTCGTTATCTCCTTTTTTAGTTTCTACGATATCTAATGCATCATAGAAAATTTTGAATGCGATAGACTTTTTACCGTCAAGCATTAAGTTGTTTACGAATCTTGTTACCAACTGATCATTAAACTTTGGATCTGGTAACAACGGTCTTTTTTTCGCTTTTGTCTTTCTCATTGTTTCTGTACCTTATTTAATGATTATTTTTTCTTTCCTTTTGCTGGTGCAGCAGCTGCCTGACCTGGTTTAGGTCTCTTAGCTCCATACTTCGATCTTCTCTGTGTTCTTCCATTTACACCTGCAGTGTCTAAAGCACCTCTTACGATGTGGTAACGTACTCCCGGTAGGTCTTTCACCCTTCCGCCTCTCACCAATACTATCGAGTGCTCCTGAAGATTATGTCCTTCGCCCGGGATGTAGGCGTTAACTTCTTTTCCGTTAGAAAGTCTTACCCTTGCTACTTTTCTAAGTGCAGAGTTAGGTTTCTTAGGAGTGGTAGTATATACTCTCGTACATACACCTCGTCTTTGTGGACAAGAATCAAGGGCAGCCGATTTGCTCTTCTTGGCAAGCGTGGCTCTTCCTTTTCTTACTAATTGTTGAATAGTAGGCATTTAATTGCTTTTTATTTTAGGCTGCAAATTTAATAATAATTTTTTAATTGACAAGCTGTTATATATAAATTCTCTTTTTTATTAAAAATTAATTAACAGATACTTAGCCTTAATCAAAGATTGTCACCTTTACATTTTTATTCCAGTTAAAATTTCTGATGTTTTGTTTTAGCGCTTGAATATCCCGCCCACCTATAGAATAAACCGATACTTCATCTCTGGCAACCATCGTTTTATTCCGGATCTTTAAAACGGCCGCTTTCTTCCAGGTTTCCGGAACATACCCCTGAAGCCATTCTTCATAGACAATGGCAATTTTATAATGGTTAGTTCTGCCATATTGTGTCAGAAAATCTTCAAATCTTGTATCAAATACCCTTTTATTTTCGTTAAAAGGAATCATTTCTTTGGAACCAAGCCCTGCGATATCCAATAAATGTATATCCGTATAATAGGTAATGGCTCCAATATCATTGGCTACAACCTTTGAGGTATTATAATAGGTATGCAAAAACTTAGCAGACTGGATCTGCTGTTCATAAATGTTTTTTCCACCATTAATAATCATCCAGTGTGAAATCCAGCATTTATAGATGAGTAATAGCACATTCATCAAAATTAAGAAACTGACCAGTCTTTCTTTTTTAATATCGTTTTTAAAATCCGTAAAAAGCGAACTGACCTTTGGAATAAGCGCCATTGAAAAACCTGTGAGAATATATGCCTCATATCTGAACAGCCCTTTCAGGTCTGCAAACATGGAATGACAGATCATAAGCAATGAAAACACAATCAGAAGAAAATTCTTCCGGATTGTTTCTGTGAAACTATTTTTTTTCCCTTCCCTATATATAAGGATAGCTGACAGCACTACTGGAAAAAAGCCGATCTTATAAAAACTTGGGTTTAATAAAAGATTATCCAGGAAAATAGTTTTAAGCTGAAAAAGCATGTTGGGCCCGAAACTTAGCTTTGTACCTTTCACCACCACCGAATTCGGAAAAAGGTAACCGTCCTGGAGATAATTGAAATAACAAAAAATAATAACCGGGATAAAACCGGCCAGCAAAACCCCTAAAGCTTCTTTCCATTTTTTAATCAGCAAAAAAGCAAAAGCCAGGATTACAAAGTAAAACATACTTTCAAAACGAACCAGCCCCATTAATAATAAGCTCCCATAAAACCCCGCAACGGAATATTTATTTTTGCTCCATCTGGAGAAACAAAAAATATTGGTCACAAAAAGGAAAACCTGAAAAACATGCTCCATCCCTGATAAAACCTGGACATACACAACGGTAAAAAAAACGGTAAAAAGTACAGCAAGTACAATTTTTTTCCATTCTTTAAAGACAACTGAATAATATCTGCTGAGTAAAAAGACGATCCCGATTCCGAAAATGATATTAAAATAAAGTGGTAATTGATCATTATTCCCAAAAATCCGTATCAGGACACTGATGAGAAATGTAAAAAGCGGAGATGAAGAGGTCGAGGAAAATTCATACGGTGTAACTCCCCAGACGGAATGTAATGCAAAATTTTTAGCCATTGCCAGATGAATATAGGCATCATCCAGCATATATATATAATGTCCGTCAGTTTTAGAAACACTGGCAAGATAATAGTAAAAGCTTACAACACTTATTACCAGCAATGATATCCAAAAACCTGCTATTTTACTATTCCGGAAAAAACCCATGTTTACAATACATTATAAAAATACCAAAGATAAGTATCATCAATCACGATCCCAATGATTTCGGTACAATATTTCCTACATTTGTTACTATAAAAAATAAACGTATGAAAAATGCCAGTATTATCGGCCTTAAGGAAGCCGACTGCAAGAACATTTCGGAAAAATTAAATACACTTTTAGCCAACTATTCCATATTTTATCAGAATACAAGGGGCTCACACTGGAATATCAAAGGAGATCAGTTTTTCACCCTTCATCCAAAATTTGAAGAACTTTACAACAGCCTTGTTCTTAAAATTGATGAGATCGCTGAAAGAATATTGACGTTGGGTGCAACACCGGCTCATAATTATTCTGATTATCTGAAAGTAGCCACCATCAAAGAAAGCAAGGAAGTGACGGACGGCACAAAAAGTGTAGAAAATATCTTAAGTTCATTTAAAGTGGTGATAGACCTTCAAAGGGAGCTTTTAGACATCACAGATAAGGCAGGAGATGAAGGTACAAATTCCCAAATGAGCGATTATATCACAGAGCAGGAAAAAGAAGTCTGGATGTACAACTCTTATTTAGGGAAGTAAGCATAAAAAATCAATGAATTATTTCAAAAATCGTCTTACATTTAGACGATTTTTATTTTTAATCACTAAATTTGCGTTAAAATTACACATATGCACGACGTTCGATTGAATTCCATTATTGATAATGATTTCTATAAAATAACCATGCAAAACGCTGTGGTGAAGTTATTCCCCAGCTCCCTTGTAAAATACGAATTCATCAATAGAGGTAAGCATCATTTTCCGGAAGGTTTTGATGTTGCATTAAGAGAAGCTGTGACCAAAATGGCTGAACTCAAATTAACAAAAGATGAAAAAAAATTCTTAGCAAAAACATGTCCTTATCTTGATCTTCCTTACCTGGATTTCCTTGAAGGCTATCATTATGATCCTTCGGAAGTAAAAATCCACCAGGAAGGAGGTGACCTTTCTGTAATTGTTGAAGGGCTTTGGTACAGAACGATTCTATGGGAAGTGCCTCTGCTGTCTCTGATCAGCGAGCTTCATTATGAAATGAATCATATGGAAAGAGATTCTAATGAAGTCGTAATGAGTAAGACGGTGGAAAAAGCCGATTCATTAGGCAGGTTAGGTGTAAACTTTGCCGAGTTCGGGACAAGAAGAAGACATTCTTATAAAGTTCAGAATCTTGTAATGGAAGCCCTTACCCAAAAGAAAGACTCCACATTTATAGGAAGTTCAAACGTACATTTCGCAATGAAATATAATGTGAAACCTATCGGAACACATGCCCATGAATGGTTTATGTTTCACGCTGCTGAATATGGCTTCAAAATGGCCAACGAACTGGCCCTGGAACACTGGGTAGATGTGTACAGAGGTGACCTGGGAGTAGCGCTTTCCGATACTTATACCACAGATGTTTTCTTCCAGCAGTTTGATAAGAAATTTGCAAAACTTTTTGACGGTGTACGCCATGACAGCGGGGACCCTCTTGAATTTGCAGATAAAACCATCGCTCATTACCAGAGAAACGGAATCAATCCGTTGTTTAAATACATCATTTTTTCCGACGCGCTGAATCTTGAAAAAGTAGAGGAAATCACCAATTACTGCAGAGGAAAAATCGGGATCTCTTTCGGAATAGGAACCAACCTTACGAACGATGTAGGCTTAAAACCTATGAATATCGTGATGAAATTAATCGGGGTACAGGCACCTAACAAAGAATGGATCCCAACAGTAAAACTTTCAGACGAACACGGAAAATATACCGGAGATCCGAAAATGATCGAACTGGCTAAAGAATTTTTAAGAATTAAAGATTAAATACCATGAAACTAAAAATTTATGCCCTCCTTGCTCTTTTTACCGCAACCATTTATAGTGCCCAACAGAAAAAAACCGAAAAAGTAAAATTTAATCAGGAGCTCGCCACTTCATTGGGTGCAGATCAATATGGAATGAAAGCTTATACCATTGTAATGCTCACGACCGGATCGACAAAAATTGATGATAAGGCCAAGATGAGTGAGCTGATGAAAGGCCATATGTCTAATATTGGTAAACTGGCTGATGAAGGAAAAATTGTTGTAGCCGGTCCTTTCCTGGAACAAAATAAAGAAAACTATCGCGGAATGTTTATCTTCAATACAAAATCCAAAGAAGAAGCCGAACAATGGGTAAAAACAGATCCTGCCGTACAGGCCGGAGTTTTCAGCTATGAAATATTTCCTTGGTACGGATCTGCTGCGTTGCCTTTATATCTGAAGCATCACGAAGAAATTGCAAAAGAAAATCCATAGATATGGGTTTTTACAGCAACTTTTCAGAATAGGATCTGATGGAATCCTAGGGCTAAAAGCAAATATTGGCAGTAGCTTTACTGCACTGGAACTACTCTGTCTGTTAGAAAAATCAGGTCAGCAATAAAGATCTTAGTGAACATATCATCTTTTTTAATATCTTAACGTGCATAGCACAAAAGAATCAGAAAATAAAATTCCCAATATTGTATGTACTGCGGAAACTAAAATCAGCCTGTCTCAAAAAAGTTTTATGGTGTTTGAGTTGAAGGATACATTTTTATATCATCTAAAAGAAAATCTAACTTAAAGAACAACTCCAATGAACAATTATAAAATAAAGCTTATACTCATATTGTGCAGTACCATTCTTTTTTCATGCTCTATGATAAAGAAATCTGTCGTAAAGAAAGAAGATATCCCACAAAAAAGTTCAGATCCACTCTATCAGGAAATTCAAAAAGCTGGGTCAGAGGCTGCCAAAAAGAATCATGTTCCCGGATTAGCCGTTGCTGTAATCCGGAATGGAAAAATAGCATGGATACAGTGTATAGGCTATGCTGATGTCGCCAGCGGAAAACCAGTAACAGCACAGACTATTTTTAATATAGGCTCTATTTCAAAGTTAGTTTCTTCGTGGGGCTTCTTGCAATTGGTAGAAAAAAAATTGATAACGCTGGACGAACCCATTAATCAGTCCCTGACCCGTTGGAAAGTACCTCCATCCCCATACGATATATCTAAAGTTAACTTAAGGCGGATATTAAGTCATACAGCCGGGCTTTCCGTACATGGATACGGAGGCTCAGAGCAGGGCACTCCTCTGATGACCCTGGAAGAATCTCTTAACGGAAAAACTAAAAGAAATGGCGAAAGCGTACACCTTATAAACGAGCCGGGAACAAAATGGAAATATTCCGGCGGTGGCTATACCCTTGCACAGCTACTTCTTGAAGAAAAAACAAAAGAAAGCTTTGCAGGCTATATGAAGAAGAGCGTCTTTCAACCCTTAGGATTAAATCACACCAGCTATGAATGGACTGAGGAAATGAAGGCCAGCTCCGCAACAGCTTATGACACCTTAGGAAAGCCTATTAAAAATAGAATATTTACAGAACAGGCTGCTGCAGGGTTACAGACAACAATTTCAGATCTGGCCCATTTTGCAGAATTATCTATTACAACTGATTCCAAGGGATTAAATAGAGTTTTGAATCCGGAAACCATACACCTGATGGAGCAACCCGTCATTCCATTGTCTAACGATGGTGAAAGTGGTCTGGGATACAGGTTCATGAATTTTGAAGGTCTCCGAACTATAGGCCACACAGGTGAAAATATAGGCTGGAGCGCCGGAATGTTTTTGCATTTACCTACCAAAAGCGGTTTGGTCGTACTCTCTAACGGCTCTAGGGGAGACAATGTCTGGTACTCTGTCTATATGAGCTGGGTAAAAACAATAAAGGCAGTACAAACCCATCATGTGGATAATTAAAACAATATTTACTTTTAAACGTCTGCACCATACAAGTTCAAGTTCACCACTCTATTTTCGAAAAATAAGCTAACCATATGGTAAAAGCATTCTGTGAATCTGACAAAGAAAAAAATTATCTAAATTTCAAACAAATCATTATGTAACTTCATAGTGATTTATTTTTATTATATTAGTTATCCATTTTCAAACCAATACAATTTGCTAATAAAAAATTAATTCCATGAAAAAAACAAACCTAACAAGACTTTCAAGAAAAGAACTCAAAAATGTAATGGGTGGAGATCTGCATCCTGCCCTTGATTGCTATTCAGACAGAGAATGCAGCCGTTATGGCGAAGCTCTGATTATGTGCCCGGACGGAACATCTTCTATGACCGGCTATATGTGCATGGGTGGAACCTGTATGATCAATACCGGGTTTTGTCAACCTCCGTTAATTGAAGGTCCAATTGGCCCAATTGACATACAACCCTAAAGATCAAATATTTATGAATACATTACCTCGTTATGATAACGAGGTTTTTTATTATATTTAAACAAACTAAACACACCATGAAAACCATAGATGAAGTCTTAAAAAAGCTCGATGAGATCATCCTCTGGAGCAAAGAAAACCAAAGCCCCATAGGATATTTTGCTTGTATCTACAGGATCATGACCGCACAGGTTTTGAAAGGAATTCAACAGAAAAAATTTGAAGATAATCCACGAATGATACTTCTCGATATTGCTTTTGCCCAGAGATATCTTGAAGCATGGGACAGTTACAGCAAAGGTAAAAAGTGTACCAATTCCTGGTATCTTGCTTTTGAAGCAACAAAAAATAAAAACCTTCTGATCTTACAGCATATTTTCCTCGGAATGAATGCTCATATCAACTTAGATTTAGGGATTTCGGCGGCTACCATAATGCCATACCGAAAGATCAATCCGCTCAAAAAAGATTTTGGAAACATCAATAATGTTATTGCTTCCATTAATCAGAAAGTTCAGGATTCTTTAAATAAAATCTGCTATCCTGTTGATCTGATCGATAAAATTTCAAGCGGAAAAGACAATATAGTTTTAGATTTTGCAATATCTAAAGCAAGGGAAACATCCTGGGCAACAGCTGTTATTGCATCCAATACGCCTCTATTTCTGAGAAGCTCCGTTATTAATATTGTAGATTATGCCGCTGCAAAAGTAGCTTCACAAATTTTGAATCCAAGAATCCTCACTCCTACTCTAGCCAAAGAATTGAAAAAATGTGAGAGTAACGATGTGGTGAAAAATATTGAGATTTTATCGGGAACCAAGAATGTTTAAATGTTCTTGAATATTAAAATGTATCAGGATTTAATGGTTTCCCGTAAAGCAAAACCGTTTTTCTTTTTGTAATTTTGTAAGATGGAGATGACCTATTTAATTATCGGGTTTATTGCCGGAGGAATTCTCGGGGCAATAATTTTATATTTTGTTTTGAAATCATCGATGGTTTCAAGAAGTTCTTATGACGAACTGAATAATTTACATATCAGAAATAACTCAGACCTGGAAAATTCAAACCTGAAAATCCAGGAGCTGAATCAAAATATCAACAACGAAAAAGAGCTGAATCAGCAGCAATCAGACCTGCTAAATGATCTGAAAAATGAATTTGCAAAAATCTCGGCAGAACATTCATCGTTAAACACCCAGTTTCAGGAACAGAAAGAGATCAACACCAAACAGTCCACCCAGATTGAAACGCTTCTGACAGAAAAACAAAATATTTTTGCCAAGAACTCCGAATTGTCTGCCATCAATGAAAGTTTGCAGAAATCCCTTGAAACCCAGAAAGAAGAAATCACCAAAATTCAGGAAAGTGCAAAACTCCAGTTTGAAAATTTAGCCAATAAAATTTTGGAGGAAAAAACAGAGAAATTTACAACTCTTAATCAGAATAATCTTAAAACCATCCTAGAACCTTTCCAGGAGAAGATTTCAGATCTGAAAAACAGAGTTAATGAAGCTTATGAAAAGGAAAATAAAGAACGTTTCTCACTAGCTGAAAAAGTAAAGGAACTTGCAGAGCTCAACCAGCAGATCTCCGAGGATGCCAAAAAGCTGACCAGAGCTTTAAAAGGCGAAAGCAAAACGCAAGGAAACTGGGGTGAGATGATTCTTGAAAGTATCCTTGAAAAATCAGGCCTGGTAAAAGGCAGGGAATATTTTCTTGAACATGAGCTTCGTGATGAAGATAATAAAGCCTTATTTTCAGAGTTTTCAGGAAAGAAAATGCGCCCTGATGCCGTTGTAAAATATCCGGATGAAAGAAATGTGATCATCGATTCTAAGGTTTCATTAACTGCTTTTACAGAGCTGGTAGATGAAACAGATCAGGATATTTATATCATTAAAGTAAATCAGCATCTATCATCCATCAAAAACCACATCACCCAGCTTAGTCAGAAAGCCTACGACGATTATGGAAAGTCTCTGGATTTTGTCATGATGTTTATTCCAAGCGAACCGGCCTATATTGCAGCCATGCAGGCTGACCAGAATCTTTGGAATTATGCTTACGAACGAAGGGTTTTATTATTGAATCCAAGTAATTTAATCACTTCTTTAAAGCTCATCGCCGATCTCTGGAAACGTGAATATCAGAATAGAAACTCGATGGAGATTGCAGACAGAGGAGCCAAACTTTATGATAAATTTGTTGGTTTTGTGGAAAACCTGGAAAAGGTTGGAAAGAATCTTGACCAGGCGAAAAATGTTTATAATGACGCCTATAAACAATTATCTACAGGAAATGATAATCTCGTGACCCAGACTCAGAAACTGAAATCTCTGGGAATTAAAAATAAAAAAGACCTTCCGCAGAGCTTAATTGACAATTCACAGATCTCTCTGGATCTTTCAGAAGAATAAAATAATTCAAAAAGCTGCCCCGGCCATTGGCCGGGGCAGCTTTTTCGTAAAAGTAAAGAAACCTAATCATAATTTTGCATAATTTTGCGGAATGCTAATAGAAAGTTTTCAAAACGAAAAAATAAAGAATATTACCCGGCTTCTTACAGACAACAGATTCCGTAAAAAATCAAATGTTTTTGTAGTAGAAGGGTTGCAGGAAAATGAAAGGGCTCAGCAATATGATTTTGAACCTGTAGAATTTTATATCTGCGAAAGTATTTTCAGCGGAAATCTTCCAAAACAGGGTAAAATACACAATGTAAACCAAAAAGTATATGAAAAGATTGCTTACCGCGGAACTTCTGAAGGAATCATCGGCGTCTATAAAACGAAAGAAGCGGATCTTTCTTTATTCAAGCCAAAACCCAATTCAACGGTAATTATTGTTGAAGGCGTTGAAAAGCCCGGAAATCTGGGCGCTATTCTAAGGAGCTGTGAAGCATTTGGGATCGATGCTTTGATTGTAACTGATGCAAAAACTGATTTTTATAATCCCAATGTGATCCGTTCAAGTGTAGGCTGCCTTTTCGGAATGGAAGTATTTCAGGCCGAGAATCCGGAAACCTTGGATTTTTTACAGAAAAACCGGTTCGAGATTTATACTACCATTATGGATGTAGATGCCGAAGATCTTTATAAAAGGGACCTGACTCAGAAATCAGCCGTTTTATTCGGAACAGAACATTCGGGCTTAAGTGAGTTCTGGATTGGAGAAGGAAAGAATACCCTGATTCCTATGTCCGGAAGTATTGACTCATTAAATCTGAGCAATGCAGTAGCGATTACATGCTATGAGTCTTTAAGACAGAAGAAGTCTTAGAAATACTAACGAATAAAAAAACCGCTTCACTGGGTGAAACGGTTCTTTTATTTTTCAAGCTTAAGCTAAAATTATTTCTTAGCAGCTTCTTTAGTTGCATCTTTAGCAGCATCAGCAGCTCCTTTAGCAGCATCAGCAGCACCTTTAGCAGCGTCAGCAGCTCCTTCAGTTGCAGTTTTAGCTGCATCAGCTCCAGCAGCAGTAGTAGCAGCAGCAGCATCTTTAGTAGCATCAACAGCAGTAGTAGCAGCTGAATCGATTACTTTAGCAGCTGAATCAGTTACAGAAGCAGCAGAATCAGTAGTAGCAGCAGCAGCTGAATCAGCACCACCTTCAGTAGCAGTAGCTTCAGTTTTTTTACAAGCAACTAGAGAGATTGCAGCGATAGCAGCTACGAATAATGACTTTTTCATAATAAATTAAATTTAATTTTGTTAATATTGTTTTTTAAACTTTTCTTTTTGTTCTGTTATTTGAACAAGACAAAGGTAGAGCAGATAAGAAATTTGTTTATGAAAAATAATTGTAATACCTTTGTAAAACAGTTTTACAAATAAACGCAACTGTAAATCAACAATTTAACCACTTAATTAAAAATTGACAGATTTAGATCTATTACATTTTGAGCAGCTAAAAAAGGACGTACAGGCTCAATATTTAAAAGAATACACCCCTTCCTATGATGAAATTTCAAAATGGAAGGGTATAGATATTATATATTTTCAGGAAGACCTTCGAAAAAAGGCTAAAGGAAACATCAGCGAAAAATCATTTTATACTTATTTCAAAAACTCACCGGTCACCAAATTACCAAGAATTGATATGCTCAATTTATTGAGTATCTATGCAGGTTACGATTCATGGTACGAATTCAAAAAACAACATCTTTTTGCCGGAGAATTGTTATTGGATGAGAAAGACCTGAGCGAAGATGAACTGAAAGAATTAGAAGAAACTGTTGCTTTTTCTCCCGAATTACCAAAATCAGAGCCCGAACCTCAAAAAACAGATTTAAAAGCACACAAAAATACTGATTTACAAAAATCAAGTACTGAAAATCAAATAATTACACAAAAAACCACTCAAGATCAAAATTCAGAAAATAACCTGTCATCTTCTAAGAAAAAATTCATTCAAAAGAATGCCTGGGCTATTGTTACTTTCATTTTAGTGGTGATTACAGTCGTGCTGGGTTTTAAAGATGAAATTTTTCTAAAAAAATATAAATATTGTTTTACGGATGCCGACAGAGGTGTTTCAGTGATCAATACTCTGGAAATTAAGGTGATTAAAGAAAATGAATCTCCGCTGTTATATAAAATAAAACCGGGTGAGTGCTTTTATTATTCCACAAAAGATAAAAACCTGAAAATGCAGATCAGTGGTCCGTTCTATGAATATCTTGAAGTAAACAGAAGCCTTGAGAATGCACCGGAAGAGGAAATGATAGAACTGAAGCCTGATGATTATAAAATGGCGGCTTATTACTTCTCCATTAAAGATGTAAAAGGGGCTCCAAAAGAAGAACAGGTAAACCTTATCAAGCAGAAGAGGAAGCAGCTGGAAAACTTAATCAGCAATAATGCAGTTATCTATCAGGTGTATGACAATAATACCTATGGAATAGAAACTTTAGACAAACAAAAATATATTACACTGGTAACCACTCCAACGACTTCTTTGAAAAATCTAAGTGTAATAGAAATGAAAAAAGATAATAAAGGTAAAATCATATCGATCAAATTTAAAATTGCAAGTACTGATGAAAATAATAAATAGTTTATTAATTGTCGCAATATTCTTTATTGCTATTGTTTCCTGCAATAATAAAAAGACAGAAGTAAGCGATCTGGATAAATTAAGAAACAGCAACAATACAAAATCCTATCCTGCGGTACAGATGGACAGCATGCAGGCCATCAATTCCATTACCCGTCAAAAAGTACAGGAATTGCTGGATTTATCAACCCTGTATTTATCAGGAAACAGAAATACGGAAATTGATACTGTTATCTTTTCTCAGATGGAAAGCTATTTTCATAAGCCCGACAGTCTTACTTTCAGAAAACTATTCCGGGAACTTGACAGCCTAAAAGTAAAAAGTGTAAAGGTAAATAACCTTCAGGTATATAAAGATTCTTACAAACAGGATACCCTGGATTTTGCGAAATTCAATGTGGAATATTTTGACGACAAAAATAAGTCTATAGGAAGTTTTGAAAAAAATGCACAGTATACCCTTGTTTCAAAGCCTATAAAATTTAAAAAGGAATTCAAATTTTATTTTGTGAATTTCTATTCAACTCCCGTGAAAAAAGACAGTACTTCAACAGGGGTCACCAGATAATCAAGCGGGATATCATTTTCCCAGATATCATCAATTATTTCATCAGGACCAAAATAATTGATCCCGATTTTCCTGGAATCTGAAGAGATGCTTTCAAAAAAAGCATCATAAAAACCTTTTCCATACCCTATCCGATTTCCTTTTTTATCACAATAGAGTAAAGGGGTGATCACATAATCAAAATGGAACTCTCCGGAATCATCATCAGATAAAGGCTCGGATATTCCCCAGGTACTTGTTTTGAATATTGTGTTTTCAAAAATCTCTACGGAGATCAGCCTGTCAATGACCTTCGGTACAAAAACCCGGATATTATGCTTAAAAAAATATCGGATAAAAATTCGGGTATCTATTTCATTAAACTTATCAATAGGAATAAAGATATGCACCTTCTGGCCAGCTACAGGTTTGAAATAACTGATAAAATGATCCGAAATCTTCTCCGATAACAAGAAAACCTCATCATGGGACAAGGTTTTTCTTTTTTGTATATATTTTTTTCTCAGCTCAGCTTTTAGCATTTGATTATATCATTTTAGAGAAATAATTCTAACGTTTACTTATCATTTTCAGCCTGCGTAATTTTATATAATTTGTCAGACAGACGAACTCTGAAAGGCAGTTCAAACGTAATTTGATCTCCTTTTTTTGCAGTTTCACAAGGCCCTCCGTTTACATAAATCTCAGTAATTATAAGTTTCTGCTCACCGGTTGTCGGACCCGAAATCAATACTTTATCACCTACTGAAAGCTCTTTGTTTTCAATTAAAAACTGGGCAATCTTTGATTTTGAATAATAATGTTCTGCTTTTCCAATCAAAACTTTTTTTATATTTATTTTTTGGCGGATACTTTTTGTTTCAGCCTTCGCCAAAGGTTTATTGGGTAAATCACCGGAGCTTTTAAATTTCAGGGCATCTGATTTTCCTTTCCTGAAAACTTTATTTCCGACCTGTAATCCTTTTCTTAATTTTACCTGCTCCTCCCAAGGCAAATGAATCGTTTCCAGGCATTCTGCAGAACAACAGTTTTCCATCGCAGCTTTGCATTCGTCACATTGAATAAACAATAAATGACAGGCATCATTAGCACAGTTGGTATGGTTATCACAAGGCTTGCCACACTGATGGCACTGCGAAATAATATCATCTGTAATCCGTTCCCCTAACCGGTGATCAAATACAAAGTTTTTACCGATAAATTTACTTTTTATACCTTCTTCTTTTATCTGACGTGTATATTCAATAATTCCGCCTTCTAATTGATAAACGTTCTTAAAACCCTGGTGCTTGAAGTAAGCACTGGCTTTTTCACAACGGATTCCACCTGTACAGTACATCAAAAGGTTTTTATCTTCTTTGAAATCCTGTAATTGTTCGTTGATAATAGGTAAGCTTTCCCTGAAGTTTTCTACATCCGGAGTAATGGCACCTTCAAAATGTCCTACTTCACTTTCATAGTGATTTCTGAAATCGACTACGATCGTATTCGGGTCTTCGAGTAAATTATTAAATTCCTGAGCCTTTAAGTGAATTCCTTTATTGGTCACATCAAAAGTGTCATCACTTAAACCGTCAGCGACAATTTTATGTCTTACTTTTATGGTCAGCTTTAAAAAAGAATGATTGTCTTGCTCAACAGCTATATTCAACCGAATTCCTTTCATAAAATCATAGGCTTCCAGCGTATTGCGAAAAGCCTCAAATTGATCCGCAGGAACACTCATCTGAGCATTAATCCCTTCATGGGCAACATAGATACGGCCGAGGGCATCGAGTGCGTTCCAGGCTATAAATAATTCGTCGCGAAATTTTTTTGGGTCTTCAATTTTGGCATACGCATAGAAAGACAATGTAAGGCGTTCCTTACCGGCTTCATCAATAAGTTGAGCTCTTTCTTCTGCGCTTAAGGTGTTATACAGTTGCATGCTATAAACGTTTTAAGTGAGAAAAATATTTTTGCAAAGATAATCATTTTCCTATTAATTATATTTATCCGTCCAATAACAGGCTTTAGTTTTTATTTGATCTATAATTAATTTAACTTTTCACTACATAAATTCATCTTACATTTTGTCACATTGTTTTTAATATTTTTTTAAGTTTTGTTAACTTCGTTCTTAACAATTATGACATAATTTATAAAATGATCTAATTCCCGTTAAATTTTAGTTAAAATTGAAACACAGCATATAAATTGCATACTCATTAAGTATTAAATTTGTGTACTGTAAAACAAAAAATCATAAATAATAAAGAAAGATATACAATGAAGAGTACTTTAAAAAAACTATTACCCTTTGCTGTAGTAGGAGTTATCTCAGGAGCTACTACTGTAGGTACAATACAATATTTCGGTCATAACTCCGATAATGCAGACCAATCTTATTTTACGAAATCGTCCAACGCTTCTTTTGTTGGGATGAATGCTGCCACAACCGGAGATGACTTTGTAAAGGCTGCCAAAACAACAGTTCCGGCAGTAGTTACCATCAAAAATTACCAGTCCAAGAGCTCAAGCAGGGCATCAGAGCAGGATTTATTTGACTTTTTCTTCGGAGACCCGTTTGGCGGAGGCAGAGGCCAGCAAAGGCAGAAGCAACAGCAGATGCCTGACAATATGCCTTCAGGAATGGGTTCGGGTGTAATCATTTCTCCTGACGGATATATTATCTCTAATAATCACGTAGTGGCAGGTGCCAATAAACTTGAAGTTGTATTAAGTAACAAAAAAGCTTATATCGCAACTTTAATCGGGACCGACCCTAATACAGATATTTCGTTATTAAAAATCGAAGAAAAAGGGCTACCTTATCTGAACTTTGCCAATTCCGACAATATTGAAGTGGGACAATGGGTTCTTGCGGTAGGAAATCCGCTGGGATTAAACTCAACTGTTACGGCAGGTATTGTTTCTGCTAAAGGAAGAGGAATCGGTATTTTAGGATCTCAGGGTAAAGCAGCCAACCCTATTGAAAGCTTTATTCAGACGGATGCTGCCATTAATCCCGGAAACTCAGGAGGAGCGCTTGTAAATACCAACGGAGACCTTATCGGTATCAACTCTGCCATTCAGTCGACTACCGGATATTATCAGGGGTACGGATTTGCCGTTCCCGCTAACCTGGCAAGAAAAATTGTTGAAGACATCAAGAAATTCGGAATAGTGCAGAGAGGATTCTTAGGGGTAACTTCTTTAGACCTTTCAGATGATCAACAGGTTGCTGCGTACAATATGCAGAAAAAAACGAGCATTAAAGCCGGTTCCGGAATATATATCACAGGATTTGGAGAGAAAAGCGGAGCCGAAGAATCCGGCCTTAAAGCAGGTGATATCATCACTAAAATAGATAATGTTGCTGTAACAGATTTCGCTGATTTATCCATGTCTATCGGAAGCAAGCGCCCTGGTGATAAAGTACAGGTTACCTATTCCAGAAATGGCAAAGAAAATATGACTACCGTAACATTAAAAGACCAGAAAGGAGGAACTTCTACAAGAACAAAAGATGACCTTAGCGTATCTGAAAAAATTGGTGCTGACTTTGATCCCCTGAATGAATCGTTTAAAACGAGCTATGGCCTTAACAGCGGTGTCATTGCAAAGAATGTATCTGAAGGAAGCGAGATGGCAAAAATAGGTATTGTAGACAATTATATTATTATAGAAATCAACGGAAAGCCTGTCAATTCACAAAAAGATGTTGAAAAAATCCTGGATAAATACCAGGGAAATGTACAGGTGAAGTTTATAGATGAATACGGAAGAATGTATACGAAAGGTTTCAAAATGCCTTAATCAATTTGATTAAACTTTATATCAACAAAAAACGCTGCAGGATTTGCAGCGTTTTTGTTATTTTTATTTATGGCTTATTCATTTTTTCAGCGATTCTTTTTTTCTTGTTCCGTTCATAAATTATCTCTACAATCTTACCGCCGATCCAGGAAAAAGGGAAAAAGGTGAGAAATATAGATATTTTGTAGAACGTGGGATGATAAGGAAAAACAATAACATCCAGCATTGCGATAAACAGCATTATAAAGCCGATAAGGATAGCATAAGCCACTTTAGCATACTTTACTATAATTGCTGTAGCTACACCTCCTACAGTAGTTCCTAAACCTGAAATAAATAATAAGAATCCAAAGAAAGCATCGTCATCTTTCATGCTGTAAAGGAATCTCTGCCAGTGCTCAAAGGGAGCAAAAGCTTCAAAAGTAACCCACTGCGGAAAAACCCTTATCCCAAGAGTAATAATAAGCCCTGCAATGACAAGGCCCACCAACACCGCTAATGTATTTCTTATAAAACTCATTAATCCTGATGTGCAATCATCGAAATTTCAATATCAACATTCTTAGGCAGACAAGAAACCTGTACCGTTTCACGGGCCGGATAGCTTTCAGCATCCAGATATGATGCGTAGATATCGTTCATCACAGCAAAATCATCCATACTTTTAAGGAAGATCGTTGCTTTCACCACATTTTTAAAAGTCATTCCCGCTTCTGTAAGAATAGCTTCAAGGTTTTTCATAACCTGATGGGTTTCTTTTTCAATTCCTTCTACCAATTTACCAGTTGCAGGATCTACAGGAATCTGACCGGAGATGTATAAAACACCATTTGCAAGGTTTGCTTGTGAATAAGGTCCGATTGCTGCAGGAGCATTCACTGTGTTGATTATTTTTTTCATTAGAATTTATTTTGGGTGCAAATATAAAATTTATATTCACAAATATCAATCTTACTTAGAAAGGAGCATTCGGTTGTGTGAAACTTCTGTCTTTATATTTCAGCGCATCACTTAAAATATTAGCTTTTATCCCAATAAAAAAGTCGTACACTTTATACTGCCCAAAAGGAACCCAGTTAAAATTGATCGTAAAACTTCGCTGATCCCTCGCAAAACCGATTCTTGTATAAGCAAGCTGCTTTGTGATCATATCATAGTGGGTACTTCCGTTGATATTCCAGAAAGGACTGAGCTTAAGACTTCCGTCTAATCCTACAGAAGCAATTTTATTGCCGAAACGTGAAAGGCTTTTTGAGTAGGCATAGTTTGCATTCACATTTAATGTCCATGCCTGGTCGAAGTGGGCATAATTATCATCGTCAAAATAATAATTTTCATTCCTTATTTCCCCCTTCGCTTTATATTTCTTGGCGTAATCTGTTTTTTCTCCAAAAATCTCACTGCTTAAAGGATAAGAAACCTGGATGTTGAAACCTTGTACACTGAAATGTCCGAAATTCTCAGTCCTGATCCCTGTATCAGATCCCGGAATAAATAAAATCCTGTACGGATCTAAGGATAAACTTGTATTGACGCTTAATTTATTTTCAAAGAAAGAAGACTGCCCGTTAAGGGTAATAATAGACCATGGGTGATCTTTCGCTGCGAAGTTGTAACTTCCGGAAAGATTCAGGGATTCGAATATTTTGATCTTTTTCACTCCGGTAGAATCTTTTTTAGATTTCACCTTCATTTCAATATTGTTTCCGATATTGAAACCTAAAGCCCCTACCATACCGCTTGTCGGCGAACCTACAATTCCCTTATCAAAAATAGAATACGGGGTTAATGCACCATTGGCATCATAGTAATTTTTATAGTACCCGAACTGGGAACCGCCGAAATCCGGTGAATAGGTAAACCCGATACTTGGCGTCATCATATGCCTGATCGCTTCTACCGCAGCACCTTTTTTGAAGTTAAGCATTCCGTACAATGTAGTCTGCAAACTCGCTGTTGTTGAAAAGGTAGAATACCCTGCGATCTGCTTGTTGGTCTGATCAACTACTTTATTGCTCACAGGGTCATAAAATCTTGTCAGTGTTTTTGTCGTTAAAGCATTATCGATCGTCGCCCCTAGACTGAATGTAAAATATTTAGCTACCGTAGTATTCGTTCCTAAAGCAATATTATTTTTAAGACCTGTCTGTAGCTTATCCCACATGGCAGCTGTAAATAGTTCTCCCTCATCAGTCGTTACAAAGTTTGTTAAATTCAATCCCGTGTTTACTGTAATATTTTCAAGCAATCCCTGTCTTACCCCTGTTTTTGATTTTAATAAATAAAACTGGTTGATAGCAACATTCATCTGGGGCAAGCGTAAATCAGACAGGCCTGTCGCAAAATTCTGGGAATACGATGCAGTAGCCGTAATCGTAGCCGGTAGTTTCAGAAACCTTTTGGTAACGGTTACGGTAGAGTTCTGCTGGGTATTTAGTACATTCTGGTTGAATATATAATTATTGTTGATTGTATTGTTATAAAACTTATTACTTACAATATCAACCGAAGCAGAGAATGTAAGGAAGGGATTTGATTTTGCATCCTGTGTATGTCTCCAGGCGATCCGGTAAGTGCTGCTTTTGGAATAATCATCGAGTCCTTTGATTCCCCTTATAGTAGTTCCGATATCTGCAGAAAAATTCCCTGAATAGCGGTACTTTTTTACATAGTTCATTTCAGGCCTTAAGTTCCAGCTTCCTTTCGTATAAATATCGGCAAGAACTTTCATATCAAAATGCTCCCCTATCGGCTGATAATACCCTATCCCGTTAAGGAAAAACCCCACATCCTGTCTTTCCCCGAAACTCGGGATTAAAATACCAGCTGATCTTTTATCGGAAAAAGGCAAAATAGCAAACGGCATAATCAGAGGGGTCGGAACCTGCTCTATATACATCTGTATCGGCCCGGTAATGATCTGTGATTTGTTTTTTGTTTTTACCAGTTTAATATTCGATGCCAGTAAATGATAATCGGCTACCGTATCTTTTTTCTTCAGAAAATATTCATCGGTAGTATATAAGGCATGTCTCATTGCAAAGACAGAGTCATTATATTTTTTGGTTTTATTGGCGATGATTACCCCTTCACTTTCCTCAGTGCGTGCATTATAGGCAATAGCCTGCTTTGTTTTATAATTATAGTTAAACTGGTCGGTTTCATATTTCTTTCCTGCCTGTGTTGTCATAACAGGTTCTATGATCTTCTTTCCCAGGGAATCCTGCTTTCCTCTTGCGTAGATTAAATTTTTCTGCTCATCAATGGAGATATAATCTGCATCAATCTGCATATCCTGGTATTTTACCTGAGCATTCTGGTTCAGGTAGATCATTTTTTTAGGAAAGTCTCTGCGGATATTGTCAGCTTTTGTCTGAAGAATATCATCCAGGGCTTCTTTTTTCGCAACTATGGTATCCTTTTTGGGAATAGTATCATTGATTACCTTATTTTCAGGCAATTTTTCAGGCGTTTTCTGTGCTAAAAAATTGTTAAAAATTAGGATAATTAAAATTTGTAATATATTTTTGATGACGGTTTTGGCCAATTTTTATTCTATATAATTAAGGCTCAAAATTAATATAATTTTTAAAACTGTAAGATGTACAAACAAAATTTTAAAATAATTTTATCATTTCTCCTTATTCTTCTAAGCAACTTTATTTTTTCCCAAAAGAAATTCACAGTCGTTTTAGATGCCGGACACGGGGGGGGTGACCATGGAGCCAATAGAACTTATAGCGATATTGGAAGAATAGCAGAGAAGGATGTGACGCTTGCTGTTGTGTTAAGAATTGGTAATATGCTTGAAAAAAATAAAGATTTCAAAGTAATATATACCCGTAAATATGACGAATACCCTTCTCTTTCAGACCGAACCAATCTTGCGAACAGAAGTAAAGCAGACCTTTTTGTCTCTGTGCACTGCAATTCTGCAGTAAGATCCAGCGCATACGGAACTGAAACCTATGTGCAGGGGCCGAACCAAAATGATGAAAACCTGGAGGTGGCCAAAAGAGAAAATGATGTAATTTTTCTGGATGAAAAAGATAAACAAACCTTTGGATCTTATAACCCAAATTCACCGGAATCTTTAATTGCCCTAAAACTTCAGCAAAGTAAATATCTTGAATCAAGCCTTCTTATGGGCGGACTGGTAGAAGACAATTTTGTAAACAAGGATAAAAGATTTTCAAGGGGTGTTTTTCAAAAAAACTTACACGTTCTCCGTATGAATGCAATGCCTTCAGTACTTATAGAGACAGGATTCATCAACCATCCCGAAGAAAGCCATTACCTCGCTTCCGAGAAAGGACAGCAGGAAATTGCAGAAAGCATCTACAATGCTATTATTGATTATAAAAAAGCAGTCGACAGGAAATCCGGCGGCGTAATTGCCACCATTAAAAAGCCTGAGCCTGAAAAACCGGCAGAAGTTCCTTTAAAGAATGATTTCAGAATCTTGCTGATGAGCTCACCTACTAAATTTAATGACGGAGATCCTGCTTTAAAAGGCTTAAACTATATTCTTCCGATCAAAGAAAACGGGCAGTACAAATATTATTATGGTGTGACAAATATGGCTTCTGTAAAAGATATCAACCTTAAAACGGCTAAGGATGCAGGATTTAGAAATGCATTTGCGGTAGGGTTTATGCCCAATCAGAAATTAAGCTCCGGAGGGTTTTATACCATTGAAGTTGCTGTCGGTGATAAGCTTACTGCCAATTCATTTATTTTACAGACTCTGAAAGATGTTGAAAGGAATAAGGACAGTGGAGTTTTCTATTATACCTATGGAAAAGTTTACACATTGGAAGATGCTGTAAAGTTACAGAAAAGCATTGAGGCTAAAGGCATTAAGAATACGGTCATTCAAAAAGTTTACAAATAACTCAAAAAATAATTTTGAAGTTCAGAAGTTAATCATTACTTTTGCAACCTCAAAATTTGGCCTATTCGTCTAGTGGTTAGGACTCAAGGTTTTCATCCTTGCAACAGGAGTTCGATTCTCCTATAGGCTACCAAATTTATATCATGCCGGATTTAAAAATACAAGAAGCGACATTGCTTTTTAAGAAAATCCACTCTAACCCAAAAAGTTACGATTTAAAAATCAATGAAGATGGGATAACAGGCAGAGATGAAAAAATAAGTTTCAGGCTTTACAGGACCGGAGAAAGGGTAGCTTTTGAAGTAACAATTGACGGACTTACCTTCACCAATACCACTGGAGAATGGAACAATGCGATGATAATGTTGAAAAATATTATCAGGAAAATAGATAAAGAACAAGAAAATTTAAAAATAGAACAAGCAATAGATAAACTCAGGAAATATTTATCTGAAGAAAATTAAAATTTTTGAAAATAAATTTTGCAGATAAGAAAAAAGTTTTTACTTTTGCACTCACATTTGAACGATATGGCAAATCATAAATCAGCACTAAAAAGAATTAGACAAAACGAAGCTAGAAAACTTCGTAACAGATACTACCACAAGACTGCAAGAACAGCAATGAAAGTATTGAGAAATGAAGAGGATAAGACTGCTGCTGCTGAGCAGTTGCCAAAGGTAATCTCTTTGTTGGATAAGTTAGCTAAGAAAAATATTATCCACAAAAACAAAGCGGCTAACTTGAAAAGTAAATTAACTAAGCACGTTAATAAATTAGCGTAATAGTATAGTCGGCCCGTTCGTCTATCGGTTAGGACCTCAGATTTTCATTCTGGTAAGAGGGGTTCGATTCCCCTACGGGCTACACACTTTAAACTATTTAACCGGATAGTTTAAATAAGAGTTGTAAACTTATAAAACAAAACACTAACCCTGTAATGCATTTTACAGTTTGGTAGATGGCCCGTTCGTCTATCGGTTAGGACCTCAGATTTTCATTCTGGTAAGAGGGGTTCGATTCCCCTACGGGCTACTTAATAACTTGCTATTTCTAGTAGGTTATTTTTTATTTAAAACTGTTTAAAATTAATTTTATCTCTCCTGCAGCTTATAATTTTCATTACTGCAATAATTATTAATTCCTCAAATGAAATTCAAATCCCATCCCGCGGATGGTTTCTATTTCGATCCTCGGATCTGCATTCAAATATTTCCGTAGCCTGCTTACAAAAACATCAAGGCTTCTGCCTGAAAAATAATCATCGCTCTTCCAAATCTGTAACAAAACTTCTTCACGCTTTATGATCCTGTTGGGGTTTTGTGTAAGATACAGCAAAAGCATGGCTTCCTTTTCGGTTAACCTTATATACGTATCTTTGTGTCTGAGCAGAAGATTATTATAATCAAAAATATATGATCCTACCGGTATTATTTCCGGGGTAGCCTTGGAAACTGAAGGCTCATTGCGTTTCAGAATGTTCCGGATTCTCAGGACAAGCTCATCAGCCTCAAACGGTTTTACCACATAATCATCAGCTCCAAGCTTCAATCCTTTCAGCTTATCTTCTTTTTGATTACGGGCTGTCAGAAAAATAAAAGGCATTTCCGGAAATACCTGGATAATTTCCGAGGCCAGTGTAAAACCATCCATCACCGGCATCATCACATCGAGAATACACAGATCTGCTTTTGTGGATCTTAAGAAGTTTAATGCTTCAAGGCCATCCGGGCTCCAGCTTACTTTAAATCCTGCAAGTTCCAGATACTGTTTTAGAATATCTGCAAAATCATAGTCGTCTTCAGCTAAAAGAATGTGTTTCATGACAGCGGCAAATAAATGGTGAATATACTTCCTTTTGATGAAAGGGATGAAACGGTAATTTCACCCTCATGGGCAGAAATAATTTCCTTAGTGTAGTAAAGCCCGAGCCCAAGACCTTTGGTGTTGTGTATATCTCCTTTCTCTATCCTGTAAAATTTATCAAAAATCTTTTCCTGATCTTTTCCGGCTATACCTATCCCGTTATCCTCAATGGTTAAGATATATTTATTCTCCATAACTTTATCTGAAATATTAATTTGCCGGGCTCCATATTTAACTGCATTATCCAGCATATTATTAATCGCAGTAGTCAGGTGAAACGGGTCAATATACAATTCGGCTTTTCTCTCCCCTACTGTAATATCCAATGGTATTGAAGGATAAACCGTCTGAAAGTCTGTAACAATCTGTGAAAGAAATGCGGGCATTTCTGTTTTCTCCTTTTTTAGTACAATATCTTCCGGCCCCGAAGCATGAATGATCACCTGATCAATAAGTTTTTTAAGACGGCGATGCTGGCGGTGAGCAATATGTACTGCATGATCAACCGCGATATTTTCGTCAGGCCCGGCCTGCTCCTGAATCGTTCTGATAGCAACACCCAACGTAGCTAATGGGGTATTAAACTCATGGGTGATATTATTAATAAAATCAGTCTGGATATCTGCAATTTTCTTCTGTTTAATTAAACTCCTTATGGAAAAGTAGAAGAGAAAAATCAACAGGCAGAATACGAATACAGAAAATAAAAGCAACCCAAGCATCTGTCCAAAAATCTTCCGTTGCCAATCGTTGATACTGAAATTGGATTGTGTGGTAAATTCTTTTACAAAAGCACTCGTTTCACCATCTACATGGGAAGTCATGTCATGAATAATTTGTGGATTTTCCAGCTCTTTCCCATTTCCAAACCAGGTTTTACCTTTTATAATCAAAGGTGGAGCGGAAGCTGACGAGGTCAGTTTTGCATACTTTACCGTCACGCAATAGGCAGTATTATATTCTGATAACACTGGATTATGGCTGATATAGTCTTTTATTCTTTTTGAAATTTCAGCAGTTTTAAGCAAAACAGCATCATTGATCTTCTCGCGTTGATCTGTTTTTGTAAGCTGATCCATATGCCTGATCAATTCACTTCGCAGAGCATTGATATTGATCTTATCCTCCATTTTAATGAGTTCAACCCGCACAGAAGCCTGGGCTTGCTTTTGTTTCAGCATAAAAGTGTTGTAAATAAAATACCCCTGCATAACAGTCATTGCCAATATGACAAGCACACAGTTCCAGATCAGATATTTTATTTTTGATTTCACAGGCTAAAGATACTAAGATCAATGCTTGATATTTTAGTTTTGAATTGCTTTAACACTTCATTAACCGGACATTAACCCAAATGAGAGAGCCAATCATCTACTTTTGCTGTAAATAAACATCCTGTGAAAACAATCCTCTCTCTATTATTCAGCATTGCCCTGTTGGCATCAAATCTTTCTTTTGCCCAAACCAAGCCGGATACCGTCAAAACAACCGAGCTAAAAGAGTTGGCCCTTGAATATAAAAAACCAAAAATCATCCGTAAAGCAGACCGTATTGAATTCAATGTGGAAAACACTATTTTATCAAGCAGCAATGCCTGGGAAATTGTAAAACGGTCCCCAAATGTACAAACCTCGGCTGATCAATTATCTGTCCGGGGCAGCCAGTCCATCATCGTAACCATTAATGATAAAAGAGTTTCCCTTACTGGAGAAGAGCTTAAATCCTTATTGCAAAATATGAATGGTTCTGACATTAAATCCGTCGAAGTGATTACCAGCCCACCGGCCAAATATGAAGCTTCCGGCAGTGCGGTGATCAATATTAAAATGAAAATGAATAGGACCAAAGGATATAAAGGTTCTGTAAACATCGGTTACGAACAGGGAATATATGCCCGTGAAAACATAGGGATCAGCCAGTATTACAAAGCAGGAAAGTTTGCTTTATCCGGAAGCTATCAATTCGGAACAGGTATTTATTATAATGAAATTAAAGAAGTCATCAATTACCCTGAACAACACCAGCAATGGGAAAATATTCTTCACAGAAAGAACAAACGTGATGCTGAACACACTTACCGGTTTAATGCAGATTATGCAATTGACAGCCTGAATACTTTAAGCCTTGGGGCAGATGGGTATATTGCCCAAAAGAACCATGCGCTTTATAATGTTCCTACTTATATTTATACTGCTGACAAGAATCTTCAGTCTTATTTTGTCACTCAAAACAATCGGCAGACTCCAAATTCTACCATTAATTATAATGTACAATATGAACATCGTTCTTCTTCCAGAGAAAAGCTTACCACTTCAGCTGCCTACACCGACTATCATTATGAAACCAGCCAGGACGTAAAAACAGATTATTTTATGATAGATCCCCGGTCCCAAAGGTTTCTGACAGGCAATGAACAGCATATCCGGATTTTTACCGCCCAGATGGATTATAGTACCAATAAGCAATGGGCCAATTTTGAAACAGGATTAAAATACAGCCTGGTAAAAGCAGTAAACAACCTGGACTTTTTAAGGGATATTAACGGAGAACTGAATAACGATCCACTTTTAAGCAATATATTCAGATATGATGAAAAAGTGCTGGCAGGCTATGTAAGTGCAGGAAAAGACTGGAAATCCTGGAGCATCAAGACCGGGCTCAGAGCAGAATTAACCTCTGTTGGCGGTAGTTCTATTCACCCTGAGCAGAAAAATGTGCAACGATATTTTAACATTTTTCCTACTTTGTTTATACAGGACAAATTATCGGAAAATCATCAGTTAAGTTTCTCGTATGGAAGGAGAATCACCCGCCCTGTCTATAATTATCTTAACCCTTCCAAATCTTATTTCAGTCCCAATTCTTACCTCATTGGTGATGTTGAATTAAAACCTGCAATCTCTAATCAATTGAGCATGACGTATTCTTATAAAAATAAATATGCTGCCGAGCTTTATTATATCCACGAGAAGAATCCGACCTCACAGCTTACGATCCAGGATAATGTAAACAACATCCTGATTCAGAAAATAACCAATATTCCGGGTAATGATTATTCCGGACTCAGTCTTAGTGCTTCTTTTGATCCTGCCCCGTGGTGGTCTGTCAATCTTCAGGGCGGGCCTGTCCTTCAATTGAATGATTTTATTTTCAGCGACGGCAGTCGGCTTAAAAAACAGAAATGGGGAGCCAATGGCAGTGCAGATATGCAGTTTACACTCAGTAAAAAATCCGGGCTTACCGCTGATATTAATTTTATGTTCAACACCTCAAGGTTACAAGGCCCGGCAGTAGCAGGAAGTACAAGCAACTTGAGTTTAGGAATGAGAAAGAAACTTTTTGCAGACCGGGCAGAAATCACTTTAAGTCTGCAGGATATTTACAGAGGGGAGAAATTTAAAGTGACTTCCTTCTATAAAGACCAGAATAATTACTATACCTATTATGGAGATACCCAGCGGTTCAGGTTGAGTTTTAAATATAACTTTGGAAAGAATACCATAAAAGCCAGAGAAACAAAGCAGAAAACGGATGAACAGCAACGTTTGTAAACAGATATTTATGACTGAAATTTCTGACAAGAAGTATTAAATTTATCCGTTATATTGAATTTTTTTTTCAATTAAAGTGAATAAATGATAAAACACCCCAATTCAGAAAATCAGGATTCAGAAAAAACGGATGAATTGTTTCATCATTTTAAATATTTCAAATGAGACTTGTAAAACAGGGTGTAATACCCTATCTTTGCATTCATCAGATGATAAGATGTATATGACACAGATCCAAAGAAAAACATTGGCCCAGGAAGTAGCCGAAAGGCTGGCTGAAGGGATCATCAATGATGAATATGCCATCGGAGGAAAACTTCCTACCGAACCAGAGCTCATGAAAATGTATGGTGTCGGGCGTTCCAGCATTCGTGAAGCCATAAAAATACTATCGATCAAAGGAATACTGAGCGTTCAACAAGGAGTGGGAACATTTGTGGTTTCTAAAAATATTCAGGAATCACTGGAGACCCGGATGAACAGAGCCCAGATTGAAGAAGTATTTGAAGTACGGTCTCTTCTTGAAGCAAAAATTGCAGCAAGGGCAGCCATTCATCATACAAAGAAAGAATTAAAGATCATCAAATCTTATCTGGATTTAAGGGCTAAACTGGCTGAAGAAAACCAGGCATTGGAGTGCTACCAGACCGACATTAATTTTCACGTTGCCATCGCAGAAGCCTGTGGGAATCCCCTTTTGAAAGAAATCTATAAAATAGCAAGCAAACATGTACTGAGAACTTATGAAAGCAGCCATAACAACAGTACAGATTCTTTCAAAGCTTCCCAGAAAATTCATACCGACCTTTATCAGTATATCGCAGACAAAGATCCTGACAATGCTGCATTGACGGCACAAAAAATTGTTGAAAAGCAATATTAGAAATCAAAAAATTTTAATAAAATTCATCTGATGACATGATGAATCACAACTGTAATTTTATGGAAAATATAAAGACCGCAACTATTGACACGACTAAAATTGTGTATCCGATTTTATTTATGATCAGTTTTTCCCATTTTTTAAATGACCTGATCCAATCAACCATTCCCTCATTGTATCCTATTCTGAAAGGCGAGTTTAAGTTATCGTTTGCCCAGATCGGGATCATCACATTAGTATTTCAGCTTACTGCCTCAATTCTGCAGCCATTTGTTGGTATTTATACCGATAAAAAACCAAACCCAAGATCTCTCGCTATAGGAATGACTCTTTCAATGGCCGGCTTATTGCTTCTGGCAGCAGCTCATCAATACTATGTAATCCTTATTGCAGTGGGGCTGATCGGGATGGGCTCTTCAGTTTTTCATCCTGAGGCTTCCAGGGTTGCTCAGATGGCTTCCGGCGGGCAGAAAGGATTGGCCCAATCTATTTTCCAGGTAGGTGGTAATTCAGGAAGCGCTATTGGCCCTTTACTGGTTGCCCTGATTGTTCTTCCGTTAGGCCAGGGATATGTAGGTTTATTTGCCATTGCCGCATTTATTGGGATCATTCTGCTGTGGAGAATCGGGAACTGGTATGCAGAAAGATTGGCTTTCAGAAAAACAGCAAAGCACAAAGACCTGGTTGTTCATATACCGTTATCACGAAAAAAAGTTTTATTTTCTATTACGATTTTATTGGCTCTGGTATTTTCAAAGTACATTTATCTGGCATCCATGACGAATTATTTTACTTTTTTCCTGATTGATAAGTTCCATATTTCGGTAAAAGATTCCCAGCTGTATTTATTCATGTTTCTTGCAGCAGTTGCAGTGGGAACTATTTTAGGAGGAAAATTGGGTGATAAATACGGCCGGAAGAAAATTATCTGGGTCTCCATTCTGGGAGCGGCTCCATTTACCCTTTGCCTTCCTTATCTTCCTTTGATGTGGACCATTATATTTGCTGTTATCATCGGATTGATCATTGCATCAGCATTTTCTGCCATTTTAGTCTATGCAACAGACCTTATGCCTGATAAAATAGGCTTGGTAGCCGGATTATTTTTCGGTTTCATGTTTGGAATGGGCGGTATCGGTTCTGCTGTATTGGGAGCCGTTGCCGATGACACCAGCATTGAATATGTCTTTAAAATCTGTGCATTCCTTCCATTGATGGGAATCATCACAGCATTTTTACCCAATATTAAAGGACAGAAGACTAATAAACAGGATTAATTGAACACAGTTATTCAGATCTACAAAAACCCCTTTACTATTGAAAGCAAAGGGGTTTTATCATCTCATTATTTAAAGAACAAATTCTTTCTGAAATATCCTTAGTGTTTAATAAACTTCTGCTGATACACTGCCTTGTCGGTTACCGCTCTCAAAATATATACTCCTTTCGGAAGCATGCTTACATTGATTTGCCCATTGCTGAACGGAGCATTTACTAATTTGCCGGAAGCATCATAAATTGTAATACCTGAAACTTTATCCTGAGTCTTGATATTAATAGTTTCTGACGCAGGGTTCGGATAAATACTGAATTCCAGTTTTTTCACCTCAACCGTACTTAATGTGGAAACACTTGCATTAACGGCAAGGGATTTTTCAACTAATTTCCCGTTTGAATTAAAGCTTATCGTTACGGTTGCAGTTCCTGTAGCCTGTGGAGTTAAAACCAATTCGTCATTGGCATTGATCACTGCTGAAATAATAGAAGCATTGCTATTTGATTCCACAGCTTTTACAATGGCTGAAGATAAATTATCTGCATCGGAAACCACTGTTTTCAAATCAATCACCGTTACATTGTTCACCATAACCTGTGATGGGAATGTATTGCTGATGACAGGAGCACTGCTATCCGGGAATACTGCAAGAGCAGGGAACCAGTAATAATCAGTCAGGGTTTTAGTATTGAGTAGAGCTCCGGTATTGCTGAAAGTATGAATCCAGTTTTTCTGATAATGTGCAGCGAAACCACTTTCTGTAGTATTTACAATTAACTCATCTGTAACCGGGTTTACACGTAATGCCGCTCCATAAGGAATCTGCTTGTAAGTACCTGTCTGCCCCGGAAGTACAGCAAAGTTTTCATTGATCGTTTTTGTTGTCACATCAAATTTTATAATCTGTGCCCCGGAAACGAAACTGTTAACAGAATTGAGCCAATACAATGCATTTTGTTGACTACTGTAGGTAAAACTTCCTGCATTCCAGGCACCCCATGAACCTAGATATTTGGTAACAGGAATAGGATATTCCGTTGTCACAAAAGTAACAGGATTAATATTCACCAGCTTCTGGTCTTGAATCGCCCAGATACTTCCGTCTTTAGCCTGTGTAATAGAATGGAAACTTCCTGAAATGGTATGGGTAACCGTGTGGGTATTCGGATTGATAACCAATATTCCGGCTGATTGTTTTACAGCAAAAACATACTGTGAGGTACGGATCATATTTCCGATCTGTCCTGCATACTGGCTTCCGCCTCCTGTAGTAGGAATCAGGTTCCCAACCTGTAAATTATCTATATCAAATAAATAAATTCCATTGGAAGTTCCGATGTAACCTTTATGAGCATTTACTCCCACAAAAGATCTTCCGTCTCCACCACCGATTGAATTGAATGTTGCAATCTTTTGCATCGTTGCAGCATTTGCCACAACCAGTCTTCCACCCGGCGTATATTGGGTATCTCCACCGTCCGCAGCCTGTTTTGAAACAAAATAAAATTTATCTCCATAGATCGTTCCGTATTGTGTTGTCGCTCCAAATGCATGATTGTTATTGACATTGCTATACACCCGGTAATCAATCTGTCCGTTATTGCCGATAAAATTGACGGAACCGTTGGTATGCCCGAACCATTCTTCGTTTACCATAAAATAACCGTCTGTAAAATTGGTTAATGAAGAAAGTGAAGGAGAAGTTGCCGGTGTCAGGGTAGAAGCGATCGGTACAGAATTCATTCCAGGATTAAAATTCCATGCATCCCAGGAACCGTTCTGTAAAACACGGCTGCTCGCTCCCACCCCTGAATATCCGAAATCAGCATTTGTAGGATCTTTCACCCAGTAAGACCAGTATCCTGTAGTCCATCCGGATTGCCAATGATCATTGATGTCTGCTGATGTATAGCTGTCAAAGTCATAAGCTGTCGTATTCACGATGCCATCTACCGGATACAGTGGAGAAGAGGTATTCCCGTTTTTATAAAGCGCGTTGGTTCCCTGCCCGTTTAAATCATATCCCAAACCTCCGATGGCAGTTCCGAACTGGGTTCCCTGGTATAGTAATGTAAACAGTCTGTGATCCGCTTTTGCAATAGCTTTCATCATATCTTCTCCGGTAGCGGTTCCGTTCCATTTGAAACCCCAGACCAGAGCATCCGGATTTTTGCTGTCATTCCATTGTACGACAAAGGCAGCCTGGTTGGTTCCGGTACCTACCCAATACTGGATATCGGAAAAGTTGGTTACCGTTGCAGCATTTTTAAGCTGTAATTTTTTTGCAGGATTTTCCTTGATGTCATTTCGAGGTACTCCCTGCACTGTAACCTGTGCATTTGTAAAAAATGCAAACAGCAACAGTAGCGTTAAAAGGTAAATCTTTTTCATTGTAAATAATTTTTAAAGAAATTTATATTAAGGTTTTGTTTTTAATGCAGATGTAAATCATAAGCTCCGCCCACTTCTGTAGAAACTTCGCCCAGCCAGCCGGCTTCCTGATTGATTCCGGTATATACTTTCACAAAATCAATACCCGGCAGTTTTACATAACTTCCGCTCTTATCAACCGCCCAGGAAATATCGATATCAGAAGCTCCATCATTATTCGGGGCATTATCGGCATATCCGAACTCATAGGATTTCCCTACCCAATAGGAACCATTCCCGCTCTGATCGTAAAAATTGTTTTTTATTTTCGTTCCCGTAAGAACATAAGAAGTCTCAGAAAGCCATAATGGGTAATAGCTTTGGGCATGAAAAGCATTTTTAGTTTTAAAGCCGTTATTCCCCAGGTTATCCTGCCATTTGATATATTCTACATCTGCCTGCCACGGATCAGCTCCCGGAACAGCCGGTTTGTTTTCATCCGGTTTGAAATAGGTGATGCTGTAGTTTTTAACCGTTGTATTTTTAAAATATTCGCTTCCGGCAATCTCGTACCATTCGTTATCATCAGGTTTCCCATTTTTATTTTTATCATAAGCTACCATAATAATTCCCGGTTCACAGGATCCGGAACGGGGATCATTCGCATCATTTCCCCAGAATGCATTTCCCAGGATTTTAAAATCTCTTCCATCCATATTCGGGATCGTATGGTCAAAACCAAAGACAACGTAACCTCCGAAACCGCCTAATGTGACCATTGTAGAATTGGATCCCACCAAAGATTCTTTAGCCTTCTGAAGCAACTGGCTGAAGGTATTTCCTGCTGCATATTCAGGAACTTCATTGGTAAACTGCCCTACTGCAGGCCGAAAATCAAATACATTGGAAATATACCTGCTGTAAGTTCCCGTTTCCTGCTTTACTATAATAGTGGATTTATAGGTTTTCACCATACCATTATTCTCAATCTTTAGAGTGAGTGGATAGGTATCACTGTAAGGACTGATAAAATCCAGCTCAGCATCTTCAGAAATGACAGCGTCGTTGATACTCCAGGTAAGCTTACCGGTAACATTCGGTGCGATATTCAAAACTTTGAAACGGTCGACGGTATAGGAATCTTTGAGGCCATCAAAAGATATGTTTCCGTTATTGATATCGTCGTCATCGCTTTTACAGGCTGCCGGTCCTATTAAAAGAAAAGCCAGGGCAGCAATTTTCAGAATTTTTACTCTATTTTTTTCCATGTCTTGGATTCAATTTTATTTATACAAAAAGGTGAAGTGAGCCGGGATATTTCCGCCTTCGGTTTTCCATTTGAAGTGGCCGTCTTTATCAAAACAATATACAAACCCGGTGGATACGTAGTTCCGGGCATCGGTGAGGTAAATGTCTTCGGTGATCGGGTTTACGGCAATTCCGTAAGGTGTTTTTATAGCATCGGCATATTCCTGATCAACAATTTTATTAGAAATGACCTGTTCGGTTTTCACATCAATAATCCCGAAGGATTTGGTGTAAGAGTGAGTGTTGTAATTGAATTCGTTCCCGTAATAATAGAGTTTATCATTCACGATCGTTATTTCACTGACAGCAATATTAAAGTTCTTTTTTATAGTTCCTGTAGCAGCATCCACCAGATATAAACTGGACGGAACGGTATAATAATCTCCCCTTGAAGTTACATACAGGTCTCCGTAATTATCCTTTTTAATATGATGAAGGTTGATCGCAACATCGATCTTTTTTGTTTCCGTGAAAGTACTCAGGTCCACCACAGAAACCGTCCTGTCATAATTGGGAAATTTATATCCGCCCGAGTTGGCTACGAAAAGCCTGTTCCCTACAATCTCCATTTCTTCAGGCTGATATCCCACTGTGGCCTCCCGTTCAATGGAAAGGGAAACGGTATCAATCTCCACCACTTTTCCGATCGGTGCATTCGGATCCAAAACTACCGGGCCTGCATAGCTGCTGGCATATACTTTTCCGTTTTTGAAAGTAATATACCTGCAGTTTTGTAACGGAATGGTTTTAATCCGTTTCGCCGTTCTGGCATCCATCACCTCTATTTTGTTGGAAACATTGACTACAGCATAAAGTTTGCTTCCGTAAATCCGGATATCATTCCCTACATCGCCCAGTTCTTTTACCACATTAGGATTGATTTCTGCATAGATATTCCGGTGATAGGTACCGGTGGTGTAATCAAAGAAATCCAGAGTACATTTATTACTTCCCATATTCCCTTCATTCAAAAGATAAAAACCTTTGATTGCTGTGTTTTCAGGTTGGGCAAGACCTTCTTCCTTTTCTTCCCGGGTAATGTATTCATCTGTTCTGCAGGAATACAGAAGCATAAAGAGGCAGGCAAGGAGGATGATATTTACTGTTTTCATAGGGTAAAGTTTACAATGAGTTTAAAGGTTCTGCCAGGCATTGGATAGTTCAGAACCACATCATAATATTGATTGAAAATATTATTGACTTCAAGACTGGCTTTAAATTCATGGGTATTCCATTTGATTTTTTTCTGAACCGATAAATCATGGGTATACCAGGGCTGGATATAATTGTACTGAATATTGTTCTGCTGCCCGTCATACCGTTCCCCGATATACACGAAGCTATAATTGAAGCTCCAGTCTTTATAATCTGTCATCATTGTGAAATTTCCACTATGCCACGGTGTATAGGGAATCTGATCTCCGAAATAGGATTCACTTCTGTCTGAAAAATCTCTCGCACGCTGATAGGTGTAATTCAATTGTGGCCTCAGGATTACGTCTCCAAAATCCAGCTGGGTCTGTACATGAATGTCTGTTCCTAGAATTTCTACACTTCCAAGATTCAGCATCATCCAACGGAACAGGTTTCCGGTAGGGGCAGCAATGATTTTGTTTTCCACCTTATTGAAATAGCCGTCTATTTTGGCATAAATCCCTTTAAAAACCGGATTTTTAAATGTTTTCTCATAAGTAAATCCCAGGTTATACTGATTGGTAAATTCAGGTTTAAGAGCTACATTTCCAATCACAGTATAATACAGGTCATTGAAAGTAGGCATCCTGAATATTCTTTTGTAAAAAGCCCTTATTGTAAGATCTTTGGAGCCCAATGGCTGATACGACAAAAATGCAGACGGAGTCCATTCTGTTTTATCAGGAGATTTTGAATTTTTCTCTACATTTTCATGAACAAAAGTTCCCAGAACACTTCCTAAAAATTTGAACCGCCCCCATTGATAAGTGGTCGCAAAGGCTGCAAGCGAAGTATAGCGGGTGGGATAAGAGAAATTAACCAGGTCTGCATCAAGGTTATTGTACTGAAAATCTATACTGCCACTTACATCCCAATTGGAAGTAATGGAATACAGATTGGATGAGGAAATATAAACTTCTCTCTGGATGTATGTATTCCGGACCGGATAAGTAGTTTCTGTAGAGAGCGTATCCGCATAGAAGGTATAGTCGTAAGCAAATTTAGCTTTAAGCTGGGTCTCGAATTTCGGGAAAAGTTTTTTCCTGATACTTCCCTGAACAAAATAAGAATTATCCCTCAGCCGCTGCCCTCTTCCTCCAAAACGGTTATTGACAATCGCTGCGGGAATTCCACGGTCAGACAGATATCCGTATCCCCTCACTGTCCAGCTTCCGTCTTTGATATCACTATGAAGGCTGGTTTCAAAACGTTTTGAAGTAATATCCGAGTCAAACCTTCTGGCAATCGTATCATTGGCTATTTCGCCATCAGGGTATTTCTTTTTATACCTGAATTTATAAATTCCGTCACTCTGCAAAAATTCAGAGCTGAAGCTTGCCGATATTTTCCCAGATATTTTCTGTTCCAAACGAAATGAAGGGTTAAATAAATCGATCGAAGAATTTTTAAATTTCAGTACCAGATTGGTTTTCCTGTTTCCTTTAAAACCTGGAGTTTTAGGTTGTAAATAAATGGACCCTGAAGACCCGAAATCTTTAGCAGGCTGGAAAATTTCACTTTTCTGCCCGTTGTATAAAGAAATTTCCTCAAGATCATCAAGAGAGTATCTTCCCAGATCGACCACTCCGTTTTGTGCATTTCCGATCTGGATTCCGTCATAAAAAACACCTACATGCTGACTTCCCATGCTCCGGATATTCACTGTTTTCAAACCACCGATTCCGCCGTAATCCTTGATCTGAATTCCGGCAAAATAACGCAGTGCATCTGCTACAGACTGGCTGTTGAGTCTTTCCAGCTGTTCACCTGATAACATCTGAGCCGGGAGAATCTCTTTAAAATTCTTTTTCTGAATGCTTACAGGAATGATCATATGCTCTTTGATCGTATCCTTCGACTGACAAAAAAAGAGCTGGGCCATTACCACAAACATTGTGATAAAAGCTTTATTGTATCGTAAAGTGTAGTTTGTCACCATTAGCTCATTGGGGATAATGATGACGCTAATGGATATGAGAAAAACAATGACATGGCACAGCTGTAACTGCACAGAATCATTATTGTCCTAAGCTTTATTCCACGAAAGCGTCAAACGTTAAATCTTCTGGCAGGTCTTCTGACTTACTCCGTTTCTGAAATCCTTCCCATTAAAAAACAGTGGATATATATTCTTCAAAAACTTTAGTGTGGAGCTTACAGCAGCGGGTCTGTTCCGGATTTTCACCGGATTCCCTTTTAAGCGCTTTTTATGGCTCACCAGATTGCGACAAAGATAGAAAATTCCGGAGATAAACAATACACCATATAAAAATTTGATTTTCAATGAAATAAATATCGAAATTTGCAACAACTCGTGTAATTTATTAACGCAAAGTTTTATTTTCTTCTCCAATATTTAAGGAGAGCAAAGAATAAATCAATTAAAAATTGATTTAATGAAGTGTTTTTTCCATAAGCTTAATCAAAAACATAGCCTCTTAAATCAGTCGTCTTCCAAATAAAACTTTGCGTTACTTCAATTTCAGATTTTTTTAAATATTAAATTCCAAAATTGATAAAAACAGAAAACCGGGATCTTGCTTCGATACCTCCGCCGGCCAATTGGGTATAAAGCGGAAGCATTATTTCACTTCCCATACTCCATTTTCTGTAAGCCGCCTCAAAACCCAGCTTTCCATAAAGGCTACTGCCCGCTGTATCCGGCAAGGTTTCATCAAATTGTTTATTCCGGTCATAAACTTCTCCCTGCAATCCTGTCTTTCCTGAAAAAATAATATCATCCGTTTTGTACAGCTGATAAAATCCGGTCACAGCATAATTCCATTGATTTCCAAACCTGTAATTTTTCTTATTTTCTGTTTTAATGGTATATTCCGTATTGAAAAGCAGAGCCGTCTTATTTTTCTGGTATTTATAATTCAAAACCATCTGATAATCCCAACTTCCGGTTCCCAATTGGAAGCTAGGATTGGTTCCGGAGATTCCTTTTTCATCAAACTTTCCTAGCGGGACTTTGAGTCCGAAACCACCATTTAGCTGATGAAATGAATCTTTGGAATTCAACAGCTGATAAATTCCCATCAGACTTAAATCCCCGATTCCGTTGATCCTGATATTGCCCTGCATTGTTTTTTTCTCATGAAAATGAAACGGCAGGCTTGTATAAACACTCAGCTTTTGAGTGACCGGAATTTTTCCCCACAACTGAATGGTATTGAAATACTGATCCTGCGTTAAATCTTTTACAAACAGGTTTTCTTTAGCTTTATAATGCTGGGCAAAATATTTGATCCCTATAAACTGAGGGTTCAGTAAGGATTCAAATCCCGATGAACCATTTCCTGCAGCGCAACCGCACGCATCACAGTCATCATTAAATAATATAACGGGATTGAAATCATGATTCTGAATTTCAATACTGTCTTTGATCATATTGGCTTTAGCTGTATTGAACAACAGAGCAAATAGCGTGAAAATTAGATTTTTCATGTTCAGTACAATTTATTCTGAGAATTTTGGATTGGTGATAAAACTTTTATCCGATAATATTTTCAGGAAAGCAATGATCAATTGTTTTTCCTGGCTGTTCATCGGAATTCCTATATGCCCGTTCTGTTTAAGGAGCGGATCGAGATTCGCATGATCTTCTACATTATCCGAATAAAAGTTGAGCACTGCCTCCAGGCTGTAAAATCTGCCGTCATGCATATATGGTGCTGTATATTCCACATTTCTCAGGCTTGGCACCCTGAACTTCATCCAGTCATTCTGATCAAGGGTCACTCTATAACGTCCGGCATCTTTAAACTGGATATTGTAGTACATCCCCGTATTCCTGAAGCTTTCATCGGTGAATAATTCTCCGCTGTGGCAGGAAGCACATTTCTGCCGGAATAAGGCCATTCCCTGGGATTCCTGTGAAGTCAGCGCCTCTTTTCCCTGTCTGTAGTGATCATATTTGGAACCGGCTGAGATCATGGTAATCATAAACTGTGATAAAGCTTTTAAAACTCTTTCACCCGTTATATTTTCATCTCCATAAGCAGATTTGAAGAGCTTTTTATATTGACTATCTGAGCTTAATTTGGAAATAACTTCCGGCATCGAACCGTCCATTTCATTTACATCCGTAATCGGAATAATCGGCTGCTCATTCAGATTATGAATAACACCATCCCACATATACCGTTTTAAAAATGCCATATTCTGGATTGGTGGAGCATTTCTGATTCCTATCCTGTCATCTACTCCATGACTCACGGTATGCCCGTGATGGGTAAACGCATTTTCCTGAATGTGGCAGAAGCCGCATGAAATGGTATTATTCCGGGAAAGCCTGCCTTCATAAAATAATTTCCGCCCCAGCTCTACACCATTTTTTGTGACCGGATTTCCAGCCTGATCAATACTCATCTCAGGAAAATAAGATGGAAACTGAAGTTGATATACTTCATCTTTTCCCAGAGGTTCAATCACTTCATCCGAACATGATACCGAAATCAGAAACACGGTAACAACCAATATTAAATTCAATACTATCCTGATTTTAATCATTGTGAACGTGATCTACTTTAAACATTTTAGTAAGGTTATTGGTCACATTGACCAGATGCGGGCCTGATCCCATCATCATATCGTTTGCAGCAGACAATGTAAGTGAAGTATCTCCGCTTAAATACTGGTTTAAATCTGCCAGAATATGAATCGAAGGTGTAATAGTCTCCGTTACTCTTGCTGTTATAGGCAGATCCAATGTAATTTCCCTGTACAGGTCGGGGGTATTATTCGCTGAAACATTTCCCATATTTCCGGTATGATTCATGAATTCTGTATCGGCTGATGGTGTTCCGTATTTTCCTTCGAGCTTTACGAAAACATAGCCGGCAGCCCATGACCACGACATTCCTTTGGCCTTGGCTTTGTTCCAGAATTCAGCCTGCCCGTTCTGCCCGAGCAAATAAGCGTTCTGACTGATTCCCAATCCGAATTTTATTTTTTTGTAATTGCTTTTAGGAATTTCATTTAAATTCAGGTATACAATTCCTGCTACGGCATCTGCCTGGTCTACAATAAAAGCTCCTTTATCCGGATTATTATCATTGTATTTAAATTCGTTTCCTTTTTCATCAATCAGGCTGATATTGCTGATCATATATTTTAATGCTGAAAACTGATGTTTCTGGCCATTGGAAGAAGTTTGTGTCGTCTGGTTTAAGACAATATCCCCAAGGTTATTAAAGCCGTTTTCAAATTTTATCTGAAGGTTTCCCGAAGAAACATTCTGCAGATCTTCATCATCGTTATTCCGGCATGATAAAAGGGGTAATAAAGTAATGGTAATAAGGAATAGTGATAAAAATTTATAAATTTTCATTGTTGATTTTTTAAATTAAATACGTGTTGAGTCTGTGCAATAGAAATGCTTTTTGAATATTGAAATACTCAATTTTTTAAAGACACAAGAGTTTTTTGTGATTAAAATATAAGGTAACTTAAAAAACCGGGGGCCTGAAAATGTGTTTCAGGAACAGAAATGAGTAATCTGTTTTGTAGATAAAAATGAAATTTAAAAACAAAAGGTCTTTTGCATTCTGAATTTCTGTGATTTCAGGAAGGATGTAAATATCAAGAATTTTCTGCCCTGAATTTTTTGTTTTGTTTAAAGGCGAAGATCCGGTATCATTGGTTTTTGCCAGCTCTTTGCCCAGGTAACATTTCCCGTTACAATGAAGCTCGGGCCTGCTTTTATTGATACACAGAACGTTTGCGATATAATCATAATCTGCAACATACTCCATCATAGGGATCAGGGGCCTGACCACCATATAAAAAGTGAGGAATATGCTGCAAATTAAATTCATGAAATTATTTTTTGCTTAAAGCATCTTCATATCTCTGACTTACTGATTTCCAGTTCAGCACATTCCAGACTGCCGCAAGATAGTCGGCTCTTTTATTCTGATATTTCAGATAATAAGCATGCTCCCAGACATCGATTCCTAAAACCGGAGTTCCTTTTTCTTCAACAACATCCATCAGAGGATTATCCTGGTTTGGAGTAGAAGAGACAAATAATTTCCCGTTTTTGTCTACAGACAGCCATGCCCATCCAGAACCAAAACGGTCTGCCCCGGCTTTGCTCATTTTCTCTTTAAAAGCCTCCAAGCTTCCGAAAGTTTCATTAATCGCTTTCAATAGTTTTGCTGATGGCCGGGTATTTTTTTCAGGTGTAAGCATCGTCCAGAAAAGTTCGTGATTGTAGTGCCCGCCGGCATTATTCCTGATGACACGGCTTAATGTAGAAACTTTGGAAAGAATCTGAAATAAGCTTTCTTTTTCCTGTGGAGTTCCGGCAATGGCTTTATTCAGATTGGTTACATAGCCTGCGGCATGTTTCGTATAATGAATTTCCATTGTCTGGGCATCAATAGAACCTTCTAAAGCATTATATGCATAAGGCAGCGGGGTCTGTTTAAATTGTGCAAAAGCAAACTGCGCTGCAAAAACTGCGGTTAATGCAGCTATTTTCATAATCTTCATAATGTTTTGTATTTATGGTTTAACACTTTTTCTGAAAGGAAACCGGAAATCAGAATGTAATCTTTATATCCTGTTTCATTTTTTTATTTCAATAATTTCTTAATATCTTCAATCAGCTTTTCCCGGTCCGGATGGTATTTTCCGGTAAGATTTGTTGTTTTGCCTTCAGGGTCTTCATAGTTTAATCCTGAATAATACAGAATCGGCATATTGTCTTTATTATACCTGCAGCGGATATTCCCTTCCTGATCTACCAATGCAATCATTCCACTGTGATTCAGGCTTTCACCTTCATCGTTTTCATCACCTACATAGATATTGAAACGGTCTGCCAGATTTCCAATATAATCCCTGTCACCCGTTAGGAAATGCCAGTTCGGAGATTTTACACCTATTCTTTTAGCATGCTGCTTTAAAACTTCAGGAGTATCATTCAAAGGATCAATACTTATTGAGATGATTCCAAATTCAGGATTATTGATCTCATCTTCAATCGCTCTCATATTGCTGTTCATAATCGGGCAGATTGTAGGGCATTTGCTGAAAAAAAACTCCACCAGATATACTTTCCCAAGCATATCTTTATTCGTGACCTTTTTATTATTCTGATCCGTAAGTTTAAAATCAGGGACCTTCATTACCGTATAAAGGCTCTTTTTAAAATAGCTCATCCCGAACCCAACTCCTAAAAAGATCAATGCAATCACAGCAATCGGAATGATTATCCTGCTTTTTACGCTTTTATTTTCTTTTTTATTTCCTGGCATATTTTTCAGGGGTTTTGTTGAATTCATTCTTACAGGAAGCACTGCAAAAACCATACGTTTTATTTTTATAGGTTGCCGTAAATTTTAAATAATCGGCGGTTTTCATATGACATATAGGGTCTTCTGCATTCACCACTTTTATGTTCTTAAGATTCTCCTTTGGAGCATCCATGCTCTTTTTATGCTTTACTTTAGGTGTTTCCTGAGCACAGGAAAGCAATGATACTGACAGGAAAGCTGTCAAGATAATTTTAGATTTCATTTTAAATATAAATTGAAATTAATAATGATTTGAATAGAACCTATTGATTTAGACTCAATTATTTCCACGCAAAGCCAAACAAGGGTTTTTAATGTACTAAATGATTTTAGGGGCACAAAGGCGTTAACACTTAGCAAAGAAATACAATGCTGCTTCAAGGCGTGAAATAACCAGTATTAAGAATTAAGCTAAAGGCGGATGGAATATCCGGGTGGAATATTCTGAAAGATGAAAATTAAAATATCCGATATTGAGTGTTTTAATTAAAATATCAGATTCATGTTTATGTGAGAATGAAAGAATTTCGTTGGAAAGAAAGACATCCAGTACGGAAATTTTGATCGTCCGGGAATTATTCGATTGCTTTTCTGTTTTAGCCAGCTCCTTTGCAACATAGCATTTCCCTTTACATGTTGATTGGGGAATATTCCTGTTTTCGCACAGGTTTTTGACTATATAATCATAGTTTACCGCATAATTCACCAATGGCAATACCGGGCGTACTGCAATAGCAAAAATGAGGAATATGGACATGAAAAACTTCAATGATTAATTCTGTACTACAAATATACTATTCAAAATGATTGTAAGCCTGATTTATGATGAAAGTCATTGATCTTTTCGGTTGAGCGTTGAGAGAAAACAAAAGCCCCACTGGGATTCCAGGGAGCTTTTGCAAATATCATGGTTGGTAAATCTTTTTGTTAAACGCAAAGACGCAGAGTTGATAATGAAATGCTGTTTAAGGCGCCAGGATTTTATCTGCGATAAAATTGTTTGTGATTATTTTTGCCCGCAGATGAAGCATATTTTTTCTTTTTAGCATTTTAGCCAAAATTAAAAAATCCCTCTTATCAAAACCTCATCTGCTGTATTCTTACTGCATTTAAAATGGCCAGCAAAGCTACTCCCACGTCTGCAAATACAGCTTCCCACATGGTTGCGAGACCGCCTGCTCCGAGAACTAAAACCACTGCTTTTACAGCGAAAGCAAGGATAATATTCTGCCAGACAATTTTTTTGGTCTGTTTACCGATATTAATAGCCATAGGAATTTTACCTGGCATATCATCCTGAATGACAACATCGGCGGTTTCAATGGTGGCATCACTTCCTAATCCGCCCATGGCAATTCCCACATCACTTAAAGCAACTACCGGAGCATCATTGACTCCATCACCGACAAATGCGACGGTTTCATTTTTTGCTTTGATCTCTTGTACTTTATTCACCTTATCTTCCGGAAGTAAATCTCCGTAGGCATTCTGAATTCCCAAGGTATCTGCAACATATTTTACAACTGAAGTTTTATCTCCGCTCAACATGGTCGTTTTTACATTGAGTGCCTTTAATTTATTAATGGCTAATTGAGCATCGGCTTTGATGCTGTCTGCAATCGTAAGGCAGCCTACAAATTTTTTATCGTACGCCACAGCGATCAGAGTGTAAACAATATTTTCAGGCTTTATATCATAGGTGATATTCAATTTATCCAGCAGCTTAAAATTCCCAACCAATAATTCTTTTCCGTTGATCATTGCTTTCAACCCGTGTCCGGCCACTTCTTCTACATTTTCCAACGGGATTGAATGGTTGATTTCTCCGGCATAATGATGAATGGCAGTGGCCACGGGATGTGTACTTTTACTTTCCAGGGCATTAACCAGACCGAGGATTTCATTTTTATCAAATTCAGGTTTAAAATCTACTTCCTGAACTTTGAAAACACCTTCCGTCATGGTTCCTGTTTTATCCATTACTACATTCTGGATTCCTGCAAGGGTATCGAGGAAATTGCTTCCTTTAAATAAGATCCCGTTCCGGCTTCCGGCACCGATTCCTCCAAAATATCCTAAAGGAATGGAAATCACCAACGCACACGGACATGAAATCACCAGGAATATCAACGCCCTGTACAGCCAGTCTCTGAACTGATAATCGGCTACAAAAAAATAAGGCAGGAAAGTGATTCCTATCGCTAAAAATACGACAATCGGGGTATATACTTTTGCAAATTTCCTGATGAATAATTCGGTCGGTGCTTTTTGTGCCGTTGCATTCTGAACCAATTCCAGGATCTTGCTCAGCTTGCTGTCTTTGTAGGCGGTGGTTACTTTCACCTGGCTCACAGTATTCAGGTTGATCATCCCCGCCAGAACAGCTTCTCCTTTTATTTTTGTATCGGGCTTACTCTCACCTGTTAATGCGGCCGTATTGAATGATGCTTTTTCGGAGAGTAATTCACCATCTAAACCTAGTTTTTCTCCGGATTTCAATTGAATAATCTCTCCGATATTTACTTTTTCAGCTTTTACGGTTTGAGGCTGCCCGTCTTTTAAAACTGTCACCTCATCCGGACGCTGGTCGAGCAGAGATTTAATATTACTTTTTGCTCTTGTAACCGCCATGGCCTGAAAAACTTCTCCCACGGAATAAAACAACATTACGGCAACACCTTCCGGATATTCTCCGATAGCAAACGCTCCTACTGTAGCAATTCCCATCAGGAAAAATTCTGAGAAAACATCTCTCCGGATAATGCTTTGATATGCTTCTTTCAAAACGGGAAACCCCACAGGAATATAAGCAATACCATACCAAAAGATACGAACCCAGCCTGCAAACCAATCAGGTTTTATATACTGATCTAAAGTGATTCCTGAGATTAATATTATAAAAGAGATTATTGCAGGAAAAAACATCTGAAAAACCGATTGATCTCCTGTATCATGAGAATGACTGTGGTCATGATCGTGGCCATCTCCTTCTAAATGGCTGTGCTCTTTTTGGGGTTTTGTACTACAACATTCTTCCATAACTGATAATTTTAATCAAAATTAGTTTTAAAACCACTGCAATGCTATTGCAAACTTTCAAGACAGTTTTCACAGATCCCTTTGGCAAAAAGCCTTATTTCATCAATTCTGAAATCGGTATGGATGTGCTCAGGAAAAGAAATATCTTCCTTGCAGGTGGTCTGTCTGCATATTTTACAGTAAAAATGGAGATGCCAGTCTTTGTGTGTATTTTCATCACAACCGTCATGACACAGTGTATATTTTGTGGTTGTATTTTCCTGTATGCTGTGGACAATTCCTTTTTCTTCAAATGTTTTCAATGTCCTGTAGATGGTAGTTCTGTCGGCATTTTCAAAATGATTTTCTATTTCTGATAATGACAGGGCCATTTCCTGAGCACTTAAAAAATCATAGACCAGAATCCGCATGCTTGTGGGCTTGGTATTTTTATCAATGAGTTTATTTTCGATGTCTTTTTTCATTTTATTCTGTTTATTCTAAGAATGTACTTCTCCTTCTTCATATCCTTCTTCTTCAATCTGGATCGTTGTATGACTGATTTTAAAATTCACCGTTATCCGGTCTGTTAAGTCTTTCAACAATTCGTTTTGAGGAAACATTTTGTCTTTAATTACATGAACACTCATGGCGTTTACTCCTGATGTAAGCGACCATATATGAAGATCATGAATGCCTGCTACTCCGGGAGTTTGTTCAAGTAATTTACGTAATTTTTCAGGATCTACATCTTTCGGAACTCCTTCCATTAATACATTGACTGCTTCTTTCAGCAGGTGCCATGTCCTTGGGAAGATCAGCAATCCGATGGCAGCAGATATAATGGGATCGGCATAATACCAATTGGTGGTAAACATGATTACCCCTGCAATCATAACACCAATAGAGGTAAGCATGTCTGAAAGCACTTCAAAATAAGCACCTTTCATATTCAGGCTTTCACTGGAATCTTTCCTCAGGATCATCATTCCTATGATATTAACGACGAGCCCGATTCCTGCAACGATCAGCATTGATTTACTTTGTACTTCCGGCGGATCCTGGAATCTTTTATAGGCTTCAAACAAAACATATACGGAAATTCCAAGAAGTACAACCGCGTTAATGACGGCAGCTAATATTTCCGTACGGTAATAACCATATGTTTTGGTGGAACTGGCTTTACGTTCTCCTATTTTAATGGCGATCAGTGCAAGAAGCAAGCCTACCACATCGGTAAGCATATGAGCAGCATCTGCCAGTAAAGCAAGGCTCTGGGTAATCATTCCGCCAATCACCTCAGCGACAAGATAAGCTCCGCTCAGAGACAATACAATCACAAGATTTTTTTTATGCTTTGCCGCTGCCGAAACGGTCTGTATTTTTGTTTCACTCATCATTTATAGTTTACATATTACATTTCGTAGTATAAAGGATTTTCTTTTTTCGGAGAAACATTCTGTTCTCCAATCATCTGTTTCAGATTAATTTCTATTGTTTGCGCAAGGGAGGTCATCGGAGTATCAACAGGCGTATTTTCAAACGGATCCTGCATGATAATAGATGTTCTCTCTATGGCTATAAATACGACCGGAATCAATACCGTAATCCCAATCTCCACGATCAACTGAGAATCATCTAATCCAAAAGGAAGCGTCACAGCAAACACATAAATTAAAGTATGCAGTAAAATACTGTATGATCTTGGAAAAACGGTATTTTTTAATCTTTCACATTTTCCCATGCTGTCACAAAGCCTGGTGATTATTTCATTCAACTGCATCTGCTGAAAATCGGAAAGGGATTTTGAAGTTAACAGTGTCTTAATCTGATCGGAATGCCCATCCAGTAAAGCATTGGGTATATTAGCCGCCTTCATATTGTGTAACTCTAAATATTGCTGCACTTTTTCTGAAAAAGGTAATTTTCTTAAAGATTCTCCAAGTGCATACGTCCAGATCATCTGTCTTTCAGCCAGTGTTTTTATTTCCTCATCATATCCTGTAGGCAGAAATTGCCGGATTAATCTGACCAGTGTACGGGAATCATTTACAATAGCTCCCCAAACCGTTCTTGCTTCCCACCATCTTTCATAAGATTGCGAGGTACGGAAAGCCAGTAATAAGGATACCGCAGTTCCTAAAAGTGCCGGAATGTTTAACGGAAGTGATATTTTGCGAAACCATGGAAGCAGATCTAAAAACCCTACAGATACTGCAAATATACAGACAAACAGAACCTGAAGCTGTATTTCACGAACGAAATACCAAACGGATATTTTTTTATTTAATAGCATAATTTATTTTTTATACTGATTCAAATAATCTGTTACTTATAAAAATTTTGTTGCCTACTCTAAATTAGGAATAAAAACCTGCACTTTATCTATTCAATTGTTTTATAGAATTTTAATGCAGATTTTTTATTTTAGTTTTTTAATTTTCAGTGTTCGTGTTCACCCGAATTCGAAAGCTTTGCATTGACAAAGAATGCTCCCTTCACCACTATTTTAGCATCAGGAACAATTTCGCTCACCGGGGTTATCGCGGTGTATCCCATATCGGAAGAACCTTTCACCACTTCTATCTTTTCAAAATTGATGGTTCCTGCATATTTTTTTGCTTTTCCTTCTGCTTCATGTTCATCTGCCTTTTCCGCAGTCCGAACAAACACATAAAACTTTCCGTCAGCTTCAACAATCGCTTCATTCGGAATCGCAGGAGTTGTACTTTTATCAAGGCTCACAATTCCGGTGATATTCATCCCGTCAATGAGTCCTGTTTTATTTCCTGTAACATCACAATGAACGGAAATTGTCTTACTTTCATTTTCAAATGATGACCCGATGCTGTATACTTTTGCATCGTATTCCGTTTCAGGATTATTTGTCAGCTTAAAATGTACAATCTGCCCTACCCTCATTTTCGGAAGATCTTTCTCAAAAACCTGCAGATCCAGATGAATGGAACCATTGTCTATAATTTCTGCAACCGGGGAGGAAACATCTACATAGCTTCCGATCCGGGCTTCAATATCACTGATTGTTCCACTGATTGGCGCAGTGATGACAAGACCTGACCTCATACTGGCATTACTGATATTTCCGGGGTTTATTCCCATCATCTGCAGCTGGTGCAAAAAAGACGCTTTTTTTGTTCTCAGTGTTTTAAGCTCCGAATCGGCACTCTGAAGGTTCTTTTTTGCTCCTGCATCATTATCAAAAAGCTCTTTCTGTCTTCTGTATTCCTGTTCTGCAAAAATAATCTGGCTGTTGGTTGTAAGATAGCTTTCCTGAAGCCGGATAAATTCAGGATTGGCAATCGTAGCAATCACCTGCCCTTTTTTTACACTGCTTCCTACCTGAACATTGAGTGTTTTAATGATCCCGCCGTACAGAGACGTGACTGCTGCTTTATTATTATTCGGTACCCGCAGCAGGCCGTTGGCTTTGATGGTGGAGGTAAGCTCCTTCATTTCCACTGTTCCCAAGGTAATTCCGACTGCCTTCATCTGCTCATCAGTGAGTGAGGCAACAGTTTTAAGAGTCTCCTCTTTTTGTTCCTTTTTATCAGTGATTTCCTCCGGTGTGACTTCTTTTTTACCACAACTCATCATGAATAGTGAAAGGAATATAAGATATATGATATTGTGCTTTAGTTTCATTTTATTTATTGATAATTGAGTTGATAGTAATGACAGATTGGTTGACCTGCTGAATAGATTCGAGGTATTTTAGCTCAATATTCGTCGCAGTCTGTAATGCAAAGAGGTATTCTACATAAGTGATTTCTCCCGTCTTATAACCAAGCTGTGCCGCTTTTACAATATTTTTAGCATTGGGAATCGCCTGGTTTACATAGTACTGGTATTGCTGAAAATCCTGCTGATACTGATTTAACGAATTCTTTAGTTGAGCTTCCAATTGTTGCTGTTGAAGCTTTGCATTGTTTTCTTGCATCTGTTTCTGGTAGTCCAAAGATTTTATTCTTGCTTTGGTCGCTCCGAATGTCAACGGAATAGCAATCCCCAAACTCACCGAATTAAACCTGTTTCCGGTTCCAAAATACTTTTCCTGCCCGTTTAAAGTATGAAAACCTATCAGCGACTGGTTGGTATACCCGATACTGAAATCCGGCATGCCCTGGGCTTTTTCAACATTTTTATTTTTTTCCAGAACCTCCATATTCTGCTTATATATCATGATCGAGGGATGGCCGGCAATGGTGAGGCTATCTAAAAGGTAATTTACTTTTAAAGGCTCATAATTCTGAGAAACCGGAACGGAAACATCTTCGTCAGTATTCAACAATACTTTTAAATTCTGATATCCGTTATCGAGATACACTTTATTCTGCTGAAGCAGGAGATTGATTTCCCCTTTTTGTGTTTCGGCGGTATTAATCTCAATTTTCTTAATATCTCCGGCCTTAAACCTGACCAGTGCAATCCGTATGAAATCTCCGTATAAACTGTCAAGGTACTGAAGCCTGGACTGATTAAACTGCAAATATTCAATCTGATAAAAATAGGTTCTGATCTGTCTTACCAATTCATTTTCTGTGATCTGCCTTTCGATTTTCTTGCTCTTGACCTCTTCCTGAATCAATTCTTTTCTGGCTTTAAATAAAGTGGGAAACGGAATGGTTTGGGAAATGGCAAATGACTGGTCAAATTTCGGGCTGTTGTATTGCCCGAGCTGTGCACTGAAATCCAGCTTCGGAAGTTCTTTGGCTGTAGGTTTTAATGCCTCCGACGATTGTATATTAAGGTCTTTTGACTGTATCGACGGGTTGTTTTTCTGCATTAACGCGATTGCTTCTTCTAACGACAGTTCTTTTGAATTCTGTGCATTTACGCTTTGCCCCAGTAGCAAAAACCCAAACAGAATCACTATTGTTAAAGGCTTTCCTATCACTTTTCTTCTGATATTTATTTTTGAATTAAAGATGATATACAACATCGGCAGGACAAATAAGGTAAGAAAAGTCGCAGAAATCAGTCCTCCGATTACTACTGTGGCCAAAGGTTTCTGAACTTCCGCACCAGCGCTTGTACTCACCGCCATAGGCAAAAATCCGAAAGAAGCTACCACTGCGGTCATCAGTACGGGGCGCAGCCTGGTTTTTGTTCCTTCAATTACCCGTTTTATAACATCTGTCATCCCTTCTTTTTCAAGTTGGTTAAAAGTTCCTATCAGAACAATTCCGTTAAGAACCGCAACTCCAAATAATGCGATAAACCCGACTCCTGCACTGATGCTGAAGGGCATTCCCCGCAATAAAAGCGCAAACACTCCTCCAATTGCGCTCATCGGAATTGCTGTGAATATTAAAGTCGCCTGTTTAAATGAACGGAAAGTGAAGTACAGCAGCATAAAAATAAGGAAAAGCGATACCGGAACGGCAATCATCAGACGCTGGCTGGCTTCTTTTAAATTTTCAAACTGCCCGCCATAAGTGAAATAATATCCTGAGGGCAGCACTATTTCTTTTGTCAGTTTTTTCTGAATATCTTCCACTACACTTTCCACATCCCGGCCTTTTACATTAAAACCGATTACAATTCTACGTTTCCCGGCTTCCCGGCTGATCTGAGCAGGCCCGAGTTTATATTCGACACTGGCAACCTGTGACAACGGAATCTGCATTCCCGTATTGGTAGGAATCATGAGATTATTCACATCATCAATATTGGTACGGTACAGGCTGTCTAACCTTACGACGAGATCAAACCGCCTTTCGTTTTCAAAGATCTGGCCCGCGCTTTTCCCTGCAAATGCTGTACTCAAAACATTGTTTACGTCTTCCACATTCAAACCATAGTTGGCCATTCTCGTTCTGTCGTAGGTTACATTGATTTGAGGCAATCCGCTCACCCTCTCTACCTGGGGAGAGGTTGCTCCGTCAACACTTTGGATCACTTTATTTACTTTGTCTGCATACACGGAAAGTGTATCCATATTTTCACCGAAAATTTTCACTGCCACATCCTGCCGGATCCCTGTCATCAATTCATTAAAACGCATCTGGATCGGCTGGTTTTTCTCAAAGAAAACTCCGGGAATTACCTCTAGTTTTTCGGTCATTTCATCTGCAAGTTCAGTGTAAGATTTTTTCGACTTCCATTCTTTTTGGGGTTTTAAAACAATAATCATATCAGTCGCTTCAGGTGGCATCGGATCTGTCGGAACCTCTGCTGAACCGGTTTTTCCGACTACCATTTTCACTTCATCAAACTGTCTGATAATTCTGGAAGCCTGCATTGAGGTTTCGATACTCTGGCTTAATGAACTACCCTGTGGTAAAATACAATGAAATGCAAAATCACCTTCTTCAAGCTGCGGAATAAATTCGCCACCCATTCTGCTGAAAAGAAATAATGAAACGGTGAATAAAGCAACGGTAACTCCAACAACAGTATATTTAATTTTAATGGCTTTCTGTAACAATGGCTGGTATATTTTCTGCAGCCAGCTCATCATTTTATCTGAAAAATTTTCTTTGAAAGAAATTTTCTTTGAAAGAAATAATGCACACATCATCGGAATGTAAGTAAGTGAAAGAATTAATGCCCCGAGAATCGCAAATCCTACTGTTTTAGCCATCGGTGAAAACATTTTGCCTTCAATTCCTGCAAGGGTAAGAATCGGGATATAAACGATCAGAATAATGATCTCCCCAAATGCTGCGCTTCCCCGGATTTTTGAAGCTGACAGGAAAACTTCTTCATCCATCTCCTGTTGGGTAAGTCTCTGCATAGATTTTCGTAATCCCAAATGGTGGAGGGTTGCTTCGACAATAATTACAGCACCATCTACAATAAGGCCGAAATCAATGGCTCCGAGACTCATCAGGTTGGCACTTACCCCAAAAATATTCATCATTCCCAATGCAAATAACAATGATAAAGGAATTGCGGAAGCTACAATGAGCCCGGCCCTGAAATTTCCGAGAAATAATACTAAAACGAAAATGACAATCAGTGCTCCTTCAATTAAATTCTTTTCAACAGTACCTATGGCACGGTTAACAAGATCTGTTCTGTCCAGAAATGGCTCTATAACTATATCTGCAGGCAATGATTTCTGGATAACCGGTATTTTTTCCTTGATTTTAGTAACGACTTCGTTACTGTTGGCGCCTTTAAGCATCATGACCACTCCTCCTACGGCATCGGTTTGCCCGTTATAGGTCATTGCTCCGTATCTCGTTGCATGCCCGAAGCCTACCTTTGCTACATCTTTAATGAAAACAGGAACATTCCCGGTATTTTTTACAGCTATATTCTTTACATCATCTAAAGAAGTGGCAAGACCAATCCCACGAATAAAATAGGCGTTCGGTTTTTTATCAATATAGGCACCACCGGTATTCTGGTTATTTTTTTCGAGAGCTGTAAAAATATCCGTTACATTGACTCCCATTGCTTTTAAACGATTGGGATTGACAGCGACTTCATATTGTTTCAGCTCGCCTCCAAAACTGTTTACTTCAGCAACTCCTTCTGTACCATAGAGCTGACGGGCAACAATCCAGTCCTGCATGGTACGGAGATCTTTTGCGTTGTATTTTTTTTCACTTCCCTTTTTAGGATGCAAAATATACTGGTATACTTCTCCTAATCCTGTACTTACAGGAGCCAGTTCCGGAGTTCCGATTCCTTTGGGAATGTTTTCTTCAGCCTGCCTTAATCTTTCATTGATCAGCTGTCTGGCAAAATAGATGTCCACTTTATCTTTAAAGACAACGGTAATGACAGATAATCCGAATCTTGAAATACTCCTTGTCTCTAATATATCCGGAACAGTTGCAATACTTTGTTCGAGAGGAAAAGTAACCAACTGTTCGACTTCCTGCCCTGCAAGCGTAGGGCATACGGTGATAATCTGCACCTGGTTATTGGTAATATCCGGTACAGCATCAATGGGCAGCCTGGTAGCACTCCAAACGCCCCAAACGATAAGCAACAAAGTCATTATACCGATAACGATTTTGTTTTTGATGCTAAATTTTATGATTGTATCTAACACAAATTGAGATTTAATTTGTGATTGCCTGTCTTGAATAGGGCTAACTTTTAACGCCGATCTTCTTACAGACTGCATGCTGTTAAAATCACAAAGGCGCCAGGTTTGATAAATTCAAAATAAGACAATCAATTTATTTTTATTGAAATCACACATACACTATCATTTGATATGACAGAATGCAAAAGTATCGTGAAGATCTCTGCAATGGAATTGCAAAGTTTCAGATGTTCAGAAAGCAGCACTTTCTGAAAAATAAAATCAATTAAATCTTAGGAGGTTGCCAGATATGGTCATAAACCTGATAGGCAAAGTTATTCTTTCTGAAAAGAATTTTTTTAGAAAAATAAAACTGAACCTGAGCTGGAATTTTAATCAAAGGTTCCATTTTAAAAGTGGAGTTGCTAACTTTGTTAGGACACCATTCTTATACTCTTTAACTTTAAGAGT
>NZ_AKJY01000003.1 GCF_000282115.1 Chryseobacterium populi
TTTCCTTTCTTTTTGAGCATAAAAAAAAGACTGTCTCACTTTTGAGACAGCCTCTTCTTATTTTTAAAACTGTGGTTGATGTTATTTTTTGATAATTTTTTTACTAAGATAATCTCCATTTTCTAAATGTACATTAATAAAATACACTCCGGCAGGAACATGGGTAAGATCTGCTTGCCGGTCATTATTTTTAATCGTTACTAACTGCCCCGCAGTATTGATAACTTCTACTGATCTTATTTTTCCTCCTTTCAGATAAATGTTACCGTTTGTAGGGTTGGGATAAATTTCAATATCTTCTTTTTGAGTATTGGTGACGGATAGTGCTGATAATGAAATTCTTTTAACTTTTGTGCCATTTTGAGAATAGGCGAGGACCAAATGATTATTTGCCGGATCTATTGCTAAATCGTTATAAGTAGCAGCTCCGTCAGAAACAAAATCCCCACCAACTTTTGTCCAGATTCCTGAAGCCGAATTATATCTGTAAACAGTATTTTGAGTATTATTAGCGCTTGAACTGTCCCAGATACTGGCAACTACATATGGAGTACCGTCTGATGAGACTGTAATGGCAGTATGGTTTACAACCGTATCGGAGAAGTTGGGAGCTCCAACCTGTATCCAATTGGTACCATCAAATTTTTTAACATTCAGTTTTCTTCCTTCTGCAGTACTCGATACATATACCACATACGGATTATTGTTCCCGTCCAAAGCAATATCGGAAAATGAAAAATCAGAAGAATATCCGTTTCCTACAATGCTTCCTCCCACCAGGGTCCAGGGATCAGAGCCCGATGCGTCTGCATTTATTCGATAAACCTTTACACCGCCGGAGATCTGACAAGTATAGATATTATTGTCGGAACCGATCACCATTTCTGCAAAAGTTGTTCCGCCTGCAAATCCTGCGGTACCTACCTGTTCCCAGGCTCCATTCACGTATTTTCTTACGGTTCCTGATCCGTCAGAGCTGTATGCATAAATTACATTGGAAGGAGAAACTGCCGTTGCCTGATAATTTATTCCCGTATTGGTTACATTAGGTAATTGAGACCATGTTCCCGAGCTGAATTTCCTGACCTCCATGCCGGTACCGGGATATCCGATCTGATTGCTGTAATATACATTCCCTGACCCATCAATACACAACGAATTGAATGTTGCCGTTCCTGAAGTGATTCCGGCAGAGCCTCCAAGGTAAGACCAGGAAGCTCCGTCAAACTTCTGTACTGAACCTTTTGCTACGGAAACGTCATAATAAGACAGATAATAATTTCCAATACCATCAGTCGTTAAATTATTATAACTGGAATTACCTGCTGAAACATTAACGGGTAGACCTACATTTTCCCATTGTTGTGCATTTACAGTAAAAATATTCAATGCCACTCCGCATACCACAAGTGTTTTCCTGAATTTCAAAAAAGAGTTTTTTGTCATAATCAATGATATTTAAGGTTATATAAAAATTTGAAAAATCTTCACATTTAAAATGAAATCCCTATTACAATTGCTGTGTTAGGAATTTTCAACAAATTTATCATTACAGACAAAAAATGAAGTATTTTATAGCGTTTTACAAAGGAAATAGCTACTCATTTTGTACTTTCAGCATCAAAAGCCTTGTTTTGTAATCATTTTGTTAAATCACAATACTTATTCTTCACTCAGAAAAAATATTTTTTACCATAGAGCTTTTTATAGTAAGCGGTAAATTTTCAATAAAGTAACCTAATGTAATTTTGCAATAATTATTAGATTTAAGAGAGGGAATTTTAGAAAGAGTACTTTCTTACAGATTATTAATCCACTGATAAATATCTACATTTTGAGGAATCCCAAGTTTTTTTCTGAGCTTGTATTTTTTATTTTGAACGGTACGGGTTTCAATGTATGTATATTTTGCAATCTCTTTGGTAGTAAGCTTCATTTTTAAAAGAGCGCAAAATTCTATTTCAGACTGCTGAAGCTCAGGTTTTTTTTTCAGTAATTTATCTGAAAAATCAGGAAATGCATTTTCAAAAGAAAAAATAAACGAAGGATCTTTGTTTTGCAGAAGCTCGATAAGATGATTGTAGGTTTTCTGAAGATTCTGATCAGTAACACGAATTTTCTTATTTCTAACTTTTATAAAAGTGATCATGAGAACAATGATTGATACACCTAATAATATACTCCAAAGTAAAAGATTTTTTGAAGAAGATTCATCCTCTTCCTTTTTATCTTTATTAATGACTTCCTGTAACGAGTTATATTTGCTTTCTAAAACCTGAAGATCATACTGTTCTATTTTGTTTTTATAAAAAATGACACTGTCTTTCCTGCCTGTTTTAAGGTATATTTCTTTCAGCGCTTCATAAACATTATTCATATTAAGCTCAATTCCGTTTTTTTTACTGGCAGTAAGAGCTTTATGAAAATATTTTATAGAATTCGGATAATTTTTTTTTTGTTTGTAGACTTCACCGATGACGGTGTAATTGGTTATCATTGACTTGTCCTCAGCAATAGTTGCAGGCTTTATATTAATGGATTTGTTGGCGTAATAATAAGCGGAATCTGAGTTATACTGTATATAAATATTGGATAGATTAGAGTAGTTCAGATATTGGAAACTGGCAAGTTTTTTTGGGTCTTTAATTTCACTGCCACTTTTTATTTGCTGGTATATTTTTTTTGCAGCACTTTTCGGATCATTTTTATCTAAATATACATTTGCAAAACTGTTGAGTACATTGGCTTTTGCATAGAAAATTTTTTCACTTCCCGTTTTGTCTTCCTGCAGAATTTTGTATGCAGAATTTAAATAATATATTGCTTTATCATAAAATTTATTGACCGAATACGTTTCTGCCATATAAATATTGGACATTGCCTCAAAATAAGGAATATTATATTCATTGGATTTTTTTTGAAGTTTTTCTGATAATATAATGAGGCTATCCATCATATTTTTACTGTAGAAATATCTGCATTTTCTATCAAGCAGTTTTAATTCTGAAATAGAGTCCTTTAGTGCTCTTGCATCATAGAGAAGGGAGTCCAGCTGATGGTATGCCTTATCAATATTAGTATTGAAAATTTTTGAGTTGAGCATGACCTGATTTTTAAACTCTTCCTTTTTGTTTTGGGAATATCCTGTTAGGCTAAAAAATAAACTGAAAAAAGAAAGCAACTGAACAACTTTTTCTGTCATCGATTTATTTAGATATTGTATGGTTAAAAGAATAATTTTAAAAGTAAATTTAATGATATTTTTAATTACTTTTTGCCACTTTTAATATTAGCTCTAAAATGACAAAACAGCTGTAATACTTCTGTTACAGCTGTTTTATCCATTTTATCTGATATTCTTATCTGATCTTTATTTTAAAGCTTTCATGACCATGCTGCAATCAGCGGCTTCCAGCCTCGGGCCGTCTTTGTAAGTGATTTTCTTTTCATTGGCGTATTTCGATTGTCCGCTTTCTTCTGTATGATCACCGATTCCTTCGGTTAAAGTATTTCCTTTCTGAATAAAGAAAATATCGCGTTTGCTTTTTGAGCCTTCAGACTCAAACTCGTAAGTCAGCTTCAAGGTATCCCCGGATTTAAAACCGGTTACATCCCCCTTAGAACTGTCTTTTTCATTATTCTTATAAGACAGCTTTCCGGTAATTGTTCCCAGGTTATCATCAATGCTTGCAAAAACAGAATCTTTACCCGCTGCTCCAACATAGCAATATGATTTTGGCCCCAGTGTATCTACCACTGTCTCTGCTACCGCTGGAGAATCTGTTTCAGCTTTTGGGGTCACAGTTTCTGTTTTTTTATTACAGTTCATTAGGAAAATAGTGAATGAACTGAGTAAGATCAATTTTTTCATAATTTTTTGTTAGGGTAAATTCAAATTTCAATATTGCTAAATTAGTAATACTATTTATATATGAAAGTAAATAAGTTGTAAATAAAAATTTATTTCAACTGTTAAAATTATAATATTGAATATTCCGTTTTTAATTTATGATAAAATGCTTTTTCTTATTTTTTGAGAATTGCTTAAAAATGAATTTTCTAAGGGTCAATTTTTTGTATTTTTGAGTTAAATGGCTCTTAAACTATGACGGAACGGATATATAATGCAATAAAAAAATTCCCTCAGGAAAAAATACTGAAAGACAACGGGGTACTGTTGGCCAAATGGAAAATCAATTCTGCTTCTGCAAGGGAATTTGTTCTGATACAGGAGAATACATTCGTCTTCGTTTTGAAGGGGCACAAAATAATTGTTAAAGATGATGATGAGATAACGGTTGGAAATAAACAGTTGCTGGTGCTAAAGAAAGGCGTTCATAAGATGACTGAATATTTGGCTGCTGATGGCCAGTTTGAGGCATTAGTTATTTATTTTGATGATAGCTTTATCAAATATTTGTCAGATTTCAATAAAGCTGATTGGACACAGCCTTCGTTAAAAGCTGATGATATTCTGTTGCTAGACAGTAACAAAGTGATAGATGGTTTTGTTGAGCAATACCTTAATTATATACAGGAAAATATAAATGATTCTGTTGTTTTGAAATTAAAAGTCGCTGAGCTTATTTACCTGCTTTTAAAAGAACATCCATATGTGAAATCATTTTTTGTTTCTGTTATCCAACAGCATAGTCATTTGAAAAGTATGATGGAAAAACTTTATAAAGAAGATTATACCGTTAGCCAGCTTGCAGATTTCTCCAACCGAAGCCTTTCTGTTTTTAAAAGAGATTTTACAAAAATATTCAATTGCTCTCCTGGAAAATGGATACTCTCGCGAAAATTATCTGATGCATGTTTTTATTTGATCAATACAGACAAAAATATATCTGAAATTGCTTATGAATGTGGTTTCGGAAGCTTATCCCGGTTTGATAAATCATTTAAAAAAGAATTTAATATGACACCCTCATCTTTTCGCTCTGCCGGAATGGGCCAAATCAGCAAATGATAGGACTTATTGGACAAAGTAGTCTGGCTGGCTGTCAATATCTTTGCTTCATAATAAAAAATCAAAGTTTTTATAGATGCTTTGGTGAATGAACAGCAGAAAAAAATACGATGTACAAATACAAAATAGAAAAGGTATCTTATTTAAGTGAGAGGGAAAAGATTGCAGCATTACAGTATACACCTGAAAAAGAGGATAAATGCCCGGCAATTATTATGGCCCATGGATTTGGACTTATCAAAGAAGCTTATATTGATAGGTTTGCAGAAAAATTTGCAGGAATGGGTTTTGTTGTTATTTTATTTGATTATAGAAATTTTGGGGAAAGCGAAGGGCTGCCGAGACAGGAAGTGAATCCTTTTATGCAGATAGACGACTATAAAAATAGTATTACTTATGCTCAAACTTTAAATCATGTAGATGATGAGAAAATAGGAATCTGGGGAACAAGTTATTCGGGAGGGCATGCTATTGCAGTAGCAGCTACCGATAGAAGAGTGCAGTGTGTGGTATCTCAGGTACCTACCATTAGTGGTTTCCAATCCGGAATAAGGAGAATGCCGGCAGAAAAAACTCCTGTTTATTTAGAAAGTATCAAAAAGGACCGCCGGAACCGTTTTTATGGAAAAGAGCCAATAATCCGAAAATTAACGGGAGAGGCTGATTCGCTTTATCCAACACCAGATGCAGAAGAATATTATATGGGGGCTGTAAAGTTTTCAAAAACTTTTCGAAATGAAGTAACCCTGCGAAGTACAGAATACAGCAGGATGTACGAACCGGGTATTTACGTGTCACGGATCAGCCCTGTACCAATATTGTTTATTGTAGCCCTTAATGATATGGTAACACCCACTGATCTGTGCCTGAAGGCCTATGAAGAAGCATTGCATCCAAAGAAATTGGTAAGTATTCCGGATGGACACTTCTCACCTTATACGCAACATTTTGATGTTGCATCGGATGCTGCATTACACTGGTTTCGAAAACATTTATACTAAAAGCTGCAGGATGAGTTTAAACTTTTAACATTCCCCGGAAGCCTCTCGCTGCATAATAAGAATCTGCTCCATTGTGATACATAAAAACAGTGTTGTAGCGACGGTCACAGAAGACTGCACCACCAAGTTCCCTGATATGGGCGGGCGTTTTTATCCAGCTTGAGGTTTTTAAATCGAATTTCCCTAATTCCTGAAGATCACGGTATTGTTCTTCCGTTAAAAGTTCAATCCCCATTTCTGAAGCTCTGTCGATCGCATTGCTTTCCGGCTTATTGGCTTTTCTTGAATCCCAGGCCTGATAATCATAGCAAAGACTTCTTCTTTTCGGGCTTTCGGGAGAGCAGTCGAAGAAGATATATTCATCTGTTTTTTTTTCATAACCGATTACATCTGGCTCGCCTTCAGTTTCTTCCATTTCATTTAATGACCAGAGTTTTTCAGGCTGAGCTTCCAGTTTTGACTGAATTTTTGTCCAGTGCAGGTCTTTATGCCGGGTTTTATTTTTTTCAAAACGGGCTTTAAGAATTGCCAATAACTCTTCGCTTCGTTCTTTTGACAGTTTTTTCATATCGTTAAGATTTAAGGTTAAAATTATTCAAAATTAATTAAATCAATTTTCTGTCGGCCGGCCTGAAATACCATGAAATAATACTGATCACGAGAAGTAGGAGTGGTGGAAAAGTTTTTCCGATTGTATCCCCTACAAATAAATGGGAGATAACAGCTCCTGACATAGCAAAGAAAAATCCGGCATAAGCCCATTCCTTTAACAATGGAAGTTTTGGAACTAATGCCACGATAACTCCCAGAATTTTCCAGATGGCAATGATGGACATTAAATAGATAGGGTAGCCCAGTTTTGTGAAATTTTCCACTTCGTCTTTATGCTTCATCAATTGTACGATGGCGGTTGAAACCATTCCCAATGCCATCCAAAGTGTAAAAATCCAGTAGATAATTTTGTTTCTTTTTTGTGATTTATCCGGTGTTTCCATTGTATATTGTTTTTAAGTGTTAATCATTTAATCCTTTACCTTCAAAGATTTGTGGAATGTGTTTTTCAATTCTCGATTCCCGTGTTTTAGATTGTTTGGCAGAAGAAAAATAGAGCAGGTAAGTCCTTTGTCTTCCCGGGGTTAAAGATTCAAAAGCCTCTTTTAATTCGTGATTTTTATCCAATTGGTTTTGGAATTCTTCAGGCATATCAAACTCTTTGGTTTCTTTCATATCTACTTTCAGGCCTGCTTTTTCTACTTCAACCGCTTCATAGAGGTAAGTTTTAATAATTTTTTCCAGATCTGCAATTTCTTTGCAATCTGTAAAACGGATCTGTCTCGTCGCCTGTACATTTTCAGTCTGCTGAATCAGGATATGGTGAGTGTCATCCAGTAAAGCACCTTTAAAAAACAGGATTGCACAATATTCTTTAAATCCATGAATTAAGAAAATATTTTTCCCATGATAGGTGTAGCAGGGACATCCCCATTTTAGTTCCTCTTCAAGTCCTGTATCTGCAGCAATTGCTCTTAATTTTTCAAATTCTTTCTGCCATTGCCTGGCTTTATCAAAAAAGAAATCAACTTTTGGATTCATGTGTTTGGGAGTTATGAGTTATGAGTTATGAGTTATGAGTTATGAGTTGCCGGGTTTCGATTTAACTTCTATTATCTAGTGTCTGATATCTGACGTCTAATCTAATATCCGATACCTAATGTCTTATTAATATACTGCCCACTTCCTGCAATCTGTTGTGTGCCATATTGAGGCCCTGAGCAAAAGGTAATTTCAGCATCTGATCCCTGGCTTCTACAGATTGGTAAATGGTTTGGATCGTTATTTTACTGGTTTCATCCGTTAGCTTTTCAAATGTTAAGAAATCAAGCTGAATAGGGAATGGGGTATTTTCCATCTGAAAGGTACGGGTAATTTTCTGATCCTGAATTATTTCATGGATACTTCCGTTTGCACGGAATACCACATCTCCCTGTTGGTTTGAGGTTTCAAACTGATAACCGCCGTGTTGTTTATTTTCAAGTTTCAGAACTTTTGTTCCCATCCATTGTTCAACAATTTCAGCTTCTGTATACGCTTTGAATAAAAATTCTACGGGCAGATCGAATTCTCTGGTAATGAATATTTCCTGTTTACCGTCTTCGGCATGAATTTTTGTTTTAAGTTCCATTGTGAGTATATTTAGAGTATTAGTGTGTTTTAGTATTTCTATTGATCATCATTGCCCTTATCACTTATTTTTCTTTTGATAAGCTTTCATAACATTTTCTAATGCATTGAACCTGTCGTCCCACATTTTGCGGAAGGGTTCGATAAAGTCTGCTATTTCTTTCATTTTATTCGGATTAAGGTGGTAAATAATTTCGCGGCCGTTTTGTTCCTGTGTCAATAATTCACACTCCGTCAGGATCTGCAGATGCTTGGATACTGTAGGTCTTGCCGTATCAAAATTTGAAGCAATAGCCCCTGCAGTCATTGATTGTGCAGCAACCAGAACCAGGATTGATCTTCTGGTAGGATCGGCTATAGCCTGAAATACATCTCTTCTTAAATTCATTGTGTAGTTATTTGGCTACAAATATATATGAAGTTATTTGACTACACAAATGTTTTATGATAAATTATTGATTTTAAATAGAAAAACCTCTTGTAATGCTGTACAAGAGATTGAAGTGATCTTGGTTGATAAGATTATTTTATCTTTTTCATCGATTTTAGTGTAGGAAATAACTTGTTAAAGTTACACCATTAAAAATTTCTGCAATACCTTTAACAGAGGTTGCGTTGGAAATGGTTGAAGCCAATATGGGGATTTTATGTATGCCCAAATGGGCTTTAAAATCTTTCAGACTGTCTGAAAATATTAGATTCAAACGAATTACCGAAAGCGGATTAAAAATAACTCACTATTTAGTTTTTCGCAAATCGGATAAGGACAAAAGATATATAAAAGATTTTATTTCTAATTATGAAGAGAGTTTTCAAATGAATGAGTTGTTTTAATTGTTTACCATCCTCCGACTTTTTCTTTGCCGAAAATCTCATCAAATGAAATTTGTTAGTTCTGACTGTAATATCCTTTCTTCATCCATAAACTGGCCCTCACCAATAAAATCAATACCGGAACTTCTACCAGCGGTCCAATAACCCCTACAAAAGCCTGTGGGGAGTTGATACCGAACACAGCGATTGCTACCGCGATTGCCAGTTCAAAATTGTTTCCTGTGGCTGTAAATGCGATGGATGCATTTTTGTCATAAGATACCTTTAACGATTTGTTTACAAAGAAACTTACGAAAAACATTAGGACAAAATAGATGACTAATGGTATTGCTACTTTTACTACATCCATTGGAAGTTCTACTATTTTTTCGCCTTTAAGACTAAACATTAAGACAATCGTGAATAGTAAAGCGTACAGTGTTATCGGTGATATTCTGGGTACAAATTTTCTGTTGTACCATTCTATACTTTTTAATTTAACCAGGAGGTACCGGCTTAAGAAGCCAGCCAGAAACGGGATACCTAGATAGATGAGTACACTTTCTGTTACATCTTTCATGGAAACACTTACATTGAAATTGGCTAATCCTAATTTCCCCGGTAAAACATTAATAAATAACCAGACAAAAAAACTGTAAGTGAATATCTGGAAAATACTGTTTAAAGCTACCAATAAGGCTGCATATTCTCTGTTTCCTTTGGCCAGATCGTTCCATACGATGACCATTGCAATACATCTTGCCAGCCCGATGAGGATCAATCCGATCATATAATCCGGCTCATTTCTTAAAAAGAGAATAGCCAGTACAAACATTAATACCGGACCAATAATCCAATTCAGCAGCAGTGAGATACTGATTACTTTTTTATCTTTAAAAGCTATCGGTAGTAGTGAGTAATCAACTTTTGCCAGTGGAGGGTACATCATTAGTATCAATCCTATTGCTAAAGGGATATTGGTGGCTCCAACAGATAAAGAGTCGGTGATTTTTGAAATACCCGGAAATAAAAAACCTAAGCCTACACCAGCTACCATAGCAAGAAAGATCCACAAGGTCAGGTATCTGTCGGGAAATTTTAATTTTGGTTGCATACTGTTTTAATTTATTCCTACTGTTTTACTTCTTCTTTCCATCATAATCGTATCACGCCAGATATTCCCAAGCTTTCCGATTTTTTCACGGTAGCCAATTATCCGAAAACCGGAACTTTTATGAAGAGCTACTGTTGCTTCATTCTCAGGAAACATACCACTCTGAAGGGTCCATATTCCATTGGCTTCGCTTTCTTCTATCAGCTTTAACATCAAAGCTTTTCCGATACCTTTTCCTTTATAATCATTGGAAATATAAATACTCACTTCTGCCACGCCACCATATACACATCGGTCACTTACCGCTGAAAGTGCAGCCCAACCTACAACAGTATTATCAATGGCGGCTGCGAATCGGCTGTGCTTTAATTTACTTTTGTCCCAGCTTTCCCACACCGGAACTGAGGTTTCAAAAGTCGCATGGCCTGTTTCAAGACCTTGCTTGTATATTTCCGCTATTTCTGAAAAATGATCTTTATTTATTGTTACTATTTCCATTTTAATTGTTTATCTGTGAAAAAATAAAAAACATTTCTGTGGCAATCTGCAGACTTCTTTCTGCATAAACTTCAGTCTGTTCAGGTGTGTTGTCTGAAGCTTTGGGATCATCATACTTGATCGGAAATCTCGATTCCGCTCCGATCACTAAAGGGCAGCCTTCGTCAGCATTGTTGCACGTCATAATGGCACCAAATTCATTTTGAGGATTAAATTCACTGCTGTATTCTTTTGAAAAGCAAATGACAGGAGCTTCATTTTGTGTGTACTTTACTGCATAAACAGGATTTTCGTTTTCACTCAACATCTGGATTTGAAAACCCTGACCAACCAATGTTTCAGCTACTTTTGGAAACATTGCGGTAGCTTCTGTTCCTCCTGAATAACAAAACACATTTTTAATTCCAAAATGAAAAGCCATGGTTTGTGCCCAGATCTGTGACAGGTGACTTCGTCGGCTGTTATGCGTACAGATAAAGTTGAGCCTGACTGTCTGGTTTGTTTTCACCTTATTTTGTATGTAATCAATTAATGGCTTTAAAACACTTTTTCTTTCCTCTGAAATAGTATCTGTTGAAATTGCTTCAATGGTTTTTAAAATATTCTGGTTCATTTTTACTCATTAAAATTTATGGTTTGTGTGTGTGATGTCTCTAAAATAATTAACAACAGCCTCCTCCAGGAGTACATGATGTATTCTGATTTCCTACTAATTCCGAAAGGTTTTTCTTTTGTTTTTCAGTAGGAATACCACAGGCATCCTGTGCAAGACATGTTGTGGTCTTGCTTTTTAAGACAAAGGTTTTGCCATTAAATTCCAGGTCATACTTGCCAATTGTATCACTTTGATATTCTACCTCAATTTCTGCATCTTCAATTCCTAATTTTTCTTCAGATAGCCTGATGATGTTCAGTAATTTTCCTGGTTTTAAGCGGTGTTCATAATCGTCAGCATTCCATAGCTGAAAGTTCACTGCCTTTTCATCACGGATCACGCCGCCGCAGTCAATGAATTTTTTTTTGATCTGTCCGACTTCGGTAACATGGAAATGTTCCGGTACAAATGTTCCGTTTTCTAATTGAAATTCAACATTTTCTAATGTTGGCAAGATTTCTTTAATTTCTGATAGTTTCATTATTATTTATTTATAGTTATAATGCAATATTGCGATATTTTTAAACAAATTTTTTTAATGTGATATTGAATTTTGGGCTGTAAACCTATCTTCGATATTGTAGAATACCGAAGATATAATGAAAGCAGTTTCCATCATTAACAGCATTTTTGATTAGTTACTGTAAGGATTATTTTTGAGAAATACTCTTTTAATAGGCCGAAAGTATTTTCGTCTATACAGTAACATACAGAAGTTCCTTCAATACTTCCTTTTATCAACCCTGCATTTTTTAGTTCTTTTAAATGCTGAGATACCGTGGGCTGTGCTAAAGGCAGCTCATTGACGATATCCCCGGTTATACAGGTATTGACTTTCAGCAAGTATTCTATGATAGCTATTCTTGCTGGGTGGCCCAAGGCTTTTGCAATAACTGCAATCTGATTTTGGTGGTCTGTGAAATGATCTGTCTTCGTCGCGCCCATAATTAAATTATTATATTGCAATATTACGATTTATATTTAAAAGAAAAAATATTAATCTTATAATTTTAAAAGGGGACTATTAAAATAAATTAAAATCCTTAATGTTTGAAGTTTTTATTTGATTTTCAGTAGTTTTTAACTGATGAAAAAAATTGATTTTAAATATGGCAGTGAAATACCAAAGTAAAGTAATTAATTAGTAATCCAATTTGGGCTATAGCCAATTTTTTCCGGTTTGAGATCGTATAGCGGATTCTCATGTAAGTATAATAATCAGAATCTGAAGCATTAGGATTTTGCCCGGGAAATACAGTAGAGTTCATATTTATTGTAATGAAATAAATGGGCTTTGAAAAGAGGTAATAAATATCCTTTTGGAGTAAATTAAATAAATCCTATAATTTATATTATGTTAAATTGTAATTGATAACAGAATCGTTATTTTGATACATTAGACCTCCTAATGTTTAACGTTTTCTGTTTTATCCATTGTACTGCACTATAAAAAGGTGCTGTATTACTGTCAAATATTTTAAAAATTAATATTATTTTATTTAAAATTAAACAAAAAAAATAGCTGGTAACAAAAAAGCGACCAACTATACTTAAACTTTATTTTAATGGCATATCTTTAGGATCTTGGGCCCTGGATATGATATGTTTTCTATTGATTATTTGGCCCGGGTTATTTTAGTCTTTTATCCAGATAATTTTTTAAATCTATAATATAAGCATCAAAGAAATTTTCAATTATTTTTTTATTAGAAAGATTTACAATTTTACCGCTGGAATCAAAAATGCTTTCAGGATAAGCTAATTTATAGTTGATTTTCCGGGAAGTTGCTGCACCCAAAAGCCCTCCATTGGGAGAAATACTGCTTTGTGTTCTTCCATCCTCCGGCTGAACAAATTTATATTCATTAAAAGGAATATCCCCTTCTGAAATTACATCATTGCCGGGGCTTATCCTGAGTTTAGCATCAAAAATAGTTGAAAAAATTTTGGAAGTACTGCTGTAACTCACAAGCAAAGTATCTTTTAAATCTGTAACTACCATAATATATGCCAGAGATACAAGATCAGCCGAGCATTTTTTCTTATCCCCAATGGTTGCAAAATCCCGATATGCCAAAAATGTTTTTTTAGTATCATTACTATAATCCAATTTAAGTCCGCTATGGCTTTTTACATAATCGGTCACAGCATCATAAAGCTGTTCTTTCGTCTTCCCGGGATAAGCCAGTTTTACATACTGCTGATCATTTATCGGAAGCACTTTCCCAGTATACCCACCGCCAAATTCATTTTTTTCTAATCTTATTTCAAAATATCTTTCTTGTGCATATAAGTGAAGTGAGATGATCAGCAACATCAAGGGAAACACTGCTTTAATAATTTTCATCATAAATAAAAATTTTAGTTATTAATTACGGCTGTATTTACTATCAAAATCCACTTTTGTTATTACACCGTTTTTATCTGCATATACTGTTGTTATGGTAATATACTGACTGCTCCATCTGGTATCTTCTGCTGCTTTTTGTCCTGTTACTACTGTTTGTCCGAATCCGTTTGTAGCCGTTTCAATATAACCGGGTGTGTAACTGCCACCAGCAGTATTGGTAACATTCTCATATACCAGTACTTTACCGCCTTTTTCATCGGTAGCTGTTCTCGTGGGCACTCCCCAGCTTTTGTATAATTCGGAGAGCTTTGCTCCTACCCATGAGGCTTTCCAGGCTTCACGGTTATAAATACCTCTCTGATAATCGGTATATAGTTTATCGGCTGCATAACGCTGAGCCAATGCTTCTTTTGTTCTTTTATCGGTTTTTGTTTCCTGTCCAGAAGCTGATTCTACAGCAAAAAGACAAAGAACAAAACACATTGATTGAATAAAGTTCATGATTTTCTTTTTAATTATTTTCTCCTCATTCCAATATTTAATTTAAAATCCACGATATATTTCAAAGAAATTTTTTTAAATTTTACGGCAACTTCCTGCATATCCCAATTTCCTGTATCATATATAGTGGGTTTATCAACTATTCATGTACTATCTGTATTATATTAGAAATGATGTTTTTATCAGTTTCCACTTTTATTATATAGTCTCCGGAAGGATAATCCTGCAGGTCAATACTGTATTTTCCTTCTGATCTTTTGACCTGGTCTGCAGACTGGGAAAAGATTTTTTTACCGGTCATATCATAAATGCCCACCCATTTTATTTTATTATTTTTAGTGTCTATCCGGATCTTTCCGTCTTTAACGGGATTTGGATAGACAGCTAAAGATTTTATCCCGGAAACCTCTTCTGTATCCAGAGTAGAACTATTGCTATTGGTATACTGAAATCTTGATGGCGAAGCCTGTTGAATCGGGGATATTATATTTGTAACTGCAAACCCGGCAATCTCTTCTCTGCTGTTTTTATACCAGGTGTAGGTTGTTATCTGTGTTGTGGAAACAGGCGATCCGTTCATACTTATGCTTACGGTACTTTCTTTTTTTACTCTTAAAACATTTGTATATGTACCGACAGGAGTTTTAACGGTACCATATCCATCTGCTGTAATAATGTCATTAGTAGTGGTTGTCACACCATTCGCTGTATAAGAAGAGGTATCAGTGAAAGACTGCAAATAGGTGGTTGGAAATTTAAGAAGAATTGGGGTATCAGAATAGGTTAATGTAAAATTGGTGACATTATTTCTTGCTCCTATCGCTTCAAACTGGGTATTGGTAACCCTGAATAAATTTTTATCATTGCTTTGGTTTCCGCTATTATCCACAGAAACGACATACCGGTTAGCTGTCGGAAAAGTGTTGCATTCAGAAATGCTTGGGCCGCATACTCCATAAAGCAGTTTAAACCCTCCTGTTGTCCCCTGAATATTGGAGAAATCCCAGGTTATATTGGCTCCTCCGTTACCAGGAATATAGACTCCCTGATTAAAACTGACTTCTGTAAATTGAAAGGTACCTGTAACGATATCAGAACTTGTGATAGTGGGTTGAGCTCTTAACTGAATGCCCCAGATAACACAAAAAATGCTGAAAAAAAAATAATTTGTTTTCATAAAAATGTTTTAAATAAATTGTTATTAAATAAAATTCAGAACCATTCTTATCACAAAATTATCTTTTTAGGTTTATGGATCTATACAAGAATATGAGTATTTCCATCTACCTGTTAACAGGTATTTTTTTGTATTAATTTTTAATTAATTTTATTTTATCTAAGCAGTTTTAATCTATGGAAATCAGAAGATATATTTTGTTAAGTTGGTTTACGCTTTCATTCTTTTGCAACGCATCTGCCCAGCTGAATAATTTATCTGTTGAAGCAGGAATGGATAATGCTGCCTATCCTGATAATTTAAAATCTAAATTACAAAACACTGCTTCTGACAGCACGAAAGCCAGGCTTTATTTTCTGCTTTCGGAGTATTGGGCAGATAAAGACACCTTAACATCCAAAGCCTATCTTCTGCACGGCAGGAAACTGAGTGAGACAAATTATTATTTACAGGCTCTGAGCTCTTATTATTATGGCGTTTATTATTTTCATATCAATCAGGAAAAAAGTGAGCAGGCTTTCTTTATCTCCAGAAAATCATTATTACATTATAAAACAAAAGAAGCATACCTGTATATGGCAAACTGTTATGCTAACTATGCCTACCTGCAGTATAGAAAAGACAAAAGCCAGCTGATGGCGGATTTATTATTAAATAAATCAATCCCACTTATTAAAAAGGCCGGTAATAATGAATTGCTCGGAAAGTTTTATGGGGATATAGGACTGGTCTTTAAAAACAGATGGCAATATAACAAAGCTGAAAAATATTTTGTCCAAAGTATATACGTTTTAGAAAAGACTAAAATAAAACACCCGTCACGACTGCTTTTTGTATATGCGCTTGCAAGTGAGAATTATTTGTTTGAAGGAAAAAAAAATGAAGCTAAAAAGCTGTTGGATAAAGCATCTCCTCTACTTGATGATATCTTACCCGGTTTAAGTCATGTGGGATATTATTTTTCTGAGAGCTTGTATTTTGAGGTGACAAACCAGTATGAAAAAGCTTTATCAAGCATCGATAAAGGACTTAATTTAGCCTTTAAGTTAATAGACAAATATTATATAGAGAAACTCTCTTTTCTGAAGTATAAAATTCTTACCAGACAGGGGAAATACCTGGAAGCTAAAAATTTATTGGAAAATATTATAAAAACATCTACTACAAGTTATAGCCAAAACAGGCAAACACAATACTATGAACTTGCCGAAACCTACCATCGACTGGGTAATGAGAAAAAGGCTTATGCATGGCTTAAAAAACTACTGATTTTAAAAGACAGTTTAAACCGGCAGCAAATTGACAACCAAATCAACCAATTAGAAATAAAATACCAGACTTCGGAAAAAGAGAAAAAGATTGCTGCATTAAATGCTGAAACAAAACAGGCAACTCTGATTATAAAAAATAATAAACTCTACAATTGGTTACTGTTGTTTGTCTGTCTGTTTCTTTTCACAGTTGTGGGTTTACTTTGGGTCTACTATAAAAACTATAAAAAACTGATACAACAAAAAGTAACAGCATTGGAACAGCAACAGCATATTGCTCTTACCAGTGCGATACTTGAGGCTGAAGAGAGTGAGCGAAATCGTGTGGCCAAAGACCTTCATGATGGATTGGGAGGAATATTGACAGCTGTGAAGATCAACCTTGCCAATTTTACAAAAGAAAGTCATCCGGATGCTAAAAATCTGATATTACAAGACATCCGTAATCAGTTGGATCATTCAATTACTGAACTTCGCTATATTGCAAAAAACATGATGCCGCAGACTCTCCTGCAGTATGGATTGGAAACAGCAATTAAAGAACTCTGTGAATCGATTATACATAATAATTTAATCATATCTTTTGAGGCAATCAATATAGGCGAAACCATCCCGCTGAACAAACAACTGATTATCTATAGAATTTTACAGGAGATTCTGACCAATATTTTGAAACACTCTTATGCAAGCGAGGTGGTTCTGCAATGCAGCCAGAATCAGAATAGATTTTATATTACTGCGGAAGATAATGGAAAAGGATTTGATCTTTCTAAAGTATCAAACAAAATAGGATTGGGAATTAATAATATCAAAAATAGGGTCGAACATTTGGGTGGTAAAATTGAAATTTTATCAGCACCGGATGAAGGTACCTCCATTAATATAGAACTCGATGTTTAAAAATAAAAAAATAAAAGTGGCATTAGTGGATGATCATCCAATACTTGCCCAGGGCATAAAATCTCTGCTGGCGAAGGAAAATGACATATTTGTGGTTGGAAGTTTCAGCCATGGATTGGAGTTTCTTTCTTTTCTTCAGAACAATGATATTGATATGGTTTTGCTGGATATTTCTTTACCCGATATTAATGGTGTTGAATTATGTTTGAAAGTAAAAACCATGAGACCTGAAATCTGCGTTCTTGCCTTAAGTAATTATTCAGAAAAAATGGTAATTATCAAAATGCTCCAGAATGGGGCTTCAGGATATATGCTGAAAAATGAATCTGTTGAAGAGCTCAAAATATGTATAGATTCGGGGATGAATGGAGAAATGGTCTTCAGTAAAGGAATTAAGGAGATTATGGCCAGGCCGTCAATAAATAATACGAAAGAAATTCCTAAAATTACCAGAAGAGAAAAACAGATCTTAAAATTGATTGAAGACGGAAAAACGACTGCAATGATTGCTGATGAACTCTTTATAAGCCCCCTCACCGTAGAAACTCACCGCAAAAACTTAATGCAAAAATTTAATGCAAAAAATTCACTGGAACTTATCAAAATAATCAATGAGCTATATCTGTTTTAACTCAAAAAGAGCTGTGTCGAAATTCAGTACATCCTTTCTGGAATATTAAAACCCGGTCCGGATTTCAATCCGAACCGGAGTATATTTTTAAAAAACACATTCAGCCGAAGCTTCTTTAGCAGCTGCAACCATTGCAATCAAAGCTTTTTCTGTTTCCTCCCAATGTCTTGTCTTTAATCCGCAATCGGGGTTTACCCATAACTGGCTGGCGGGAATTACATTCTGGGCTTTCCTTAAAAGTTCAATCATTTCTCCTTTAGACGGAACTCTCGGTGAATGAATGTCATAAACACCCGGACCAATCTCATTCGGGTATTTGAAATCTGCAAAAGCATTTAAAAGTTCCATTTGAGAACGGGAACATTCTATGGTAATCACATCGGCATCCATATCGGCAATATTTTCAATAATATCGTTGAATTCCGAATAGCACATATGCGTATGGATCTGGGTAGCATCCTCCACTCCACTTGCTGAAATTCTAAATGATTCTACGGCCCATTTCAGGTAATTCTGCCAGTCGTTTTTCCTTAAAGGAAGCCCCTCTCTGATTGCCGGTTCATCAATCTGAATGATTCTTATTCCCGCTTTCTCCAGGTCCACAACTTCATCACGTATGGCCAATGCAATCTGTTTACAGGTTTCAGAACGCGGCTGGTCATCACGCACAAAAGACCATTGCAGAATGGTAACAGGTCCGGTTAACATTCCTTTTACCCATTTTTTCGTTTGAGTCTGGGCATACTGAGACCAATAGACCGTCATAGGATCAGGACGGAAAACATCGCCGAAGATGATTGGAGGCTTTACGCAACGGCTTCCGTAGCTCTGCACCCAACCGTTTTTGGTGAATACAAATCCTTTCAATTGTTCTCCAAAATATTCGACCATATCATTCCGTTCAAATTCGCCATGAACCAATACGTCAATTCCTATTTCTTCCTGCCACTGAATTGTTCTCCGGGTTTCTTCTTTCAGCAGGATATCATATTGTTTTGCTGTCAGTTCCCCTTTTTTAAAGCTGGCTCTCCAGCTTCTTACTTCTGTAGTTTGCGGAAATGAACCTATTGTTGTCGTTGGAAATAACGGAAGCTGTAATACTTTTTGCTGCTCTTCTTTACGGATTCTGAATGAATTTTTTCTCTGGCCGTCCTGTTCGGTTATTGCATTTACTCTTTGTTTTACGGTTTCGTTATGAATTAAAGAGGATGTTTTTCTGCCTGTAATAGCCTTCCTGTTTTCTTCAGAATCAATGAGAATATTTTCATCTTTGGTTCCGGTTGCCAGTTCTTTAAGCGTTACGACTTCTTGTACTTTCTGTTTGGCAAAGGCCAGCCAGTTTTTAATTTCAGGATTAAGATGGGTTTCAAAACTCAAATCACATGGTGAATGCAGCAGAGAACAGGATGGAGCTATAAAGATTCTTTCTGTACCCAGGTTTTCAATGGCTTTTTTTATAAGGTTTAAAGAGTTTTTATAATCATTTTTCCAGATATTCCTTCCGTCTACGATACCCAGTGATAAACTTAAGTTGTCAGGAACTGAATGCAATATCTCTTCTAACTGCTCAGGATTTCTCACCAGGTCCACATGCAAAACATCTACAGGAAGTACAGTAGCAAGTGACAAATTATCTTTTAACCCGTCGAAATAAGTGGCAATAATGAGTTTCAGTTCCGGGAATTGTTTTCTGATTTCCTGATAAACCCATTGATAGGTTTCCTTTGCCTTTTCAGTTAGATCCAGGGCTAAAAACGGTTCATCAAACTGAATCCATTCAGCGTCCTGCTCCTGAAGTTTTGTTAAAATTTCAATATAAACCGGAAGAAGATGTTGGGCCAGATCCAGCTTATCAAATCCCGGCTCTTTTTCTTTTCCCAGAAGAAGGTAGGAAACAGGTCCGATGATAACCGGTTTTGCATTAATTCCCGCGTGTTTTGCACCGGCAAATTCATTGAAAATTTTATTTGAAGTGAGCTTAAACTGCTGGTTTTTGTAAAACTCAGGAACGATATAATGATAATTGGTATCAAACCATTTGGTCATTTCCATAGCAGTGATGTCCAGGCCTTCTTTTTGATAGCCTCTTGCCATAGCGAAATAAAGATCAAGCTCCGAACCGTTCTTTTTGAGAATAACCTCATGATAGCGTGCAGGAATCGCTCCTACTATTAAACTCATATCCAGCACATGGTCATAATAGGAAAAGTCATTGCATGGGATAAGGTCTATTCCTGCTTCTTTCTGAATAGCCCAGTTTTGATTGCAGATATTTCTTCCGGTGTTAAGAAGTTCTTCCAAAACAATTTTGCCTGACCAATATTGCTCGCAGGCTTTTTTGAGTTCTCTTTTGCTACCAATTCGCGGATAGCCCAGAATGTGTGTTTGCATTTTTTAAACTTTTAAATTAAACTTAATTTTTTAAGCTCTTTAAAATGCTTCATAATGCTATGCGATAAAGATGTTTTTTGGAGAGTAATAAATATATACGGATAATACAATTCACTCCGAATATATCATCTGTATGACCAAAAAAAGCTCCAGATCGCGAAAGCATTGTCAATTCAGTGAAGGCAGGTCTCCTGGCTTGTAACGGTTTCTGCCATCCTTCCCGCTTCCGGCAGTGGATATGCAAGGACAAAAACCTTTGGTGTGTTACTTACAGTTGCGCGACAGCCCGTGATTCTCACACGATTCCCTATTAATCTACCTTAAGTAAAACCTTTCCTGTCTGATGAAGTATTAAAGAACTGTTATTTTATAAACCCTGATCAATAGTATTGATAAGATTTTAATTTTGTGTAAAAATAAGCATGCAGAATAAAACAATATTATCTTTGCATTAATTAAGTTAATAAAACTTTAAAATTAAACTCAGAAAGAATATAATTCTGTATATTCGCCTGATTTAAAATTTAAAAGAATAATATTCTGTGGAACACCTTGATGACAAAGACATACAGCTGCTCAGGCTGCTTCAGAAAAATACCAAACTGACCGTTAAAGAGCTTGCCAAAGAAATTAATCTTTCTCCCTCGCCTGTTTTTGAAAGGGTAAAACGGCTCGAACAGGAAGGATATATTAAGAGATACAGTGCTATTCTGGATGCTGAAAAGCTCAACCGGGGATTTACGGTTTTCTGCCAGATCAAATTAAAAATCCATGACCGGTCTGTGGGACACGAGTTTGTCAGTGAAATTCTGGAAATTGAAGAAGTTGCAGAATGCTACAATATCTCAGGAGATTTTGATTTCCTTTTGAAAGTTCAGGTTCGGGATATGAAACATTACCAGGATTTTGTATTTAATAAACTGGGTTCTGTAGATTCTATCGGCAGTACGCATAGTACCTTCGTAATGGCCGAAGTAAAAAATACCCACGGACTGACCATATAAACCGTTCTCTCCCATCAAATTAAAAACATTTATTAATATTAGAGCATTATTTATCAATGTTTTCAGATATTATTACTAAAGATCTTAAAGTTATTTTCGTCGGAATTAATCCCGGTTTAAAATCTGCTGCAGATGGGCATCATTTTTCAGGGAAAAGCAACCGCTTTTGGAAAGTCCTGCACTTGTCAGGTTTTACACCCTACCAGATTGAAGCGGTAAATGATAAAGATATCTTAATGTTTGGCTGTGGGCTGACTACTGCTGTGGAAAGGCCAACTTCAAAAGCAGATGAGCTTTCAAAAGTGGAATTTGATCATGCTCTTGAAAGTTTTAAAGCAAAAATGACTGAATTTCAGCCTGAATATATTGCTTTTCTAGGGAAGGCTGCCTATAAAGCATTCTCCGGAAAGAAAGAGATCTTGTGGGGGCATCAGCCGGAAAGCCTCTGTAGTGCCACAGTCTGGGTTTTGCCTAATACAAGCGGTCTGAACCGTGGATTTACACTGGAAAATCTTGTTTTCCATTATGCTGATTTCAATAAAACAATCAATGATTCTTTGTAGCTTCTGAAGCTATATTTTATTAGGTTTGCTCACATACGGATTAGATTTTATAAAAAAACGCCATGGTAAAAGGGCATGCTCCCGGGCATATTCTACTCCTACACGCGGAACTTCGGCGATCTCATCAGGAGTGTATCGAATAGCGTGATCTTCAATCCAGATTTCTTCCCCTGTCAGATCTTTTTTATTGAAGGAAGCATTAATTCCCAAAGCTTTTGCAGCAGAGCCCGGCCCGGATGAAATAGCAGGTTTGGAAGCCGGCATATTTCGCCTCATTTCCATTATTTCTTTACCGATGATAGGTTCAATGGCTCTTATCAATACGGCATTTGGATCATCTTCCACAGAAGTCACGATATTGAAAAGATGATGAATACCATAACAGAGATAGACATAGGAGGCTCCACCCTCATTATAAAGTATTTCTGTTCTGCTGGTGCGTCGTCCTCCGTACGCATGAGACGCTTTATCCTGCACTCCAAAATAGGCTTCTGTTTCTACAATGATTCCGGCAGTAATATCATCATCGATTTTAGTATAAAGAACCTTACCTAATAGGTCTTTGGCCAAGAAAATTACATCCTGATGAAGATAATATGATGATTTAAGTTTCAAATTGATTTATTTTTAATCGTGATGTTTTAGAATAATTCGAGCTCTAAAAATACCATTAAAAAAATTATCAATAAAATTAAAAACAGGAGTGAATATTAATAAGTAATGATATAATAATCCTGAATCTTATTATCAGTACAATAGAGATACAATCTCGTTTTGATGAGCCCGAAACAATAGCTTTTAAGAAAGCAGACATATTCTGCAGGCTGCAGTTTTTTAATCTTGTATCCTTTTAAAATAATTTTTGCCTCTGAAATGTTTTTCCCGACAAGGGTATTAAAGTTAACGGTTTTCATTATGCATAGTTTTACCGGGGTTCAGATTAAAAACAGCTTCTTCCATCGGGTCACTGTATTCCTGCTCAGATTAAAATGACGGGCTAACTGCATATTATTGTATTTGTGCTTTTTCTGGTAATCTAAAATTTCAAGGATGGCCTGCTTGCTATAAAAGCGGTGTTTCTGGTTAAAGTCATGCGCTTTTTGATCACATCCGCTAAAGAGCATCTGATTGAAACTGATCACTTCTAAAACCGAAAAATTTTCTTTGGGCAGCATCGATAGGTATTCCTCTTTTTTTTCGGGATATTTTTCATTGATTAGATCGGTATAAATTCTTTTATAATCCGGTGTTGTTTTCATAATCGATTTCGGTTGAATGTTTAAAATGAAGAGCTACATCATTCGGAATCAGGATAAACAAAAAGTAATAAGGCCAAAACCTTTAATTGAGGGGATTACAGATTCTGACCATTACTTTTTCCTGATTTGTGTTATTAGAATGTATTTTAAAATTGCCTGATTTTGAGATTGGGATTAGAAACCACCTGAATGTTTCTGCAACATTACGGGTTTACAGAGCAAAATAAAAACAATATATGTGATGATTTCTGAATATATATCAAAGCTTTTAAACTGATCCATATGAAAACTTTTAATGTATTCTTTTTTAGTATTTTGAATGTTTAAATAATACAATTAATTCCGAATTATTAACATTATATTTAAACGTTTATCCTTAAATTAGTGGTTAATTTGCATGCTTTAAACACATTCTATGAAAAAATATATACCCCTATTCTTTTGCCTGATTTTCGGTTTTACTTATGCTCAGATGATTAATAAGGCACAAGTAGACATTGAAATAGGAAAAGCGAAAAAATTTTCGGCAAATGATCCCGAAAAAGCGATAGAGCTTTGTAAGAATATTTACAGGGCTTCTAAAGAGCTGGATTATAAAGAAGGAATGCTGGAAAGCAATACGATACTTATGGCCAAGTATTTTGACAGAGGAAGTTTTAAAGATGTCATAGAGATTAGCAAAGAAGCTGAAAAACTGGCTGGTGAAACTAAAAATAATGAACTGCTTTCCAATGTCTGCAGACTTAGGGCAGCATCTTATACAGAATTGGGTTTTAATGAGAATAGCCGCAAAGAATTTTTAAAAGCCCTGGGTATTACTGAAAAATTAACTTCTGAAAATTATAAATATTATCAGCAGGCGCTTATATACAATGGATTGGCAAGTTATTCCGCTCATGTTAATGCTCCGATAGATTCTGTCGTTTATTATCAGAAAAAAAGCCTGGAAATCATTAATAAAGTAGATGATCACAAAGATTTTATTAATAAAAAACATCATACCCTGGCTTTGGCCTATATCAATCTTGGAATGACGAGCAATGCATTGCACCATACCCGGGATGCGGAAATGTATTTTTCAAAAGCACTGGACCTGTGCCGGAGTGAGAAGTATACAATAGGCAAAGATCTTGAAGTAATGGTTCTTAACGAATTTTCCTGGCTTTATTATGATCAGAAAAAATATGATAAAGCAATATCCTATGCAGAACAGGCTGAAAGGCTTGAAAAACAGATAAGATCCCCTTATATCCGCAGAGATGTTTATGAAGTCTTTTTCAAATCTTATGTAGAACAAGGTAAAAAAGAGGATTCAAAAAAATATATGAACCTCTATACCCAGCTCAACGACAGCCTTATCAATGCTGAAAAAAAAACGATCAATACGCCTGTAAAACATCTGATGGCTGAGCAGGGAGAGATTCATTCCAACAGTATTCAGAAAATGCTGATCATTACCTCCGGCATTGCCATTGTTCTGCTATTGACAGGCTCATTTTTCTGGAAAAGGAATCAGGCTAAGCTTCATAAAAAATATGAAACGATGATAGAAAGTCTGAAATCAAAAAATGAAGATCCCGGCCCTGCTTCATCATCCCCTATTTCTGCTGAAAAAGGGATCAGCATTACCGATGATACGGTTAAGGTCATACTTCTTAAATTAGAAAAATTCGAGAAATCCCAGAAGTTTATTAAGAAAGATCTGAGCCTTACCTCTCTTGCCAACGAATTAAACACCAATACCCGGTATCTTTCCGAAATCATAAAGCAGTATAAAGGAAAGAACTACAATAATTATATCAATGGCTTAAGGATAGATTATATTACCAATAAGCTTTATGAAAACCCGGTGTACAGGGAGTATAAGATCAGCTATCTCGCTGAGGCCTGCGGAATTTCTTCCAGGGAAGTCTTTGCCGTCATATTTAAAAAAGAAACGGGAGTTACCCCTTCATACTTTATCAATAACCTGAAAAAAGACTATTCCAACCAGGAATACGTGTAATGAATTCAGATATTCTCACTATAAGTTCTTGTATTGCTTTAGAAAAGGAAACAACTTCGTGATATAAACTTAAAATTTATTGTCGTATGAAAAAAAAATACTTTATTTCTGTTTGCCTGGTTTTAAGCAGCATGGGTGTAAATGCACAGTCTGAATTCAGATTACTTACCGGTTGGGGAACCCGCCTGTATGATATCAACAGCACTGGAAATGCTGTACATTCCGGGGGGTATTACAATTATTCCACAGATACAAGTACTCCGATAGAACCCGTTGCTGATGCTACCAACCGGCTGAATAATGCAGGAAATATAGCGGGAAGCATGCCTTTTGCAGCAACGGATGGCTCCAGCCTGAGCCAGGCAGCTTACCGGAAAGACGGAATCTGGACTGCTATCGGGTATTTTCCCGGAGACACGCCGGGAAACAGCTGGTTTGGAGACGCAAAAGGAATCTCAGCCAATAATGTCTATGTCGCCGGACAAATGACATCCGGCGGTGCAGGAAGCAGCTACCCTTTTATTTATAACACTGAAACCGGAACACTGACCAAGCTTACCGGAGACCTTCTGTATACCAATGGCCGCGGGGCTGATGTAAATGATAATGGGATCGTTGCCGGATGGGTAGACCGGGAAGATATTTTCGGAGCCGGAACTTTTAGGGTCCCTGCCTATTTTGATGCCGCCGGAGGTTTGCATTATATTGATTTCAGCACTCCGGAATACGGAGAAGCTGGTGATGTGAGTAATACCGGCCTGGTGGTAGGCTATAAAGGAAGCAAAGCTTTTATTTATAATACAAATACCAATGTTTACCAGGCATTTGATGCACCTGCCGGGTATACCGATGCTGTTTTTGTATCCGTTGCAGAGAATGGTGCTGCGGTAGGATATTGCGGAATGATCGGAGATCGGGAAGTGATCATTTACCATCCTTCTTTAGGCAGTACACCGGTTTTATTGACCAGTCTTCTGGCTTCTCAGAATATCTCAGTCAGTACTTTTGACGGAAAGCTCGGTACAGGAATGGGGATTTCGCCGGACGGTAAGTACATCTGCGGATTTGATAATTCGGTTCCACCTATATTTGCTGCAGGATGGATAGTTAAATTAGACAGTATATTGGGTACAACAGACTCTGTGCAAAATACTCCGTTTAATATTTATCCGAACCCGGTGCAGGATGTACTCCATATTTCCGGCGGAGAAACAATAAAATCACTGTTGATCTATGATGCAAGTGGAAAACTGGTTAAAAGTGATCTTTCAGTCAATGCTAAAAATAATACAATTGATTTATCCATGCTGAAAACAGGTGTATATATGGGAAGTATCGTTTTAAATAAAGGAAGTATTAAGACGTTTAAGTTCATTAAAAAATAGATTCGGCTAACGTAATTATTTTTAGCGTCAAAAAAAAATGGTAACCAGAATTAATCCGGTTACCATTTTACTTATTCATTGTGTTTTTCAGTGTCTATCTTGTCGTATAGCCACCGTTGGCAAAAATAGTCTGTCCGGTGATCCACCATCCGTCTGTTACTAAAAACTCTACTAACGGAGCGATGTCATTAATATGGGTTAATCCGCCTAATGCTGAAGCTGATTTGTGATAGGCTACTGCATCTTCGGTTTCCTGACCGTAGAAAAAAGGAGTATCCATTGGGCCCGGTGCAACAGCTGTAACCGAAATTCCCCTTGAACCGAATTCTTTAGAAGCTGCTCTTGTAAAATGCTCTACCGGAGCTTTGGCACCTGCATACGTAGAATATAATCCGGTATATGCAGCCAATAAAGAAGTTACGATCGTACAGATCCTGCCATTATCATTCAGTTTTTTACCTGCCTCCTGCAAGAAGAAATACGCTGATTTTGAGTTAACCCCGAACATCGTATCATATTCCACTTCCGTGGTTTCGGTAAACGGCTTTTTCAGGACCATCCCCACTGTATTGATGGCAACATCAACCCCACCGAAACGGGCAATTGCCTCATCAAAAAAACGGGTAATGTTTTCTATTTTGGTCAGATCTCCCTGGAATAAAAATGCTTCTGCTCCCAGAGCCTGTACTTCTTCCAGTGTTTTTTCACTTTCAGCTTTAGAGCTTTCGCTGTTATAGTGTATGGCTAATTTTGCTCCTTTTGCTGCAAAATCTTTACTTAATAATCCGCCAAGGTTTTTACCACCACCGGCGATTAATACTACTTTTCCTTTTACATTGTGTGTTGACATTATTAAACTTTTTAAATGTTGTAGTACAAAAATGGGCAATGAAAACCAGTTAAATATGGTGAACTTTCCGGGGATTTGTGATTAATTCCGAATTTCATACGTCATGAATAATAATGTCCCGTTTCTTAAAGTATCCTTTCAAGGCTTACATTACTTTCAGGTGTTCCCCCGAATGTGTAGCCGGATAAGGAAAATCCTTCATTATCAATGGTAATCCTGAAATTGACATCATTATTAATATCAAGGAATAAAACCGTGTCAGCAGAAGCCAGAAAGCTGTTGATACTAAAGAAAGCTGCATTGGAAGACATATACGCTTTTTCTTCACCATTCACTACAATGGCCACATTAATCCTTGTACCGGTAAAACCAACATTAATCCCATTGAAAAGTACATTAAAATTAATGCGGTAAAGCCCTTTCTGTCTTATACGGAAAGTATCCCCGGAATGGCGGATTGATAAATAATCTGAGAATTGGGAATTATTGACGGGAAAAGACAAAGGAAGGTTATTTGAACTGCACAGCAGAGAAATACAGCCGATAGAAGTCGCTTCAATTCTTGCCCGGCTCCAGGTTGTTGCTTTGCCCTGTGGGAAGAAGGCATGATTCCATGTAGTGCCGTCATACACTTTTGTAAATGCTGTATTCTTGTCGTACATCAGCATGGCTTCCATCGTAGAATCATCATCATATCCGTCAGCCTGAGATGAATTGTATTTCGGAAGGGCTGTGTTATTGGCAGCGGCTGGCAGTATCAGTACTTTTTGCCCGTCTGTATTCTGAAGTTCCAGCTGTGTATGGGAGCTGCTGAGGTTTCCGCCTCCTATGATGACCTGTGCATTCAGTATGTTGCATGCGAATATACTGAGCAATATATTTTTTTTCATTGTTTTAGTTTTAGATTTAAAAGATTATTTTAATTTCTGTACATTAATGAAGGTGTCTTTGTGATCAGTAGAATTGGAATAGGTGGAAATAAGCGAGCTTGTGGAAACTGAAGCTGCTAACCGGATCCTGCTGTTGGCCGGTAATGTAACGGTAGAAGAAACACTGGCACTTTTGTTTCCTGCCTGCCCGATATCAATGAAAATTCCGCCATACTGTAAGGTTTCCTTAAATGCTAAAGTAGACCAGGAAATCCCGTTATCATAGCTCACATCAAGGTTTACCCAATAAGATACATCCTGCCCCAGCCCTAAAATACTTGTCCCTGAAAATCCTACAACACCGGAAATATGATACAGGCCGGCTGCAGGGATCGTTACATAATCAGTACCTGTTGCAAGATTGAGATTGTTGACAAGCAGTTGAGGTCGGCTGTCAGCATTGGAAACAGGGATCACTTTTGTATTATTATTCCCGAATAGCTGGGTTAAATCACAGGTATTGACCCCAAGAAGTGAGACACAGGTCCAGCTTTCCGAACCTCCTGCCTTTCTGCGTGTTTCAAAAGGATTGTGAAAGCCTCCCAACTGAAGTGCCGGAACCCATACTGTTCCATCGTATTTATAATATTGCTTATCTTCCCGGTTATATAAAAGAGCGCCTTCAAGAGGTGCGGAATCATCGAAAAAGTCATCAGCCGCCGCATTGTATAAAGGGAAATTGCTTATCATATTGGCTTTGGTCAATAGGGCTCCTTTTAACGGGTTTTTAATATCCAGTAAAGCATTGATGTGTGGGGAACCTGCGGTTGTAGATATTAAAACCTGTGCTGAAACTGAAATTCCTGTTAATAAGGCAATGATGCTGCAGAAATATTTTTTAGTTTTCATTTCTTAAGTTTTTAAAGGTTACAATACTATTTTCTCAAAAATAAGCTCGGTGATTCCATTAGAACCACTTGAATTCTGAAAAGTAGCGGTGGAAGAAACGGGAAAAGAAACTCCGGCCTGCATAGAACCTTCCAGGCGTATTTTGTCACCTGCATTCAGCTGGGTTACAATAGAGCCGTTAAAAACGGTGGTATATCCAAGATTGTCATTATCATTGGTAAACGATTGCTCATCCAATGTGGTGAAAGTGGTAGGTGTGGCAGCACTGGCTTTTTGCAGCCTTAATCTGATCACCTGTGTGTTAAAACCTCCGAAAGCTGCATTAGATCTGTAAGTGATTCTATACAGTCCGACAGCATTTACCGTGACTACATTGGAGGCAAGGCTGAGGTTCATAAGGCTTCCTGTAAAATCTGAGGTACCATTGGAAATCAAAGGGATAACCGCCCTGTTGTCAGAGCACCCCAGTAAGGAAGTACAGGCTGGTAATGCAAAAGAAACGGTCCGGGAAAAATGGGCCAGGTATTGTGGTTTGGTTTCCACTACGTAATCATATACACTCTGCCAGTTGGTACCGTCATGTTCGTATATTGAAGCATTGTTTCTACTGTAGACAATAGCACCTTTAAATCCCTCATCGTTATCCGGATCTGTGGCACTGTTTATCTGTGGTACCCTGGGTAACAACACTGCGGAAGCAGGAACTGTTGATTTCACATCCAGTATGGCGTCGGGATGTGGCTGATGGTTACTGGGATCCCTGGAAATGCCTATTTGTGCATATATTCCGATTCCTGTGATACAGAGCAGTACATTGTATAGTTTTTTCATGATTTATTTTTTTGAGGAAACATTCATTTCGGGTCGGTACTTATGGAGCCACTTGTGTAAAGTGGTCTTAGGAATTTTATATTCATCAATCACTTGCTTTTTGGTCATATGATTGTTGATGATACGCTCAATAATAAAATCGATTACTTCTTTGGTGTAAATATTCTTCCGGAATGACGGCAGACTGGTTTTTGACTTTTCAGGAGCTTCTGTTTGCCTTTTCTGCGGGGCATACAGCAGCAGATGCTGAGAATAGATCCTGAATAAATCGTATTCTAATAATTTGCACCATTTGAGAAGAAGGTCGGTATCCATAGATTGGGCTTCATACATTGCTTTTATTTCTGCTTCAGAGCATTTAAGGAAATTACAGATACGTAATGTGTGGATGTCGGATTCCTTTACTTTCCGTTTGATGACAGAGCCTATATGTATATTTTTGTAGAGCATCTCTTTCAGGATTTAGGTTGGCACTTTAAGTATTGAAAATGTTTTATTCTTAGAGTCATAAATCACATGGATTCAGATGTATGTAACGGTACAAACCTATCCCATTATCCTTCTTTTTACAAGAGGATATTGTGCGTAATTCAGAAAACCGACAGGTATAATTCGGAATTACATACACCTGTTTTCAACCTTAGTATTAGCTGTATTAATAGGTTTTGAGAAAATATGAAGGGAATGATGAAGTTGCTGAAGTTATTTCAGAAACTTTTCTGGTTTGTTTTTTTGTAACTGAAAATAGCCGGGCTATTTTCATAGCAGCTCCTGCTTTGAATAGCATGGTGTTCGGAGCAATCTGTGGCCGGGTAGTCAGGAAACGCTGCTTTACATAATGAATGGCTTCCTTGATCTGGTCCGCCTGAATAAAGGTATTCAACCGGGTTTGAAGCTCTGCAACAGGATGCTCAAAGGTAAATAGCTTGTTTTTACTGGAAGGCAGCTCCAACAGATCGAAGACCATCCATGGATAACACCGGATGCCGATAATTTCAAAATGATTTTTGGTATAAAAAGTAACCGGATTATTGAGTAATCCTACCATAAAAGGTGACGGCAATATCAGAAACACTTTATGGCCTCCTGAAGTTCTTCAGGAGGCCCAAATTCTTGATGTAGTGTTTTAAAAGACAACCTATTTTGAGTTACGGATAGACTTATATTTTATACTTCAGTGTCTCATAGTTTGAAACTAATGGCAGTATAGGAATAAAACCTTAATATCAAACCGCAAAAAAATGGCTTAAGAGATAAATACTCATTAAGCCAAACTGATAATTCAATAGCTGAAATATCCACCTATCCACATTCTTTTATTATTGCTGAGTTCCCTGGAAAAGATATATGATATCGGTTGCAGAAGTTTTCTGCGTGCTTACCGTTAACGCTTTTGTCGACATGAGATAGCTTATGCTTCCCTCACTGTCAGAGCCTACGATTGATACACCTATCGAATTTACTGCACTTAATGTTTTAGTGGTTACAGATGAATAAGCTTCACCTGTTTTAGCCTGAACCTTAACATGCGAATTGTCTACTTTTGATACAGTTATGATGGCATTATAATAATCTTGTCCGCCAATATTCAGGGTACCCTTAAAAGTACCGGTTACTGCATTAATGCTGTTATCCGGTGCCGGATTGGAATCATCGTCATCATTGCTGCAGCTGACAAAAACCGCACCGATAAAAAGGATTAAAAAAAGTTTGTACATCCATTTGTGAATTCTGATTACATTCATAATTTTTAAATTTATTTTTTTGTTTTTTGATGGTATATATGCATCTGATTGGTGAGTCAAATTTGAGGAAACTATAACCGGACAGGAAAAAAAATCTACCAACGGAAAGATGGAGTCTATAAAAGATATCAATTAAAAAAGCCTGCGTTGGGAAGCAGGCTAAAAATCACAGTTGGCAAAAAATAATTGATATGAAAAAACACTATGATATTTTATTTTTTTTGAAATATTATTTAATGAATATCCCAGAACACTCTGGTAGTAAGCTTATCTCCACCAATGGCAGCAGCGGCCTTGGCATAATTGGTTCCGTTGGTGGTTGCTTCTAAAGTAGGATACTGCAACCTTACAGGGACTTTTCCATCTGCATTGTTGATCGCAGTGGGTGGAGCCTGTAACTCAGGATAATCAAGGCGGCGGTAAAAATTCCATGAGATTACAGGATGATTATACATTGCAATCCAGGCCTGTTCGCCGATAGATTTTTTCCAGTTTGAAGAATTGTAGGGATGACTGGCAATATAATTCTGTGCATCCTGCACAGAATATCCCCATTCTGAAAAAGATGCCTGAACTGCATTTTTATAAAGTGCTTCGGGATTGCCGCCAATTCCGAATCTTGCAGCTGCTTCAGCGAGATAAAAAGTGACTTCCGTATAAGTGATGAGGTTGCCGGGAGTAACCGGAGTGTATGCAAAGATGCCTGGTGCCGAAAAATCTGAAAACTCCCCGGGTAAGCCGATTGCCTGACCTATATACATTCCGTTCACAGTCTGGAAATATTTGGATATTCGCGGATCTGCAGTGGTATTCAGAAAGTCAATGAAAGGTTTTCCTCCAAAAAAATCATTACGGTTATTATTGGCAACATTTTCAAAAATAGGACTGAAATTAGGGGTTTCAGCCAGGTATCTGAAAATACAGCTCTGGGATTCATCAGAAATAATTCCCCCTGAAATAGCAGTATTAATAGTGGTTTGAGAAAGTGAAGGATTGACATCAGCAATGGTAATGCCCAGTTTCAGAAGAAGGGAGTTGCCGAATTTTTTCCACTTTGTAATATCTCCGCCGTATAAAATATCTCCAGTCCCAAAAGTTCCTTCCCCATCCTGCAGCTTGTTGATATCAATTTTTAAACGGGAAATAAGACTTTCATAAATCTGGGTGTCATTATCATAGCCCGGAAGAGGAAACTGATTGTTATTGAGAGCCTGGCTGTAAGGAATATCCCCGAAAGTATCTGCCAAAGTCTGAAAAGTGTAGACGGAAAGCATATCGATAATTGCCAGTTGGTTTTGTTTTTTTGCAGGCCAGGTACTTACTTCCGAAGGTACCGGCTGATACTGCTCGATCAGCTGTTTTGCTTTATTGAGGTTATTGAGAACGTTTACATAATTATCTCCCCAGACGTTGTTTGAAACATTTCTTGCTGTAAAATTGTAATTGCTCTCGTTGACATAGATCGCTTCCTGCCAGTACTGCATTGTAAGACGGAAATTGTTTTCATTGACACTCGGGGTGTTCATATAATCGCTCAGTTCTTTTTCGGCATACGTAATAAGGGTTTCAGGTATTGTATTGTAGGTTACATTGGGATCTGTATTCACATCATCCGGCGTACAGCCGGTCATTAGCAATGCTAAAATGGAACTTATGATAATGGTATTTTTCATGATAATCGTTTTTAAAAATTAACTTTCAGGTTGAAGGAGAAATTCTTTGTAGAGGGCATTACTCCCGATTGATATCCCTGGATATTTCCCGAAGAAAGACCTGCTTCCGGATCAGCATAAGGCAGGTTTTTATGGATAATCCAGAGATTGCTTCCTACAAGGCCAAGGGTAAGGCTTTGAATTCCAGTATTTCCTAAAGATTTTTTGTCAAATGTATAAGAAACGGATACCTGGCGCAGCTTTATGAAGCTTGCATCATATACAAATGCTGCTGCAGGCGGATCTGTTTCAAGGCTCTGACTGGAGATGGAGCGGTCCAGGCGGATGGTATTGGGAATATAATGTCCCGGATTGTTGGGATCCTCCATCACGCCGGGTAAAATCACCCCGCCACCATTGGCAAGCGTATTTCTGATAGGGTTTCCGAGATCGTTCAGACCTACAGAATCAGGTTGCAGACCGGTTCCGTAAGCATAATATTGGTCTAAAGAAAATATATCTCCTCCTTTCCTCCAATCGATCTGGAAGCTCAGGTTAAAATTTTTATAAGTAAAGGAGTTGTTTAATCCTGCAAAAAAATCCGCCTGAAAATTACCCAGTTTGTGATTGGTATCATCGGTATGAAGATAGGCTCCGTTTTCCCCTACGATTTTATTTCCGCCGGAGTCATACACAAAATCAGCTCCCCAGATGCTTCCGTAATCTTCATTGAGCGGTGCATTGATGGTAACTCCGCCCTGTAAAGAGCCTATAGTAATATTTTCAATCCCTTCCCGCAAAGCGGTAACCCTGGTTTTAGGATTTGACCAGTTGATCCCCAGATCCCAGGTGAAATCTTTTGATTTTAAAGGAATCATATTTAAGGAAACTTCAAATCCTTTCGTGGTAAGCTCGCCCGTATTCTGAATTTTACTTCCTGAACCGTTGGCGAGAGAAATAGGAAGCGGAAGAATCTGGTCAAATGCAATATTTCTAAACCATGCCAGATCAAAACCAATTCTATTTTTGAAAAACTGCATATTGGTTCCGACCTCAAGATTTTTTAATTTTTGTGGAATAAGATCTGCATTTCTCAATGTCGTATTGTAGGAATAAACCGGGTTATTTCCAAAAGAAGACTGTACAATAAACCGGTTTCTCAGCTGGTCTGCATTAGTGTCTGAGCCTACTTCTGCATAAGCCGCCCTGAATTTTCCGAAGCTCAGCCATTTTTGCTTTAGCAGATTGGAAAATACCACACTTGCAGAGACGGAAGGATAGTAATAGGCCTCTTTTCCTTCAGGCAGTGAACTGGACTGATCTCTTCTGAAAGTTCCTTCAAGATAATAGGTGTTTTTATATCCTAAAGATGCCTGGACAAATGCTCCGTAAATATATTTTGAGGTATCTGTAATGATCGGTTTTGCAGGGGTTGCTGCAGAATTGGAAATAGTATAAAGTCCCGGGATATACAATCCGCCTGATGTCGTTTGTGCATTGGAATAATTGGACTGGACATTAATATTTCCGCCTAATAATGCCTGAATATTAAAATCTTCACCGATGTTCTTTTTGTAAGTAGCAATGAGATCATAATTGGTTTCAGTAAAGCGAAGATTGGTCACTGCATATCCTGAAGGCTGTTCGATGGGATTAAAACTGAAAAAGGCTGGGATGGAACCTTCTGCTCTTCTTTCTTCAATCATCATCGTATATCCGTCGATGCCTACCCTACCCAGAATATTGAGATTTTTTGAAACATCATAATTCAGGCTGAAATTTCCCGCAAAACGCTCTCTTTTATCGTTCTGATAATTTTTATAACGGCTGAAATAAGGGTTGTCCCAGAAGCTTGGAGCCAGGTCGCTGGTTGATTTGATGTTCCAAGTATAGTTTTTATCAAATGTTTCATACAGGTATTTCTGATACTGGATATCAATATTCGTCGGCCACCACTGCCGGAAATTTCCCATAAGATTATCAGTGTAGCCTGTAGAGTTTCTTCCTTTCGTGTTCTGGGTAATATAATTGGCAAAAATAGAGGCAGTAAGGTTATCTGTAATTTTGTAAGAGGCATTTCCTCCGAAATTGTTTTTGATCAAAGAAGAATTGGGGAGGATGTCAGTTGCATTGGTATTGGAATAGCTCAGCCTGAAGGTTGCTTTTTCGTCTCCGCCACTTAACGCAATATTATTGGTCTGGTTTATTGCCTTTTCAAAAAATGTGATCGGTCCGTTTTTCGCCATTACCCAAGGTGTTTTCTTACCGGAATTGCGTGAATCGGGAATGAAGGCATCATATTGCCATACCATAAGATTCGGGTCATAAGGAGCCCCGTAAGAAGCATCATGGGAGAAAAAAGCTCTGGGCCCGTTCTGATAGGTTGCAAAAACATTTCCGAAATAACCTTGTCCATATTCTGTCTGGTATTCAGTGAAAGTAGATTTGTCAATGGTAGAAACAGAGAAGCTTCCGCTGTATTCGAGGCCGATCCCTTTGGCGTTTTTCTTTCCTTTCTTGGTTGTGATGATAATTGCCCCGTTCTGAGCCCGTGAGCCATATAAAGCTGTGGCAGCAGCTCCTTTTAAAACATTCACTGTTTCAATGTCGTTGGGATTGATGTCTGAGACAGGACTTCCGTAATCATACCCGCCACCTCCGTTCTGTTGAAATGCTGTATTGATATTTCTGTTGATAACAGGAACTCCGTCAACAACAAAAAGAGCCTGGTTATCTCCTAAAATAGACTTATAACCTCTGGAAACTGCATTTACCGAGCCTCCGAAATTAGTAGACTGCTTGATCTCAAGGCCTGCCACTTTCCCGGAGAGGTTATTAAGGAAGTTGGTGGTGGGATTTTTATTGATATCCTCACCTTTTACTTCCTGTGTGGAATATCCAAGGGATCTTTTTTCTCTTTTTATTCCTAAAGCTGTTACTACCACGCCTTCTATATCCTGGGTTTTAAGGGTATCCTGCTTTTCCTGACTGAAAAATAGCTCTTGCCCCATAAAAAATGCGACACCGGCACTCAGAAGCTTTAATTTATATTTCATAATTATTGATTTTTAACTGTTAATCAAAATTCAATAATTGTCAACATTGTGTGAAAAAATATATATCAACAGCAGATTATGGTCTATAAAATAAAAACACCCGGATAACAGGTGCTTTTTGCAGATGATATTATTTAAAATTCTATCAAGGGCTTGTAAGTTCGGCCGATAGGAAGCTTTTTGCCATTGATCTGAATCATGTTGGCCGATTTTACTTCAATTTTCGATCTGGAGATAATGTAGGATTTATGAATACGGAGAAATAGATTGGGATTTAAACTTTCTTCTATTTTGCTGATCGGCATTTTGATGGTGAAGGTTTCTGCTTTTGTATGGATGCTGATGTATTCTCTCAGGCTTTCAATATAAAAAATGTCCTGCAGGGTTATTCTGATCTGTTTTTTCCCGCTGCTGATAAAAATATGGTCACGGTCTGCTATTTCGAGCAATGCATCCTCTACTTCCATCAGATGTTTAAATTTACCGGTAGCTGTAAGGAACCTGCTGTAAGGGATGGGCTTCATGAGGTAATCTACAATATCAAGCTCATAGCCTTCTAAAGCATATTGATGATAAGCTGTGGTAACAATCACGAAGGGCGGATTTTTTATTTTTCTCAGAAAATCAAATCCTTTTATGACAGGAAGGTTAAGATCCAGGAAAATGAGATCAACGTCATGGATGCTTAAAAGGCTGCTTGCATAAACGGCATCGGCACATTTTCCTACAAGATTCAGTTCTTTATCCTGGGAAACGAAATTTTCGAGAATTTCTGCTGCAATAGGCTCGTCTTCTACAATGATGCAGTTGTATTTTTTAGATGCTGAATGGGTCATTAAAGTCGATGGTTAGTTTTACAATATATCTGTCACTTTTATCCTCCACAATAAGCATATGGCCGGGATAAATTAATTCAAGCTGTCTGCGGATGTTTTTCAATCCTATTTTGGTTGAATTTCCGTTGGGTCTTTCTTCTTTGGAGTTTTCAATACAATATTCAAGGATTCCGTTTTTCAGTTTGATATCAATGCTGATGAAAGTATTGCCAAGACTTTCGGAAACTCCATGTTTAAAAGCATTTTCAACAAACTGAATCAAAATAAGAGGTGAGATTTCCTGTGTGGGATGATCAATGTTTTCATGAAAGTTTACGGTAAGATGACGGTGGCGGATTTTCTGAATCTGTATGAAATCTTTAATGTTTTCTATGTCTTTTTCAACGGAAATGCTTTTTTCTGCCGCTTCGTAGATATTGTACCTCATTATTTTTGAAAGCTGCAGAATGACATCGGGGGTTTCATCCGCTTTTTTCAAGGCCATTCCGTAGATATTATTGAGGGTATTGAAAAGAAAATGAGGGTTGATCTGGGCTTTCAGCATGGTGAGCTCCTGGTCGAGTTTCTCGGATTTAAGTTTTGAGATCTGATCTTTCAGCAGGTTTTTCTGTCTTGTAATTTCAATCCCGAATATCAGACCTACCATAAAAATAAGATCCATAAATGAATTGAATGCTACCAATCCGTTAATGAATCCGGAAGGCTGTTTGCCATCCAGAGTTTCTATCACTCCGTAGATATGGGGATAAATAATATAGTGGGTAAAAAACCGGTGAGCCAATACGGCAATAATAAAAATAATGATACAGAGAATATACTTCAGAAGCTTATTGATATTCAGCTTTTCGTAAACGTACAGTAAAGAATAAGCCAGTGGGATTTTAACCATAAAATATCCCAGCTCCAGAAAAAGAGAATTCTGAAGCCTTAGCTGCCATCTGAACTCCGGAAACTGATACCTTGACCAGTAAAAATCAAGATAAACCTCCAGAATATAATACAATATCCAGAAGAGCAGATGAATAGATAATTTTGACTGTATATTGGGTTTCAAGCTGAATATGATTTAAAATTACAAAGTAATACCTTTCAACTCAATATAAAAAGATAAAAGCTACGAAATCAAAGCATTTGTCTACAAACGACCCGTTTTTTTGCGGGGAAATGAAATACCAGGAAACATAAGATTTAAAAAACTGAAAATAAGCAGGAAATTAAATTCAACTCCGTTGGTACCGCCCCCTACTACAAACCAGCCGTTTTGCCAGTGAACGTAATAGATCCCGAAAATAAAAATCAAAATATTGCATATGGCAACCGGCTTAATATATCGGTCTGACCAAAGCAACGGAACTGAAATCAGATGGGTTAATTTAACTGCCCAAGCGACATAAAGTCCAAGCGGTCTAAAGCCAATGCTGTTCAGAAACTGAAGCCCAAAATTGTTGACATCACCACTGAATATGGAAATCACACTATGCATCAGCAGGATCACTGACAGCGCCAGACGAAGGAAGAAACTCTTTTTCATGAAATCAAAAATATGAAATCGGGAAAAGAAGAAATGAGTACAATATATCAACGGCTTTTACGGGTATACAAAAGAGATTTTACGGGTATTGGGTTTAGCTTTCTTAACTGTAATGATTACATTTCTGATGAAAATATTGGCTTTTTAAATAACAAAAGGCATAAAATATGCATGATTTTAATTAATTTTATTGGTTATTGCCATTATTGTCATTCTTTATAATATTATTACGGGCAGAAAACCTCTTGATTGATAAAATTTGAAAAGTAAAACTAAAACGTAAACTATGGCACAAGTGAATTTTAACGAAGACGATTTTATAAGAACGGAAGATGGTAATTATGAAATTGAGTATACAATAAATGAAATTGGATTAGGATCCAACTTAATTGTAGAAAGAAAGCAGGCAGACGGAAATTATGAAGTTGTGACTGCTGAAATAACAAGAAAAGATGACTCTGTTTTTATTGTCTGGAGTGAACCTTTCAACGGCAGACTTATTTTTGAAAAATAAATAAACTTCCCTGCTTTTTAGTGGGGACTTTTATTTCAGGATTAAAAGGGTGAGATTATATTCACTTATTATATTTTCGTTATGGATCAGATGAGTTTATTTAATGCAGATGAGTCCCCGCTCCTGACAGCCTGGTATGGTGATGAGGGGAAACGTTACCACCTGGCTGGTCATGATATCATGAAAGGTGACCTCCAGCTGCATTGGGAACATCGTATTGCCAAATCTTCAAAGGTTAGGCAGCCCCGTATTAATCTTACTTTCCGCTTAATTCGGGAAATATAGAATGATAGGTTTTTTCTTCTTTCTGATATTCTGCTTCCACTCCTTTTACTAAAAATGAATTTTTAAGAATAGTACTTTCTTCCTCAATGGCTTGCAAACAGGCGTAGGTCATAGCAGATACAATCTGGGCACCTGTTAATTCGTAATGGGATGCCAGCTGGTTTAAAATATCCGGATCTTCCAGAGTAATATTGGTGGGAAGAATGTTCTCCCACAGCTGTAGTCTTTCTACTGCACTGGGTTTGTTATAACTGATCAGGCAATTAAAACGGCGTAAAAAAGCATCATCAATATTATTTTTAAAATTGGAGGTAAGAATAATTAATCCGTTAAAATTTTCGACTCTTTGTAATAAATAGCTTACTTCCTGGTTGGCATAGCGGTCGTTGGAAGATTTAGTCTGTGTTCTTTTCCCAAATAAAGCATCTGCTTCATCAAAGATCAGGATCCAGTTTTTATTTTCGGCCTGGGTAAATATTTTTTCCAGGTTTTTTTCTGTTTCACCGATGTATTTGGAAACAACCTGTGATAAATCTATCCGGTAGACTTCCCGTTGAAATTCCTTGCCCAATAAAGTGGCTGTAAGGGTTTTTCCAGTTCCCGAAGGTCCGTACAATAAAGCCCTGTACCCTGGGAGAATGTGTTTTCCCATCCCCCAGTTTTCGCGTAAAGTCCGGTGATGCTTTACCCAAAGCCTTATCTGATGGATCTGCTCCTGTATGACAGGATTCACAACCAGGTCTTTCCATTCCAATTGAGTAAAAACTTCTTTAGCGGGAAAATCAGGACTGAATTTCGGTTTCAGTTTTTCACCATATAAGAGCAGGTGTATGGTTTCCGGCTTTAAAATAATCCGCCCGCTCATCAGGGGTTCGCCTTCTTTTACAGCATCTAGTGTCATGATCTGCTCTTTAAAAAACCAATGGGAAGGATCAAATAACTGCTGGATTTTCAAACGGTTTTCTATATTTTCATGGGCTAAAATATACTGAACGGTTTCTCCGGTAGGCAACATTCCCCTGTGATTTTCCAGACGGACACCACCCAGCTCGGGGAATTCGCCACCTTCAGGATAAAGCACCTTAATGATATCATCAAAAAAATGAGGCAGCACATGAGGGACCAATGCCATCAATAGAATAGCGGCTTCTTCATGAGTGGTTTCCCTGTTCAAAACTTCTGAGAAATAATGATGAAAGGATATTTCCGGATTGTTTTGACCGGGAGCCAGAGCGTTGATGATGTATTTTTTTAAATCTGTAAAAAGCATACTCTTTATTTTTTAATGGTTCTTAAGGGTCTTTATATTGAAAATCCTATTTATTCCTCTGCTAACCGGATCGATTTAATAGTAATAAAACAAGGAATGTTGACGGTTAAAGGTTGATCTTCTAAAGAGGGTTCGGAAAAAGCGGTAGTTTGAGTAATGATTCCGGTAACGGCTACTTTTTTACCTTCAAATTTTTCAACTTCCTCTTCCGGCCGTACTGATTCTTTGTGGTATGGAGGTAAAAGGTTTACCTCCATGTAATTGTTTATGACAATTTTATAGTGCCCGGAATGCCCGGCCATTCCTCTTTTTACCAATGTACTTTTTGTATAAGTACCGGTTAAGGTAACTTCTTTATTGTATTGTAAATCAGTGTTGTATTGCATTTTGTCTGGTGTTTTTTTGAAATGGCATGCCATAACAGATATGAGCATGCAGGTGTACATTATTTTTTCGATCATGTTTTTTCAATCGTCATGGTTGTTGGCTTGTCTCCATGCTGATGGGTATCATGATGCTGCTCATGAAAGGTCTGACCTTTTTTGGCGGCGGTTCCGTACATGGCGAAATCCCATCTTTCATTTTCTTCATCTCCGTCTACCGCATAATTTTCCAGTGTAATGGTATCTTTCTGGTCATTGCTTTTCATTACGACCCCGCCCCAGTGGAAATTCCAGGTATTTTCACCTGCATAATTGGCTCCGCCTGAAGACATGGTATATCCCTGCCCAACAGACGGACTTGCAAATTTGTTTATCTTTAAATATTTATCTACTTCTTCCCGCTTTGATTCGGACATATTATTGTAGAATTCCATCATGATATTTCCATATTCATCTATTTTGGCCCAATAAATTTCTCCTTTGGCTTTTTTATCTGCTTCTGTGGTTGCAGCACTGAAGGCTGCAGCTGCGGCATTGATTTCGAGTTGCTTGGCATTGGCTCTGGTGAATACCGCATTTATTTCTGTTTTTTGCTGTGCAGATGTTGATGGCATGGTGAGCCATTTATCAAGCATTTTTTTCATGATTTCTGCTTTCATCAGTGAAGGGGTTGTTGCTGCGGTTTTAGAGTCTGCTCCTGTCAATGCATCACGGTGGGTAGCTCCTCTTCTGTTGCCTCCCACTACTACGGCACAGCTGTTTCCACAGTCATCTGAAATTTTCATTGTATTTCCTGCTGTGCTGTTCTGTGTATTTTTAGGAGTAATTTTTTTAAGGGTTTTCTTATTGCCGGCGTGAGACACATTAAAGTTACTGCTTTCTTCCACCAACCTGATCCCTGATCCTACTCCTGCTAAAAAAACATTGGAGACCGCTGCTTTCCCGGCTTCGGCATATAAGTCATGATTAGGATATCCTACTTTAACGGCTGTGGTTAAATCATCTGAAATCCTGTATGTATTCCCAACTGCCGAGCCTGCTGTACCGTTTGCATCGAGATACCTCTGAATACTTTTGTTGTGTCCTTGTTGTATGGTGTGGGTCAGCTCATGGGCCAGCAAATGTTTTCCTTTATCGGAATTCGGGCTGTATTTCCCTTCATTAAAATAAATATCATTCCCTACAGCAAAAGCCTGTGCATTGAGATCCCTGCTCATCTGTACCGCTTCATTTCCCGTATGGATCTTTACATTGGAAAAATCGGTTCCAAAGCTGTTTTCCATAAAGCTTTTAGTGCTGTGATCCATTGTGTTTCCGTTTCCTTTGCCGGCATTGATCCTGCTTTCTATATGATCCGGTGCCTGGGATTCTCCTGCTGTTTCTGTAGCAGAACGCTGGATCATTGGCGTTATACTTTCTGCGAGAGGCTTCATCCGGAGCTTTTCTTCCTGTTCACAGGCCGCATATTTTTGAAGGGATATTCCTTTCTGTGCTATCTGAGATGAAGATCCCGGCTTACTCATTACCTGGTCTGCAACGCGGTCTGCTTCTGCTTCGTAGGAATCATTAGGTGAGCCTACACTCAGTTTTTTCTGAACGACGGGTTTGAAAAAAGAAGTGTTGTTCTTTGGAGCAGCAGCTTTTTCATAAGATGTTAATTCTTGCATGGCTTTTAGTTTTTTTATTATCACTCAGGGTTTATCAAAATTGGAACTTCCGCCTCCTAAAATTTTCACCTGGTTTTTGATGTATTGAATGAGGGTTTTCAAGTTATTTGCAGAGCCTTTCTGAATGTCATGGTACAGAATGACTATTTTGGAAGATAAATTCTGGGCCCAGGGTTTCCATCCTTTGGATTTTGCAGTGGTCAAGCCTGTATCTAACCGCGCTTTAAGATCTGTAAGAGATAAGTCTTTCCCCTGATCCCCGTCTATATCCCACATGAGATTCTGAAGCCCAGTTTTAGCATAAATACTGGATACATCTTTATTAAATGCTCCTGTAGGAGGCCTTACCAAATCCGGATTCTTACCTGTTTGCGTATGGATATAGCTTTTGGCACTTTCAAGGTCTTTTTCCAAGGTACCGTCTTTGGCAGAGGTAGTATGCAGCTTATGATCTTCTTTGCTTCCGGTATGCACTCCAACAGTGTGACCTTCTGCCTGCATTCTTTTGACCAGTGCTTTTCCTACTGTATTGGCTCCTCTGTAGGATACTCCGGTCTGAATAAAGAATGCAGCTTTGATTCCTTCGGATTTCAGGTCATCCAGGACTTTTTCCGTAAGATTGGAAGATTTTCCCAATTCTGCAGCATGGGGCCCGTCATCAAAAGTCAAAGCAAATGTCGGTGAGGAAGAAGATGAAGGTGTTGCCGGGGAATCCGGAAGTTCTTTATCTTTTTTTGGGTTTTCTTTTTCTTTGGGCTTTTCCTGTTTTACTTTTTGTTTACCCCGCATTTTCACTCTCCAGAAAGTGGTTTCATTGCGTTCAAAGCTTTCGACTTTGTATTCTTTCCATTCTCCTTTTTCCTTAAGTTTCTGCATCCGGGCCTCAGCTTCTTTCCTGGTTTTGTAATATCTGGCTTTATCTCCGTCTTCATCATTTACCCAGGGATTTGATGTTTCTTCTTTTTTGCTGATTTTTTCCGGAGATTTTTTAGCAAAGAAAGGAGTGTCTTCCTTATTTTTCTCGGGAAGATTAGACGGGTTTCTGGAAAAAGAATCGTAATATTTCATTATTCTAAGTCAAAAATTGATATTGAATTCAAGCACATTATGAAGCGCTGCAATTATCACTTTCATGGCAGTTTGAAAATGTCGGGGTTCTCCAGAAAGGCCTGCTGTAAATCCTCACACAGTCTCCCATCTGTACGGTGTTATAGAACTCATTCGACGAACTGCTTGCTGTAGAGCTGCTGTCTGCATCGGGAATTCTGGCACATCCTGCGGATTGATCACCCGGGATTAATGAAGGTGTTTCCGGTCTTGGATCACCATGTCTCCAAAAGTTGCTGTGGAAACCAAAATTGTCGCAATAGTTCACGAAATTAATTAATCCATGACTCGATAATCTCTGGAATCCCTTAATTGAATACAGGTGACACCAATCATTATTGCCTGCCAAACCGGCAGTACTTGGTCCGGTAATCACATGGTCATATTGATGCAACACTGAAGAACTTGTGCCATTCCTTTGATAGATCCTGATTGCATGTAAATTCAGATTAAGATGTATTTCCCTGTCTTTTCTGTTTGCAGTTCTGTAGGTACACGGATCAGTTTCCTGTTTTTGGAGTTTCCTTCCTACTCCTCCGGTTTGCTGAATCGTATGTGTGAGTTCGTGAGCCAGTAAATGTTTTCCTGAATCTGTATCCGGACTGTATTTTCCTTCATTAAAATAAATGTCGTTTCCTACAGCAAAGGCTTGTGCATTGAGGTCTCTGCTCATGTGTACGGCTTCACTTCCTGTATGGATTCTCACACTGGAAAAATCAGCTCCGAAACGTTGTTCCATAAAGTTTTTGGTTCCGTTTTCCATAAGGCTTCCACTGCCTTTACTGGCATTGATCCTGCTTTCTATATGATCCGGAGCATGAGATTCTCCGGTACTTTCTGATGACCGTTGAATCAAAGGCGTAATGCTTTCGGACAATGGCCTCATCTGAAGTTTTTTCTCTTCTTCCTGACAGGCTGCACATTTTCTCTGAAGCAAAGCTCCGGTATGGGCAACCTGTGGTGAGGAATCCGGCATTTTCATGACTTTATCTGCAACCTGATCTGCTTCTGCTTCATAAGAATCATTGGCCGAGCCAATATTCAGTTTCTTCTGAAGATTCGGCATAAAGAAAGATGATTTCTGTTTTGAGGTTACAGCAGCTTCTTTGGGTTGTTTTACTGCTTCCATATCCTTAATTTATTTTTACCCCATTTGCTGTAATTTCTTTGGCCAGATCCCAGTTTTTATTGGTGATCTGGTCTTTAAAGCATTGTGTTCTGTAGATCGTTTTTCTTAGTATCTGTCTGGAATGATTGGCCAGCCAGTTATGCCTGGTGTTGACATACTGGGTAACCCATTTTTCTTCATTTCCGCCATTCAGGGGAATATTTTCCGGAAACCTTTCTCTTAAAAAAGAAGGAACGCTTCCCGAATGTATAAAGCTGTCATAGATCACCAGCATGCTTAACGCTTTTGTAAACTGGTTTTTCTGGAAGAAATGATAGGCCGGCTGATAGTAAAGAATGTCAAAAAATTCATCCTGGCAGGCTCTCATCATGAGATCCTCACGGGCAGATTTTCTTAGCAGGTTTTTAAATTCTGCGTTATCCACCAGAGTCTGTTTTCCTATCAGGCTTACAAATTTTTTGAACTGCTCTGCAAAAAGGCCTTTTTTTGTAATATACATTTCAATCAGGGCTTTCAGGTTTCCCTGTTCGGTGGTCTGGCTTCTCCCGTAAGTGATCTGCCGGGTTCCGTTTTTGCCATCGGCATAAATGACCAGAGTGTCATACCTACCTTCTTTGCTTCCTGTCTCAAAAACATTAATCACCTGTAATATTTTTGATTTTTGTTGTGCTGTTATCATGATTATTCGTTTTTTTGTTAATATCTCCAGTAAATATTCAGAAAGGCTTCCATCCATGGGGTCTGTATCATTCCGATTCCCCAGGGCAATCCTGCTAACAAAATATCGACACCTTTTTCTTCTACCCATAATTCGGAGGAAGATTGAGGATTGAGTAATAATTTGCCGGGTCTTTGTAAAAAAGTTTCCCTGAGCGCCTGTACAGATGATCCTTTTAATGAGGACCAGTGCTCTGTTACGGCTGATAATAAATCATGGCAGGTCTCTTTTTCTTTTTTGCTTATTTTTTGTCTGGTATTAACGACATTATCTACAGGAAATCCGCAGAGAAGCTTATTTAAAACCAGTTCGTTTTCAAAGAAAATGTCCTGTCCTGTAATCAGGTATTGCGTAATCAAAATTGCTTTATGCTGGCTGTTTTTTCCTGTCCAGGCTTCTTCCGTACACAGATTCAGTTTTTTAAAAAGAGTCTGAAAAAACGGATGGAGAATCACCAGACCTGCATTTTCAATAAAAAGAGATGAAGATTGTAAAACCGGATGCGAGGTATTTACTGATGCTTCATCAGATTGCTGAAGAAACTTGGTTGGTCTGCTACTTTCGTCTTTTACTTTTCCTTGTTTGCTAATTACTTTAGAATCTGTATTTTCCTGTTTCTTCTGAAGATGGTTTTCCTTATTGATTGTTGTGCCGTGATCTTCAGTAATTTCGGTGCTCTTTGTGCTGTTTTCTATGGTTTTTCCAGAATCAGGATTAAATTCCTGCTTATCTAGCTTATTTTTTTCAGGATGATGGTCTTTTTCAGGTGATAAATAATTATCTTTTGTATTTTCAGAATATAATCCTGCTGCTTCAATATAAGATTCTAATTCTTCTGTAGAATAAAATTCTATATTATTTTTTAAAAAATTTAAAATTTTAATTGAATCATTATAAATATAGTTATTTACTGTTTTATTTTTTATTTTTTCTTTAAAAAAATCAGGTACATTGAAATAATACCTTATAAGTGTTTTCTTATTTTCATGCAATACCATAAGAAGTTCTTTGATAAAATTTGTAGAAATTTCTATTGCTGCTATGATTTCATCAATACGGCCTGAAAATAAATTTTCCTTAAGGATTCCTGTTTTTAAATAGTCAATGAAAATATTTTCAAGATATACAGCTTGCGGTACAAAGCCCTGCTCTACCTGAATTTCTTCATTGATGCCAGGCTTTGCAGTTATGGAATTATTCTTCAGATATTCTTCGATCTGAACCAAAGACTGCTTTACCAGTTCTTTTTTCCATTCTTTCTGAGAAATATCCGGCAACTGAATGCATAAATGATCTATCGTCCAGCTATAATTTTCAACAGAATATTGGTCCAGTAAAATTTCAAGTTGAGGATAAAATGTTTTCTCCAGCAGATCAGACAATGTATTTTGTATCTCTTTTCCCAAAGGTTGGGAAGAGCATTGAACATCCATGATATGTTGCCCGAGAAGATGCATTATTTATTTCTTTTCATCAAAATTAAACGGCGGACAATGAAACTGGATTGAGGTAAATACTTCGTCTCCAGCCTGTATTCTGTCATTGGTTGTAAAAGGGTTGGGTTTTAAGCTGATCCTTAATGTGTTTTCCACGATCCGGAAAAACAGGGTCCATACCCGCCATGTTTTTTTCTCTATGTCCGTTACAGGGACAGCAAAAGACATAACTGTGTTGTCGTACTGTTGGAACAGTGGGGTAAGTGCTTCTATAATTTTAGGATCCAATTGAAACTGGAAATTGGTAACAGATGATTCTCTTATCAGTAATCTGAAAGTAAAATTGACGGTTGTTTTTTCTATTCCTCTGAAAGAATACCAGAGACGTCCTCCCTTTGGATCATCAAGGGGATTCTCATCCCAGAGGTCAAATAAAGGTAATTGTGCGCCGGTACCTGTATTCTCTGTATAATCCAGCAGGCTGATGAGCACATCACGTACTTCTTTTGCCGTATTATTTCCGCTATCATTGATAGCTGCTATTCTTGCTTCTACTTCGGTTCTTGTTGCCATGATATTAAGTTTTAAAGTGGTTATTATTTTTGGGTATCAAAATCTTTGTCATTAAAATCAGGATTGTTGAAATCTCTGATGGCAGCGACTGTAATTTTCTGCATATTGTCACATATTTCGCCAAGCTGCCTGATGCTTACGGTAAATGTTTTCACCTTTTCATTGAAAGGGAACGTATGTCTGACTACTTTTTTATCGGTGGTTATTTTACCTGACTGATCGCCAAAATCTATCTCATATTCATGGGTGTCGCTTTGGTCAGCATTGGTAAATTCGAAAGCATTAACATCTTTAGGATTTCTGGTTGCACTCCAGTTGGAGATTTCAGCAGGCTTGAATATTTCAAATTCCAGGGTATTGCTCACCTCGCCTTCGCTTTCGTATTGTAAAGTATATTTTGCAGGGTTTGCAGTTGATGCATGGTTAGGCTGAAGGAAGAATTTATCACTTCTTTTAATCACTGCGTCTTTGGCGGTTCCTGTAAAAGTTCCGTCGGTCTTACCTTTGATAATGATTTCATATTCCTTATCATCGGTATTGCAATATTTCAAGGTATCCAATGAAATAGACAAGGGGTCTTTTTTCTCGATTTTCAGTTCAATGGTATTTCCATCCCCGCAACACAGATACGGAAGGAAAAAATCTGCGATCACCAATTGCTGGTAAGGAATGTCCTGAGGCAGCTGATTCGGGTAATAATATTGCATGGCATACGAAAGATTCCCCAACAGATAAGATTTCATTTCTTTGGTATATGCCGGAGAGAGGTTATAATCTGCCAGTTTCAGGATATTGGCTTTGATGTTTTCTGTTTCCTGTTTACATTTATCGAGTTCTTCAATCGGCGGGTTTACAATCTGGGAAGTGTAATCTTTGAATTTAATGCTTGAAGTAATATCCTGTATCACACTGTCTTCCAGATTGAATCCCTTTTTGTAAATCTTTATGGATTCCAATAACTGATATAATGGTTTTACAGGAGTTTTAGGCTTAAATACGGAACTGTCAACATAAACCAATATAAAAGTTCCGCCTTTCGTAACGCCTGCTTTATGGTCAATTCCCGGATGTTTCTGAATGAAGGTTGAAAAGAATAAGTCTTTAAATATTTTCTGCCATCTGATCTGTGATTCTTCAAAAATAACGGCAAAAGGATCCTCCAAAAACAGCTCATTGATATCATCAAAACGGTCTATAAGATCTTCCGCGATCATTGACAGCTTGTCTTTATTCAGAAACTGAATGCAGAACCTGTGCATCAGGAATATCTGGTTCAGCTCTTTGAAAACTTCATTGAAGCTTATAAAATTGGGCAGAAAATCTTTCAGATCATTGGTGAGTAAGTTTTTGATCTGCTGCAGGATGTTTTTGAAGCTGTCTATACTTTCATTTGTTAATAATTTCTGGTTCACCAGAGTAGTTTTGTTTTGTGAGATCCAGTTGATGACAAACTCCGTAATGTTATACAGCCTTTTTCTGGCCAGATCATAATCGGTTTCCAGGTCATCCCATCTGCCTTCAAATTTAGAGATGTCAAGCTCTTTTCCGATATAATCAATCGCATTGAGAGCGGTGATTTTAAAGGGAAGATTGTAGCTGTTTTTGATAATGTTCAGCTCTTCGACTACATCGGTGTATTTTTTACCCAAATGTCCCTCGATTCTGAAGAAATTGAACGATTCAATATCATAGAGCAAAGGTTTTTTTACATTGTCCAGATTGGTGTATCCGGGCATTTCAGAATGATAAGACAGTATTTCGTTGTTTTTATTTTTTATTGCTTTTTTAGGACTCCATTTTTTATTTAAATCTAAAATCCCGTCATAATAAAAAGGGATTGATTTTCCGGAAAGCGGGATATCTCCATACACGGAAGGCGTTACTTTGATGCCGTTATTCTGTATTTTCCAGGATTTGATCAGGTGCACGAGTCTTTCAAATAATAAAGAGAGTTCGTGTTTTTTCTTATCGTTTTTCCCCGATGTATTCTGTGTGGAGAAAAAAGGAGTTCTGTATCCGGTATCCGAACTGTCGGCTTCCCCAACAACAATATGAAAAGGGAACATACCTGCATCTACACAGCATAAGGATGGGTTGTGAATATTGAACTCTACAATCTCATTATATGCAGAAGTGATATCAAACATCCAGTCCCATAAATACTGTACATTGACTGTATTTTTATTGGTATTGATAACGCTTTCCAGAGTGGTTTTAACATTCTCCAGAGCATTAAAATCAATTTTTGGGGTGATGCGCTGTTTGTAATTTTTATAAACTTCGCTGATCTTATTGGATAAAGTTTCCACAGTAGAATTGCTGACAATTTTCCTGAATTCGTTCAATACCTGTGTTCCGGTTATTAACGGATTGTAAGGAACATTATATCTCGGTAATGAAACTTTTTCAAATGAAATTTCTTTTGGATATTCCGGGAATAAGGAAGCATTCAGCTTATCCACTGAAATAAGTAACGGACGGATTTTAAATTCAATTCTTTTGCCCTTGTCATCACAATTGGTGGTGACGCAGTTTTTTTCATCGATTAAAGAAGCTTCCAGTAAAAGGACAACTATTTTATTTTCAAAAAACTGATCGGGAATAGCAATCCTGTCGGCTTCCAGGGTATTTGTCGGGAGTAATTCTATCGATTTTTTTAACGGCTCATACATTTTGGTGTATGGGAAAATCATATCCAGATATTCACCATCTATAAAAGTAGGCGCTAAAAAATCAGAAGATAATTCTATGGAATGATAATAGCTGAAGGTCTGCTCCTCCCATTGTATCTGGTATCCCAGAGAAGTAATGGCGGTTCCGCAGCTTATGGTGATCTGATTCGGTTTCGGGTGTGAAATATCCAGTCCGCAGAGAATTCCGATTCCGATGCCACCTAGGCGGGTAAGCCTGTCTTGCTCTTCCAGGTAACTTATGGCACGGTTCAGATGTTTTTGACTCAGCACCTGGTCTGCTTCAAAAACAGGATATTTGGATGGTGTATATGCTTTCATGGTAATGTTTTTTTAAAGGGTTCCTAACGAAGTGCTTCCTAATATAATGGGGTTTGTGGTTTCACTGAGCTGACAATCATATAAATTTCCTTCAGGGTAAATGGTATTGAGTTTTTTAAGGCTTTTCAGCAAAGCTTTATGATATTTGGTATATTGAGTAAAATCTTTTTTCATCAGGGTTTTACTACAGTATCTGAGCCGGAAATGCCTGTAGCTTCCCAGCCAGTTTTTATAGGCTTCCTGAAAATCCCACATATCTCCGGAATTGACCCAGCAGATTTTTAAGAGGACATGAGCCGGGGCTTCCTGTCTGAAAATCTGTTCTGCATATCTTCTGAAAGCAATGCTCCTGAATCTGGATAAATATCCCGGTAAAACGATCGTCGCTTTAAAAGAATAAGGATCATTATTGGCTTCATCTTTACAGTCGTCTTTTAAACAGACTGACAATAGATCTTCGGCATCATCATCAAGATGCGGAAAAGGTCTCAGCAGAATATGTTCAAGGCAGTAGAAGTTTTCATAAGCTTCATTTAAGGCCTGCATCAGCTGATAAAGATATTCTGAAGCCTGCTGGTTGCTTGTAAAGGTTTTATCTACCGTTGCTATTTTTTTAGGTTGTACGCCTAAATAAATAAAAAACTTATTGCCTTGTTTATGAATGAAATAGGCAGTTGGGTTCAATAAGTTCTGCTGTGCCCATTTCCATTTCTCTTCCAGATCTGTGGCGGGCTGTACAATTTTGTAAACTACACTTTCATTATTTATTTTAACGGGCAGTGTCCATTGGGTCTGTACTTCGGTTTCAGTAACAATATCTCTGAGCCCGATATGATTGATTCCCAACAGCCTTGCAGCTCTTCTTTCATATCCGCTGCTGTGGTCCGTATCCCATAAATCCTGGAAATCAAATGTGTTATTGATCAGTCCGGCATGCAGATAATCTATTCCGAGCCCTCTTTTATAGCTGGTTTCCGCATAATCTTTTATAAATGCTTCTTTATCGTTGATAAGGTCTTGCGGCTGAAAAGAAAACTCTCCCAACCCGCCTGCATCCTGGCTTACCCTGTACATCATAAAGACATAATCATTAAAGCTTTCACTGAAACGGGCCATCAGATGGTCTAATACCCTGTTCCGTCTGTCGTAAAAAACAGCCTGAGTTTCCTCCAATGAAACATCAGTATCTGTTTCTCCGGATAACAGTTTATTTTTAAAATCGTCTCCATATATTTCTTTGCCATAAAAATTTTCTCCTGTTTTCGGATCTGTTTCCAGATAATTAGGAAAATAGGTCTGCTGAAGCGGTTTCAGGTCGAATATATTTTTGGCATTGTACAGCTGACTGAAAAAATCTGCCAATAGCTGGTCGTAAAAATGAAGATAAGCTTTAAGCTGTTTTACCTGGGCTTTTCTTTTTTCAGGAACTTTATCTGACAGCTGGTTTTTACCTAATCCGTACGTGATCGGAAATTCTTCCTGAATGCTGTAATATTCATCCAGCTGGTAAAACTGTCCCTGAGGAACCGGTAAATCATTCTGTACGGAATAAAGCTTATAGTTCTGTAGCTGAGCTTTAAGCTGTAATACCTTCTGCTCTACCTGCATCTGGTTGGTCTCAGATAAGAGAAACGGAATGTTTTTCTGAAACAATAATATTTTTGATCGTTCACCGGAAAATACAGGTTTTTCCTCACCGGATAAATGCAGGCACCATTTCTGATTGGTACTTCCCATAATAGGTTTTCCTAGGGAATTATAGGCTGTCATCATCAGGTTTTCCACTGAGACGACTCCTTCAATCTCCATCAGGGCGGCAATAATATCCGAAGCATGAACAGAAGCCGGTAGCTGGGCTTTTCTGAGCTCTTCGTCTTTTAAAAAACCGTGCTCAAGTTTCGGGCCTGAAAATATTTCGGTGGAATTTAATCCCTGTTCTGTCAGTTGTGATAAGGTGTAGAAACGTACCGGAGGATTCAGGATATTTTCAATCGCCATCTGAATCCTGGCCATTGTTTCTACGGAATCGGTTTCGGGAGCTAATTCTATATCTGCACAAAAGCCTATTTCAACGGTTTCGATGGTTTCCACACATAAGAAATCTTCTATAAGGTTCCTGTTCTGATGCAGCCTTTGCTGAACGGTTCTGAAGATATGGTCTATTTTTATTTTTTTATCTTTTAATAGGCTGATGATCTCACAAACAGGCTTTTCGGTACTGAAATATTCTTTTACTTCATTGATTTCATTACTGTTAAAAGGTTCTATGGTCAGCTTCAGGATGTCATTCACCTGAATAGTCCGCATGACCGTAATGATAACCGTATTGTCTTTCAGCTCTGTTTTCTTATTTTTTATTTTGGTGGGCTTATCCATTTTGCCCAGAAGAAGCGCCTTAGGATCATTCCATGAGGAAAAATCAGGGGTAATCTTTACCTGTACCCATTTTCCGGATTGCAGGAATGCAAATTCCAGCTCTGTGGTATTCAGGTTTCCAAGAACGGGATCTTCAGCCAGCTCTATTTTTATTTTATTTAAACCTCTTACAGATAGAGATTCCAGTAGTTTATTGTTCTTATCTTTTGGAGTAAAGCTCAATTTATCCTCAAGAATATTGATGTAGATATTTTTTTCTGCTTTATGGGGTAAATGGTATCCGTAAAGATCGGTCTCTTTTTTTGTGGCCAGATACCAAGCGTTTGAAACGCCTTCAATATCGATTAACAATTTACGATAATCCAGCTCTGTTACCGGAGCATTGGTCATGATATCTCTTGCTGTAAAGAACGACTGGTTTTGGATCTGTCCGTTTTTATCGGCCAGTAAATCTTTAATATCAAAATCAGTCCTGTATCCCAACTCCGTGATCATGAAAGAAAGAGCCTCCAAAATCGTGATCCCGGGATCGTGGGCATTATAATCCGTCCATAATCTGTTCCCAAGTTTTTCAACATGCTTCAGGCCTTCTTTTTGCAAAAATTCATAATCCTGCGACGGCTTCAGTACTCTTTCTGATGGTATGTAATATGTTGGGTTCATGGTTAGCAATTGTTTTTAAGTTCTTCTATTTCATGCACATCATTAGGAATAAACAATGTGTAATCGGTTTGTGGGATGATCTCTTTCACATCGGATATTATTCTTTTCACTACATTTTCCGCATCATCAAGAATCATCTGATTGACTTTAAAATCGACAACATAATCCACAAAATTCTGGTTGTCAATCAGCTGGATCAGTGAAGAAAGCTCTATTTTTTTTGCAAAATCAATGTCAAGGTCACTGTAAGCCCACGGGCTGATGTATTTATTCAGGGTTTCTTTCAGCTGGTCAGCATACAACCGGATGTCAGCACCGGGAATTTCTCTGTATTTTACTTTACAGGTGATCTGTATCTTTTCTAAAACAGGAGATTTTACGCTGAGGCGGGCATGTGGCGAACACATTTCCATTACCCTGTTTTTAATACGCTGCAAAGTACTCAGGCTCAGCAGAGGTTTCCATTCCCAGACAGCTGATGAATTGAGGGATCCTGCAACAGGAATAAGAGTTACATATCCTGCAGAAACATTGGAAACATTTCCTGTATCATAACGATAATGGTTCAGGCATTTTATCCTGTATACTTCCGGGAATTCCTGTAAAATAAGCCTTTCATAATCCCATGAAGTAATGGCTTTCTGCTTGTGTCGCAGCCTTTCGCTGCTTCTCTGGTACAATAAGCTGTCATCTTCCTGCTTTCTGCCTCCGAAAGAAGAATAAGGCTGTTTTACTTTTTTTACGGATGGATGGGGCTGATAGAGCTTTGAAATAGTTCCGGACGGAGTCGTTTCCAGAAACTGGCTTCCGTTATTTTCAAAATCGGTCAGGACGGCTTTCAAGGCCTGTTCGTGAATGCCGATGAAATTACAGATCCGGTCTAATCCATCCACCGAAATTCTGATCCAGAAAAGAGTATCAGGTAACAGTGTGGTTTGTGTATTGTCAAACTCCGGAACGGTCAACTGTATAATTCCCGACTGTAATAAACCCAGGGTTTCATCTCCTATTTCATACGGGTCTATGGTTTTCCATTCATTATTGTCTAAGTAGGCCCAGGAAATTTTTGCGGGGTTTTTTCTTGGATTGGCTGTTCCTTCTGCCATCTGGAAAAGAATGCTTAATCCGTTTCCCGGCTGTGCATTCTCAAATCCGATATAGATTTCTCCCTGTTGAGGTAATGAAGGGATTAATGTTAAATAAGATTTTGGAGTTATTTTTTTATAACCAAATGGTGATAAATGGTAATATTCTATTGTATTTAAGCTACTATCCGAGTCTTTGAATGTATATTTCTGATTCACGGAGTAATTCATTACGATGGATTGAATAACAGGAACCTCGGGCAATACCGGGCTTGCTGTTTTAGCTGCCGCAATATAATCCTGCAGGAATTTCTCTTTTACATACTCAGAATCATCCAGCTGAACTCTTATATATCCTGAAATACTTTCTTTATCAGGAATTTCATCTTCCAGATATTCTGATACGGGATAATTATTGGTATAAGAAGAATTGAAGGTACCGGCCGTTTTTATAAACTGCCCGTCATACATTTCATATAATAAGGAATCATCGACAAGGCTTTTGAAAACCCCGGCTATCACAGTAAACTCCTGAGGTGTGAAATCTTCAAACCATTGCAAAGATTCATTTTCAGCGGATTGCATTTTGGCTGCCGTATTTTCCATTTGTAAACCTTCATTGTATGCAATAAGAGTCTGTTGATTATTGCTGGTATTGCTGTGAAATCTGAGGATATTTGTGTTGATCGAGAATGTAGCGGCGGCTCCTTTTTTGATGAAAAATTCATTACAGCCAATTGTAAAACCGTTTCCGTTTCTCGGGAAATCCCCGAAAGGTCTGAAGGGCTTATTGATATCCACAACGCCGGTATCTGTAGCTACAATGAAATTTTTAAGTCCGGTTACCTTTATTTTGATATCAAGGCTCTGGCATTTTATGGTTGCTATATTGTTTTTAGGAATGATTTTAAGAATCGGATGTAAGGTTTTGATAACATCTCCGTCATGAATTTTCTGATCAAACGGAACAATCGCTTTTTCAGTAGCCGGAATGGTAAGCTGTATGCTTTTATCCTGGGCTGATTCTTTTTTGGAAATTTCAATCCATTTTTTTTCTCCGGTTATCCAGAATTCAAAAAGATCGGGACTTAAGTTTTGGGTATCAAATTTAAGGGTGATGGTTCTGGTTCCGCCTTTTAAATAAAATAAAGGACTGGCCAGAAGCAAACCTGTTCTGGTATCTTCAGCTGAAACGGGAAATGCAGAAAAAGGAGTATGGATTCCATTGAGAGGAAGCAGATCTGATCTTTTCCAGGTTTTGTCTGTATAATGACTTAAAAAAGATTTGATTTTTATGGAATTAATTGCCTGATCTGATGTGGACGCATAAAATTTATTTTTACCCGCCCCGTTTTTTCCTGCCGGGAAAATGGTGTTTTTCGGAAGTAAAAACGGATCTGCCTGGGCAAAAGGTTCTATAAGTAAGTGTACGTGATCCGGCTGTGCTTTCTGAGAACGCAACTGAAGGATATCATTGTAATAAAAATCAAGATGTCTTCTGGTAAATTCATTCAGGTGATTTTTTGCAATGCCCAACAGCTTTAAGAAAGCCAGGAACAGGGCATAATGCGGCGAATGGGAAGGGTAAGATTCCAATTGCTGTCTGAGTGTTTCCTCAGTCGTATTTTTCCAGTGTAAAAGGAGCCCGAAAAGCTGCTGAATGTTTTTGTTGAACTGATAGCTTTGTAATAAAGTAAGGATCGAGCTTTCGGTATTGATTTTAAGGATAATAGTGTTCAGCTGGCTTTCAATAGTACCCTGGGTGCTTACCAGAAATTCCTTAACGGTAATAGCATCATCTAATACAGATATTTTTTCCGTTAATTCGGTTAAATCATGTTGAAGACCTCCGAAAATTCCTTTGAGGATGTCTTTTTGTCCTTCATTGTCGTTGACCAAAGGAATCAGTTTTTTCCCGTTTTCATATTTTTTTTCATAGGCTTTGATATCCCATGTGAAAATTCCGGCTAAAACGGCAGTGGATTCCCATGTGAAAAACGAAGACCAGTTCCCTTGTTCCAAATTGAATTCATTAAAATACCTGAGATATTCTGACATTTTTCGGGCTAAGACAACATGATCGATCTCACCCCTTTCCTCCAATAAAAAATAATCGGGTTTAAGGGCAGGTAAAAATCTATCGCCCTGGGTAGTTCCCATGCCTTGATGAATAGATATTTTTGAAGAACAATTTTCCATGATGCTAAGTTTTAATATAAGTTCCTTCTTCTAAATAATAAGGGAATACATAATTGTGTCTCGAGTTGGTTGTCCGGATGGTGTATTCAATCTCAATTCTGATCATACCTTGCGTATCGTCGTTTTCAGAAGCGAAATAAATGTCATTCAGATCAATTCTGGGCTCATACATTAAGATGGCATGCTCAATAATGCCTTTGATTTTTGTCAGTAAGGTCACCGTAATGTTTTCAAATAACAGCGGGCTGAGATCGCATCCGAAATCGGAACGCATCACCCTTTCTGTCAGTTGTGTATTTAAAAGGATCTGCAGGCTTTGATGGATGTCCTGTTCATCGGAAACCGTCTCAACCGTTCTTGTAACAGGATTGAATGTGGGTGGAAATCCCCATCCCGTTCCTAAAAAATCATCTGTTTTCATGCTGTTATTTTTTGTTAGCCACCTATAATTACTGTAGGGCAACCGGCTACGATACTGCCTCCGTGTGCTGTGGAGTCTCCCATTCTTGCGGCCGGCTTACCTCCTATCAATACAGTAGATGAGCCTTTTACGATGGTATCGGGAGGCCCTGTGCAGACACAGCTGTCTCCTACTACCGATGCGGGCATTCCGCCGATCAGTACGGTGGCTCCTCCTGGTAATAGCGGGCCTCCTACATGAGGCACCGTTCCTGTGGTCATGGGACATACATGCATGTCACCTGTTCTTGCTGCTGCGGGCATATCAGTTAAGTTTTATGATTGAACCTTTTACATCGAGCGTTGCAGAAGCTGTGAGCTCCGCTTTTGCCGATTCCATTTTAAAATCTTTTTTTGCCTTCAGGATCATATCTTTGCTGCTATCCAAAGTAATTCCGTCCGCATTCATGATCAGCTTGTTTCCGTTTTCATCTTCGAGTATGAAGCCTTTTTCGTCATCGCTGATCAAAAGCTTATTGCCTTTTTTGGTACTTAATTCAATGGATTTTTTTTGATCATCCAATTGTATTTTTGTACCCTCTTTCGTCACAATTCCTTTGGTATAATTTTCTTTTTCAACAGGAAACGGCATCGGGTTTTGTGAGCTGTGCAGGCTTCCCAGTATCACCGGGGTATCCGGATTATTTCCAAGGCATCCAATAATCACTTCATCATTCACATTAGGAATAAAATAACCTCCCATTTCATTGCCTGCAAATAATGTTGCCAGTCTTGCCCAGACCCCTTCTCCGCTTTCCGAAAGTGTGGGAATTCTTACTTTTATCCTGAACTGGTTGTCCGGGTCTTCTTCGATCTGGGTAACTATCCCGATCTGTAATCCGCTCACAAAATTGGTTTGTCCTGTCTGTGCCTGTTGAGCCGGAATTGAGGGTGAACTGTTTTCTGCAAAGGTCTGTTCCGTTTCCATCCCCAGCGTATATTCGGTTTTCCAGCAGGCGTTCTCAATGGTATGAAGCTCTTTACTAATCAGTAATTTTTTATGGTCTATCTCCTGATTCACTTTGTTACAGCTGAGAAAATCACCTATTTTGGCCTCTAAATTTCCGAAAGTGGTTACCTGGGCCTGTATCACTGCATGATTGCTTCGCTGAAGAGAAGCTTTTACCATTCTCGTCATGGTTGATGCTAAAAGCCGGCTTTCATTCAGTGTAAGAACTTTGACATTCTTTTCAGCTTCCTGTTCAGCTTCTATTTTTTCCAGGGCCTGGGAAGATGCATCCCAATACTCAATAGAGGCTTTGCTCAGTTTTTTGGATTCATCTTCCCTTCCTGAAAAACGAAAGACATTAATTCCATTCTCAGCCACATACTTTTCATCAGGAGCGGGTTTTAAGAGATCTAAAGCATTAAATTCCCCATTCCTTACGACTACGATCATTCCGATGGAGTCTAAGAATCCGATCAGATAATCCCACGGGATGGTATGAAGGTTATGGGAAATATTTTCCTGGCCCCACTCCTGTCCGGTAAGTGTATTACCCAATATAAGAGGCCGGGTAAATGATTTCAGCTTATCTTCAAAGGTCTGGTTATTATTTTCTCTTTCTTCTGAAGGAGTGGTGAGTTGATAAGCATCATCCTTACATTCTATTTTTACGGTTACGGAGCTTTCGCTGATCGTTTTTTCAATAGACTTGATAAATCCTTTAAACAGGGTTTGAGGCTTTTTGCTGACGGTTACCTTTATTTCTATTTTTTGCCCTTTTTTCAGCTGATCCGAAGGTAAGGTTGTCTGTGAATCTACACCTGGATTGGATGCTGTAAAAGTAAATTTTGCAAAAGGTATTTTGTTCAGTTCAAAAGTTACCTGTCCTTCTGTTAATAAAGAATCAAGACCATTATTGACACCGTCTGTCAAAAACTCTAGTTTTAGCAGGTCATCAGTTGATATGTAAGGTTGAACAGGCATGATTTTAGTTATTTTACAGGTGGAAATGATATGTTTTGTCCGGTATTTATTTTTCTGAAGCTTAACAATCGGTTGGTCTGGGCAACGTCTACATAGTATGATGGGTTTTCATAGATGTTTTCTGCCATAAGGGTCAGCCTGTCATTCATACTGACGGTTCTTACATGGGTAAGGTCAGGTGATGTTTTATTTTGCTGGGCAACCATTACTTCATAGGTGGCAGTCCCTTTGAAAACACATTTTACTTTGGCCCTGATGGGGCGACCGTCTTTTCTGAAAAGCATGTATTCAATATCCATGCTTTTTAACCGGCACTGCAGCTTGTATCCGCCCCAGAGAAGCTGAAGATAAGCTGTCTGATGGGTACTTCCGTTGTATCCCATGATGAGGTTCTTAAACGCTTCCACATCTTCTTCTACAGATTTTACCTCTGCAAAAGGATTTACAATGGCAGGCTTCAGGGCATCGAGAACGTCTCCTGCTTTATCCAGTAAAGACATTTCCCCTTTCCCGTCTTTTATTTTTCCGGGTGGTACAACGCCTGAGCTGTCAAAAACAAAGTCAAATGTTACTTCTTCCCCTTCAATCCTGTTAAAACTTAAATCATTGGAAGATGCTCCCATAGGCTGGCCTTCACAAAAAACCACGTTATGCTTAAGTGTATACTTTTCAGGGTTAAGCTGAACAAAAATGGTTTTCTTAGGCATTGTATATTTATTGTTTTCATATACTTCAATCCTCATTTTATCTATAATCCCTAATGCTGCCTGTATCATCGTTCATTTTTTTCTTTAAGTTTTTCTAATACTTCACGGGTACACTCTTTAATGAGCTGCGATCTTAATTCCTGTAATTTTAAAGGACTGATTGGCTGGGAGCGGGCAGAATTTACCGGCTCCTCCTCTATTTTTACCTTGATATGTAGTTCTTTGATCTGGATAGGCATTTCAGTATGTATTAAAAGTTGGGTACCGGGAGCTCTTTGAAAAAATTGTATTTCAATGTGATGGTTTCAATAACCACCTTGTTTTCTTCAGCATTGAAATCACTGAATTCATAGCTCAAGGGAATCGCGTGTGATACATACCAGACCTTTAGCGGGTTTCCCTTTTCGTTTAATAAAGAAACCACCAGATTGGCCGGGTAAAAAACAAAGTCTTCCAATGCCTGATTGCACCACATCGATAAACCGGACATATCTGAAGTTAATCCTCGTTTCAGAACCAGATCCTGATACCCGGAACGGAGCGGCAGCTGGTGTTTGAATTTATTCTGCCCTCCTTCGGTATAGGATTCGGTTTCCATGGTCACTTTTAATCCGTTTACACTTTGAAATTTTGTATCAATACTAAACTGCGGCAACAATTCAAAGATGACGGAAAAGTAAAAACCGGGTATGGGATTGCTGTCAGGCATGGTATTCGGTTTAAATGTGTTCTACGGTAAACCCATGATTGGCAATTTCCACTGAATCTATCGCGGCTTCATTCGCATCAGATTTCATATCGGTGCATTTTAAAGAAACAATGAAACAGTCTTTTACTTTCCATACCACTTTGGGTTCGTGATTTTCATCCAGTAATGAAATGGTGATATTTCTGCGTTCTACGGTATTCAGGGCAACGGTATTGTACCAGTCATAGAATTCATTATCACCTGCAAATACGCCTCTTTTAAGGGTAATATTGCTCAGTTTAAGCATTCCCGGCATTTTCTTTTTAAAGAATTCAGGGCTCGACCCTACGCGGTGCTCAATGACATCCATTTCTTTATTCAATCCGGAGACTTCTGTAAAAGCTATTTTACTACCGCCCCATTCTACACTGAAATGAAACTTGGGTAGCGGAAAATCTGTATTTGGCATGATGTATAGTTTTTAAGGTTAAATAATTAAGATTTTTGTTGCATTTGTTTGAATTCAAGAATGATGAATTCTGCAGGCCTTGAAGGTGCGTATCCTATTTTCACGATCATTCTGCCTTCTAAAATATCCTGTGCAGACATGGTCTGGTTAAGCCCTACGGCTACAAAAAAGGCATGTTCCGGTTTGGCTCCTGCCAGGGCACCATCATTCCAAAGGGTGGTCAGATAGTTTTCGATCATTCCTTTTACATTAACCCAGGTCTGGGCAACATTCGGCTCGAACACAAACTGCATGCACGCTTTTTTCACAGATTCTTCAATCATGTTGGCAAGCCGTCTTACATTGATGTAGCGCCAATCGTTGCTGTTTCCTGCTAAAGTTCTGGCTCCCCATACAAGATTCCCCCTGCCTGTAAATTTTCTGATGGCATTGATGGATTTTCCTGTTTCATGGATGTTCATCTCTTCCTGGTCTTTATCATTGATATCATCTGCGAGTCCGATAATTCCGTTTACACTCACATTAGCCGGAGCTTTCCATACGCCGCGTGTGGCATCGGTTTGAGCATAAATCCCTGCAACGGCTCCTGAAGGCGGAACAGTATTCATAGACTGGGAAAGTTTGGAGACGATCGCTGAATAGATAGGAATGTTAGAGGTAAGATTATTTTCTTCCGTTGATACATAGTTTTCCAAAGCGCTCACCGCAGAATTCATTGCTGCTATAATCTGGGCATGTAATTTATCCAGGGCTGCCTGTATTTTTGCTTTGTCGGCGAGGTTTGCTGTCGATAATGTTCCGGTGTACGGATTTGGGTTTGTAGCTGCAAAAGCACCATTCCTCCAGACAGTATCTTCAAATGTTGTATTAGGATCCGGGCTAAGACTAATATCTGCCAGATCATCAGGAAGTAAATCGGCATCTGCTCCGTCAGCAGTTTTTAAATCCTTATAGACATCTGTAAAATCAATTAATTTCTGAGCGTACTGTTTAAGAGATACGGAGATAAGCCCCTGTACATAGGTTTTAAAAGGGTTAACAAGAGAAGTGGTTTGTCCCATAACTCCAAGGAAACCCAATAATTTATTTACATAAGTACCCGTATTGCTGAAATCATTGGCAATCGCTACTTTATCTTTATTTTTTTCATTCCATTTTACACTGAATCCGTTATTGACATCATTGAGGGCAATATTCTGATGAACTTTTTTATAAGTAACATCAAAGCTGTCCAATAATGGTTTTATTGCCAGATCTGTAGCATAAATGGAGGCAAAATCTACCTTGCCGGGAGTGCTTCCGCTGATATCGCCGAACCTGAACTGATAAGGGAAATTTGCCTGTAAATAAGGATAATAGGCAGCACCATATTTAAGGTTCTGGTTTCCCACTTCATCCCTGAAATCTTCACTGTCATCCTTCAGGTTTGCAGTTTGTTTTACATCCATAATGGTAAATCTGTCCATCAGTTTTTCACACTGCATTAAAGAGTGTACCTGTACTGCACCTAAATTAGAAGCGGATAAATTGACCGCATCGGGAAATAAGATCAGGGTCGGCTCATCAAATTTGTTTAACGTATCAATTCCGTCTGTAAATTTGGTTTTTGTTCCGGCATCAAAAGCGGGATTATCCGTATAAAGCCCGACGGAAACGATATAACATTCTCCGCCTCCATTGGCATAAAATAAGCGGAGGCTGTTGTAAAGCTTAAATTTACTTTCCGTAACAGAGCTGTTGTCTGTAGGTAATAAATTGCTGTCAAGATCTACGGTAATACCTGCAGGTGCGGGAGCTCCGCCAAAACTTTGTTCATATTCCAATAAAGAAGAAATTCTTGTAGGAACATTCAAAGCGGAGGCTTTTTGAGTATAGCCCACAAATGCAGGAATGGCAGTCGCTACCTGAGCGATAGATGGGGGAAATGCATCAATTTCATTGATATATACTCCCGGGGTTTTAATGGCACTAATATTCATGATAATTAATTTTAATTAGTTTCTATAATTTCATTGTTTTCATTTTTAGTAAAAGTCCCGGATTCAAGATGTCCGGTAGAATCATGGGGATTATTTTCCCAAAGCTGGATTTTAGCTTTTTTAATGATTCCGTCTGTAGAAGTTTCGTTGACCTGGATAGAGATCATCTGTACCTGGTAGAGGACTGAAGGCATGTATTTCGCTCCGAGGTAAGACCACATCTGGTTGAGCTGGTCGGTTTTTAAGCTTACCATTTCAAATATCAGTTTATCATAAGAGCCGCTGGCAGGGATGGTTTCTGATAAATTCGGAGACTGCCAGTAGAAGACACGTTGATTCTGGAAATACCAGATCACCACCTCCAGCTTGTCGATTCCTTCAGCATATTTAGACTGGTCTATATTGTAAGACGCAAATAAGAGTGATAAAATTAAATTCTGGGTAGGGTTTTTATACCTTTCTATGCCATCGTCCGGTGAAATGTAATTTTTGTATAAAGACTGGTTTTTAAGTACTTTATCTTCTTCTATATTGACGACAGACAAAATAATGGATGATTTGGAAGACAGAAATTCATCACCATCATTAAGCGTTGCAATATTGGCTAATTCAACAATCGGAGCTCCCACTATTTCGGCATTGACTACAGAAACTATTTTGGAAAGAAAATCTGTGACTTTCATGGTAGTAGTTTTATATAAACAAATTTGCTGTATATCAATTACTTAAATCATAGTAAAATCCCCATATGTGGTATGGGGAAAACCCCATTTTTTAAGTTTCATTAATAAATAGCCTGTTATAAATGTTTATTTTAAAATATATTTAAATTGGAAAATGGCTTGGTTTTACTCGGTCCAGTCTCTTTTTATGAAGTGAAAAAATCACCCTTATGGGGTATTGATATCGGGAAGAAAAAATTGAAATTTTGTAATAAACTAAAACCTGATACCATGAAAATTTTTAAATTAACCTTTACTATCTGTAGTTTGACCTTTTATTCTGTTTTGTTTTCTCAAAAAGACAAAAATAATTATGTGAGCAACTACCTGCCTTCAAGTATAAAAGAGCTTAAAGACAGTACGTTTATCTATTATAAAAAAGATATTGATCGTTTGAATGAAAAATTAAATATACAGGATGAAAAAAAGAAGAAGGTTTTTAATAATCAGATGCTAGCCCTCTTTTTCAACAATGAAATCAATTCTTTTGCAGTAACGATGAAGGATCTTTCTTTAGATCCGAATATTGTAAGTGTAAATACAGATAATAAAACCCTTACCGTTGGAAGAAATATCAATTTACAGAATAACAAAAACAGGCCGGATAAAGATTTAAGAAAGATTTCCAATATTCTTTCTGTAAGCGCAATTTCAAGTATAGATAAGAATTTTTCCAAAATCTATTCTAAGAACAATAAGACCAATGAATATGATTTTGCCAGTGAAATCAGTTTAAATTTCAAGTTTACCCATATCAATAACAATATTATCGGGACTTATGAAAAGCATAGAGCTCAGATTAAAAGTCTCAGAAATGAAAAAATTGAAAAGTATTTAAAATCTGAGTTTGATAAAGATGAAGAATTAAAAGATCCTTCAAATGTTGATCCTGGAAAAAAATATTATGAATATTATAAAAAGATAGCAGACAAAGAAATCAAAAATGTAAAAGATAATATCTTATTCAACAGTTATAAATTAAGCTGGTGGGGTGTAAATGTGAACATACCATTGACGAAAAAAGTGATCAATGTAAAGTCAACGAAAACAGTAGGAAGCTTTGAGAACAAAGAATTCTACAGCTGGAAAGCAGAACTGTTTTTTAACGGCTTATACAATATACCGGGTTATCTGAACGGAACCACATTGAATGGAAGGATATCAGGTTCGGTTTTTAACAATAATAATTTCATAGCCAACAACACAAGCGCAGTGACCTTTCAAACAATAGCTGACCAGAATTCAATCCAACAAATTTTAAATCCTGCCGATCTGGTATTTATTGGAGATTATGAGAGATTTGCCACAACTGCTTTAAAACTGGAAGGAGCATCTTTATTTTTTAATAATACCATTGGGGTAAGTGCTGCCCTTGAAAAAAACTTCGGAACTTATGATGCTTTAAACTGGAAGCTGGGAATTCCTGTAAGTTTGAAAGATAAAGACAAAAAGCCAAGCCTGAATTTTGAAATGCAGTGGCATGAAATAAACAAAGTACACGTCGTAGGAATAAGTGTAGGATATATTTTCGGGAAATTTGTAAGATAGAGATTTTAAAAGATCTGTTCCTATTTTCATTATTATTTTTTACTTTCCACATCAAATTCAGAATAAATTTCTACAAAATTTTTATTTTGACGTAAAAAATCTACCGGTAAATAATGTAAAGCTGACCTGCCCAGAAAGGTTTTATTGATTCCGCTCAGTTTTTTTTCGCTCAGGGATGGGTTTATTTTGAGCTGATGAACAGAATGGAGAAGGTAATAAATAAATTCTGAACAATACATTTTATGATGATCATTAAAATCAAAATCGAAATCAAACTTTGTATTTGTCTTTTTCAGGCTGTCTATGGTAGATCTTAATTTATTTAATTGGGTGTCAGAAATTTTTTCCCGGCTCTTCCAGACTTCTGCCCCGATTATTTTTTCATTTTTTGCCTGGTAAAAATCTTCGATGGTGGAAGACCAGATGTCATTTTTGGTTTTCTTTACGTCTTTTTCCAGGATATGATAAATCGTGAATTTATTTTTTTCGTCCGTAAGGCCTATTGCAATATGAGACATTTGAGAGCCCCATTTGTTGTAGGATTGTGCAATAATCCCGTTTTTGGAATCCGTTTTCCTGTAGAATAAATAAATATGATTTTTTTCCGGAACGATCTTTTTTATATCATCACCCAACATTTTTTTCTTGCTGCAGCCTATCCCCAGAAAAATTAAAAAGAGTAAAGAATATTTATACATTAAAACAGATTAGCTATTTGATCCCTAATAATATTAAAAATGGAGGTAATTTTAAGAAGAACAGAGCTCCTTTAAAATTACCTCCTATGATTTTTTATTCAGATGATTATTTATTTCCTCCAACAAAGAACCCTACCACAAAGCCAATAACAGCCCCTGCAGCAGTACCCCAAGGACCAAAAAGAGAACCGATCTCAGCCCCTCCTATAGCATATAAACAGCCTGTTGCAAATCCTAAAACCGGATCCAGAACTTTGCTTGCTGAATTTGGATGAGCTATTGAATATTGTATATAATCCTGCTGGAAATACACGATATCTTTTAACAGGTTTTGTTCTTCCTGTGATAAAGCACTGAATCCGGTACTTTCCAGGCTTGATGAAATATCCTGACCGCTTTCAAGCAATCCCATTTGTTCGGTAAAATATTCAGAATGCTGTAACTCCAGGCTAAGACCTTTTAATCCGCTTTGTTTCATCAAAGGAACATAGCTGATAATTTTGTTCACCATATCAACAGTCACCAATTCTTTACCCTGGAATTCAACACCGGCTAAAGATTTGTTAATCAATTCTTGTGTGATTTCTGTATCAGGCTTGAAACCATTTTCATCTAACGAGTTGGCAACTGCTAAACTGGTTTCAGTGAATCTGAAGTTAGGATCTACCAATTGAGAACTGGTAGTTATGTTTTTAGATACTGAAGCGTCCGGTGACGTTGAAAAAGATTCATTCTGGCATCCTGTTAAAAAAAATACCATTGCTACTGAAGATACAATACTTAAAGTTTGTCTCATAATAATTATTTAAAAGTTTTAATGTAGTCTAGTTTTGGGCAAAAATATAAAAATATGTAAATGAAAAAAATAAATTTATTTTTGTTTTTTATTAAATATTTGTTATAGAATGAGCTTGTTTGACTATAAATGAGTAATTATGATGCAAAAATGAGTTGAAAATATTTCATAAAAGACAGAGGTGGTTATCTTCTGTCTATTTCCCGGGCAAAAACCAATGTGCGTTGATAGGCAGTACGATAGATAAGAAAAATGTGAACCCTTTAGAGGCTCACATTCTTTTTTAATTAAAATTCAATAGGTTATTCCGGGGTCTGGTTTTTTTGATAAATCAATCCTTCAGCTTTCAATTCGTTCCAGAAATCAGCCGGAATATTTTCATGAAGTGCATTTACATTACCCTGAACCTGTTCAGCTTTGCTTGCTCCCGGAATAATTGAAGCAAACTCATCTGCAGCCAAAACAAAATGAAGAGCGGCGTGTACAGCATTAGTATTGTATTTTTTTTGCAATTTCATTAATCCGGTCACGCTTTTCCGTCATTCCTTTGGGAATAATATCTTTGTAATTATAGCGGTCTCTTCCCATTAATAAGCCCGGAATTATATCCTGCTCCCGAAACAGGCTTTACCCCTGCTTTTATCAATACACGGAAATAAAACTAAAGTTGTATTTTTTATTGTTTACAGTTGAATTTTTGGTCTTATTATTGAAGGAATATGCTGACCACTTCAATATCAATCTATTATGAAAAAGCATATTATTATTGTAGGCGGAGGATTTGCAGGAATCAACCTGATCAAATCCTTACAGAATGACGGGAGGTTCCTCATTACACTGGTTGATAAAAATAATTATCACTTTTTTCCACCACTCATCTACCAGGTTGCTACCTCGTTTATTGAGGCATCGAATATCAGTTATCCGTTCCGGAAGCTCTTTTCCAACAATAAAAATGTACGTTTTCATATGGGAAGATTTTTAAGGGTCATTCCTGAAAGTAAAACGATTGAGACCGATACGGGAAACCTGGGTTATGATGATCTCGTCCTTGCTCTGGGTACAGAATCTAATTTCTTTGGGATGGAAAACGTACAGAGATATGCACTTCCTATGAAAAATATTGAAGAAGCACTTTATTTAAGGAATCATATCCTGCTCAACCTTGAAGAAGCCGCCCGGAATAAGGATATAAAAACTGCCCAGAAACTCCAAAATGTAGTTATCGCAGGTGGTGGCCCCACCGGAGTAGAATTGGCAGGAATGCTGGCCGAAATGGGAAGGTATATTGCTGAAAAGGAATATCCGGAAATCAAGCTGGCTCTTTCTAACCTGTACCTTATTGATGCCTTACCTACCCTGCTTTCACCCATGAGTAAAAAAGCGCAGGAAACTGCCTGTCAAACCCTGAAGAAGCTTGGGGTGAAAATTATTCTGAATGTTTCAGTAAAAGATTATGTTGATGGAAAAGTGATTCTGTCTGACGGAAAGAGAATAGAAACAGAAACCCTGATCTGGACTTCAGGGGTAATCGGACGTGAAGTTCCCGGTATTCCGGAAGACCGCGTGGGACATGGCAGAAGAATCCTGGTGAATGCCTACAATCAGGTAGAAGGGATAAACAATATCTATGTACTGGGAGATCTGTGCCTTCAGCTTACTGAAGATCCATATCCTAAAGGCCATCCCCAGCTTGCACAGGTTGCCATACAGCAGGGCAAAAACCTCGGAAGAAATTTCAAACGGATAGAAGACGAAAAAGTATTGGTTCCGTTTGAATATAATGACAAAGGAAGCATGGCCATTATTTCAAAATTCAATGCGGTGGTAGATCTTCCGAAATTTTCTTTTGAAGGTTTTATCGCCTGGCTGACGTGGCTGTTTATTCATATCATTCCTTTGGTGGGATTTGGAAATAAAATTCGTCTTGCAATGGATTGGTTCAGGTTATTTATCACCAATAATCCATCCATCAGACTGATTCTCTATCCTGAGCGGAATTCAAGTAAGGAGTAGCTTTTCAGATGAATTATCAAAGGAAGTTTAATTTTGTTTATTTAAAAAATACATACCATATCTGGCTTCAATACGGCATAATATCTATTTTTTGTCTTATAATTATAGGTAATAGACTAACCTAATCACAATTCTAATCACTAAATTATATTATTATGGAAACTAAAATACCACGTAAAAGCGCGGCTAAAAAAACAACCGTTTCAAAAGCCACGGGTAAAACTCCTGCTAAAAAAGATGCTGCCAAGCAATTGAAAGACACCTTTTTGAAGATTCATTAAAGGATATTTATTGGGCAGAAAAAGCACTTTTAAAAACGTTCAGTGAGGAAAAGAAATGTGATGAGCTGCTCACCAAAATTGCAGATACGGCTTTAAACAGTAAAGCTGCCAAATAAAAAAGAGGCGATTAAGCCTCTTTTTTGTTGTATTATTTTAACCAGGATTGGTTATTCTTATTTTCAGATCGTTTTTTACCGTTATCGATATTATAGGCAAAACCTACTCCTAAAGTCTGTTTCAGCTGTGTTTTTTGAATCTGGTTATGATCATACAACAGATCCAGGGTGATATTGGTAGAAATGAATTTATTGATCTTCATATTTAAAATTCCACTATAAGAAAGTACCAGTCTTTCAGGATGGTCTAAATAATTTGAAAACACCGAAGCAGTATTGGTCAGGTTGATATTTTCCATGATCTTAAGCTTGTAGATTGCTGTTCCCAGGAAACCAAACTGGAACAAAGAAGAATCGCCATCATTTTTTAATCCGTAAGTTCCGGCATTCTGAAGGTCTTCATCCAATACGAAGGTCCATCTTGCGTTTGCAGGACGTAATGTTACAGTGAGATTATCATTGGGACGGTACGTAACCCCTACCCCTATATTCAGGTATCCGGGCGCCATAAAATTCGAAATTTTAGCAGCTTCAGGATTATTTCCGTCTTCATAACCTGCTGCAAACTGGGTCTGCAAGCCAAGTCCGCCGGACAGGTACCAGTTTTTTGCAAACTCTCTTCCATAATTGGTAGAAAGGTTGATTACGTCCTGGGTTTTGCGGGTTCCTATTCCTTTTGTATTATTTTGTCCATAGCCAAGAATAATAATGTTTTCCCAAAGGTCTTTTCCTTTTTCATAAGTAAGGTTATAATTAACTCCGGCAAGCCAGCCTACATTGTTAGCTCCACCACCTACCCAGTTTGAAAAGGCTGCCTGGTTAAGCATTAAAGTATTTTGTCCCTGGATGCTCCATGCTTTTGTAGTATCTACTGCAGGTGCTTCCGGTTTTACTTCCTGTGCATTGGCACATATTCCCATCAGGATGGAAATGGATAATAAAATTTTTTTCATAGTTTAGAGATTTATAATACAAAAATAGGCATATAATTTTTGTTGGAAAATAATAAATAATAACTTAAATTTACTTAAAATCAATAATTTTCATTATTTTCTTAATACCCATTAAAAGTTTTAAATATCTGTCCTATGAATTTTAATTCTAAAGATTTTGAATCAGAGATTGATGATAATTTTTCCCACAGTTCTTCCGGTTTCCTGTTCAAGGTGGGCTTCTTTCATTTTGTCAAAAGGAAAAACATGGGAAATATAAGGTTTAATAATTCCTTTTTCGAGCAGTGAAGCGATTTGTTTCATGTCTTCCCCATCAGAATGTACTTTTGTGGGATATCCTTTGACTCCTTCAGCTGCTGCTTTTTCAGTTACTTTCTCATTCATACCGCTCGGAATACTGATAATAGTCCCGTTTTCCTTTGTTACTTTCAATGACTTGTCGATATTGTCACCACCAATGGTATCTAAAACAAAATCGAAATTACGGGGTGCTGCATCCCAGTCAAAACCATGATAATTTATATGCTGATCGGCTCCAAGGCTAAGCACAAATTCTCTGTTTTTTAATGATGAAGTTCCGGTAACGGTTGCCCCGAGATACTTTGCGATTTGTACAGCGATATGGCCTACACCTCCGGCCGCGGCATGGATCAATATATTCTGCCCTTTCTGAACATTAGCATGGTCTACCAATGCCTGCCAGGCCGTTAAAGTCACCAATGCACTAGCTGCTGCAGTTTCAAATGACAGGTTTGAAGGTTTCAACGCCAACTGATCAGCGGGTGCGGCAACATATTCTGCATAGGCCTTTCCATGCCCCGGAAAATTGATCATTCCGAAAACTTCATCACCTGTATTAAATAACGGGCTTTGGCTTTCCTCCACAATACCTGCAACGTCCCAACCTAATATTAATGGGCTTTGGTCTTTAAGTTTTTCATATGCGCCTTTTCCTGAGCGGGTTTTTACATCGATAGGGTTAATGCCTATTGCTTTTACTCTTATAAGAACTTCCCCTTCTCTAAGATCAGGTTTTCCGATTTCGGTATATTCCAGGTTTTCTACTCCACCCGGGGATTTTAATGTGATTGCTTTCATATTATTGTATTGGTGTTACTGTTAATTGCTGATAATCTGTCAGTGTTTAAAATAATAAATTTTCTGTTGCTTTGTTGTTTCTTCTTTCCGGGTAACATTTTATTTCGATAATACAAAATTATGGCAGAGACAGACAAAGATCTTAGTCTCATTTCAATAGAAGAATAACCCAAAATTATGTGGCAGAATTTTAAATATTTTTTAGATATAAAAAACGAAATCATAAGATTCCGTTTAATGTTTATCAATGGTGATGAATTATTGACTGGCTTTGTTTAAAAGATCGATATCATCACTACTCAGCTCCAGGTTGGGAGCATTAAATAAAGTTTCAAGCTGGCTTTCACTTGTTGCACTTACAAGCGGTGCCGTAATTAATGGGTTTGCCAGAAGCCACGCCAAAGCTATGCTGCCTTGCGTGGTATTGTACTTTGCGCTGACCTGGTCTAACGCCCGTAAAACACCGAGTCCTTTTTCATTAAGATATTTTCTTACCCCTTCTCCCCGCTGGCTTTTTGTAAAATCGGTTTCATTACGGTATTTTCCGGTTAAAAATCCAGCAGCCAGTGACCAGTATGGGAATACACTCAAATCGAATTGTTTCACCAATGGTGCATAATTTTTTTCAAAACCTTCACGTTCCATTAAATTATAATGAGGCTGTAAGGCTACATATTTCGGGAGATTATTTTTTTCTGCTGCTTCAAAAGATGCTTTTAACCGTTCAGTAGATAAATTTGAGGCTGCAATATAGCGTACCTTTCCTGCTTTGATAATTTCATCATACGCTGACAAGGTCTCTTCTACCGGAGTTTTATGATCATCAAAATGGGTGTAGTATAAATCGATATGATCGGTCTGCAGCCTTTGTAATGATTCATCTACAGATTTCAGGATATGTTTTCGGCTGATGTCGAAGCCGTGTTCTTTGGTTTCAGATCCTACCTTTGTTGAAATAATGAGATTATGGCGGTTGTTTCTGCTTTTCATCCATTTTCCGATAATTTCCTCGGACTGCCCGCCTTTACCGTTCACCCACCAGGAGTAAGTGTCTGCGGTATCTATGAAATTAAATCCGGCATATGTAAATTTATCCAGAATTTCAAAAGACTGTTTTTCATCTAATGTCCAGCCAAAAATATTTCCTCCAAAATTAACCGGTGCAACAGACAGGTCGGTGTTTTTTATATTTCTCTTTTTCATAGAAATGATTTAAATTTAAAAATAATTTTCAGACCAAGGTAAGAAATCCTATTCTGGATTAAAGCTTTTAAACAGGGTATTGATGATCATTATAACTATAGTTGTCATAGCTAAAATTGATTGAAATTTTACAGCCGGATAATTATTATCATAAAATCAATTTAGTCAAAGTTGAGTAAACCATCGGAAAATGCCTTCCATTGTATTTTAGCGACTCCTATTATTCCCCCGATTGCAATGGCAAGTTTCCTCTATCCGGTCAAAAAATCTGGCTTTCATATTGGAAACTTCATTCCGTCCGTACACTGAAGCCTGAATTACGGTACCGTTTCGCGAAGCCATAAAAATAGATGTCGATTTGTCTGAGTAAAAATGAACGATATGATTATTCTTTTGTTGGACGGGGATTTTCGATGGCCTGCAGATCATTAATAGATCTTTGGTCTGATCGTTTCCCCGGTATAATCTTTCCACTGATTGACAGAAAGAAACCGTTGTTTCAGAACATCAAACTTTTGAATAGCAGTTGCTAAATCCTTATATTGTTTTTTACTTTTAGTATCATGAAATCCACCTTTTTCTGTTCCGGAACACCGGGAATCTGTTTAGGTTTCATAATATTAGATTTTATTACGGCTCCAATGATTAAGCTGGTGTTCAGGCAATAATGGAACTCTGCACTTAATAAAACAGTAAAAATTAAGGCATTCTTGCTGGACCGGATCCTGATTTTATACTGACTATAATAATTTATGAAAACTATAACTTACTGATTGCTACAGTTTTTGCCTTTTTACTGATCCGTATAAATACGGTATGTTTATTTTAGTGTTTATTACGGTTTTGTTTTTCTTCTTTTTATAATATATTTGTGGCCGTAGTAACCACTATAAAACGGTTTGATGCAGGCTATGAAACGAGCATTTTGTTTTTGAATATTAGCATCCCCGAGATTAATAATTAGGCATTTATTTTCAATGAATTTTGAAGCTTTATTTTTGATTTATTAATTTTATTGTCTTGATTATGTTGGTATTAAGATATTATTAATAATTTATATTTGAAATATTAATAATTTGTAATCCATTGCATCATATTTTTTCGTTATATTCGCATACGAAATAATTTTTTTCATCATTTGTGTTTTTTAGTGCCTTCCTCCCAAGGGGGCACTTTTTATTTTTACTAGTTTTTTGAAATTATAAATATCCAAATAGTGAGGGTTTGGGTGATTTTAAGTTTTTTTCCGGTTAAACATCCAGATTTTGAATCACCATAGCTGATGCACCACCGCCACCGTTGCAAATGGCAGCAACTCCATACTTTCCTTTTTCCTGCCGGAGTACGTTTAAAAGTGTTACCAGGATCCTGGCTCCCGATGCGCCAATCGGATGTCCTAAAGCCACTGCTCCGCCATAGATATTTACTTTTCCAGGATCGAAACCTAAAATTTTCTGGTTGGATAAAATCACTGAAGCATAGGCTTCATTAATTTCCAGATAATCTATATCCGATAGATTGAGATTTGCATGTCTGAGCGCTTTCGGAATAGCCAGAGATGGTGAAGTGGTAAACCATTCCGGGGCCTGTGCGCTGTCTGCATAGCTTATGATCCTTGCAAGCGGCTTTAAATTATATTTTTTAACAGCGGTTTCTGAAGCGAGAATCAATGCTGCTGCACCGTCATTCAGATTGCTGGAATTAGCAGCAGTGAGTACCCCATCTTTTTCAAAAGCAGGTGGTAACAGGGAAATCTTTTCAGGAATGAGCTTATTAATGTCCTCATCCTTATCTACGGTTACCGTTTCTTTCCCTTTTTTGGATTCTATGGTGATCAGCTCGTTTTTAAATTTGTACTGAGCTGTTGCAATCTGGGCTTTTTTGTAGGATGATAAAGCATAATCATCGAGCTCCTGTCTGGTATGTCCATATTTTTTGATGCCTGATTCTGCAGCACTTCCCATATGGAAATCGTTGTAAACATCCCACAGCCCGTCTTTTGTCATACCGTCTGTGAGCGTAAGGTCACCCAGCTTCTTTCCGTTTCGTAAAAAAGCATAATGCGGAACATTGCTCATGCTTTCCATACCGCCTGTTACAACAATATCTTCAAGTCCGGTCTGGATTTGCTGAGCTCCGATCATGGTTGCTTTCATACCTGATGCGCAAACTTTATTTATAGTGGAGGCATCTTTATCATAAGGAATACCCGCAAAAATTCCCGCCTGTCTTGCCGGTGATTGTCCCAACCCTGCACTCAATACATTCCCCATGTATACACTGTCGATCCATTCCGGAGCTAATGATACGCTTTCATATGCATTCCGGATGGCAACTGCCCCCAGCTGTGTGGCGGTATATTCTGATAAACTGCCGAGTAATCCGCCAATAGGAGTACGCTTTGCAGATACGATAAATACTTCTTTCATTGTGATTGTTTGTTATTTTAATTTTAATGATCAGCAGATACGATAACCATTTTTTTGTTTTTATTCCTTTTAATGAAGAATAATAAAGGTAATTCAAATATGAAAGCCAGCCCGATTGCTAAACAGGCATCGATATAGCTTAGATTAGAATGTTTTTTTTCATATTAAAACAGGTTTATCAATAAAATATACCGAACGGTATATTTTGTAATAAAAAATTATACTTTGCTTTTTCAACTTTAAAAAGGTAGGCAAAGATATAAAAATAATATACCAATTGGTATATTTTATAAGATCATTTTATAGAATATTATTACTTCTTGAACTTTATGGTCTTGATTCTTAACTAAATTTCTCTGATCTTAGATTATCAAATAATTTCTATTTTCGAAGATGTAGCGGATTAAGCATATTTTTTATAGTTGAATTTTTGACTAGATCAGTCAGAGTATTCCTTTAAAAGATCCCTGTAACTCGTTAGAATTGTAGATTTTGATATGAAACCTATAAACCGGTTATTGTGATCAACAACAGGTAAATTCCATACTCCGGTGTCATCAAAAAGCTGAATAATCTTTAAAGGCTCGTCTTCGGGCTGAATAACAGCGGGGGGAGCTTTCATAAGCTGCTGAATACTGATGGAAGCATCTTTATCCCTGTTAAAAAGTAACGGACGCACATCATCCAATGTTAAAATTCCTTTAAGTTTTTTTTCGTAATCTGTAATGGCAAAGATATTTTTATTCCCGTTTTTTATGAGTTCAAAAAGATCAGTAACCGGTGCATCATCATTGATCGTCTGGGAATTGAAATCAATCATATCTTTAATCTTTAGGGCAGACATCAGATTTTTATCGTGCTCATGGGTAAATATTTTCCCCTGCTCTGCCAGGCTTTTCAGCTCCGGAGAAACCACTGAAAACCATTTTGCGATAAGATATGATATTACGGAAACAATCATTAACGGAATAAAAAGGTCATATCCGAAACTGGATTCGGCAATAAGAAATATAGCGGTAAGCGGTGCATACAAAACTCCGCTCATTGCCCCGGCCATTCCGACAAGGACAAGATTGGTGACCGGCACATCTTCAAAGCCTATTTGCTTACAGATCATCGCAAACAAAAATCCCAGGGTGCCTCCTGCAAATAATGAAGGCGCAAAATTTCCTCCGTTACCACCACTGAAAATTGTAATGGAAGACGCAAAAGCTTTGAGAAGACAAACCAGAACCAAAAAGAGAATAACAGTCCAGTTTCCTATTTCAAAATACCTGAAAAGGCTGTTTTCTATAATTGAATGGGCATTGCCATTGGTGAAATCTTTTACTGTTTCATAGCCTTCCCCGAATAACGGCGGAAATAATACACAGAGTAAAGACAAGGCAGCCCCGCCAATCATTGCTTTACGTATTCTTGAAACTTTAAGGCCTTTAATAAAGTGTTCTACCTTTTGGGAAATAACAACAAAATACCGGGCATATAGGCCGGCTACGACTCCTAATATAAGATAGTAAGGAACATTATGATAATTGAATGATTCCCTGGCATGAAACCTGAAAAGAATATCTTCCTGAAGAAGTATTCTGGATAAAAGACTTCCGCATACAGCAGCAACCACTAAGGGAATAAAATCAGAAAACACAACACCCGTAAGTAATATTTCAAAAGCAAACATGACGCCAGCTATCGGTGCATTGAATGCAGAAGCTATCCCTGCCGTAGCACCCGCGGCCAGCAGCAGGGTACGTTCTTTATATCCGAGCTTATAGGTCTGGGCATAATTGGACCCGATTGCGGCACCTGTAACGGCAATGGGACTTTCTAATCCTGCGGAACCACCCAACCCAACGGTAATGGCACTCTGAACAATCTGTGAATACATTTTTACCGAAGAAACAATACTTGAATTCTGGGCTATCTCATATAAAATAGCTCCTATCCCCTTTCTGTCCTGGCCTTTGAATAATGTGAGCACTATACTTGTGGTAAGGACGATGCCTAAAAAAGGAAAGACGATATAAAAAAGGATCTGATATTCGAAATGAACTTTATTAACGATAAAATAGTGAATGGTATGTACCAGTGTTTTTAAAACCACTCCGGCAAATCCTGCTGTACAGCCTACCAGAATACCGGACAGAATAAGGAACTGGTTTCTGCTGAGCCTGTTGCTGAGCCAGTGCAGGATAAGCTCATAACTGCGTACTTTTTCAAGGCCGTATTGTTGAAAATCTCTTTTAAATTTGAGAAAACTAAGGTATTTTCTTTTATTGTGAATCTTCACGGATAAAAATTTACTATTCGACTACGATTAAAACAGTATCGCGTTGATGCTGAATAAGAAAGACTGTATTTAGTATCAAAATATATTCATTATTTTTAAAACGGATACTAATATTAGCAAATGTAAGGAAAATATAAAGGTAAATTTTATGTGTTTTCTTTTTATTCTTTTAGATTTTGAAGGGCAAGATTGTAATTTATCCTCGCAGATTCTGCAGACTGAGCAGATTTTTATTGTTTAATAATAATGTTATCAACTGTGAAAATTTGTGCAATCCGTGGTTCATATCAACTGAATCAGAAAGCTAAGTAATTCGTCTTTTATTATCTGCCAATACCCATTCGTTTTTTTTACATTTCTACCAGGAAAACAGGTCAACTGTAAAATGTCGTTTTAGATAAAGTTTTTGACAAAATTAAACAAAACTGCTTGCTTAATTTTGCATAAAATAATTTGTCATCATGATGAAGAATGAAATAAGAAAAAATACATCATACGCTTTATTAATTATTAATGTACTGGTGGTCATATTGGTTTCCGGCAATTTACGATCACCTATAATCTCTGTAGCTCCTGTTCTGAATGATGTGAAAACAGCATTACATCTGGATAATTTTAAGAGCAGTATGCTTACCTCTATTCCATTGTTTATGTTTGCAACATGTTCGGTTTTAGTGAGCCGATTTTCCCATAAATTAAGTCTCAACAGGTTTTTGCTTTATTCGTTGATTATTCTTGGTTTCGGATTATTTTTACGGATTCTGGGGTCAGTCACAACCTTATTTCTGGGTTCTGTTTTTATTGGTCTTGGAATTTGTATCGGGAATGTAGTAACACCGGGATACATTAAAAATAACTTTCCGAAGCAGATTGGCCTGATGACCGGAATTTTTGCTGTAGCCATGAATCTTACAGCGGCACTGGCTTCAGGTTTCAGTATGAGTATCGGGAAATGGACAGGTTACGGATGGCGTGGTTCTTTGGGAATATGGCTGGTGATTACCCTTTTGGCTCTTCTGGTAGTTATCCTTGAAATAGTTTTCAATAAAAGAAATTCTGATAACAAGAAAACAAAAGCGGCCGTTTCGGACTTTAACATGTTTAAATCTGCCCAAGCCTAGAATATCAGTATTTTTATGGGTTTGCAGTCTTTGTTTTATTATTGTCTTGTAACCTGGCTTCCGGCTGTACTTACAGATTATCACATGCAGGAAAATGATACGGGATGGGTTTTATTTGTCATTCAGATTACGATGATCCCGGTAACTTTCTGCTCTCCTGTTATAGCTAATAAGATGAAAAATCAAAAGTTGCTGATTGTTTTCATATGCTCGTTAATGCTGATCAGTACATTGATGTTTGCATGGCTGAAATCTCAATGGATTTATGGAAATGCCATTATGATCGGATTAGCTAACGGATTATCGTTCAGTCTTGCCATTTTATTCTTTTCATTAAGGACGAAATCTACGGCCAATGCGATTAAAATTTCGGGGATGGCACAATCTGTAGGATATTTGATTGCGGCTTTCGGGCCTCCGGTTTTCGGAAAGCTGCATGATTGGGATGAGTCATGGAGAAGTTCCTTTTATTTTTTAAGTTTTTCTGTAATGCTGATGTTTTATTTCGGAATGAAGGCGGCCAGGATGAAATATGTGGAAGAATAATGGCGGCTTCGGGAGCCTCAGCCGCCCTGTTATTTAAGGATTGTGGAAAAGTTTAGAAATTAAGAACGGTTTCTTCACCGTCATTTAAAATAAAGCATCTTTTTTCTAATCCGTTTTCGGCGATCCTCGCCAGGATAAAATTTCTGTCTTCTTTACAATGGCTTACGGCTTCCAGATGGGTTATCCATATGCTTGCTTCAGGAGCATATTCGCAGAGACTGATAATATCTTTACTGGTCATGATAATGGGATTTCCTACAGAAAATGTGGCTGCACCTCCTGCTACAATAATGTGTTTTGGTTGATGCCGGGTAATCTCTTCTGCCACTTGCGGATACCAGATACTGTCACCAACGATATAAACAGTTTGGTCTGAAACTTTGAATACAAATCCATTTACCAGGCCCATTTTTTCTCCTATTTCACCCGTTCCGTGAAGGCCTTTGGTTAATGAAATATGTATGTTCTTCCAGATAATACTTTCATTAATGGGAATGATATTTTTAAATCCATATTCTGAAATCTGAGCCGAAATGGCAGAAGGACAGATGATCGGAAGGTTTTTATCCAAAAGGTCAATAGCTGCCTGATCCCAATGATCGGGATGAAGATGGGTAACGGCAACAGCATCTGTTTTTTCAAGCTTTTCTATTAATTCGTTTCGGTCAAAAGGAAGGTCGACCAACGGATTCAATAATTCATTGCCGGTCATCGGAAATTGATTTTCGCCAAGCATAGGATCAATGAGAATACGGATGCCATCAATATCCAGCAGTAAGGTGGCATTGCGCCATAATTGTAATTTCATGTTTTAAATTTTTGTCTGTACAAAGCTATTGCTTAAACAAGACCTGGTCATGGATGGTTACCGAAAGGTTATCCATTTTGCTGAAAAATACAGGTTTGAAAGATTAATCCGGAAGACTTACCGGTTTTATTTTTCTCTTTAGATTTGCAAAACTATATTGAGGCTGATAGCTATAAAAATAAACCAATGAATTTTGAAGAATTTAAAAACTGTGGATTGAGGCGCAGCCTGGACATGATTTCCGGGAAATGGAAACCGCTTATTTTATTTAATCTTTATGAGGATAAAGAAATACGCTTTGTAGAATTGTGGCGGAGAATGCCGAGAGTTTCAAAGAAAGTGCTGGCCGAACAACTTAAACAACTGGAGGAAGATCAGATCATTCAAAGGATTGAGGTCTATAATTTCCCTCCGGAAGTTTACAGATAAAGCTGTTGTTTTGGGGCCGATTCTTAATCAGCTGCACCAATGGGGAACTGATTTTAATTGATTTTCTCATTTTTAAAATGATCTAAAACTTCTATGATATTCTGGTATACAAAATCAAGTTCTTCTGAAGTAATGCAATAAGGCGGTACCAGATACATTACGTTTCCGAGCGGACGAATGATAATCCCACGTTGCAGAAATTCATCATAAAACATCTTCCCTGTTTCATTAAAATAAGAAGTCTGTTGAGTGGTTTTCAGTTCCCATGCCAATATAGTCCCGGTCTGACGGACATTTTCCATCATAGGATGTTGTTTAAGTATTTCAGCAAAACCGGAATGCTGTTCCATAATCCGTTGTATATCAAGCTGAGTTTTTTCCTGTAATAAAATTTCCATGCTTGCTAAAGCAGCTGTACAGGCTAACGGATTGGCGGTAAAGGAATGGCCATGGAATAAGGTTTTATATTTGTCATCAGATAAAAAAGCATTATAAATTTCTTCCGAACAGGTGGTAATTCCCATAGGCATTGTTCCACCGGTCAGTCCTTTTGAGAAGCACATGATATCCGGCTTTTCAGAAAGATGGTCGGCAGCAAATAATTTTCCGGTTCTTCCGAATCCTGTAAAGACTTCATCCTGAATCATCAGTATTTCTTTATTTCTGCAAAATTTCATCAATTCACTTAAATTTTCTGCATCATGCATCAGCATTCCTGCAGCTCCCTGCACCAATGGCTCGTAAATAAAACAAGCGATCTCATCACCGAGATGATCAATCTGCTCTTTTAAATTTTCAAGGTTTTCTTTTACAGGAATATCGATGAAAACCACTTCAAAAAGCATATCTCCGAAAGGTTTTGTCCAGGCACTTCTGCCACTTACAGACATTGCCCCGAAAGTATCACCATGATAGGCATTTTTAAAAGCCAGTACTTTTGTTTTGGATTTTCCGATGTTATAGGTATACTGAATACACATTTTAAGGGCAACTTCCACAGCGGTAGAGCCGTTATCCGAATAGAAAACCTTTTGTTGGTTTTTGGGAAGCAGGCTTAATAAGTTTTCAGAAAGCTGTATCGCCGGCTCATGGGTAAAGCCTGCAAAAATTACCTGCTCAAGGGTATTCAGCTGTTCAGAAATACGCCGGGCAATATAAGGATGGGCGTGGCCATGCAGGGTAACCCACCATGAAGAAACTGCATCTATGTATTTTTTTCCTTTATTGTCATAAAGATAAACACCCTTTCCTTTAACAATGGGAATCGCATCATCAGCTGTTTTCATCTGGGTATACGGATGCCAGTTGACTGCCCGGTCGCGTTTTTGTAAATCGTTGTGCATTAGATTTTTGAGTTATGAGTTATGAATTATGAATTATGAATTATGGGTTATGAGTTTTTTCAGTTATAATTATAAGCTGTTAGCAAAGACTTCAGGTGCAAAAAGTGTTTTTTATGGCTTCGGTTCTCAGGCTTCCCGCTTCCAGGTAACTCATAATTCATAACTCAAAACTTATAACTTCTATCAAGCTTTCATAGGTTTTAATCCCAATGTTTCCAGCATCTGCATATCTTCGGAAACGCCCGGATTTGGGGTCACCAATAAGGTTTCTCTTTCTCCTGTGAAAATAGAATTGGCTCCGGCCATAAAACACCATGCCTGCTCGGTTTCCGTCATTTCTATACGCCCTGCGCTAAGGCGGACCATTGAGGAAGGCATCACAATTCTTGCTGTTGCAATCATTCTTACCATTTCCCAGGAATCTACTTTTTCATTATCCTGAAGCGGTGTTCCTTCTACCCTTGCCAGGGCATTGATCGGAACTGACTCCGGATGCTTAGGCATGGTTGCCAATGTCAGCAACATGGAGATGCGGTCCCGGTGGGTTTCCCCAAGACCGATAATCCCTCCTGAACATACTGTGATTCCTGCTTTTCTTACATTATTGATAGTGTTGATTCTGTTATCAAAAGTGCGGGTCGAAATAATCTCTTCATAATACTGCTCTGAGGTATCCAGATTGTGATTGTAAGCATATAATCCTGCTTCCTGTAGGCGTACGGCTTGTTCCTCAGTTAACATTCCAAGGGTACAGCAGACTTCCAGTCCCAATTCATTCACCCCTTTTACCATATCAATTACACGGTCAAAATCACGGTTGTTACGCACTTCACGCCAAGCTGCAGCCATACAGAAACGTGATGAACCGCTGTCTTTTGCTTTTTGGGCATGGGCAATAACGGTCTCTGTGGGTAATAAAGCCTGTACTTTGATATTGGTGTGGTAGCGTGCTGCCTGTCCGCAATAAGAGCAGTCTTCCGGGCAGCCACCGGTTTTTATGGATAATAATGTTGAGATCTGTACTTCTGAAGGGTCGTGCCATTCACGGTGTATGGTAGCTGCTTTATAAATTAATTCCAGTAAAGGCTGATGATAAATTGCCTCTATTTCTTCTTTAGTCCAGTTATTTCTGATTTCTGTTTTTTTATCCGTTATCATAAGTTTGTTAATTGTTTTGCTATTGCTGTAATATTCTCTATTGTCATTGAATGTATATCAGGAAACCTGATGATTTTTGTTTTTCTTTCTGTATAATTAATGATAATCCGTTCCGTATCGGGTGGAAAAACTCCGTTGAGAATCAGGGTGTCTATTATCAGCCCTCTTTCTTTTAATGCCATTATTGAAAGTAAACTATGATTAATACATCCTAAATAATTCCTTACCACCAGGGCAACAGGAAGCTTTAGTTTTTCGATTAGGTCGATCATCAGTTCACTATCCGAAAGCGGGACCATCAATCCGCCTGCTCCCTCTACAATTAAAGGTTTTGAGGTTTGTGGTAGCTGAAAATCATTTACCCGGATCAGTTTATTTTCTTCGGCTGCAGACTGGTGTGGTGATGCAGCAAGCTTCAGACGGTAAGTTTCAGGATGACAGAATACATTATCTCCTGCCCAGTCTCTGATTTTCATGCTGTCTGTATAATGAAGGTCTCCCGATTGTATGGGCTTCCAGTAATCTGCATGAAAATATTGAACTAATACTGCCGAGCAAAACGTCTTCCCTACTTCAGTTCCGATTCCTGTTACAAATAATTTCTTCTGCATTTTTTAATTGCCTGATCTTTTAATAGTTTCACATAATTTTTCAATCTCCTCTTGCGTATTGAAGCTATGCAGACAGATCCTGAGACGTTCAGTACCTTCCTTAACAGTCGGACTATAGACTGCATAGGTCAGGAATCCATTTTCGGATAAATTTTGCTGTAAGGCTTTTAAACGCTGATTATCAGGAACAATAATCGCCTGTACCGGGCTGTTTTCTGCAGATGGAGAGTCCAGTCCATGTTTTGTGAAGTGGCTTATATTCCTTTGTAGATTTTCTTTAAGCTTTGGATGGTAATTTAAAAATTCATATCCTGTTTTTATAGCTGACCATTGAAAATCCTGTGCTGAAGTGGTGTAAATAAAAGGTGTTGCAAAATTAATCAGAAAAGATTTGATGAGTTCATTACTTAAAATGGTGGCTCCGTGCGATCCCAACGCTTTTCCGTAAGTGATTACCGTGGCCATCACCTTATCCTGCAGCTGATATTCTGTAACCAGCCCGTAGCCAAAAACTCCGAATGCATGGGCTTCATCTACGAATAATCCTGCAGAATATTTTTCGGCAAGCTGTGCAATTTCCTGAATCGGGGCGATATCTCCTTCCATGGAATACAGGCTTTCTATGGCAATAAAACATTGACCATTCTGTCTTTGAAGCTTTTCTTCCAAACTTGTAAGATCATTATGTTTGAATTTTATTTTTTTTGCATTAGACATCGTACAGGCATCGTGTACCGACCTGTGGATCTGTTCATCAATGATAATGGTATCAAACCTTCCCGGAAGTGTTGAAAATAGAGCAAGGTTGGCATTGTATCCCGATGGAAACAAAAGTGCTGCAGGGTAATCATGTTGCTTTGCAATATATTCTTCCGTTTCTGTGACCACAGGGCTGTTTCCGCTGATAAGCCTTGAACCGGTACTTCCAGATAATAATTCAGGATGGTCTGATACTTTTTTTAGCAGCAATTGCTGAAAGTCTTTGTTTCGGGCTAATCCCAGATAATCATTGGAGCAAAAATCAATTCCTTCATATTTTGGTCGTAAAAACCTGAATGTTCCTTCTGTTTTTCTTTTTTCCAATGCTTTTTTCCAATGGGAGAAATAACGATCCGGCATATCAGTTAAGCAGTGTTATTTCTTTGGCTATAGAATTCAGCCACTGATGATGAAGTTCTTTTTCAATATTCTGAACATGTTCTGCATGCAGCTTCCAGTCGTCTGAAAAATCATTCAGCTGATTGATCATTTCTTCCAGATGCCCTTCTTCTTCCAGAATAATTGATTTGACCATGATTTTGGATGATTCTTTGGTAAGAATATCCTGATAAACGGGATAAAGCTCATCGGCACGTACTTCTATGGCATATGTTACAAAAAGATAGGCGGCATATCTCAGCTCTTCCTTATTTAGCTGAAATGTCTTTTGCAGGTATTTGCAGGTTTTGATATCCAGAGAATGAAGATATTGTCTTGTAGCTGATGGTGCTAAAAGCTCGTGCAGCTCGTAGGTTTTACAAAGTTCAGGGTTCAGTTTTCCGATCTGCTTTTTCAGGTAATAAGCATGGCGGTGCTCTTCTGCGGCGTGTTTCAGCTGGATTTGAGTCACTTGTGTAGGATGCTCACAGCCGGATATTTTCCTGGCACCGGCATTCTCCATAAAGGATAATGTATTCAGCCATTTGGCATGTGTTTCATTATCCTGTACAATGGTTTGCAATAGATTGTGAAATTCCATTATTTTTATTTTGAACCAAATGTAGTATATTGTCGGATGGTTGTATGGTGCCAGTTTTAATATTATGGATAGTCCGGTTGAAATTCCTTATCAGAGTTTTGTGAAAATTAACAGAGCTTCAGATACATCGATGTATATGCAGGTGGCGAATCAGTTGATCAATGCCATTCAGAGAGGTTATCTTCCTTTCGGGACCAAGCTTCCCGGAACGAGAGCGTTGAGCAGGACGCTGGAAGTTCACCGGAATACAATCGTAGCGGTTTATGATGAGCTGTTTGCGCAGGGCTGGGTAGAGAGTATACCGAATAAAGGAACTTTTGTAATCGGGAAGAATGAAGAAAAGCCGTTGACATTTAAAGATTTTGAGAAAACCCATCTCGAGCATTATCCTAAAATAACCGGATTTTCTTTTAAAACTTCCAATATCCTGGATAACCCTTTTGAACATTCAGCTTGTGAATATCTTTTTAACGATGGGGTTCCGGACATCAGACTGACACAGATTGATCAGCATTCTAAAATTTACAGTTCGATTCTTAAACGGAAAGGGCACCATAAAATGCTGGGGCATTACAACCATGACGGAAGTGAATTTTTTAAGAAAAACCTGTCTCATTATCTTAATCTATCCCGTGGGTTACCGATTTCTAAAGATAATCTTCTGATTACGCGGAGTACGGAAATGAGTATCTACATTGTTTCGGAGGTATTGCTTTCTCAGGGTGATACGGTATTGGTAGGAGCTTTAAGTTATTTTTCCGTCAATATGATCTTCCAGAAAGCGGGAGTCAATATCCGGTCGATTCCCATTGATGAAGAAGGAATTATCGTTGAAAGTGTAAGAGAAGCCTGCAAAAAACAGAAAATACGGATGCTTTATCTTACACCGCATCACCACTATCCTACTACAGTTACCTTGAGCGCGCAAAGAAGGCTTGAGCTGCTGAATCTCGCCAATGAGTACGGATTTATTATTCTTGAAGATGATTACGATTATGATTTCCATTATGATAAAAGCCCGATTCTTCCGCTGGCCAGTGCAGATACAAGCGGAATGGTCGTGTATATCGGGTCATTCGGGAAATCCCTGGCACCCGGTTTCCGTACCGGGTTTATTGTTGCTCCTGAAAACCTGATGGCAGAACTGCGTAAATATTTAGGAATTATAGACCGGCAAGGCGATATCCTGATGGAACAGGTTTTAGGGGAAATGATTGCGGAAGGGGAAATCAACCGTTATCTGAAAAAATCACTGAAAATATACCGGGAAAGACGGGATTATTTTGCTTTGCTTTTAGATCAGTATGTGGGAGATTTTATTGAGTTCAGTAAACCTTCAGGAGGCCTTGCGGTCTGGGCTGAATGGAAAACTCCGGTCAACCTGATGCAGCTTGGGCGTGAATGTGCTAAAAATAATTTATTTATTCCCAAAACACTGCTCTATCAGAATAAGGAGCTTTCCGCAATGCGGCTGGGATATGGCCATCTGAATTTTGATGAGATGAAGAGCAGTATCGAAATTCTTTCGGACAGTGTGAAAGCTCTACATTAGTTAAAAAAAGTGTAAACCCAGTTACACTTTTCTTTATTTTGTTTTTCAATTTTTGTTTATTCCTGATTTCTTAATTAATCAAAGAACCTTTTTTCTTTTTATGACTCATCCGGTGGGCTTTCTTCCTCCTTGAATTTTTACTTTTCTTCTTTTTATTCAGCCACATGATAAACCCTGTAACCGGAAGTGAAAGGGCTATAATTCCTGCCAATAAATATAAAATCCGACCGGTCAGACCGAAGATGCCTCCTGTATGAAGGTCGTAGTTTCTTTCCCGTAAAGCGGTTCCGTTTCCGATATTCTGATCTTTATAGGACTGAAATTTTAAAATCTTTCCTGAATATTGATCGAAATTGTACTGATCATTCTGATATTGCTTATGGGCATATTTAATTTCAGCATAGTAGGTTCCTTCTTCTTTTTTCGGAAAAGTGATCAGTGCTGATTCTTTACTGGGAAGGCTTTTTTTTACAGTATTTCCGACAATAGTCAGTGCTTTTTTACGGTCTGAGATATCTGCTGCAGAAAGATCGCTTTTAACTTTTCCTTCTTTCTGGTGTTTTCCGTTCAGCGTATCCTGAACAAACCTGTCGATATCTTTGAAATTCCATATCACGGCGGAATAGCAGATCAACAGTAATGGAACGGCTGCATAAAATCCCAATACATTATGAAGGTCGTAATTCAGTCTTTTAAGATTAGAGGTTATTTTAATCATAAACATTCCCTTCAGCATATTTTTACTCATTTTACGCGGATACCAGATGACCAGCCCCGAGAAAATAATAATCAGGAAAAAAAGCGTGGTATAGCCTGTAATATTTTTTCCGATCTTTTCACCAAGCAGTAATCTCCGGTGAAGATTCTGTACGATTTCAAAAAAATCCTGTTTTGCATTTTCGACTTCAGCTATTTTTCCTGTGTACGGATTAATATACACCCTGTAATAATAAATGTAAGATCCCCAGAATGTCAGTGCTTCATCATCTATTTTCAGAGTACGGAATACATAGTTTCTTCCGGGATCTGATGAGATCTCTACTCTGCTGACTTTAAGATTGTCAGGCAGAGCCTTTTCAGCTTTAGCTTTAAGGTCGGGAAGTGATAATTTTTCTTTTTTTACAGAATCTGCAAAATACCTTTCAGGGTGAAACTTTAGTTTTAATTCTTCTTCAAAAGATAAAATACAGCCTGTAGCAGCCATAATCACAACTATAAGCCCGGACGTTAATCCGAGCCATAGATGTAATTGAAAGGTCAGTTTTCTGAACTCCATGATTTAAAATTTAAGGCTGAGTTCTGCTACAAAATTTCGGGGCATTTGGGCAACTACGACTCCCTGTCCTGCAAAATAAAGGGCATTGCCTATATTATTCATTTTAATTCCGAATCTGTATTTTTCTTTTTCAAGAGATACGGAAGCATTGACCAAAGTATATGCAGGAAACCTGAACTGACCTGTAGTGGTTTTATTCTCAGAAACCTGTTCACCCACATGGTTAACTCCAAAGCCTACTCCTATTCCCTGTAGTCCTTCGATCGGCAATATATAGCTGATCCATGAATTGAATATATTAGTAGGACCGGCAGATCCCGGCCTGCGGCCTTCTACAGTGGCATCTGCTTTTACAAATCTGCTGTCATTATACGTATATCCTGCCATAATATTCAATCCCTGAATAGGATTGGTTATCATTTCGATTTCAATTCCTTTGCTTCTCTGCTCTCCATCCTGAATGGTGATATTATAAGCTTCCCCATCCCTGATTACTTCGATTCCGCGGGACATATTATTGACTGTAATATCATAATATCCAACAGTGAAATTGAACCTGTTTCTCCACAGATTGGCTTTCATACCTGCTTCCCACTGGTTGGCCAGCTGTGGTTTCAGGTTTCCGCTGTAATCCGGAAGTTCCTGGCTTACCGGAGCTACATAGCTGAATCCGTTCATATAATTGGCATAAGCAGATAATTTATCTTTGAATATCTGGTATACCATTCCTAATTTAGGTGACCATGCAGTCTGGGTAAAATCTCCTGAACGGGTATTATTATTCAGGTTAAGCTGGCCTCTGCTTTCGTAATGGTCGACACGCAAACTTAATAAAGTGATCCATCTGTCGCTCAGATAAACAGCGTCAGAGATATAAGCTCCATAGATATTACTTGAGGTGTAATCTCTTACCATGCTTGCCTTTGATTTCTGGATTTTCTCAATTGCCAGATCTCTGGATATGGCTCCGTAGCTGTTCTTAAGGTCCTGCCCGTTGATGGTATCATATTTAATAATAGGAGAATTGTTATTACGTAATGACTGGTTTAAATAATCCAGCCCGATCAATATTTTATTTTTCACTTTTCCTATGTTAAACTGCCCGTTGAAATTCTGCTGAATGCTTGTAGAAGCCGCTTCAGAATTCTGCTGCTGAACATTACGTTCCAGTAAAGCATCACTTGCATTTCCTCTGATAAACTGGTATTGGTAAAGCCCTTCGGTTTTTTTGAAATTTCTCGAAATGATGGTTTGAGAAGTCCAGCTGTCAGAAATTTTATAATTGATCTCTGCTTTTACATTGATTGAAGGTGCTTTCAGTGTCATATCATTGTTGGAATAAGAACGTTTCCAGTCAAATCCGAGTTCCTGGGGAGTGCGTGCAAAAAACGGTCTTGATCTTGAAAGGAAAATAATCGGGGTGTTGGTTCCTTCGTAATTATAGATCTGTGCTCCGAGGTTGAACTGTAACCGGTCATTCACCTGGTAGCTGAATTTAGGGGCTACAAAGAATGATTTCCTGAATTCAGAATCCCTGAAACCGTTCTGATACTGGTAAGCCGCATTTAATCTGAATAATGTTTTACGCGAATCTGTGATCGGTCCGTAAACATCGGCAGTTACACGGTTCAGGTTATAGCTTCCGAACAGGTAAGATACCTCACCACCGAAATAATCTTTAGGTTTTTTGGTCACAATATTAATCAGTCCTCCGAAAGAAGTTACCGCTCCGCCGTACAATGTTCCGGATGGCCCTCTGATCACTTCCATACGCTCAACATCCGCAGGATCAATTTCTCCGTTGGTATTGGCAGGAACGCCATCTACCATTGAAACTCTGGTAGGAAATCCTCTCAGGCTGTAATAAATGCTTCCGTCTCCTGCTCTTCCCGGGCTCCCCTGCATTTTTACGATACCGGGAACATTTTTAAGCGCTTCCGAAAGATCGGTGGTCAGCTGTTCCTTTATGATCTGTTGATTGATGCTGGTATAAGACTGCGGGTTTTCCAGGTTTTTAAGGGGCATTTTTGCGACGGAAGTACTGTCTTTATCGAGAAATTTGTTCCTGCTGTAAGCGTAAACCGTTACTCCTTCCAGCTCATCGCTGTGCATCGCTGCATAGATCGTAGGAATTTTGAAAACATCTTTCTCTATCCGGATTTTTTCCTGTAAAAGTTCAATATCATTCACCAAGACCTGAAGAATGTAATCTCCGGGAGGGACATGATCAAAATAAAAATCTCCCGAACTGTTTGTTTTTGCCTGATAAGGAGTATTTATCAATCTTAAAACAGCATTTTTTACAGGTACCTGCTCAGATAGCATAATTTTGCCGTGAACACGCTCCTGCTGCTGGGCAGAAACAAAAGCCGGAAAGCTTACAAGAATAAAAAAGAGGATCAGTGTTTTAAATGTTTTCATGCTGTAGGGTTTGTAACAGTGGATAATTTATTTTACCGTTTTGTGATAAGGGGAAATGAGTTATATATTCGATATTTACGTATTGTGGATTGATGCGAAGCTTTTCCTTAATAATATCTTTAATTACCTGCGGATCTAAATCCTGGTTATCATAAAGAACAATGATCTTTTTATCATTGAAATTCAGGCAGGCGAAAGTGTTTCCTTCCAGTTCGTTTTTAAGGATAAATTCCACTTCATCCAGATTAAGGCGTATCCCGAAAAGTTTCATGATCCGCTTGATCCTTCCTGTGATGTAATAAAGGCCGTTTTGTCCTTTCCTTGCGGTGTCTCCGGTGTGCAGAGTCCGGGGCTGCTCATAAGTTGCGAGGTCTTCCAGTCTATTGGCATAACCACCGAAAATTCCGGGATGTGAGAACAATAATTCATCCGTGTCCGGATCAATCTGGAAATTTCCGCCATGAACGGGTATCCCAATGGAAGTTTCTTCTTCAAGAAGTCCTGCCGTCGTCAGGTACGCCATTCTTCCGCCTGCCTCGGTCTGGCCATATTGTGCAAAAAATTCTTTTTCGTACAGATTACAATAAGAGAAAATAGTTTTCCTCAGTTCGGCATTGATCACGCCTCCCGTATGAGTCATATATCTCAGGCTTTTATTTTCTTTTTTGAAGAATCCGATCCTGTTGAGATTTTCATAAAGATAAGGAACACCACCCAACGTACTGTAGCCATGTTCTTCCATTTCATCCCAGAAAGCTTTCTGCATGATATCTTTGTCTGTACAGATAATTTTCCCTGCACGCATAGAGTTTGTGGTGAAAATCGAGAATCCGTAGACGAAATTAATGGGAACATTTAAAGGCACCACGTCTGTTTCACGGATGGGCATATACTGAAGGATGCTCAATGCATTCTGGTACAGATTTTCATCGGATAGTTTCACCAGCTTTGGAATCCCTGTTGTTCCCGAGGTGCTCAGCAGGATTTTTATTTCAGGATGAATGCTTACTTCATACTGATAATTTTCTCTTACAAAGATGGCAATGGTCTCGGAAAAGTTTTTTAACTCATAACCGTCAATTTCATTCCTGCCAGGATCAAAAATATATTTCGGACGATATTCCGCTTCCATCCGGGTTTTGAATTCCGGGTGAAGTTTCTGTCCCAGCAATGCAATGGCATGAGCGGTACTGTAAAAATTGAGAAGAACCTCAATTCCGGGTAGCCGGTTATCATTATAAAGAAAGATCAGCCCTTTTTCAACCGGATTTAAGCCCAGTGACCTGTATAATGTACCTGCCGGAATATTTTTACCACCGGAAGCCTCTGCAAAAGAGAGGCTTCTGTTGGCTATGATATTTTCTAAAATTTTCATAGTACTTAGATTTCTACGACTACATCGTATTTTTTCATTTTTTCACGAATTTTACCTACTGTTCCCATATCAAGTACGTCATCAAACTCAAACTTGATCTGGTAAGAGTTTTCCAGGGCTTCTACAATCAGGAGATGAGACATAGAATCCCACTCCGGAATCTGCTGGTAGGCAAGATCTTCTTCAATTAATTCTTTTTTCACTGCAATTGCTCCTGCAATCACTTCATAAAATTTTTCTGTTGTGTGCATGTTAAATTTTTATAGTTTTCCATTTACCATTTTTAAAAATCAATAAGAATAATACGGCCAGAACTATTTCTGAAGAAACAATAGCTGTAAATATTCCTTTTAGTTCCCATTGGAACCGTATTCCCAGGAGGTATGCCAGTGGCAGCTGGATGATATAGAACATGATGATGTAAAGCAAAGTCACCTGCATAATGTTTCCGGCTGCATTGAGCGCACGGCTGATCACCATGGTGAAACCCAGCAGCAGATATGCCATAGATACTACATGAATGTATTGTATAGCGTAATGGGCCACATCAGGATCCGTTGTAAAAATTTTTACCACATGTTCTGCAGCCAGTTGCCAGAATAAAGCCACTGCAATGAGATAGGTCATATTGATAGCACCTGCACGCCATACCGTTTTCTCGGCACGGTCATAGTTTCCGGCACCCAGATTCTGACCTGTTAAAACTCCTGTTGCATTTCCGATTCCCCAGGCCGGCATTGTTGCGACGGAGGCAATGCGCTGGGCAATGATATATCCTGCCAGTGCGGTAGTACCGAAAGTGGAAATAATTTTTACCATGATCAGCCAGCTGGAAGTAGGGATAATATATTGAACCAGCCCTCCGAATGCAATTCTTAATATTTTCATTAGCAGCGGCATATCCATTTGAAATTTCACCAGGATACTGATGCTTGTTCTGTTTGAAAATAAAATGAAGAACTGATAGATTACGGCCAATAATCTTGATACAACTGTGGCATAAGCTAATCCCATTAATCCGGAAGCGGGAACAGGCCCAAGTCCGAATACCAGGATTACTGCCAACAGGATATTGGAGATATGACAGATCCAAAGGGATTTCATGGCCAGATCAGCATCTCCTGCACCCCGGAAAAGCCCGTTGATGGAGAGACGCAGAATAACCAGTCCGATACTCATAAACACCAACCGGGAAAAAGGCTGCCCATGGTTTACGATATCAGATTTAACTCCAAAGAAATCCACAATATAGGCGGCAAAACAGCTTGATAAACCACCGATCAGTATTGCGAAAATCAGGGCGAGTAAAATAATGTAATGTGCTGTTTTACTCATTCCTGCACTGTCTTTCTCCCCTGCCCGCCTTGCGATGAGTGTGGCTGCTGCAATTCCTAAACCTACAGCAACAGCATAAGCAAAATTGATGTAGTTATCGGTAACTCCGACAAGCGTAAGAACTTTTTCTCCTAATTTTGCGATAATCAGAAGGTTTATGCTTACAAAAACAGATTCCATCACAAGTTCCATCACCATCGGGATTGCCAGGCTGAAAATAGAACGGTTGATACTTCCGGAAGTCAGGTCAACCTTTTTTCCGGCCAGCGCTCCATAGACAAAAACCATTCCTCCTCTCAGAAGCTGCAAGAAATTCTTCATATCGCTGCTACAGAATTTTTATTAGCTACATGATATAGCGGATTAGGTAAGGCACCGTCTTTTTTCGGGATCGCAAATGCTTTATTTTCATTATATCCGTTATTTTTCAGACGCAGACTGTTGATGTAAAACCTCTTGAATACCGGCACATACAAATCGTATTTTTCATATCGTTCCTGTAAATGCGGGTTGTCATTTTTATAGCTTTCAATACAGCTGTGAACAAGTGTCCAGAATTGATTTTCTTTAAAATCCGAATAGCTGTGCAATACGTCTGATAAATATCTGAAGAAGGCGTCAAATACTCCCAAAAGAATAAATAACGGCACATTCTCTTTATTGGAAGACTGGATCAGGCCGTCTGCCAAGTGGGAAGGCAGCTTTTCCCTTGCTTCTGTAGTCAGTACGATATCATCCACAAAATCTTTGATCACAATTCTTTGGGGAATTCCGTTTTTCAATACCAGCATGATGTTTTCTCCGTGCGGAGTGACGCATAAAGAATGGGTATAATAAATGTGCAGTAAGGGCGTAAGATAAGCATCGAGATATAAAGCAATCCATTCTTTGATACTGATCCCTGCTTTTTCTGCGAAAGCCTGAACCAATGAAACCCCATCGTTATCTACATAAAGTAAGGAAGCCATGGTCACCATTTCTTCGTCTTTTGTCAGATAAGATCCTGCACTTTCACGCCATAAGGCACCCAAAAATTCATTGTATTGGTAAGGTACATTCTGAATGGCTCTGTATTGCGGATGCAGATAAGTGGTAGAAGCTTCTTCCCCTAAAAATAATGTTCCTTTACCTGCAAGATATTCATCGTCTTTGATAAGACCTTTTACCCAATCGGTAATGGAGGGTGCAATCTTCATCTGTTTTGGAGATAACCCACGGATATTCCCTGTGCTTAAGATAGATACTGCCGTTTTTAAATATCTTTTTTCAGGATATTCTGTATTAAATAAAGTACGGATGCTTTGCTGCGGACTGTAGATATCATTTCCTTCGCCGAGATAAACTAAAAGACCTTCTGCAATATCTCCTGCAAAATGAATTCTGAGTTTATTCTCCCACTGCCACGGATGTACCGGGATCAGGTTATAATTTTCTATAGATTTTCCATCGTCTGCAAGAATCTGTTTAAATTGCTCATACAGATCATTTCCTGTTTCCGAGCGGTAAAACGCTTCTTTATCAATATTTTCCAAAGCATGGAAACTCGATCTGTCCTGATGGGCAGCCAGCCATAATACTTTTAAAGGCCGATCTGCTTCAGGAGCAAAATTCTGCAAGTCGGTAGGTGAAAAGCCTAAACGGCTTTTGTTCACGATTACCCACGGATGACCTGTCATATTATGCTCTATCACCTGATAGCCTGCTTCTGCCAGCTCTCCGGAAGATAATGGTCCTTTAGCCAGGATCAGCGCGTCGCAATATAAAGTATGCAGTAACTCTTCCGTATATCTTGCCTGTGTATTGGAGTCCAGATCAAGTACCGGCTGCATTTCCAGAAAGAACTGCGGAACATCAAGGGATGAGCTGACTTCATTATTTTCAATCTTTGTAATACTGTATTTATCGATATGCCAATAATCCATCAGTCTTTTCTGGCCTCTGAAACTATATTTTACAGCTTTATTTCCTGTTTCAAGCCTGAACACCGTATATCCTGCTTCATCTTCGAAATCGATAACGGGTTTTAACAGTTCTTCATGCATGAGTTCGGCAATGGTTTTTGCCATCAGGTTTCTGTTGGCCTGTTTCCAGTGTTCATGGCTTATTATGGTATTGTTCAAAATTGTATTCATTTTTATATTAGATTTTTGCGGTGGGTAAAAAAGTGTATTTTTCTACATCGAAATCCTGGAATGCGATTTTCTTTTCGATCTTATAATGCTCTCTTCCGAGGATATCATTGATGATGTAAGAATTGCGGTAGGCAGCCATCCCCAGGTCGGTGGAAATATAACTGTGGGTGTGTACTTCGGCGTGAAGCACATAAATTCCGTTTCCGTCAAGGTCTATCGTATAATTCCTGTTGACATCATATAATCCGGCGGAATCTCTTTTAATCCTCGACTGTATATTTTTCAGGAATGAAGGTTCATGATAGCGGTATCCCGTTCCTAAGATCAGGTAATCAGCTTCCTGCTTGTAAGGCACATCCTGCTCCAGCTGAGTAAATTCAAGATTCAGATAATCGGAGCTGGCATTATCTACCCTGTTTAGCTGGCTGTTCGGGATAATTTTTAATTTAGGATCAGCATTGTCAATACTTAAATCATAAATGAAATCATAAATATCATTGATGAGATCGTAATTAATTCCTTTAAACTGACTTTGCTGTTTGCTTAAAATCTCTTTCCGTGTAGTTTCTGTCCGGCTATAGAAATAATCTACATAATCAGGAGAAGTAAGCTCCAACGTCAGTTTTGAATATTCCATCGGGAAAAAACGGTCCGGACGGGAGTACCAGCCCAGATCTGTATCTCCACCCCTGCTTTGCAGCAGATCATAAAATACTTCTGCCGCACTTTGCCCTGAGCCTATGATCGCTATCTTTTTACCTTTAGATAAGAGTTCTTCTTTACGGTACAGATAATTTCCGGTATGCAGAATACGCGGATCATCTTTAGGAATAAATGAGGGTACGGAAGGTTGCGTTCCGGTTCCTAAAACCAGTCTTTCAGTTTTGTAAACCAGGGTTTCTTTAGTTTTTGTGTGATAAGCTTTGATAATGTAAAGCCCGTCCTCATATTCAATATCAACCACCTGTGTTGAAAACTGGCATTGCGGAAGCTGTTCCACCACCCACTGACAATACCGGTTATACTCCTTTCTCGGAATAAAAAAGTTTTCCCGGATAAAGAACTGATACAGCCTGTCTGTCTGTTTAAGATAATTCAGAAGGCTTAACGGATTGGTAGGATCAGCCATCGAAACACAATCACACAGAAACGGCGTTTGCAGCGTTACATGATCGATCATCAATCCCGGGTGCCAGTTAAAACCGTCTCTCTGATCCAGGAAAAGGGTTTTCAGTTCTGCAATAGGATGACTCAATGCGGCAAGTCCCAGATTAAAAGGGCCGATTCCTATTCCAATTAAATTATACACTTGTTCCTTGCGCATGTTCTGTAATTTTGGCGGTGATTTTTATTTCTTTGTTTTGAGGGAATTTTTCCCAGTACCATTCTCTGTAACAAAAATTGAGATTGGCTTTTTTGTGAGGCATTTCGACTACTTTCTCGATTTTAAACCCGACATGGGCTTTGTTCATCATGGAGGCAAATGAATCTACAGATCCTTCACCGACCATTTTACCGACTTCAGGCTGTGCAAACACATAGTCTACCATAGATTGGGTAGAAGGTGACACATATTTCTTTTTGGGGTCCACCGGAGCAATGAACTGATGGGTTCCGTAATCAGTAGGAAGAACATCATAATAATCTCCTACAATATCCCTTGAAGCCCAGTAGATTTCAATATTACATGAAGGTTCACCGTTGCTCAGGATGATATAGCTGTGGGCTTCATCACCCGGTAACATGATGCGGTAATAAGTTTCAAGCTCATCGAGGGGCCAGTTCATCTGCCAGATTTTAATTGCATGTTCACGGTTAAACCATTCGTGCAGCATTTCAAGGTCATTTTCAAGATCGATGGGGCGCATGCTGATGGTAACGTCTTCTTTCGGGAAGTAACGTTTGAAAAATACTTCACTTCCTTTAGGCTGTATCAGCTGATCTGAAAAGAAATATTTATGAAACAGATTCGGGATCTGAACGTAAGAAAGTGCAGCTGCATTGGCTCCGCCATCCATATCCAGAACAGCTGATTTAAGATTTGATTTTGTACCCCAATATCTTCTGTTCAAAGCATAATAAGTGATATCTGAAGGATTTGACTCATGCAATTTCCCGAATGCCCTGTAGGCGATATTGATGAGCTTTCTCTCTTTTATCCATTCTGTTTTCCCTATTGAAGCGATGAGAGCTGACAGATTACTTACAAGCAAATGATGGGAAATAATATCCAGGAGACGCTCATCCCTGATGAAAAGCTCTTCAATTTCCTTATGTTCTTTAATCAGGTCCTGATATTCTTCTCTGGTGCTTTCTTTCAGCAGATAGCCTTGCCCGTCTCTTACAAAAACAGTTTGAGGCAAAAGGTGATCATCGAGCCCGATCATTAAATTCTGCTGATGAACTTCAGGAGCCATTCCGTAGCGGCTGAACAAATGATTTAACGGAGCAATCAACAGTTTGATGTATTTTTCAAACCATATCGTTATTGCTTCTTCCTGATCTTTTCCCAACCGGTCTGAAACATCTTTAAAAAATCGTTGGATAAAAGTATAGTCATCAGCAGGCCCATCCTGACACAATCTTGCCAGCAGCAATACTTTATCTTCCGGCAAAAACGGATTTTCACGGATCAGCAGATTAAGACTGTCGATATTTTTATCGTTATCATACACGCTTACTGCCCCCGGTTCTAATAATAATTTAAAGTGGGTAAATTCCTTTTCAAAAGAAGCTTTAAAATTCTGCCACCATAGAGAGGAAGCATATCCTCTTTTCAAATCTTTCTCACTGTTGATTCTCACAGAGCCCGTTAAGAGAACATGTAATGAAAACTTCAGCATCCATGGGTGATCAGCTTTGTACAGGGTTCTTATTGAAGAAGTCGAATAAAAACTTTCACCTGATGCCCCGATGTAGATCAGCTTCCGCGATTTTATCATTTGAGCATATTCTTTGTCTGACAGAATGTAATCAGCTTCCCACGGATGACAGGGAATACAGTAAAAATCGGAGAGTTTTTCGCTATCTTTCAGCAGATTTTGTTCAAAACCATTGGGTAATGACGCTGTATCTTCCAGGATTTCCCTTAGAGGTGTCTTTAAAACAGAACTCTCTTTAATACAGTTCTTATCTGCTAAAAAATATTCCAGCTGAATTTCCTGATTGAATTCCGGTCCGAATAGAAATTGTTCTTCTTTAGAAAAGCCCATTCTCGATTTCGTGAACGGATGCAGGTTATGCCCCACAGGAAGCTGCTGTTCTGATTCTAAAAATGAATAAGATAATGTTTTTTTTTCTTTTGCATAAGCTGCAAGGGTAAGTTCCAGATTTTTTATACTGCTGTGGATTCTTTCTGTAAATCTTTGGAATCCGGATTCATTAAAACTTTCTGAAAATTCTCTATAAACCAGTCGGATCAGCTTATCAATGTCAGGTTCATAAACTTTTTCATTTTTATGGTCAACGATCCATAACGGAAATCCATAGTCGTGAAAAGCGCTTTCAGAACGATAAGAAATAGGTGCGAATAAAAAGATTTCACTTCGTTTTAATTCAAACCTGATGTGAAGCGGATAATGACTGTTCTGTAATGCCTGAGCAGTCAGTTTATCATACTTTGGAACACCTTCGTAGAATTTTCCGTTTCCAAGCTCCCTCAACATTCCGTTTAATAAGATACGGAAAGTAATATACTGTGCTCTTTCTTTAAACTTACTTGTCTGTACTAAAGTCTTCTCCATGCGATTTGATTTTGTTTAAAATTTGATGAACATCTTCTGTTGTCGTAATCGGATTGAGGAAAGTGAATTTCAGGTAGAGGTTTCCGTCAACTTTAGTACTTGCCACAAGGATTTCGCCGCTGTAGAACAACTTCATTTTAATAAATTGATTAAGGGCATTCAAATCCTTAATGTCAGATCTCATATATCTGAATACCAGTACACTTAAATCTGTATCGGATAAAAGTTCAAACTGAGGATCTTCCGTAATCATTTCTGCTATGTCTTTGGTAAGATCAATTACCCTGTCTGTGTATTCAGCCAGCTGCTCCTGCCCCATCATTCTCAGGGTAAACCACAGTTTCAAAGCATCAAATCTCCTTGTACTCTGGATAATGGATTTGTTGATCTGTGCAGGAATTTCTTCTTCATCCATTTCTTCCGGATTCAGGTAATCGGCATGATGCTTCAGAATTCGCAGCTCTCTTTTATTTTTAACAATAAATGCACTGCTGCTGATAGGCTGGAAAAAAGATTTATGATAATCTATTGTTACTGAGTCTGCACGCTCTATTCCGTTAAGGAGATGACGGTATTTGTCGCTCAGCAACAGTGCACAGCCATAAGCAGCATCTACATGCATCCAGATATTGTGTTGTTCCGCAATATTGGCGATGTCTTCCAATGGATCAATATTTCCGAAATCTGTGGTTCCTGCTGTAGCGATAATTCCGATCGGGATATTTCCCATCAGGATTTCACGTTTCATATACTTTTTAAGCAGAGTGATATCCATCCGGAACCTCTTATCTGTAGGAACTTTTACAATAGATTTTTCACCAAGTCCCATAATAGAAGCATTTTTCTGGTTGCTGAAATGCGCTTTATCTGAAATGAAGATTCTGAAACGGCCTGCTTCAGAAGGAAGTCCGTCCAGCTTGATATTGTGATTTAATTTTTTTTGGGAGAAGCAATCTCTCATCATTACCAGCCCCATTAAGTTACTTTGTGATCCACCTGCTGTAAAGACACCATCGCTTTCATCAGGATTATAGCCCAGTTTTTCTGCGGTCCAGTCGATCAGCTTTCTTTCCATAAAAGTACCGCCTGCGCTTTGATCATAAGTATCCTGAGAAGAATTGATGGCACTGACCAGGATTTCTCCTGCGAGAGCCGGGATTACAATCGGACAGTTAAGATGGGCAACGTATTGCGGAAGGTGGAAAGCTGTTGCATGCTTCACATAGATATCATCTACTTCGCTCAGGAGTTCTTCATAAGAAGAAAGTTTCCGGTTCAGATCAATATGCTGAACCATTGTTTTCATTTTTTTAGCTTCTATTCCACTGAATGGCTTGTCATTTCTGTGAAGAAATTTTCCTACCAGGTCTAAAGTGTCATTAATTGCGGAACGATAATGATCGTAATTATTCTGATGGAAAATGTTATTAAATTTCCCCGAAAAGTGAGGTGAAGGACTATTTATCACCTCGCCGAGAGGTATTATTTCGTTATTCATATATCTATTTGTACTGATGATTGGAAAAATAAATGTTTTGGATTCTTAATTTAATTTCATGGTTATTTATCACGTATTCAATACGTTAAATTTTAAAATTTTTCATTTTTTTATTTGGATTTTAATTAGGAATTCATAAATTTGACAGTGTTATTGTTATTTAGAATAATTAAAAACAAATATAATAATTTTATCATAACACAAAATTTTTTTTCATGAATTCTCTAAAAACTTTAGAAAGTGACAGTCTTACAGAAGAAAGACTGCTCCCTTATTCCATAGAAATCAGCGATAGCGAACGTAAAATGATTAAAGAGGCGGCAGAGCATCTCCAGAAAAAATACGGAAGCTTTGAAAATCGTGAATTTGTAACCCATGTTCATCAATTAGCATCTTATTTTTTACCCGAAAGAATCCTCAGTGTAGCGGCTGCTTTTGCCAGTGATTTTTCTAAAGATCAGTACGGAGCCGTAATTTTCAAGGGTATGATGGATATTGATCAGGACAAAATAGGGGGTACTCCACCGAATTGGCAGTCAGCTGATTATTCCAAATTCAATTTATTTGGATTTGTTTGTGCATTGTTGCATGGTGCTTTACCTTCCAAGCCTGTACAATATTTTTCGCAGCGTAAAGGCGGAGGGCTGATTCATGCAATTATTCCGGATGAAAAAATGCGTGAAACCCAGACGGGATCAGGATCAGCAACAGATTTATATGTACATACGGAAGATGCTTTTCTTAAAAATCAGGCTGATTTTTTAAGCTTTATGTATATCCGCAACGAAGAGCAGGTTCCGTCTACCCTTTACTCTGTCCGTTCCCATGAATCGTTGGAAGAATTCAGGACTTTATTCAATCCGATCTTTAAAATTCCTAAAGATGCCAATCTGCAGAATGAGGAAGATGAAGAAGATGCTCTGGATTCGGTATTGTACGGCAATCAGGAGTTGCCATTTATGCGTTTTGATGCTGCAGAACAGTTATTCAATCCCAATATAAAGCAGACCGATCTGGCTCATCATGCTTTGAATAAGTTCTGGGAAGAAGCAAAACATCTTGTCTATTCAGACTTTATTCCTCAGGCGGGAGATGTAATTCTGGTCAACAATCATTTATGTGCTCATGGAAGGTCTGCTTTCCGTGCCGGAATAAGAAATATAGATGGTGTAGAATACCATTGCGAAAGAAGGATCATGCTTCGGATGATGAGTAAGGTAAGCCTGATCGATATGAGAGGTCATACTCTTACGGAAGATCCGTTTTTTGTCATAGAGGAACATCTGGGTAAAAACTTTAAAGATCTTTAAAATATCCGGATCTCTGATATTTGATTTTTAATAATAAATCCTTTTTAAGCAGAACGCTTGAAAAGGATTTATTTTTTTAAAGGCATTGTATAATGCAGATGATTAAAAAAAAATTATTGTCAGGAATGATAAATGTCCGGTACATCAGGGATTTGCGCTATATTTGGGAATCAAATCAAAAAACTTAATTACGATGATCAGCTCAAAAACAATAATGGCTATCTGCCTGAATTTCATGTTGTTTTCTACTGGAGTTTTTGCCCAGGATAAATCCAGACTTCTGGACAGTGTTTTTACATCCCTTTACAATCAGAAAAAATTTAATGGTAACGTTCTTATTGCAGATAAAGGGAAAATTATCTTTGAAAAAAGCTATGGTATAGCAGATGAAAAAACCGGACGGCTGCTCAATACAAAAACCACATTTGAACTGGCCTCTGTTTCAAAACAGTTTACGGCACTGGGTATTGTACTGCTGCAGAAACAGGGAAAACTGAATTATGATGACAAGATCTCAAAATATATTCCGGAACTTTCTTTTTATAATGAAATTACCATCAGGAATCTTTTGAATCATACCAGCGGACTCCCTGATTATATGGAATTATTTGAAAAAAACTGGGACAAAAGCAAATTTGCTGTGAATGATGATATTATTAAGGAACTGGCAAAATATAAACCCTCTCTTGAATTTAAACCCAATCAAAAGTTTGAGTACAGTAATACGGGGTATGCACTGTTGGGAAGCATTATTGAGAGTGTTTCTAAAAAATCTTTCGGGGATTTTCTCAGCGAATATATCTTTAAACCGCTCGGAATGGATCATACGCTGGTGTACAGAAGCCGATACAAGCCGCAATCAATAGACAATTATGCATTAGGCTATGAAGCAGATAATTCCGGCAACAAAATTCTTCCGGACAGTAATGGAAAAGAATATTATTCTTATTATCTGGATGGAATTGTAGGAGATGGCATGGTAAATTCTACCCTTGAAGATCTTTTTAAGTGGGACAGAGCTTTATATACAAACAAACTGGTGGATGATAATGATAAGAAATTAATATTTAACGATATAATTACGGAGAACGGAAAAAAGACAACTTACGGATTTGGATGGTTTGTTAAAAATAATGATAAATATGGGAAAACAGTAAGCCATTCGGGAGGCTGGGCAGGTTACGCAAGTTTTATAGAGCGTCATCTGGATCATGATAAAACATTTATTTTTCTACAGAATAACCTGACCCCAATAACTAAAATTCCGTCAGATGATGTCCGGAAAATACTTTATAACGAAAAGCTTGAAACTAAAAATCTAAAAGCTGTCCAACTCAACAAAGAGCAGCTCCAGGCTTACACAGGAGTTTATTCTTCATCCGATTTTCCTATGAAACTGAAAGTGTTTGTACAGGATGCTTCCCTTTATGCACAAGCGGTAGCAGAAGGGCAAAAAGCATTTCAGCTAACAGCTTATGAAAATCATATTTTTAAGTTTGACGGAGCCGATATAAGAATGGAGTTTGATTTGGAACAACATATTATAGATTTCAGACAGGGAAGCATGATGAAACTGGAATTTACAAAGGAATGATGGATTGATCTCCTTTCAAAAACTTATTATATATAAAGCCTCCTGTTCTGCAGAAGGCTTTTTTTCAGGGCTGATTCTATTATTCCAAAACTTTTTTCATCATCAGATCTGTCTGTTCATCAGTGCCTAATCTGAAGATGTGTTTATCAAATTCAATGAAACCATTTTTCCTGTAAAAGTTTAAAGCTCTGAGATTTTTTTCCCATACACCCAGCCAGAGATAAGATTTCTTTAAATTCTGAGCGATTTCCAGGGCCTGATCATACAGCAGTTGCCCGACTTTTTTACTGTGATGGCTGCTCTTTACATAGATACGTTCAATTTCAAGAGACGTCTCATCCTGCAATTCCGTCTGTGCTTTCCCGGAATTTACTTTCAGATAACCTACCGGATTGTCTTCTTCCCAGGCAATAAAGAAAAAAGAATCGGGATTATTTAATTCGGTTTTTATTTTCTCCGTATTGAAGCTTTTTTCCAGGTATTCTTTCATGGCCTCTTCCGAATTATCTGCCGAAAAGGTTTCAGCAAAGGTCTGTTTTCCGATACTCTGTAAAGTTTCAAGATCTTCAGAAGAAGCTTTATTAATGATGATTGAGGTCATACTTTTAAATTAAATGGAAGGCGGCTTCGAGAGCCTCAGCCACCTTTTGTTGTTTATATTTGCTGTAACGCTAATTTATAAAATAAGATTCTAAATGCAATAATGGTTTCGGGAGTTTAAACCATCTTCTTAGTATTTTTATCAGTGGGGCAAAGGTGGCTGAGGCTCTCGAAGCCACCTGTTTTTATATACTGCATCCGTCAGCGTCACAGGAATTTTCTCCGTTGTAAAGATCTTTAAACGGAGAAACCGTTTCCTTGTAAGTCTGCTGAAGGGCATTTTCAAAAACTTCTACAGGCTGAGCTCCTGAAACAGCATACTTGCCATTCAGGACAAAAAAAGGAACTCCTGAAATCCCATTGCTTTTAGCCTCGGAAATATCATGATTCACATCCTGATCAAACTCATCAGACATTAGTACCAATCTGGCCTCTGCATTATCGATGCCCAGTTTCCCGGCAAGAGCAGTTAAAGTTTCAATATCCCCGACATTTTTACCCTCAACAAAATGAGCTTCAAATAATGCTTCCTCCATTTCTGAAGATTTATTATATTTTTTGGATAAGTGAAGCAGCTTGTGTGCCGGAAATGTATTGGTAATTAAAGCGGTTTCAAAATTAAAATCGATTCCTGCTCCTTTTCCCATCTGCTTTACCTGGCTGATCATCTGGCTGGCCTGAGCTTCCGGAAAACCTTTTTTCTCTTTAAAATAAGTAAGGGTATTTTTGGTTTCTGACGGATCTAAAGTGGGATCCAGCTGGAAGCTCTTCCACTCTACCTCTATCTGATCTTTAAAGGGAAGCTTTTCTAAAGCCTGTTCAAAATTATTTTTTCCTATATAGCAAAACGGACACATGACATCCGACCAAATTTCTATTTTCATTGTTTTGATTTTTAATTATCAAATACAAAGTTACAGATGTTTTTTAATGTAACAAAATACATTACACTTTATTAGGCCTTACAGATTGTCATCTTCTGTCTCCTTTCTATACTGCTTCTTAGTACCATCATTAGAAAAGCAAGTAATCCAAAGATAAAACCAATCCAGGGATTGTACTGAACGCCATAGGAAACTATAACCCAGCCTCCGAGCGTTGTCCCTAATGTTACCCCTAAATTTCCAAATGAAGTGGCCAGACTATTGGCAAATTCTAGAGAATCCGGAACCGATGAAATCATATAGGTGGATGCATTCAAAAAGCTTGGAGAATATAAAAAGCCCCAAATCCCTATACTAAGAATAGTTGCAATTAAATTTCCATCAGAGAAGTAAAGCAAAACAGGCATTATAATTGTCCCGGAAAGAAAAAATGCAGTCGTACGCATGATATTTTTACTGAGCATTTTCCCGGCGATCCAGTTGGAAAACACACCAATAATCCCGAATAGGAAAAGCATATAACTCACCATGGTAGTATCCATACCTTTGGCTTTATTCAGATAGTCTGCAAAGTAACTGTAGGTAGAAAACCAGGCCGTAATCATGAAAAAATTCATAGCTGTACTGATTATAAATGTAGGCTGAACCAGTATTTTAAGCTGGCTATCGTAGGATTTTTTTTCTTTAACAGGCATGGCAGGCAACAGAAAGTAAATTGTAATTAATGCAATTAAGCTTATGATAGTCTGAATCATAAATGAATATTCCCATGACCAGAGACTTGCAACCCATGTTGCAAACGGAACTGTAGTCACCATAGCAATGGCAACACCGCTAAATACAATACTCATCAATTGATTTCTGTATTTTTTTTCTGTCTGGGATACGGCTACAGAAAGTGCGGTAGCAATATACACAGGCTGAAGGAATGCAGGTAAAATTCTTACCAGCATCAGCAGCCAGAACGGAGGTGAAAAAGAGGATACAATTCCGGTCACAAGAAAAATGGAAATAGCTGTAAACATTACTTTTTTACGGTCAAACCCTGATGTCAACAATGTCATAAAAGGTCCGGTAAGAGCGATGATCAAAGCAAAAGCACTAAGTAAATACCCTGCTTTATCAATGCTTATTTTATAGTGATCTGCTATTTGCGGTAGAATTCCGATGACTCCAAATTCAGTGGTAATTACTGCAATAAAGCCTAAACATCCTATATATGCGAATTTTTTCATTTTTATTTTTTGGTTTTGAAATTTTTATCTGTGAAAACGGCTATTGTATCTACTGCCGATTGAGCTTCCTGTAATAAACTGCCCATATGCATAAACCCGTGAACCATATCTTTATACATTTTTGTTTGCACAGAAACTCCTGCATTTTTCATATTCAGTGTCAATTGTTCACCTTCGTCATGTAAAGGATCATGTTCGGCCAATAAGATCAATGTAGGTGGAGTGTTTTTAAAATCTTTTATAAGAATAGGTACTGCCAGAGGATTTTCCCGATCCTTTTCTGTAATGTACCAGTTCCAGGCTTGTTTTCCCCATTCCTTATTCAATACAGGTCCTTTTGCATAAGTTTCCCAGGATTTTGTATTAAGTGAAGAATCTGCAGCAGGATAAATCAGAACCTGAAATTTTAACTGATTTTTTAATTGTTGGGTTACAGATACAGCTAGAGCAGCTCCGGCACTGTCTCCTATCACGCCTATCTGGTGAGGATCAATGCCTAAAGATTCTGCATGATCTAAAAGCCATTTTGTAGCTGCCATACAGTCATCAAGGCCTGCGGGAAAAGGATGTTCAGGCGCAAGACGATAATCTGTAAATAATATATCAGCACCCGTTGCATTAGCCAGTTTCCGTACAATAGCGTCATGGGTTTCATAACTTCCTGAAATAAACCAGCCCCCATGGATATAAACAATAGCAGGTGATTTTGAAACGGTTTTTCCGTTAGGTCTGTACAATCTGGCAGGTATCTGACGGCCTTCTGATGCAATATTGAGTTCTTCAATCATAGCTATACTTTCTTTCCTGCCACTTAACTGAAATGTCATCGTTTCGTAGTTTTTACGACTTATGTCTAAAGGATCCTGTCCATCAAATACTTCTATTTTTTCTAAATGATTTAGAACTTTACTTATTTCCGGTGTTAACTGCATTGTTATTTTTTTTGTGTTAATACTATTTTTACATGAAACAATTCCTGTTATCATGATGACTCCGATTATTTTTCTCAAGTTTATTATTTTTACAGTACAAAATTAAATTTAAGCCTTAAATTTGCCTAGTACACGGTTAATTGTATGGTACTAACAAATTTGTAAGTAATGGGGAAAAAGAAAGAAAACTCAACGAACAGTATTAATGCACAATATCTTACGGAATGTGATTTAACTTATGCTGTCTGTAAAATTGGTGGAAGATGGAAACTGCTAATCTTATGTAAACTTGAAGACGGGAAATTACGCTTCAGTGAGCTACGTGACCGGATTTCCGGGATTACGGAGAGAATGCTTACCCTCCAGTTAAGAGAAATGGAAAAGGAAGGTCTTGTGAAAAGAACAGTACATGCTCAGGTACCGCCAAGAGTGGATTATGAATTGACAGAAATCGTACAGGAGCTTATCCCTATCTGGAAACAGCTTGAAAAATGGGGACATAAGCATCGTAAAATGATTCAGAGTACCGAGGTTGATGATTGATTTTGCTGACGAAATAAATAGGTACCTTTTAATGAAAATAATTAAGAAATATTATTCCCTTTTTTACTGAATAATAGATGGGCAATCAGGGCCAATAAACCGAAACCTGCTCCTACAAAGCAAACCCCGTCCCATTGAGCATATTGCCAGGCAATGGAAGCCAGCCAGGTTCCCAATGACCCGCCAATAAAGTAAGAAACCATATAAACGGTATTCAGCCTGTTGACAGCATTGGATTTTATTAAAAAGTAGTTGGTCTGGTTCATAATATGGCCCGACTGTACGCCCAGGTCAACAAGGATAACCCCGATAATCAATCCCCAATAGGTTTCGCCTGCAAAATAGGTGAACGCCCAGCTTCCCAACACGATAAGCAGTGAATAAAATATAATCCGGTTCAGATCCATAAATTTTTGCAGTTTCCCGACTTTAGCAGCAGCCAGAGCGCCTACAGCTCCGGCCAGTCCGAAGCTTCCTACTATGGAAGAACCTGCATTAAACGGTGGCTTCTCCATATGAAAAACCAATGTAGTAAATAATGCACACATTGATCCGAAAGCCATCGCTCCACGGAATGATGCAAGCCGTAAAACAGGCTGTGTCCTGGCTAAGTGAGCTACGGAACGCATCAGCTCTTGATAGGTTCCTTTGAAATTGGGCTGTAATTCGGGCAGCATTTTATAAATGGCCAGCCAAACGATAATCATTAATCCTGCTGCTATGCCGAACATGGTTCTCCAGCCCCAGATATCCCCTACTATTCCACCGATAAAACGGGATAAAAGGATTCCTAATAATAACCCTGACATTACCAGCCCGATATTGGAAGATTTTTCCTTATCAGATGAAAGTTCGGCTGCAATGGGAACAAACAACTGGGGAATTACTGAGGTGGCTCCGATCAATAAGCTGGCTGTATACAGCATCCATAACTGGTCAGCAAAGGTCATCCATAATAAGGAACCGAAAACCAGAAACAAGTCGATCAGGATTAGTTTTTTACGGAAGAATTTATCACCTAAAGGCACAATTAACAGCAGTCCCAGCGCATATCCTACCTGCGTAAGAACGGAAATTTTACTCGCTGCACTTTCGGAAACATGCAAATCGTCAGCAATAAGAGCCAGCAGAGGCTGATTATAATAATTATTGGCTACTACAAGCCCTGAAATAATAGACATCAGCCAGATTACGGTTCGGGAAATGCTGTTGGAAGAGTTCATCTGCATGGCGGTGGGATTTTGCTTCAAATTTAAAGATGGATTGTAAAATTAAGAGAGAGTTCAAATTGCCAATCAATGATGATGAAACTCATTAAATCAATGGGGAATAAACTGTTTTACCGGATTATCAAAGGTTAAGCTGCTTCTGAAATTCCTCAAGATATTTTGCTATATGAAAGCCATCAGCCAGGCCGTGATGGGCTTCAACAGAAACAGGCAGGTGTTTTCTTCCGTCGCGGATACTGAATTTACCGAAGGTAACCTTCGGAACAGATTCTGTTTTATCAAAGTTCGTTGGATGCAATAAAGCACTGAAAGAATTCCAGGGGATTGTGGAGTGTCTTATTAAATCTTTCCCCAGATCATCATTATGTATTCTGATCCCGGTGGAATTTTGTACTGCTTGAATTTCTTTTTGTAATTCGGAATTGAAAGTTTCAAAGTCTTCTGAAAAAGGGATATAGGAGAAACCAAAAGTACCGTCTGCACGGCCAATAGTGCTTCCCGCATGAATGGTATCATATAAAACAACCTGGTCATCAATAATCCGTGTTTTTAATTCATCAACAGAATTGATGGCAATCATGGATTTGTGAAGGTAGTATGCAAAAAAAGAATAGCCTTTTGTTTTTACGGTATGATAAGCTTCCGTACAGTCTACTTCCGCTGTAAAACCAAAGTACGGACTTGCCATATTGGAGAAAAAATCAAAATGTTCTTTTCGGTTCCATTGTTCCCGGTCTATAATCTTCATTTTATCCTGATTTATTTTTGCAAATTTCCGGAAGTTTTCCGGTTTTAAAAAATTGCAGTAACAGAAAGTTGAATTATATAAAAATTTTATCATGAATTTTGCCAGGACCCTGGATGATCATTTCAAGTATATTTAACAATATCTTAATTGAATGTTCTATTAAAATTTTACGAAAAAGAATTATTTTTCATAAAATTTTATGAATTTATTATGGAAATTTCCGGGGCTTTTTTAGCCGTTATTATAGAAGCCATTCTCTCTTTTTTTCTGATTAAGAAAGAAAATTCAAAGAAAAACCTCTTTTTAATACTTTATATTGTCACGGTAACTTTAGACCTTCTTTGGGAATACTTTATTTTTAACTATGACCATAAAAGTACTTTATTGATAGATGCCTATCCTTCAAGTTTCAGGCTTCTGAAAGGCCCTCTTTTATTTTTGGCAGGCAGATGTTTGCTAAAGTACCCTATTAACTGGAAGCATTATCTTCATTTTCTTCTGTTCTTTGTGGTATTCATCTGTAATGTTATTGTTCTTTTTATAGGATCAGAATCTCAGAGCTTTCACGGGTTTTATCTATGGATCTTTAAAATTTATCCTTTATACTGGTGTGGCTATCTGATCGCTGCCCTGACTGTGCAGATCAGGCACAAAAACCGGGATAATGCATTTCAGATGCTGTTTATCAAATTTTTATTCTTTGTTCTGGCTTCAGTGATTACATATACAGTCTGCATATTCGGAAAATTAGCAGACAAAGAGCTTTTAAGGGTCATTTACACGTTCTCTTTTTTTATTCAGTTTGCCCTTTTGATCCGGCTCAATCAAATAGACAGGCAATTGTCCGGTACAGATCATAAAAATGAAAATATAGCTATTAATGAAATTCAGGAAACCTTAACCGTTCAGAAAAAAAATATAAAATACAAAACCTCTGTACTAAGCAAAGATTATATTGATAATACGAACAGACAATTGATTGAGCTGCTAAAAAACAAAAAAATCTATACAAAGGAAGATTTAAATATGGAAGATATTTCCAATATGATCCATGTCTCTAAGAATCATTTGTCCCAATGTATTTCCGAAGGTCTTCAGACCACCTTTTATGACCTCATCAATAAATACAGAATTGAAGAATTCATTGTACAGATTAATCAAAATCCGGATTTGCAGATCAGTGAACTTTATTACCAGTGCGGATTCAGATCCAAAGCTACTTTTTATAAATATTTCAAACAGGAAACAGGAATAAATCCCAACGATTACAGAAAAAAAATACTTTGGGAAAAAGAACTGGAACAATCTATTTAATACTACCGCTTGTCTGTTAATAAATAATTAAAATAATGTAATTCATTTTAAATTAAATAGTTATAGGTTTATTTTATAGAAATAAGTTCATCTCAATATAAATGAACTTTTCAAAATTAAAGTCGGAATAGTTTTGCAGCAAATCAAACTGTACCTGTAAAAATGAAAAAACTGACATCAACTTTGGCTATTGCCCTTTTCTTTGCTTCCATACAATCTTATGCCCAGATTCAGGTAAGCGGAAAAGTGGAAGATTCCCAGGGAAGACTCCCGCAAGCTAAAGTTTTAACGAATGATAACAAGATCTTTGTTCTCACAGACAACCAGGGGAATTTCAGCATTACTGTTCCTGAAGGTTCAACTTCTATTACCATAACTTATGAAGGCTATTCCGACAAGATTATCGATATACATCCTTCAGCAAATCTGAAAATTGCAGATGTAGGTGTAATTGTTCTGGAAAACAGAGAAAAAGTAAAAAGTATTGAAGGGATTACCATTGCTTCTGCTTATAAACCATCACAGGCCAGGGCACTGAATATTAAAAAGAACTCTGAAACTATTTCAGATGTACTGGCTTCAGATGCGATTGGAAAACTGCCGGACAGAAATGCTGCTGAAGCAATTCAAAGACTGCCTGCCGTAACGATTGAAAGGGATATGGGAGAAGGAAGATTTGCTGCCGTGAGAGGAACACCTATCCAATGGAGTTCATCTACCCTTAATGGAAACAGGATGCCGAGTGCCAGTGGAGATTTTGCCAACAGAGGCTTACAGATGGATATTTTCCCCTCGGAACTGATCCAATATGTAAAATTATCTAAAACTCTGACTCCTGATATGGATGGGGATGCTATTGGCGGATCCATAGATTTCATTACTAAAACAGCAGTAAATAAAGAAACATTTTCTGTAAATCTGGCAGGTGGCTATGTCAACCAATCCCAGTCTCCCAGCTATAATGCTTCAGTAGTTTACGGGAATAAAATCACGGATAAACTTAAATTTATCACTTCTGCCGTTATTTGGAACCGGGAAACGGCAATTGATAATTTCCAGATGGTGTACGATTTCAACAATAAGGATAAAGTAAAATCTTTTGCAATCAATCAGTTACAATTGAGAGACTATATTGCCCGGAGAAGGACATTAGGCTTTAATGGAGCCCTGGATTATCAGATCAATAAAAATAATAAGCTTTATTTCAAGGGGTTGTACAGCCAGTATATGGACCGGCAGTCTGTAAGAGAATCCTATTTTAATTTTAATACTAAAAATGTTCAGTTACAGGCCAGACATGCAGATTATATTACTGATCTATATTCTTTTGACGTGGGTGGCGAACATAAATTATCAGATAAATTAAAATTAGACTGGTCTTTGGTCAATTCAAGATCAAGCTTTGAATTCAATTCTCCTGAAAACCTAAGTAAAGATGAAAGAGGCTATCCTATCGTACTTTTCAGACAGGACATGACCTATGGAAATCTTTCAAGTGACGGGCTTAAATATTTAGCAATGGACTCGCCGGACGGTACCGGAGATGCTTCCGATGTTGTATTGCCGCATAACTTAAGTGCTATGGACCCTACTAAAATTTATCTATATCAAACCATTATCAGCAGAAATAAAAACAGCGAAAGAGATTACAGAGCCCAGCTTAATTTCAATTATAAGCTAAATGACAGGATCAATCTGAAAGCCGGAGGAAAATTAATCAATAAAGATAAAAATTTTACTTCCAGCATTTATGTATGGATGCCTTCAAAGCTGCTGGGAATTCCCGGAGCTGCACCTCTTGTCTATCTCAACCAGCTGCAGACGGAAAATTTCCCTTACAACGGAGGGTTTCTTAATCCCCTGAACAATCCTTATAATAATGTTTTGATCAATCAGATTACCAATAGCCAGATTGACCAGATCTATTCTCCGGAATTTATAGCCAATAATACAATGTTAAATATTCAGGGAGCCAATACGGCAAGCAACCTTGCTTCTTCCTACTCCGGAAAAGAAAATGTGTATTCGGCTTATGTAATGGGGAATTTCAGACTAACGGATAAGTTTAGCATTATCGGAGGAGTGAGAAATGAATATAATGTCACCGATTTCAGAGGAAACAGGGTTGTACAGCAGGGAAATGCCACAAGTGCAGAGCCTGTAGAAAAAGAAAATAAATACAATGCCTTTTTACCAATGGTCAATATGAAGTATAACCTGGATGAAAATACAATTTTCAGGGCTTCCTATACCCGGTCATTTGCAAGGCCTGATTTCAGTGACCTGAATCCCGGTTTACAGATCAATGATGCTCTCCAGACCATCACAGAAGGCAATGCCGGATTGAAACCTACTTATGCAAATAGCTTTGATGTAATGTTCGAAAAATATTTTTCCAACCTCGGGATCATCTCTGTAGGAAGTTTTTACAAGAGCCTCAGCAATATCATTTACCAGGATCAGACTACAGAACAAAGAAATGGTCTCACTTATCTTAAAACTTCACCAAGTAACCTGGAACAGGGATGGCTGTTTGGACTGGAAGCCAATTTCAGCAAACGTTTTACAGGACTGCCCGGTTTATTGCAGCACTTCGGGGTTGAAGGAAACTATACTTTTGTAGACTCAAAAACCGAAATTCCGGTATATCAGAACGGTACAACCGTAGATAAAATTGAAACCACTCTACCTAAACAGGCGAAGCATATTTTTAATGCAAGTGTTTTTTATGAAACAGATAGGCTAATGATTAGGCTTGCCGGAAATTATAAAGGAAAATATCTCAATGCCATCCGTTCTCTCGCCGGTCCTGAACATTATCAGTGGTTTGATAAAAACTTTACACTGGATGCTACGGCTTCTTATGCATTTTCAAAAAAAATAAGACTGTTTGTAGAGCTCAACAACTTACTTAATGAACCCAACAGATTCTATCACGGAGAAAAGGCAAGAACAGAAAGTGTTTCTTATACAGGCTTCCGTGGACAGGTAGGCGTTTCATTAAACTTTTAATCTAAATATTTCAACATGAAAAAAATAATAATATCCATATTCGGATTATTATCTGCTATGGCTGTTGCCCAGAACAAAAAAGAATTCAGTGGCTATCCAAAAGATCTTAAAATCAATCAGATCCAGGTTTTGGGGACCCACAACAGCTATGCAAAGCCAGTAGATCCAAAAGTCCTTAAACTGGCAACCGGTATTATGGCTAAATTCAAAGATTCATTTTTTGATAGCATGCCTGCCGATGAAAAAGCTAAATTTAAAGAATATCACCCTAACGGATTGGATTTTGCAGAAGCCCTGAACTATAATCATCCCGACTTCAATGAACAGCTCAATGCCGGTATGAGAAACATTGAGATAGATGTTTACTATGATCCTACAGGAAACCGATTTAATAAACCCGCTTCTTACGAAATTTTGAAGAAACAGGGAATAACCGACCTTGAGCCCTATTCCACTGAAGACTTAGACAAGCCGGGGTTTAAGGTATTGCACATGGCGGATCTTGATTTCAGAACACATTATACAACTTTTAAAAAAGCATTGAAGGCTTTAAAAGACTGGTCTGATAAAAACCCGGATCATATCCCCATTTTCATCCAGATAGAGGCTAAAGATTCCGGGCTTCCCATTTTCCCAAATGCTGCGGAAGTTCTGAAATTTGATAAAAAAGCATTTGATGACCTGGATAAAAACGTTGTTTCAGTATTGGGACGAAATAAAATCATTACACCGGATGATGTTAAAGGTAAATACAATACCCTGAATGAAGCCGTACTTCATAACAACTGGCCTACAGTAAATGAATCAAGAGGAAAATTTGTTTTTATTTTATTACCTTCCAGTGCAGGAATCAGTAACAGCGAATCGCCTTATTTAACGGAACATCCGGGGCTTAAAGGAAGGATGATGTTTATCGAATCTGTTCCCGGAAAAGACTATTCTGCATTCATCCTTTATGATAACGCGATTGTAAGACAAAATGAAATCCAAAAGGTGGTAAAAGAAGGCTATCTTGTAAGAACACGATCAGACATAGAAACCTATGAAGCTAAAGTAAATGACCGGACCAGGGAAAAAGCAGCATTTTCCAGTGGAGCTCAGGTGGTTTCTACCGATTTTTTCAGAAAAGGAAATACTTACGGAACCGATTATTACGTAACCCTTCCCGGTGGAGATACTGCGAGATGCAATCCTGTAAATTCCCCTGAAAACTGTCAGAAAAAATAGTCATCAACTATTCCATAAAAAGCCCTGAATATCTAAATGTTCAGGACTTTTTTATAAAATATGAAAGTTTATTTTGTTGAAATTTAAAATCTGCAGATCATAAGAAACAGAAAAGCAGTTAGTTTAAAAGTATCAGTTTTAAAGGTTGACAGTTTTCATTTTATATCTTAAATTTACAAGAAATAAAATGTTTTTTTGACAAAATTTGTATTGGATTTGCGAGCTGAAACTGGAAATTAAATTTTCAATTTTTAGAAAGTTTATCTTCAAAACAAATGGTTTAATCATCTTTAGAGCTTTTGTGATTAATTTAATAAAAGTAAAATGGAAACAGAAAGAATAGGATTTATCGGATTAGGAAATATGGGTCACCCGATGGCGAAAAATTTAGAAAAGGCAGGCTTTACACTTTCGGTTTTTAACAGGACAGAAGAAAAAGCAGAAGATTTTAAAGATAAGTCAATCGTACGCAGCAGTGTGGGAGAATTGGTTAAAAACAGTGACATTATATTTACCATGCTTACCAATGACCATGCTGTGAAAACGGTTTATAAAGAAATCCTGTCTTTAAATATCAGTGGAAAGCTGTTTATTGATATGAGCACCATTTCTCCGGAAGCCACTAACGAGATGGCCAATGCCGTAAAAATAAAAGAAGCTGGGTTCATTGATGCACCGGTAGCCGGAAGTACAAAACCGGCAGCCGACGGAACTTTAATTATCATGGTCGGTGGAGATGAAAAAGATGTACAGCGTGCAGAACCGTATTTACAGAACTTAGGAAAAATCATCAGGCATTTAGGGGGAAACGGAAAAGGAATTGCAGCCAAGCTATCAGTTAATTATTTTCTGTCAGCAATTTATCAGGGGCTAGCTGAAACAGTTTTATTTGCTGGCAGACTAGGAATAGAGCGAAAAGAGATGCTGGAAATCATCAATGAAAGTGCAAGCGGAAGCGGTGCCACAAAAGTAAAAACCCCTTTACTGATTGAAGATAATTATGAGCCGGCATTCGCATTAGACCTGATGTTGAAAGATATTCTTCTGGCAAGAAATGCAGGAGCAGATTACCCTTTGTCAGAAACTTTGATAAAAACCTACCAGGCAGCGCATGATGAAGGCTTTGGGGAAGATGATGTGATCGGAATTATCAATTATCTTAAAAAATAAATAAGAATCCAATTACTGTTTGAAAATAAAAACATATCATGAAAGATTTTAAAACCATATTTTTCTTTTTACGGCTTCCCGTTGCTGTCTCATTAGTAGGACACGGTCTGGTGCGTCTGCCGAAATTAACAGCTTTTAGCGAATGGATGGTTACTACAATGGAAAAATCTGTAATCCCTGCCGCTTTGATTCTTCCTTTCAGTTATATTTTGCCTGTAGCAGAAGCTGTTATAGGGATTCTTTTATTAGTCGGGTTTAAGACAAAATATACCCTGTATGCAGGTTTGATATTGATGAGCGTTTTAATTATGGGAAGCTGTTCAATTGAAAACTGGTCTGCAGTTGAAGCACAATTATTGCATTCCCTTTATATGTTCGGATTACTTTGGCTGATGTTGAAATATAATATGGAGAAGATCATATCGTAGAATCAATTACACCAAATCAAAAATATGGAAATACAGAATTATAAAGGTAACAGTTGGACTGCCAGAAAAGTTGATAATACCTTCATCGTAAGTGTAAAAAACGGATCTGGTATTATAGAATCTCTGACTGATTTTGTGGTCAGCCAACACATTCAGTCAGGCGAGGTCACCGGGATCGGTGCTGTGAGTGAAGCGACCTTACGTTTCTTTCAGCCTTCTACAAAAAAATATGTTGACAAAACTTTCAATGAACAGATGGAAGTAACCAACATTTCCGGGAATGTCTCTGAAATTGATGGTAAACCCTTACTGCACCTGCATATTACTTTAGGAAGAGAAGATTATACAGCATTGGCAGGACACCTTCTGGATGCTAAGATCAGAGGTGCCGGGGAATTTTTCTTTTATCCTTTGAACGCAAAACTGAGCAAAACAAAAGATGAAGATGCAGGAATTAATTTCTACGATTTTGAAAAATAGATATCAATAGAAACAGGCCTTAGCGTTTTACTTTATAAAAGAATTCAAAAGCTTTAGTCCAACTTAATATTCTTAAGCTCTTAAAAAGCTTTGATATTTTAAAATCAATCCGATAGGCTCTCTGAAATCTTTCATTTTTATTTCCTCATTTAAATCTCCATTCACGATTTGATTACATCACCGATGGATCTGGCTATATAGAAAACTTTTTTCCTTGGCATCTTTGCAACATCAATTTAATATTAAAAATTAAAAAAATGGAAACAAAAAAAGTATGGCTGGTCACAGGAGCTTCAAAAGGTTTGGGACTTATATTAATTAAAAAATTGCTGAAAGAGGGTTTTAAAGTGGCGGCTACAACCCGAAATACAGAGTCATTGATTAATGAGATCGGAAATGCATCAGAAACGTTTTTACCATTGGAAGTTAATTTAACGGATAACAACAGTGTAAAGCAAGCCATTGAAAAAAGCATTGCCCATTTTGGAAAGCTGGATGTTATCGTAAACAACGCCGGGTATGCACAGATAGGAACTTTAGAAGAGCTTTCCGACGAAGAATCAAGAGAAAACTTTAACGTTAATGTATTCGGTTCGTTAAATGTAATCAGAAACGTAATGCCTTATTTACGTGAGCAGAAATCCGGGAATATATTTAATATCTCGTCAGTTGGAGGGCTTTTAGGAGGCTTTGCAGGTTGGGGAATTTACTGTTCCACTAAATTTGCAGTAGCAGGATTTACAGAAGCATTAGCCGAAGAAATTAAGGAATTCGGAATAAAGGCAACCGTTGTTTATCCTGGATATTTCCGTACAGATTTTCTTACCCAGGGTTCTGTGAGAACGCCGGGACAACCCATTATGGAATACGAAACAGCACGTGAATCCGAGAAAGTACATCTTGACAGCATCAATGGAAATCAGCCTAACGATCCTGAAAAAGCTGCTGAAATTTTAATCGCTGTCAGTAAAGAACAACACCCGCCGGTACATTTGTTATTAGGAACCGATGCATATAAAATGCTTCAGAATAAAGTCGGTATCCTTAAAAAAGATACTGAAGAATGGAAAAGCTACACGCTTTCAACATCATTATAGATCATCATAAAATGAATACAGCTGGAAAAGACTCTTCGCTTTAATTCAATTGCGGAATTTCACAGTTTCTGCAATCTTCCCAATCCTGAACATCCGTTGATCAGCCTTATTGATTACAGTAAGGTCTCTTATCCGGTGGATGACAGGGAAATGAAATGGATACAGAACTTTTATTCCGTTGGATTGAAGCGGAATGTCAATGCTAAATTCAATTATGGGCAGCAGCAGTACGATTTTGATTCGGGGGTGCTTACCTTTATTTCTCCATTACAGTTTTTGAAAGTGGAAATCAATCCCGATGTCAAAGTAGAGCCTACCGGCTGGCTGCTGCTGATTCATCCCGATTTCTTATGGGGAACTTCTCTCGCCAAAAAGATCAAATCATATGATTTTTTCCAGTATGCTGTCAATGAAGCATTATTTCTTTCAGATAAAGAAGAAAATGTGATTGTAGATATTCTCAGGAATATAGAAAAAGAATACCAGTCTAATATTGATAAATTTAGCCAGGAACTTATTGTCGCCCAGATAGAGCTACTTCTCATTTATGCTGAAAGGTATTATGAACGGCAGTTTATCACCAGGAAAAAAACAAGCCATGAAATTTTAGACCGTTTTGAAGAAATTCTTTCCGGATATTTTCAAAATGAACAATTCATTAATAACGGGATTCCCACTGTTAAAGCCATTGCCGAAAAAATGAATATTTCCCCGAACTATTTAGGAAGCCTGCTACGCATCCATACCCGGCAAAATACCCAACAGCATATCCAGAATAAAATCATTGAATATGCCAAAGAACGCTTAAGCACAACTGCTTTATCTGTCAGTGAAATTGCTTATGAATTGGGATTTGAGCATCCGCAGTCATTCAGTAAACTGTTTAAACAGAAAACCAGTCAGTCGCCTTTAGAATTCAGAAGTTTCTTTTCATAAATTATTCCGGATGATGATAATGGAATTTTCTTTTTAAAAGAGGAAAAAAAACAGGATTAACTCACCCATTTTTAAGATTTTGGTTAGATTTTTGAATCATAAAATATAAACCAGATCACACCATTGAAACTAATTACATTCACAAAAAAAGGAATCTATTGTCCACAGGGAAAATTTTATATTGATCCTTGGCGGCCTGTTGAAATGGCGGTTATCACCCATGGCCATGCCGATCATGCCCGGTGGGGAATGAAAAAATACCTTTGCCATCATTTTACAAAACCTATTTTATACCAGAGGATCGGTGTCGATATTGAGTGCCAGAGTATAGGATACAATGAAGTGATCAATATCAATGGAGTAAAAGTTTCGTTACATCCTGCAGGACATATCATAGGATCAGCACAGGTCAAATTAGAATATAAAGGTTATAGCAGCGTTATCTCCGGGGATTATAAAATTCAGGATGATGGTTTAAGTACTCCTTTTGAACTGGTAAAATGCAATGAATTTGTCACAGAAAGTACCTTCGGGCTTCCCATTTACAACTGGCTCGATATTGAAGAACTCAATAAAAGACTTCAAAACTGGGTGCTGAGAAATAAAGAAAACGGAAAAACTTCCGTATTTATCGGCTATTCTTTAGGAAAAGCCCAACGGATTATGAAAGCTGTGGAAGGTCTTGGAAAAATACACGTTCACTACTCTATCGGAAAGCTGAATGAAGCTTTTGAAAATGTGGGAATACGACTTCCCGATTATGAAATTCCGGATTTTAAAGAAAGTACCAAATATTTGCAGAATGAAATTGTCATTGTGCCACCCGCCCTTTTAGACAGCAGCATTATCAGGAAAATCCCTGAAGCTGCAACAGCGATCTGCTCAGGCTGGATGCAGGTTCGCGGGGCCAGAAGATGGCGGAGTGCCGATGCAGGATTTCCTATGAGCGACCATGCCGACTGGGCCGGATTGCTACAGGCTGTAAAAGCCACCGAAGCTGAAATTGTACACGTTACGCACGGCCAGACCGAAGTTTTTTCAAAATACCTGAATGAAATCGGGATGAAAGCTGATGTTATAGAAACATTATATGGCGAAGATGAAGAAGAAGCTGAAAAAGAGATCATCGAAAATCCAGGGCCATGAAACATTTTGCAGAACTCATTAATGCCCTTGAAAGCACCAATAAAACCAATGCTAAAATTGATACCATTATCGATTATCTGGAACGCGCCCCGGAAACAGATAAAGTGTGGTTTATTGCCTTATTTACCGGGAAAAGACCTAAGAGAAATGTGAACACCAACCTGATGAAAGAATGGGCGCTGGAAATTACAAAGCTTCCTTTCTGGCTTTTCCAGGAAAGTTATTCTTCAGTAGGCGATCTCGGTGAAACACTTTCATTAATCCTGCCGCAGCCAACAGAAAAAATTGACCGTTCCCTTTCACACTGGATGACCGATATTATCAGTTTAAAAAATAAAACCGAAGCCGGAAAAAAAGAATTTGTCCTGCAATCCTGGAACGGTTTAGACTATATCGAAAGATTAATTTTTAATAAATTATTAGGCGGAAGCTTCAGAATCGGGGTTTCGTCAAAAAACCTGATCAATGCGCTGACCAGATATTCAGGGTTGGAAACCAGTGCCTTAATGCACAGCATGATGGGTAAGTGGGAACCCGGTGAGATTTCATTTAAAGAATTGATCTCAGCAGAAAATGTAAATCCGGACAACTCAAAGCCCTATCCGTTCTGCCTTGCCTATCCACTGGAAAAAGAGCTTGAGGAATTGGGAGTACCGGATGAATGGCTGATCGAATATAAATGGGATGGAATCCGTGGACAGATCATCCGGAGAAATGATGAAGTGTTTATCTGGTCGAGAGGAGAAGAGCTGGTTACCGGACAGTTTCCTGAAATTGTAGAAACTGTAAAAGCGATGACCGGGAATTTTGTCCTGGATGGAGAAATACTTGCAGTAAAGGAAGGTAAAGTTTTAAATTTTAACGAATTACAGAAAAGACTGAACCGGAAAAATATCACTAAAAAAATGCTTTCCGATATTCCGGTTGAAGTTTTTGTGTATGATTTAATCGAGCTTGAAGGAACCGACCTCCGGGAGAAGCCGATCTCTGCCAGAAGAGCAATGCTGGAGGAATTACTTCTCAGTCAAACCTCTGATAAGATCAGGATTTCTAAAATTATTGAATTTAAAAAATGGGAAGAGCTCGATGCCATAAGAGAAAGCTCCCGGGAGATCAACAGTGAAGGACTGATGCTGAAACAAAAAAACTCACCTTACCATTCCGGAAGAAAAAAAGGCGACTGGTGGAAATGGAAAATCAATCCGCTTACACTTGATGCCGTACTGATCTATGCCCAAAAAGGCAGCGGAAGGCGAAGCGCCTATTACACTGATTATACCTTTGCCGTGAAAAACGGAGACTCTTTGGTTACGATTGCAAAAGCATATTCAGGACTTACAGATAAAGAAATAATGGAAGTCAGCCGTTTCGTCAATAAAAATGCCATTGAAAAATTCGGGACGGTGCGTACCGTAAAAGCCGAACTTGTTTTTGAAATTGCTTTTGAAGGAATTGGCTTCAGCAGCCGTCATAAAAGCGGTGTAGCCCTGCGTTTCCCCAGAATTGTAAGATGGAGGAAAGATAAAACCGTAGATGAGATTGATAATCTGGAAGAAATAAAAAAACTGATACAATAAATTGACTGCTTTTGAAAATACCAACGGATTCAAAGTCATTCAGCAATGGATGGCTGATAAAGACATTTCCCCTTTCAGATTCCAGCTGGAAACCTGGCAAAAATATGCAAAACGTTACAGTGGAATGGTGATTGCGCCTACAGGCTTCGGGAAAACCTATTCGGTATTTTTAGCTTTAATTTCAGATTATCTCACTTACCCTGATCAATATAAAAAAGGGCTTAAAATGATTTGGGTCACCCCACTCCGTTCCCTGTCAAAAGATATTGCAAAAGCAATGCAGGAAGCTATAGATGAGATAGGCCTGGATTGGGCTGTCGGAGTGAGAAACGGGGATACAGACCCGAAAGTAAGGCAGCAGCAGGTTAAAAGCATGCCCGAAATTCTGGTGGTAACTCCTGAAAGTCTTCATTTGCTTCTTGCCAAAAAAAGTCATGCGAGATTTTTTAACGCCCTGCACTGTATTGCTGTAGATGAATGGCACGAATTATTAGGTTCAAAGCGTGTTGTGATGGTAGAACTGGCTGTTTCTCAGCTAAGAAAATATGTCCCGGAAATTAAAATATGGGGCATTACAGCAACGACAGGAAACCTCGATGAAGCCATGGAAGCTTTAATTCCTTACCCAATTAAAAAGACAAAAATCACGGCCAAAGAACAAAAGAAAATTGAAATTCTTTCTTATTGAAGGAAATCACGACCGGATCTCAGAAGAGCTTGAAGCAAAACTTTGTTTTGATTTTAAAGCCCGGCGATTAGAAGCAGACCATTTTATTTTTGTACATGAATTTGATAAAACAGAGCCTAAGTTTCAGGTCACAGGACATATTCATCCCGGGATTGTCCTGAATTCTTCTGTGAAAAACCTTCGGCTTCCGTGCTTTGTGCAGACAGCCAATCAGCTGTTGTTGCCTGCTTTCAGTGAATTTACAGGTTTGGACACCAAAAATATTCCTAAAGGCAGAAAGTTTTTTGTATTTACAGATGCTGAGATTCAAGAGCTGTAATAATCGGTTTTGCCGATGACCGCTATCGAAAAAAAACGTTTTACAGATCTAGAAATATTAAGGAAATTTGCAGTATGAAAATCATTCCACTAAAAGAAGGCAATTTCTCGGCCAGTAAGACCAAAGATTTCACGCTTCTCACAGAAGAGAATTCTGATACGGTAAAAGGAATCAAAATGTCTGTACAGCCGTTTCTTATTATTACAAAAAAAGATTATATCATTCTGGATGCAGGAATCGGGTGGGAAAATAATGCCGGAAGAAGTGTTATTTCTGAAATCCTTGAAAGAGAAAATATTTCTCCGGGCCAAATTACGAAAGTCCTTCTCTCCCATCTTCACAAAGACCATATTGAAGGAATGATAAAATATACAGACACCGGTTTTGATTCCTGCTTTCCCAATGCTGAAATTTATATCCAGAAACGCGAGCTTGATTTTGCAATGGAAAATAAAGGAAACCCTTCTTTTGATTTCACTGCTTTGGAAAAACTGATCCAATTGCCCATAGTCTGGATGAATGATAATAAGGGGCAGATTACAGAAGAAATTTCTTATGAAGTTGTTGGCGGGCATACCCCTTTTATGCAGGTTTTCTGGATTACCGATGAAACAGGAACTGCTTTCTATGGAGCAGACAATCTTCCGCAGGCATCTTATCTGAAATACCATGTTGCCTACAAAAGCGATTATGACGGCAGAAAAGCAATGGAACTAAGACAGGTCTGGCAAAAAGAAGCTGAAGAAAAACATTGGAAAATATTGTTGTACCATGATCTTGATCAGGCTGTATTAACTTTTTAATCCGGATTATAAATCGTTGAACCATTTGTAAATATCAATTTCGGAAGGAATGTGAAGCTTTTTCCGGAGCCTGTTTTTACGGTTTTGAACAGCCTTGGGAGTAAAATAGGTATACGTTGCAATTTCTTTGGTAGATACAACGTGAAGCCTTTTAAATCCTATGGTTACTTTATGTTGATGTTATTTCTGAAATTTATTATCCTAATAGGGTAAGGTTTCAAATTTAATGGAATATTTCAATTACTTTTTATGATTGTGATCAATGTTTTTCAGTAATTTTAGAGAAAATAATCCCCGGGATGTGGTATCTTGTTATTAGGATGTTTGAGAAAATAAATTTCTCTTTACTTAAACGAATGAAGACAAAATCCCCTATTCTTTTCAGATTCCTCTGACCCGGCAACAGCTGGCTTCATTTACAGGGCTTTGCGTAGAAATGGTAATACGGGTGATAAAAAATATAGAAAAAGAACATCTTTTAAAAATCAGAAACCGGAAAATATTTTACTAAAAAACTAAAAACCATGAACTCACGAACTGTAAAGGGAAATCTGTGGATTGCCCGGAAAATAGAGAATGCCTATATTCTAAGCCTTGAAGATAGGGCAAGTATGATCGATACACTGACAGATTTTATGCTAAACCAGAAGATCAGAGCCGGAAAAATATCTGGTGTTGGTATTCTCGATAACGCTATCCTGCGTTTCTTTGATCCTTTGTTAAAGAAATATTGGTATGGTGAATTGGCAGATTTCATAGAAGTTTATGATATCTCAGGAATTATTTATGAGTTTGAAGGAAAAACTCTCCTGGCTTTGGAAATCAGGTTGGAAAGTGAAAACCATACCGTATTATCCGGACATCTTATGGATGCAACGGTGTCCGGAAAAGCCGAATTCCTTTTTTATCCTTCAGAAAATAATAATAGCCCTTCTAAAAATAAGGTAAAGAAGCCAGATCTTACGGATCTTAATTATTGGAGCAGGAATTGAGATTATTCCGAAAACAATATCTTTTTGAATGCTTCGCCGGCCAGGTGTACCTGTACCGACCAATCATCGGCTGCGTCACTTCCTGCATCATCCGAAATGTATTTCAGGCACAGGAACGGAATGTTTTCTTTCATGGCAATCAGAGCTAAAGGATAAGCTTCCATATCAACGATATTGTAGCCGGTTTCTGTGTGATCCATTTCGAAGCTGTCTCCGCTTCCGCAGATTCCGGTTTTAAGTTGATCCATTTTTAAACCGTATTCCAGTACCGGCGGGATTCCGGATAATGGCGTTTCAAATTTCTTGAATCCCAGTCCGCGTACATCCATATCACGCTGGATAAATTGGGTACAGCAAATCACTTCTCCTTTATGAAAGCTTTTACTTCCTGCTGAACCCAGGTTAACGATCAGTTTTGGCCGGTTCAGAAGAATTTCTTTTGTTAAGGCCGATGCCGCATTTACTTTACCGATTCCGGTGATCAATTTATGATTTTCATGAAAAAATTCTCCGGCTTCAGATTCCAGGGCAAAAACAAAAAGGATATCCGAAACTGAATAGACGGATTCATCATTAATTCTTATCATTGATCAGCAAATTTTTGTGATGCAAATATAAAAAATTAGTTAAGAGTTATGAATTATGAGTGATAAGTTGGGGCTGGAAGTTGGAGATTTTGATAATGATATTTATAGTTAATACCCATTCCTATCAACTCTTAACTCTTAACTTATAACTCAAAACTTACTAAACCTGATGCTGTACAGCGTAATAATCACAGTGATTACCAGAAATAAAGCTCCGATCCAGGGTGTGCTTCCCAATCCTAAAGAAGATGTTACAATAAGGCCTCCGGTGTATGAACCAATCGCAATCCCGATGTTGAAAGCTGCAATATTGATTCCTGAAGCTACATCTTCGGTTCCCGGAAGCTCTTTTTCTGCAATCTGTACCACCAGAAGCTGTAATCCCGGAACTGTTGCAAAAGATAGAGCTCCAAGGAAAAACAAGGTTATGATACTCAATACCGGACTGTGTACGGTAAAATAAAATATGAATAATACCAGGCCTTGTGCGATAAACATCCATAACAGGGCTTTCAGAGGGTTTTTATTGGCTACTCTCCCACCGATCAGGTTTCCCAGGGCGATGGCAATTCCATAGATCAGCAGGATAACGGTTACCAATGATTCTTTCAGTCCCGTAATTTCCTGTAAAACCGGGGAAAGATAGGTGAAAACAACAAATGTTCCTCCATATCCCATTGCAGTCATTAAGAAGGCAAAAATTAAGCGTTTATTTGCCAGTACTTTCAACTGTTGCTGTAAAGAAGCTGTTTTTCCGTTTTTTAAATCAGAAGGAACAAGGATCATACTTGCCAGTAACCCGATAATTCCCAGGATAGCAACCCCGATAAAAGTAGCCCTCCAACCGAAATGCTGCCCGATAAAAGTACCCAGCGGAACACCTGTAACAATGGCAAGGGTAAGCCCGGCAAACATGATGGAAATAGCAGTCGCTCTTTTTTCTTCAGGCACTAATGACGCAGCGATAGTAGAGCCTATGGAAAAATAAACCCCATGGGCAAAACCTGTCAGTATCCTCGCAAGAATTAAGGTAATAAATCCGGGAGCTATTGAAGCCAGCCCGTTTCCGATCACAAATAAAAGCATGATGGAGATCAGAAGAATTTTACGGGGAATTTTCCCTGTAAGCGCAGTAAGTACGGGAGCTCCGATAGCTACGCCAATAGCATAAAGGCTTACTAATAATCCTGCTGACGGAATAGATATTCCCAGATCTCCTGCTACTGTCGGTAAAAGGCCTATAATAACGAATTCTGTAGTTCCGATTCCGAATGCGCTGACGGTTAAAGCCCAAAGTGCTGCCGGCAGTCCTTTTTTTATGACCTTGTTTTCCATGGGAGAGGAAATTTCTTTTTGATAATTCATTGTATTCTGTTTTTGATTGTTATTTCAACCCTGCAAATTTCCGATGAAATAATGTATTATAAAAATTACTTAAATAGTAGTTTTATATCAGAATAATAATACATAAATAGTTTTTGCTATCTTGGAAAATTTGAAATGACGATAAAAAATTGTTCCTTTGTAAAAAAAGACCAACCGGTATTTTTATGAAAAAGTCTGAATCCACAAGATTGAATATTCTTCAGAAAGCATTTGACCTGATTTACACAAAAGGATATCAGACCACAAGTGTTGATGAAATTATTGCCACAACCCAGGTAACAAAAGGAGCTTTTTATTATCATTTCAAAACCAAAGATGAAATGGGACTGGCAATCATTAATGAGCTTCTCAGGCCAACCTTCAAAACAACTTTTATTGATTCGCTGGAAGCTGCAGTAAACCCGTTAGATAGCATTTATCAATTGATGTATTCCATACTCATGGAAAATGAATTTTTAAAGGTGGAATATGGATGCCCGGCTTCTAATTTTACCCAGGAAATGGCTCCATGGAATATTGAATTTACCAAAGCTTTAAATGACCTTTCGCAACAATGGGAGAATACCATGATTGAATGTATCGAAAAAGGGAAGAAAAACGGAACTGTGAAAAGTAATGTGAATGCTAAAGGCGTTGCAATTTTCGTCATGTCGGGATATTGGGGAATAAGAAATTTAGGAAAATTGGAAAACAGCAAGTCAGTTTATCTTGTTTATTTAAAGCAACTTAAGGATTTTTTCCAAACAATGGAATAATTTTTTTATTCAAAAACATACTAATTAGTATGTTTTTATTGTACTTTTGTCATGCATAAAAATAAATCATGTACCAAACCTTAACGTTTTTGCACTCCATCTTTCGCTGGCTGGTTTTATTAAGCCTTTTATATGCCATATTCAGATCATATAAAGGCTATTCTTCAAGTAGAAAATTTTCAAAAACAGATGATTCGGTAAGACACTGGACGGCAACAATTGCTCATATTCAGCTGGTGCTGGGTATTATATTATACTCTCAAAGTCCGGTTATTAAATACTTCTGGAAGAATTTTACTACCGCTAAAGAATCTTTTGACCTGCTGTTTTTCGGACTGATCCATATTTTCCTGATGCTGTTTTCCATTGTGACCATCACTGTTGGTTCGGCAATGGCCAAACGAAAAACTATGGATAAAGAGAAGTTTAAAACCATACTGATATGGTTTACAGTGGCTTTAATTATTATTTTCATTGCTATCCCGTGGCCCTTCTCTCCTCTGGCTAACAGACCTTATTTCAGATAATTATGATACATTTATTACAGTCAAAAACCGGACGTTTACGGATCCTCGCCTTTCTGGAAGGAATTTCATTATTAATATTAATCTTCGTAGCCGTACCGGTGAAATACTGGATGGGAAACCCTTCTTTTGTAAAACTGATGGGACCTGTTCACGGAACCCTGTTCTTGCTTTTTTTATTCAACACACTGAGTGTAGGAGTTGAGCAGCAATGGAAATTTAAAGAAACAACCTGGAAAGTGCTTGTTGCATGCTTTATCCCTTTTGGAACTTTTTATATTGACAGAAAAATTTTGAGTAAATTATGAAAAACCTATTAATCGTCTCTGGAATTATCCTTATAATCTATTGTGCTTACCGTGTTTATAAGTATCAGACTCTGGATAACGGCCTGGACCAACTGATCACGAAAGGTGCCGTTATTCTGGATGTAAGAACGGAGAAAGAATATGAAACAGGCCATATCACCGGCTCGGTAAACATTTCATTAGGAACCATCAGAGACAGATATATGGAACTGGATCCTGATAAAACCTATATTACCGTATGCTCACACGGACTTCGAAGCGTAAAGGCTGAGCAGATTTTAAAAGAAAAAGGTTTTAAGCACGTCTACAATGGTGGTGCATGGAGTGATTTGCAGAAAACTTTAAAATAAAAATATCGAAAGAGCTAAAAACTTTTTCGATATTATGAATTTTTGACTGAAGGACTTAAATGATCTTACATCTTTTGTTTAGCTTCAGCTAAAGTCACTGTTTTCCCTAGGGCACCGAATTCATGCAGGTCACCGAAAACCTCAATTCTGATCGACTGATCCAATCCACCGATTCTTAACGCATCGAAACCACTGTCCTGGATTAGTTTTTCAACTTCAGGGTCAATACTGGTGTCATCTGTTGCATAAAACAATACTGATTTTTCAGGACTCTGATAGGCAACGTTTGCTAATGATCCAGCACCCAAAGTACCCAAAGCTTTGGCTAATTTTGCATGAGCCGGTAAGAATGCTGCATTGATTTCTCCTGCAGATTCTTTCTCTCCGATAATTTTTTTGAACCCTCCGTTTTCAGCCGGAGCAATAGGATTGGATGGGTCTATAATAATTTTTCCTTCCAGATCCGCAGAATATTCTTTGATGAATCCCCCAATGGTCTCAAACGGGATCGCCAGTACAACGATATCTGAATTTTTTACAGCATTCGGGATGTCACTTGCTTCAGCATTCCATTTTTCAGAAAGTTCTTTTGCTTTTTCTATATTCCGGTCAGCAGCAATAAAGCTGCGGTTAGATTTTGCAAGGTTTCCTGCAACAGCCTGTCCTATGTTTCCTAAGCCGATTACGGCTACTTTTGATGATGTTGTCATAACTATTTCTTTTTAAAATTTATACTGCAAATATCTTATGAGAAAAGGTCTCTTTCCAATAAACTGGATCAAGAAACAGCATTGACATGGTTTAAGATTTCGGCTTAACAAGCCTGTTTCTCATCCTGCTGAGAAATTCGGGAGTAATGCCTAAGAAGGAAGCAATCTGAGTCTGCGGAAGGCGATTGGATAAGTGAGCATAGATTTTCATGAAAGAGAGATAGCGTTCTTCAGCGGTAGAACTTATATTCTGTAATAAACGGTCCTGTAAGGCCACAAAACTGTTTTCAATTAAAATTCTGAATATCCTGTCAAATTTCGGTGCACTGGTGTAAAGCCTGATCAGGTTTTCATGACTGATCTGAAGAACCATTGTGTCTTCCAAAGCATCAATATTTAATTCTGACGGCGTTCTTTTATGAAAGCTTCCTATATCGTTTATCCACCAGTTTTCCGGGGCAAACTGAATAATATGGGTATTCCCTTTTTCATCTACTTTGTACATCCGGAGACAACCGCGGATCACAAAATTAAACTGATTGCACAGGTCTCCTTCCTGAAGTACATATTGCCTTCTTCTGTACAGCCTCGATTTGAAAAGCTCTGTTACAAGCATACATTCTTTATCGTTTAAAGGAATCAGCTTATTGAAATATTCAATTAATGGTTCTACAGATGCCTGTATCAGATTTTCTTTCATGTGAAGGTTTCTAATAACAAATTTACAATTCCTGAATAAATTATGTAATATTTTATAAACTGTTCTGTAATTTTTTAACGGAAACTAAAAACAAATAAGCCGCCTCAAAAGTTGAGACAGCTTATTCTATTTAAATCTAACTGAGTGTGAAAAGTGAATGGTCAATATTTACAATCAACACGTTGGGCAGATATTTAAAAATTGACAGGCGAAGCGAATTGACTATTCAATTCACCCCTATCATTCCTATTTTGTATATTTCAGTTTCAGGATTGCCACTTCATTAGGCCCGATTCCCATTTCTACCTGGAAAAAATTTTCAACGCTTCCGTATTTTTTGCTGATCGCTCCGAAGAAATTCCTGATCAGCTCAGGTCTTAATTCCATCTGTTGTTTTATTTCAGCTTCACTCATACCTGCCATTTTTGAAAGTCCGGAGTACATATTTTTCATGGTAGGGTTTTTAGCTAAATAAAAATTGGAGGCTACGTAATCTTTTTCGATCACATCCTGTGGAACGCCTAATATATTCAGTAATAATGCTGTTGCCATCCCGGTCCTGTCACGTCCGCCCGTACAATGGAATAAAAGGGCTTCATCAGGAGGTAATGTCAGCAGCTGTACAAACAAAGCTCTGTATCTTTCCCCAAAATAAGGTAACCCGCCTTCTCCGTACATATCAAACAGGAAGTTTTTATCTTTTAAAAGTTTGGCCATATCCTGTGCAGTCGGAAGATTGTTGCTTCCTGCCGGGCACAAAAGATAGGTGGTGTTTTGCGGTAATCTGTCCGGAGCTTTTTTAGCTTCTTCAACACCTCTGAAATCGACTACTGATGAAATTTTCCTGTCTTTAAAAGTTTTTAAATCCTTGTCGGATAGTTTATCAATAGCATCACTCCTGTATACTTTTCCTAAAATCACTTCTTTTCCGTCTGTTGTTTTGTACCCTCCCGTATCTCTGAAGTTATAAGCGCCTTCCATTTTTACAACGCGACGGAGACTGTCACTGATCTGTGCATTTGCAGTTGCTCCCAAAGCAACCATCACGGTCATTGTTAATACTAATTTTTTCATGTATCTATTTTAAAATATTTGCCAACGGATTCCTAATTGTCCTCTGCTTCCATACCATTCATTGGATGTTACTCTTTTCTTATTATCCCCCATATATAGTCTTAAACTTTCATTGCTTAAGTTGTTCAGCTCAATAAAGACCTTAATTTTTTTATTAATATCGTAGCTTGCTGAGAAATCAACCGTAAAGTTTTTATCTGACCAGATATAATAATCAGTCCCCAATTTCTGATTAATGGTTTCTACTGATTTTCCTCTGTAGTTTCCTGCCAGACGGATCATTACTTTTTTGTTTTCGTAATACAAAATAGCATTGAACAGGTTTTTAGACTGGTTCGGTAATGTTGTTTTATCAAAATACTGGATACCTCCAACTGTTCTCGGAACTTCAACTTTTGAATCGATGAATGTATAATTGAATTCAACTCCGAAACCGTTCCAGAATCCCGGTAAAAAATCAAAACGCTTATTGATCCCGGCCTCAAAACCAAACAGATTGGAATCCTGAAGGTTTTTAGACTGGGTGACCATATAATCTGTTCCGCCGATATTCAGTATCGAGGTGTCGGAGAATACAATATTTGATATTTTTTTATAAAATATCCCACCGGAAATAATCCCGATATTATTGAAATAATATTCTCCCATCATATCAAAATTATGGCTGAAAGTAGGTTGCAGATCCGGGTTACCTCTCGTAATGGTAAATGGATTTGAAGTATTGTCTATGCTGGATCCCGGAGACATATCTCCAAAATTCGGTCTGATAAATGATCTTGTATAGGCAAATCTTAAGCTTGATTTGGGTGAAAAATTATACCGCAAATGAAGCATCGGAAGAAATGCATTGTAATTGCTTTCCACAACAGACGGGCTGATCACGGTGGTTGCAGGTGTTCCCTCTTTTGTTGCTTTAGAACCATTTAAAGTAAGTCTTGTTGATTCATTTCTGAAACCACCGACAATTTTAAACTTTTCACTGGCTTTAATTTCTGCCATTGCATAGGCTGCAAAAACAGATTCTTCCCCGGTATAAACACTTGTAGCATTAGATTCTGCGCTTGAGAAATCCCTGAAGCCATATTGCTGTAAAAATTCAGGTGAATACATCTGGAAAAGCTGATCTTTTGTTGGCGGATTCATAATGTACGAATTGTAGTTTCCATTCATCCCGTTCAAAAAACCTGTTCCTTTCGGCGGATTGGTCGTTGCTAGCTGGGAAAGGCTCAGCAATGCGGGAGAATTCGGGATTCCGACAGAAGCGCCCGGAAGAAACACGGCGTTATATCCGAATGTGCTTGTACGGTTTTTGTCACGGTATTTTGCTCCGACTTTTAAAGTGATATTCGGATTAAGATCATATTTCAGGTTTATCCTTGCGATTTTGTCTCTTTCATTGTTATCCAGTTTTGAAATAACCAGCTGGGATAATAAGAGCTTATTGGCATTTATTACTTCATTAGGGTCTTTTACATCAGATCCGTAATTCAGGTATTCGCCGCCTGTACCATCCGGAGAATCAAAGCCCCAGTATCTTTTCCCATCACTTGACAGGTTATTGAATCCTCCGGTAATTTTCTGCCTGAAAGTAGAAATCGGAAGTCCTTTGATCTCATTGGTTGACGGTGTATCAAGGAAATACCTGGCCTGGTAATCACTCAACATCCAGTCAAGGCTTAATTTCTGGGAAATGCTGTGCTCACCACCTAATTCCATTCCGTATAATTCTGTCTGATAATGAGAATATCTGAAATTATACTGGTAACGGCTGTTGGTATAGTCAACATAAGATTCATAAACGGGACGGATATCATCAAACTTATTAAACATTCCTCTGAAATAAACCTTATTATTTACGTTGAATTTATATTCAAGTCCACCGTTCAGGCCTATTGTTCTTCTGGTTCCCATATACCTTTTCATCATGATGGTGCTGATTGATTTTTTCTGGACATCACTTGCCGCGCCGGTATTATAGGTCACATCAAACGAATCTGCACCCCACTGCCTGTCCCAGATGGCACCCGATAAAAGTACCCCAAGTTTGTTTTTGAAAAAACGGTCGCCATAGACAAGAGAAGCATTATAGGTCCCGTCCTGGGAAAAAGTGTTGTAACCTCCGGCTCCGCTTACACTCAATGTTTTCTTTGCCGGAGCTGTTCTGGTAATAAAATTAATGCTTCCGCCAATGGCATCACCATCCATATCCGGGGTAATGGCTTTAGAAACCTGTACAAACTGAATCAGTTCTGAAGGAACTACATCAAGAACAAAAGATCTGTTCCCTAAAACATTGGCACTCGGAAGGCGGTTTCCGTTAAATAAAGCCGAAGTCCATGCAAAAGGGGTTCCCCTTACAGTCGCCTGGTCCGCTTCCCCATGATATCTGGCTACAGCAACCCCCTGAACCCTCTGTACGGCTTCTGCAGCATTTCTGTCCGGCAGTTTTCCAATTGCATCGGCTGCAATAACTTCCATAATGGCGCTGTTATTTCTTTTGATCTCATATGCCTTGGCCTGGGTCAAAGCATTAGGCCTTGTAAAAACCACTTCCTGAATATTGCCGACCTTGTCTTTTGTTGTTTTATCTTCGGGAATTATTGTAATGTATCCCATATCATTGGTTCCTTCCTTTACTGTCACCGGGATTGTCTGGGTTTCATATCCGATGTATTCAACTTTAATCATGACCTCGCCCAGCTTTGGTGAAAGTATATTGAAATCTCCGTCTAAAGATGAAGCTGTTTTGGCCCCGGTATCTACAATCGAAATATTCGCTCCGGGAAGAGCACCGTTTGTTTTACCGACAACCGTTCCTTTTATGGTTTGGGCATGTAGAGTTCCAAAAGAAGCTATCAGGAAAAAAGCAGATATCTGAATGATTCCTGACCTTCGTTTTGAAAAACCAATAGAATTGTTCATAATTTTTTTTCAGCAAAATTGGTCAGATTGTGAGTCTGTTTCGTCCTTCAGAAAAAATCACCGAATAAAACGTGTCACTCGTTGGATTAATACTTTTAACATTTTGATTATCAGTTTATTAATTTAATTTAACTGTTTGTTATTTATTTGTGAACCCAATATTAATAGGTAAATAAAAATTTTAATAGATAAATAACAGGATTGCGAATCATAAAAAGCAGATTTTGTATTTATTTTGTATAAACCTAAGGAAGAATGCAATATATAGTTATCATCGGGGCTTTTCAGGCTCTTGTGGCCCTTTGGCTTTTACAGTTCAGAGAGAGAAAATCACCTTCGAATTATCTGTTTATTTTCCTGCTTTCTGCGATTGCTGTTCACCTGACGATTAAATTTGTTATCTTCAATTTCATTCCTGATGAAAGTATCAGGCAGCAGATGAATACGTTTATCGGAGTCTGTTATGGCCCTTTGATCTATTTATACACTTTAAGCAAAACAAAAAAAGGATTTTCCATTGCGGGTAAGTGGTATATTTTTATTCCATTTTTTTTATTAATGATTGCTTATTTTACGGTTTCCTGTGTCTTTATTATCCTAAATCATGCCGATCAGAAACTGCTTGATCTGTATAATAGCTTCAGCTTAAATTTAATTTTCATCATTAATTTATATTATCCTTTAAAAAGTGTTTTAATTGCCAGAAAAACCCGGTTCAAAACCCTTGAAAAAATTGAATATGATGTTATTACCAGGATTTCTTACTGCATTCTGTTGATGGAGCTTGGTGTAATTGTCTCCAAAACCCTATTATATATTTATCCTGAAGAAACTCAATTCATTAATATTTCGATAAGAAGTATCGCTTATTTTTTATTACTGGTCATCTGCCTTTTAATCGTAAGAAAAAGCCTTAAAACCGAAGTCGTACATATTTCTGAAACTGATTCTGAACATCATCATTTGAAAATTTCTGTCAACCCAAATATTGATGAAGACAGCCTGCCGTTAAATATCATTGATTATGAAATAAAATTTAATGAATTGTGGCAGAAAATGGATGACTCGGTGAAAAAACAACAGCTTTTCCGGAATTGTGATTTAAATCTGGATGAGCTGGCCATTAAAACGGAGATCAATAAATACCAGATCAGCGAAATGCTGAATGGTTATAAGCAAAAGCCTTTTTATCGCTACATCAACGAATACCGGATAGAATATTTCAGAAAAATGGTTGAAAAAGCCATAGAAAAGAATGAACATATCAATTTCCTGTCTTTTGCCTATGAAGCAGGATTTAAGTCTAAGTCTTCCTTTAACCGCTATTTTAAAGAAATCATTGGGAAAACCCCTTCGGAATATTATAAAAGCCTGATCAATGAAAATAAAGGATCAGCGTTTGAAAACCTGTATCGGGGAAGTGCTTAGATCATTTATGGTTTGAATTTTCTCGCAATCCAGGTAAAAAAGGTCCTGTTCAGATAGAAAAATCAATATAATTATGAAGGACTTTCATTACGAAGCATATTCACAGGTTTGATTCCGGGGAACTTTTTCTTGCGCCGTCTCTGAATATATTTTTTGTTTTAAATGATGATAACTAAATAGTGAATCTCTTTACCCGGAGCTATGGTATTCTACCTTTTCACAGATATCGTATCGCTTTCGGCAGATCCGTTGCTTTTGCTATTGTCTTTATATTTTGTTTTTGGTTCGTCTTCATCAAGATTACACCTGCATGAAGCTGAAGAAAAAAAACAAATAATTCCTAAGATAATGGTTGCTGTTGTTTTCATAATATGATATGTTTAAAGTGTTATTTTTAATTTTATTATTGACTGAATTTCTCCGGAAAAATATCTTTTGACATTTTATCCGTTTACAATCAATCCTCCGTTAGGATGAAGAACCTGCCCTGTAATCTGTGCAGCGTCTTCGCTTGCCAGAAATAAGAAACTGGCAGCCACCTCTTCCGGGGTTGCATTTCTTTCAAAAGGCGGCTTATCAGTGTCTTCTTCTTCCTCACCGAAGGTTTCTTTGGTAAGAGGCGTTGCTACCGGCCCCGGTGCCACTGCATTGATACGAATTCCTTTTGGCTTTGCCTGTAAGGCCAGAGAACGGGTGAATGAAACGATAGCTCCTTTAGTAGCAGAATAATCAAGAAGTTCGGCGTGTCCCTGATAAGCGACGGCCGAAGTTGTATTAATAATAGTTCCGGCTTCTTTCATATAAGGAAATACTACTTTAGTCAGCAGGATCATCCCGATAATATTAGAATCAAAAGTTTTTCTGATATTTTCTTCTTCAAGGGTTTCGATATTGTCTGACGGAAACTGAATGCCTGCATTGTTGATCAGAATATCAATTCCACCAAATTCCATAATCACTTTTGCTGTGGTCTCTTCACAAAATTCGTAATCATTGATATCTCCGGGAAAAATGATACATTCCCGTCCCAGATTCAGGATTTCATTTTTTGTGGTTTCAGCGCTTTCATCATCTTCATGATAAATAATAGCAATATTGGCTCCTTCTTTTGCAAAAAGAATAGCAACTGCTTTACCTATTCCACTATCTGCTCCCGTGATAAGAACGGATTTATCTTTTAATCTTAATCCACTCATCATATTTTATTTTTCGGTTGCCGGCTTTTGCATTTCTCCCATTGTACGGGCAGCCATATTGTATGTCGTAAGGTTTGATATGGCTACGGTAAGCTTATTTTTAAAGCCGGAGATCAGTTTATCATTGCCACTCATCAAAGCATTATAACCGTCTAATGTCACTTCTGCCGCTGACGCCAGATGATCTTTATCCTGCAGGATTTTACTTGTATTCATGTCTGCTTTATTAAAGAAATCAATATCGGTAGGCCCTGGTAAAAGGGCTGTTACCGTGATCCCTGTATCTTTCAGCTCTTCACGGATGGCTTCGGACCATGACAATATGAAAGCCTTTGTTCCATGATAAACCGACTGCCATGGGCCGGGAGATTTGCTGGCTATAGAAGCAAGGTTTAAAATCTTCCCTGATCCTTTAACCAGGCGGTCTTTTAAAAACAATTTGGTGAGTATGATAACTGAAGTAATATTCAGATTCACAATATCTATTTCCCTGTGTATGTCGGTATCAGTGAATTTCCCGTAAACACCCTGTCCTGCATTGTTTACAAGGATCTCTGGGGTTATGCCATTTAATTTTAATTCAGAATAAAGAGCATAAACTTCATCCTGCAGTAACAGTTTTTTTGAAATGCAGATCACATTAACACCATAGTTTTTAAATTCCTGAGATTTATTTTTTAATTCTTCATGATCCCTGACAACGATGATCAGGTCATATCCGCCTTTTGCGAATAATTTTGCCAGTTCGTAGCCGATTCCGCTGGTTGCTCCTGTTATCAGTACATATTGTTTTTTACGTTCCATAAGTTTATTCTAAAATTAATAGCTGTTTATTCATTTCACTTTTAAAGCACCCTAAAATAAATTCTGTGTAATATAACTGGGCATTCAGAGCCTGGGTTTTGGGATGCAGTTCAAGCTTTTTGGTAAGAATGATCTCCTCCTTATAAGCAAAAGAAAAATAGGCGAAAATTTTATATGCGGAATTTCGTATGGGAGTACAATAGCCGGTTGTGGCAATAGACCAGTCAGTTTCATATAACTTTGCAATATTAAGGGCCATTGTTTCGGCGATGTTTTCCGAAACACAATCGCATTCTTCGGCTTCTGTTTTGTCAACATTCAGTAATCTCACTTTTTCCGAAAGCGTGTAAGCGGTCATGCCGCCTTTGTAAAATAATGAAGCATTCGGCATTTGTGAGAAAGCTAGCTGCAAACATCCGGAAGTCACACTTTCTACAATTGAAATGGTTTCACTGGTAGTTATCATTGAATGACTTATATATTCTAAAAGATTTTTTTGAAATTCCATAGCATTATGTTTTAAGTTGTTAGAAAAAATTTAAGCACTGTAGTTAAACTCCTGAAAAGAAATTTATACTCCATTTTCATAGGGCGAATCCTAAGGACACACCCTAATAAATGTGAAGATCATTTCTACAAATTATTGATATTTTTGAATCTGCGGATGGGAAAAAGAAAGCTTTCATAATCTTATATTTAAATGTGATGTGAAGGTGTTTTCTGATTACGCTGAAAGCTGATGTTTAAGAGTTTCTTTCTATTTCCAGATCCCAGACCCTATGGTTGGCAATTGCGCTTACAAATTTGTTTTGCAGTTTATTTTCTGACCAGTTGATAATAGCAGGATCTTCATGTTTTTTCAGGAGCGACATTACTGTTATTATAAAGTCCTTCGGTACCTGATCCGAAATAGATCGCTTTACAATGCTTATAAGCCTCATTGATAAAATGTAAAGACTGATGTTTGTTTTCCGGAAGTAAAAGTTCTTTTGCAGAATGTTCACCTGCAGAAATATATAAAGCATCAAAGATACCCCGATAAACAGATATTTTGAAAGCTTTATAATTTTACAGTGCTTAAGGGAAACCGCATTGAACGGATAAAGACTATCCATGAAAAGTAAAAATTCTCCGAAGCTCTGGCTGGTTGTAAGCATCCTTTGGATACTTTCTTTTCCTTTCTCATTATAATTATTGAGCTTTACTTCTCCTTCAATTATCTGATAATAAAAATGTAGTAAATCCCCTTCATTGAGAATGGTTTCCGAGGGACCGTAATCTACTATAGCCCCACCTATTGAGTATAATATTTTTTCGCTGATTCCCATAACAGTTGCCTTTTAAATTAATGATATTTAAAAAGGTTCACAAAAACAGATCTTAGTAAAAAAAATTATAGAATAGTTATTAATGCAAAAATCGCACCGCCTTCAATAAATAAGCAGTTAAAGTAAGTTAAATAAATTGTTGTAATTCAGTATTTTATTTCTTTAATTCATTAGAGCAATTCAATGCTGAACCCTATCCGGAGCATCATACGGATAGGGTATAAACAATTTTACTCATTGTTTCATTGAATCTTTTTTAGGAGACCCGGGAGCTGTCTTTTGGAGGAGTTGCCGTTGTCACGGTATCAGAAGCTACCGGAGGATCTACCGTTGTACCTGATGTGGAGATAGTATCGATCCTGTTTTTATGGAATTATATTAAATAAGTAATATTTCTATTTAATGGTAAAACTCGTACCTGTGTAACAAAACTATAAAGAAAATATACAGAAATTTATGATTTGAATCATAAGCCTTATCTCTGTGAGAAAATCTTATTTTGCAAATTTCTTTGTACCGGCAACACACAGGATAACGCCAACGGTTACCCCTATCATCCCGATACTTACCGGCTCATGAAGCAGGTATGCTGCTAAGGCCAATCCGAAAAACGGCTGAAGTAGCTGTAACTGGCCCACAGTAGTGATCCCTCCCTGAGCAAGCCCGCGGTACCAGAATATAAACCCGATAAACATGCTGAATAATGCAATATAAGCTAATCCCAGCCACGCTCCTGTACTTACCTGTTCTACTGAATCCGGAAAATAAAAAAAGAATAGCGGAAGCATTAAGGGCAACGCGATCACCAAAGCCCACGAAATAACCTGCCAGCCACCCAAATCTTTTGAAAGCTTTGCTCCTTCAGCATACCCCAATCCACACAGAATCACAGCTGCAAGCATTAAGAGGTCACCAACTGGAGATGCCGAAATCCCCTGGGAAACTGCATAGCCGATCACTAAAAGACTTCCGATAATTGAAAAAAACCAGAATATAGGCTGCGGGCGTTCCCCACCGCGGAAAACACCGAATATAGCTGTAGCAAGGGGCAACATTCCTAAAAATACAATAGAATGAGCGGAAGTAAGATACTGCAGAGCCAGTGAAGAAAGCAGCGGAAACCCGATAACACAACCGACTGATACAAGCACCAACGGGAATATCTGCTTTCCGGATGGTATCTTTTCTTTATAGATTAATAAAACTGATAAGGCTAATATTCCCGCAATTCCTGCCCGGGCAATGGTTACAAAAACTGGGTCCATATCCGTTACGGCGAGCTTCGTGGCCGGTAAAGAACCACTGAACAGCAGAACGCCTATAAAGCCGTTAATCCATCCGTTTACTGTCTGATCTTTTGATAAGGTATCGATTGCCATTGTATATTTTTTATGGTTCAAAATTAGAATAGAAAATTAAATAATCACAGTCTCAGTTTTGTATATTTGCATGGACACAGTTTGAGTATGGGCAAAGAATTTTTATACACAGAGATCGCGAACGGGATTGCTTCCCAGATCAAAAACGGTATTTTAAAGGCAGGAGATAAGCTACCTTCTGTGAGAATGCTCTGCCATGAACATCGGATCAGTATGAATACGGCAAAACGTGTTTTTCTGGAACTGGAATCTCAATCATTAATTGAATCCAAACCGCAATCAGGATATTTTGTAAGCCCCTTTTTTTCTATAAAACTTCCTTTGCCGGATGTAAGCCGCCCGTCTTTAATTGCCAATAATGATGAGCCGGATGAGTTGATCAGCAAAGTATATGAAAATATGGGTAAAAAAGGACTGACCATTTTTTCTATAAGCATCCCTTCCGGAGATCTGCTGCCACAGGCAAAACTCAAAAAGGAAATCGTTAATGCCACCCGTGAGCTGAAAGAAGGCGGAACCGAATATGAAGAACTTCAAGGAAATCTGAAGCTCAGAAGGATGATTGCATTGCGGTCATTACCATGGGGTGGAAATTTTAATGAAAATGATCTGGTTACCACAAACGGAGGGATGAATGCCCTGTCTTTCTGCCTGATGGCTTTGGGAAAACCTGGTGATACCATTGCCATTGAAAGCCCATGTTATCCGGGAATTTTACAATTGGCCAACGGATTGGGATTAAAGGTTTTAGAATTGCCTACCCATCCTACGACAGGCATTGAAATTGAAGCTTTAAAGAAAATGATTCCTGAAATCAATATATGCCTGCTGATTCCCAATTATAACTCTCCGTTAGGCAGCTGTATGCCGGATGAAAATAAAAAAGAAGTGGTAAAGCTTCTGGCCGAAAATAAGATTCCGTTGATTGAAGATGATGTTTATGGAGATCTTTATTTTGGGCCAAGCCGGCCTAAATGCTGTAAATCTTTTGATAAGGAGGGAAATGTTTTGTATTGCAGCTCGATTTCAAAAACATTGGCTCCGGGGTATCGTGTGGGTTGGATTGCTCCCGGAAAATACAAGGATAAAATACTGAAGCTCAAATTACTTCATTCCACTTCTTCGATTTCACTTGTCAATGAAGCCGTTGCCAATTTCCTGAAAACCGGAAAGTATGAGAAACATCTGCAGCAACTGCGAAGGACCCTGCAAAGCAATTATCAGAATTATGTACAGACCATAGCTGAATCTTTTCCTGAAGGTACGAAAACAGGCAGGCCACAGGGAGGGCTTTCCCTCTGGGTGGAGTTTGATAAAAAGATTGATACTAGGATTTTATATGATCTTGCGATCAAACAGAATATCAGTATTGCTCCCGGAAGAATGTTTACTTTACAGGATCAGTTTGAAAACTGTATGCGGCTTTGCATCGGCTTGCCATGGTCAGAGGTGACCCAGACAAAATTAAGGCAGATCGGGAGTCTGGCAAAAATGATTTAATCTGATTATTTGTCTGCCACGAAATTCTTTCTGGCCAGCTCTTTTCTTACCCGGCTTAAACTTTCCGGAGTAATTCCTAAGTACGAAGCAATCATCCATTGCGGAACTCTTAGTAACAAATCAGGATACATTTTAATAAATTTCAGGTATCTTTCTTCTGCCGTTTCTCCTAATAAGGAATTGATTCTGTTCTGAAGGCTTCTGATATGTTTCTGCAGCAGAATATCACTTCTTTCAATACTGTTTGGAAACTGCTCAACCAGTTTATTGAAGAAATCCGGATGCAAAAACAGGATTTCACAATCTTCAACGGCTTCAATATAGTAAATTGATTTTTCGTTGAAATACAGGCTGCTTCTGTCTGAAATCAGCCAGCTTTCCGGGGCAAACTGTATGATGTGCTCCTTTCCGTTTTTGTCAATAGAATACATTTTTAAAAGGCCTTTCTCCACAAAGAATATATACCTGCAGATCTCACCGTATTGTAAAAGAAACTGGTTTTTAGGAATTTTTTTTATTTCATAGTGCAGACTGCACATGTTCACTTTTTCAATAGGAACATTTAAAACTTTCGCTAAATAATTGTTGATATTCTTCATGATACGATCTGGCTTAAAGATATGTGTTGATGAGAAGCGTTACTGACAGCTTTCCCGTTTTCTATAACAATTAGCTGAGGGCTTTCATGCCTGATGCCGAAGTCAGCTGCTATTTTGTTTGAAAGAGGCCTGTAAGCTAATAAATCAAGGAAATAAAAATCAACTTTTTCATCACTGTTATTTACTTCTTTCTCAAAATTTCTCAATACGGTTTTACTGATGAAGCAACTCGTTGAGTGTTTAAAAATTGCAATTTTATGATGAAAAGAATTTTCGATAGCTTTTGCTAAATCAGCTTCAGATTCTATTTTTTTCCAGAAAGATTTTTGTTCGGGATTTTCTTCTTTTTCACCAAATATTTTATCAAAAAAGCTCATACATTAAATTGTTTAAGATGATGATCAAGATGTTTATACTCTAAAAATCCCCAATCCTTTTCCTTCATTTTTCCAAAAAGAATATGAAAATCCGGTAGCATATCATTTTGACAGGTCAACTGATAATTATCCAGTGTTTTCAGAAGGCCTTCTTTTGCTTCATCAAAATTACATTCAAAATTAACGATAAGTTTTTGAAAAGTAGGCATATTTCGGGGAATTCCGTTATTGAAAATCTGCATTTCTATTTTAGTGATTCTTCCTATTGTCCCAAAAAGAGCATTAACAGGCGAAAGATCAATTTTTTTAAGGGCAATCTGAAGGACTAAATCACAATGTTTTAACATCTGGGTAACATTCATTTTTCCCCATTTCTTTGGAGAATTTTCAGACAACATGGAAATCCTGGTGATAATTTCCTCAAAATACAGGGGATTATGAAGACTTTTTTTTACCAACCTTTTTCTTTCTTCAGATTTTGAATATGGGCAAAATGATGATCACAATGCCAAACATAGAAAGCAAGATAATACCTCAGGTCATAATCCTTATTCATTTCAGGATGATGGAAAGTTCTCTCAAACTGTTTGTTGGTAAGGGTTTTTAGTAAGGCTGTCCAACGTTGATGGGTTCCTTTGATCATTCTCATTGCAGGCTTTACGGGCATATTTGCACTGTCCTGAAGCTCTGCCCACTTGGCTTCGTCATAAGGTTTTATGGTAGGGTTATTTTCAGTAATTGCCAGTTTAAAACGGATAAAACTGTTAATATGGCTGTCAGCAATATGATTGACAAGCTGTCTTACGGTCCAGCCTCCTTCCCTGTATGGTGTATCTAATTGGTCATCTGTAAAATCTTCAATAAGACTTTTAAGCTTTTCCGGAAAATTTTTGATTACTTTGATATGTTCATCAAGTTTGACATCACAGATAGGTTCAGAAGGCTCAAACTTTCCTATGGGGTATTTCTTTTGTTCCAACTCACTCATTATATTAGTATTAGATTTTTATATGGCCTATTTGTCCGATAATTCTGTTTTGGACAAATTTTTGCGCATTAGTTTTTTGTAAATTTATCAAAAATTCGAGAAATCTAAATATGAAAAAAGCGTTAATAATAGTAGATGTACAGAATGATTTTTGTGAAGGCGGTGCTTTGGCGGTTCCGGGAGCGAACGAAATAATTCCTTATATCAACCTTCTGATGGAAGAAAATGAATATGACCAGATCGTTCTTACCCAGGATTGGCATCCGGCTGACCATAAAAGTTTTGCCAGCAATAACGGTAAAAAAGTAGGCGAAAGTATTATCCTGAATGGTGTTCCTCAGTTTATGTGGCCTGACCACTGTGTACAGGGAACTTTCGGAGCAGAATTTCATAAAGACCTGAACAGGGATAAGGTAACCCATATTGTCCAGAAAGGTAAAAACCCTGAAATTGACAGCTACAGCGGTTTTCAGGATAATAATCACTTCATGAAAACAGGTCTTGATGACTTCCTGAAATATCATGACATCCAGCTATTGGAAATTGTAGGCTTAGCCTTGGATTATTGTGTGAAATTTACATCTACTGATGCGGTAGCTAACGGGTATGTGACCTGCCTGCATTTTAACGGAACCCGCGCCGTGAATGTAAAGCCTGATAACGGCAGAGATGCCATCTATGAAATGATTCAGAAAGGGGTAACTGTACTTGGATAGCTTTTTGAGTTATAAGTTATGAGTTATAAGTTATGAGTTATAAGTTATAAGTTATAAGTTATGAGTTATAAGTTATGAGTTATGAGTTGGGTGTTATTGTAAATGTGCCTATTCTATTTACTGATACATTTTAAAACTAAAGAGAAGATTTCAATTCTATAAAAAAGCGTGATAATTTAATTACCACGCTTTATATTTTTTAAATGCTGCTGAAATGTTTCAGGAATAAATTAAAAACTCATCATTGATAATTTATAATTCATCACTCTTAAAGCATTTTCAGATTATTCACTTCCAGTTCCGAAAGGATTCTCCAGTGTCCTCTTTTGATGTTCTTTTTGGTAAGGCCCGCAAACATTACTCTGTCTAAAGCTTCCACCTCATATCCTAATCTCTGGAATAATCTTCTGATCACACGATTCCATCCGATATGAATTTCAATTCCGATCTCATTTTTAGGTTTTCCTTCAATGAATGAAATCTGGTCTACTTTTACCACTCCTTCTTCCAGACGGATTCCTTCTACGATCAGCTTCATATCCTCATGCGTTAATTTCTTATCCAGAGTCACATGATAAATCTTTTTCGCTTCAAAAGATGGATGCGTCAGTTTTTTCGTCATGTGTCCATCATTGGTTAATAGAATAACACCCGTTGTGGAACGGTCTAACCTTCCAACAGGAAAAACACGGTATGGGGAAGCATTTGCTACCAGATCCATTACAGTTTTTCTTGCCTTATCATCTTTGGTTGTCGAAATATATCCTTTTGGTTTATTCAGAAGTACATAAACAGGCTTTTCAGGCGTAATACCTTGTCCGTCAAAAACCACTTTGTCGGTTTTCTGAACCTGGTATCCCATTTCAGTTACCACGACTCCGTTTACTTCTACCAAGCCTTGGGTGATCAGCTCATCTGCTTCTCTCCTGCTGCATATTCCGGAATTTGCGATGTATTTATTAAGACGGATCGTGTCTTTATGTACATCTTTATCTATTTTGTTTAATCTTCTCTTCTGTACAAAAGATTTTGCCCTGTCTTCATCTCTGCCGTCCCCACCGGAAGGTCTTCTGCCATATTTTAAGCTGCCTCTTTCATACTTGTCCCTGGTGTCAAAATCTCTTCCACCTCTTTTTGAATTTGATCTTCCAAAAGGCTTTTTATCATTACTTTTATTGGTAACGTAAGGGGTTCTCTCTGATTTTGAGTTTTGATTTTCATCGCGGTTATCAAAATTGGCTTCACCAAAACTCTTGTTACCACTTTTTGTAAACGGCTTTTTAAAAGGTTTTGATTCTGAAGAATTTCCAGATTTAGGAGCGCGAGAACTTCCGGAATTTCTTGTTGAAATTCTTGGTCTTTTAGGTCTTCCTGAATTATTATTGTCTCTGCTCATTCTAAATATTTCTGCAAAGATAGTAATTTAGTTACGAGTTAAAAATTAAGAATCATAACTTTGCAGTATAGTTTGTAATTAACTTTATAGAAAATCAGAAAATGATAACATTATTAAACGATAATTTTTCTCAATTAAACAACTTCTTACACGAAAAATCTTTCAGCAAAATCTTTATATTGGTTGATGAAAATACACATGAATACTGCCTGCCCATTCTTTTAGGAAATATGGAAACCGACCTGGCTTTTGAGATTCTTGAGATTGAAGCCGGAGAAGAAATGAAAAATATTCAGACAGCTAACCAGCTTTGGGAAATTCTGACAGAAATGAAAGCAGACCGAAAAGCCCTGATTATCAATCTCGGTGGCGGCGTTATTACAGATATGGGTGGCTTTGTGGCTTCCACTTATAAGAGAGGAATTCAGTTTATCAATATTCCTACCACTCTTTTATCAATGTGTGATGCATCTATCGGCGGAAAAACAGGAATTGACCTGATGCATTATAAAAATATGGTCGGAACTTTTACCTTTCCGGAGCAGATCTTTGTATATCCTAAATTTTTAGACACTCTCCCATTTAAAGAATTGAGAAGCGGTTTTGCTGAAATGCTTAAACACGGATTAATTGCCGATAAAGCCCATTGGGATAACCTTATCAGGATACATACGCTTGATACGGAAGCTCTTATTCCCCATATTCAGACTTCTATGGATATCAAGCAGGATGTGGTAGAAAAAGATTTTCATGAGAAAAATATCAGAAAAACATTGAATTTCGGCCACACAATCGGTCATGCTATTGAAAGCCTGTGCCTCGAACAGGGGAATCCTGTTTTACATGGCGAGGCCGTAGCAGCGGGAATGATCTGTGAAGCTCATCTTGCTTATCTTGAAAATTTAATTTCTGAAGAAGATGCTCAGCTCATTATCGAAAATATCCAGAGGTATTACCCGTATCTTGATATCACCGATTTTAAAGATGAGGAAATTTTTGCTTTATTATTGAATGATAAAAAAAATATTGACAGTAAAATCAATTTTTCCTTACTTTCAGAAATCGGTGCCTGTACTTATGATTATGAATGCAGCCAGAAAAATATAACGGGGTCATTGAGCTTTTACAGAAGATTAAATGACGCTTAATGGATAAAAAGCAGACCTGATTTTCATCATTTCAACAATTTAGATTTTTTCTAAACAAACGTTTGATCGGTTGTTTAAATTACTGATTTATAGGTATTTTTGAAATTAAACCATCTGTTTTAACGGATGGTTTTTTACTGACATTTATCATAAAATTTACTTTGGCAAGCAATTTGAAAGATACTCTGCGTCAATCGAAAAATTGACAGTAGTAAAATTTAAAATAAGAATAGTAAATATTAAAAATCAAAAATTATGAAAAAGTTAATTTTAGGAATAGCACTTACAGCAGGTTCACTTGCTTTTGCTCAGCAGACCAGTTCTACTTCGTCAGCTTCCCCGGTAAGATTCGGGATTAAAGGAGGGATGAACGTTTCTTCTCTTTCTAAAGATGAAGGCTTAGATGATCAAAAATCTAAAATTGGTTTTAACGCCGGAGTATTTGCGAATATCCCAATTGCTAGTTCATTCAGCATCCAGCCTGAGGTATTGTATTCCCAGTATGGTAGCAAAGCAGATTATACGGTAGCAGGAACTAAATTTTCGGCTTCAAGTAAATTAGATTATATCGCAGTACCGGTAATGTTCCAGTATAATGTAATTCCAAACCTTTATTTAGAAGCAGGTCCTGAATTCGGATTCATGGTAAGCGCAAAAAATAAGGTGAAAAATGAAAATACAGGTGATTCATCCACATCTGATAACTACAAAGATGATTTACAAACATTCAACTTTGGTATCGGTTTAGGAGCAGGATATTATTTCACTGATAACATCGGTATCACGGCAAGATATGTAGCCGGTTTAACAGATGTTGCCAAAGACAGACCTAACGGATCTGATGCGGTAAGAAACAATGTATTCCAGGTAGGTTTAGCATACAAATTCTAAGGAATACCCATTCAATTAACAAATTTTAAGTTTCAATAAGGAAAGGTTAGATTTTAATTAATCTAGCCTTTTTTTAATTATAATTTAATAAATTAACTTTTTTTGGCAAGAATTTTGCATAAAACAAGTTCAAATAAAATTATAACCATGAAAAAAATTTTCTTAGGATTAGCAGTAATTGCTGGTTCTTTTACATTTGCACAGAAATTTGGAGTAAAAGCAGGTCTTAACGTTTCTACGATTTCAGGAGGTGATTCTAAAGCTAAAGCCGGATTCTATGGCGGCGCATTTATGAATCTTCCGATTGCTTCCACTTTCAGTATTCAACCTGAGATTTTATATAATGGTGTAGGGGCAAAAGCAGATGGGAATGAAGATCTTAAAGTAAACTTAAGTTATATTTCAGTTCCTGTAATGTTCCAGTATAATGCTACTCCGAAATTTTATCTTGAAGCAGGACCACAGTTCAGCTTCCTGGTAGATTCCAAATTCAAGTATCAATCGGTATCAGTAAGCGGAAACGACTATATCAAAGGATTTGATTTCGGTATTGGTCTTGGTGCAGGTTATTATTTTACGGATAACATTGGTGTTACCGCAAGATATGTTGCCGGTGTAATAGATATTGCCAAAGAAACTGGCGGTGTACAGGCTGACGGAAAAAATAATGTATTCCAGGTAGGTCTTGCCTATAAGTTCAAGTAACAGATTTTGATTTCAATAGAAAAGGTCGGGTTTAATTTATTAAGCCTGACCTTTTCGCTTATGAATATTGGATTATAATTTTTATTTTACACTCATTATTTTTTATTAACGCAAAGCTTTTAAAATCCGGCTGCAATGTTTTAAGAAAAGCAGAAAAGTTGCTATAAGGTATTCTTTTGAAAACCTATTTTATAGATTAAGAAAACTTTGCCCATCTTAGATAGGTCTGACTCATCATTTCCTTTGGGATATAAAAACCAAATAATAAGGATCGGGAACATCTGATCCTTTTATTTTTAGATTTATTATCATTTCTGCTTTAATTTTAATATAATTTTAAGCCTGTTCTACTTTTCTCTTTTTAACTTAAGTTTTTAATTAATTTTATTAATACGATTAATTTTTTACAACATAAAATAATTACTTATGTCAATCTTTAATTAGCTTTCATTATTTCGTTTTCTATAATTCATCCAATAAAGATTTTGGCAAGTCTTTTGTAAAGTATTCATGGCTTGATTAAACGATTAGGCAAAAGAATAGTAAAATAAAAAAATGAAATTATGAAGAAGTTATTTCTAGGACTAGCAATAGTCGCTGGCTCATTAGCCTTTGCTCAGGAAACACAAACTGAAAACACAGGTCCTATCAAAAAAGAAAAGCAGCCGATAAGATTCGGTATCAAAGCTGGAGGAAACTCGACTTATTTCAGTGAGCAAAAATTAAGTCTTAATAACCAGAAAATCGGATTCCATGCAGGGGTTTTAGTTAATATTCCACTATCCCAGAAATTCAGCCTGCAGCCGGAGGTCTTATACAACCAGCTTGGAGCGAAAAGTGTGATCTCCTCTACTGATGTGACCACAGGTGCTACGAACGTTAAAACGAAAAGCGAGTACAAAACTACCATGAACTATATTTCGGTTCCTTTAATGGTACAAATGAGGCCTACAGAGAAATTTTATGTAGAGGCAGGGCCGGAATTCAGCTATTTTGTCAATGGTAAAAACTCAGGAGAGAGTACAATCTCTACCACTACCGGAGGAAATACAACTACTCAAACTGTATCCAACTCTGAGGATATTAATAAAGACAACATCAATAAATTTAATTTAGGCCTTGGCCTTGGCCTTGGATATGACATCACCCAGAACCTTGGGATCAATGCAAGGTATATCAACAGCCTTACTGACATGAGAAATCAGAAGCCCGAAGGCACTGAACCATTGAACCACAGAGCATTTCAATTAGGCCTGAATTATAAATTCTAATCATATATAACCCAGTTTTTTAACCCGAAATGCAGATTACTGCATTGAAAAACAGCCGGCAGATTTTCTGTCGGCTGTTTATATTGATCATACAAAAGGCTATTCGAATATTCGGGGATCATCGCTAATCACTCCATCTATTCCCATGTCTTTTAATTCTTTTAATCTTTCCTTAGTATTGACTGTCCATGGTATCACTTTCATACCCAATGCATGACATTCCTGTACGAGTTGTAAAGTAACAAGTGTATGATCAGGACTGTAAATGGGTGGAATGAAACTCAGAAATTTCAGATCTCCTGCCACGCCATTCAGATGATCCGGATACTGTTTGAATTTCACTGCGGGTATATTTTTGAAATGAAACTGCTGCTGTGCCAGCTTTTTATCATCAACCTTTTCCACCAGTAAAGCGGTCATTATCCGAGGATATTCCTTATGAATGATTTCCAGCGTTCTGGGATCAAACGACTGAATAATTACCCGTTCCTGAATTCCTTTTTTTACAATAATTTTCATCATCAGATCTACAAACTCCTTTGGTTCCGGGTGAAATATATGATCAGAAAAAGGGCGTGTTTTGGTTTCTATATTATAAAAAGGCAAAGGTCTTTTCAGTTCACGGGAGTAAGCCTCGCAGGTGTCTATTATGTCTGAGAAGAGAGGCTTTTGAGCTTTCATCTTCTTTTGGTCAGGATAGTTATCAAGTTTCTTTAGGCCTACATCAAATGTTTGAATCTTTGCATAAGGCATATCATAAATTTTATAGTAAAACCCGGAATCTTTTGGGATATAAGTTCCATCCGGTTTTGTTACCAACTCAGGGGAAAGAAAAGCATCATGGGAAAGGATTACTTTTTTGTCCTTCGTTATGGCCAGATCCATTTCCAGCGTTGTGATATTCATTTTCAGGGCATTCTTCATTGCCGGAATTGTATTTTCGGGATATAAAGATTTTCCTCCACGGTGGGCGTGCTTATCGAAAGACTGAGAGAAGCACAACTGGGCAATTACCAGAAAAATACCCGTTAAAAATACGTTTTTCATATCCTGAAGCTTTAATGGGACAAATTTAAAATTTGCTTTTATAGAGTATGATACAGGAATATTAAGCTTTTGATACATTTATAAAAACAAAAAGAACCGGGTTAATGCCCGGCTCCTTCATTTTATTTTAAATAAAATATTAATTAAATAATTCTACTTCCTCTCCTTTTCCTACGGGATACTCTTCTGTAAAGCATCCGAAGCAATGGTTTGAAGATCCTAAAATTTCCTTTAAATTTTCAGTACTTAAAAATTCTAAAGAATCAACCCCCAGATAATTTTTAAGCTCTTCAGTGGTCATATTGGCTGAAATCAGATCATCCTTTGAAGGTGTATCAATTCCTAAGTAGCACGGGGCAATAATCGGAGGTGAAACACTTCTGAAATGAATTTCTTTAACTCCTGCATCTTTCAGGATTTTAACCAATCTTTTAGAAGTGGTTCCGCGAACGATAGAATCATCGATGATCACTACTCTTTTATCTTTGATTTCAGAAATGATCGGATTAAGCTTAAGGTTCACTACCCTTTCTCTCATTTCCTGGGTCGGCACGATAAAGCTTCTTCCGATATACCTGTTTTTAATCAGAACCGGACGGAAAGGTATTCCGGACGCTTTTGAGAATCCTATAGCGGCAGGAACCCCGGAATCCGGAACCCCAATAACCACATCAGCATCTACAGGAGCCTGATCCCAGATTTTCTCTCCCGATTTCTCCCTGATTTCGTAAACATTGATATTTTCTAAAGTAGAATCGGGTCTTGCAAAGTAAATGTATTCAAAAGAACAGATTCTCTGTCTTCCTTTCTCTTCATTTGCCATGTAAGAATTCAATTTTCCCGGCTCGTTTTCATTGGTATAAATGATTTCTCCCGGTAAAACATCTCTTACATATTGTGCTCCTACAGCATCTAAGGCTACAGATTCGGAGGCAACAACGTATGTTTTTTCGTCAACAGCTCCTAAAACCAAAGGTCTGATCCCGTTAAAGTCCCTGAATGCAAAAAATTTATTTCTTGTCATTCCTACTACAGAATAAGCACCTTCAATTTTTTCCATTGTTGCTTTAATTGCACTCCTTAAGCCCAGATCAAGATTCTTTTGAATTAATCTTAGAATAACCTCAGAATCTGAAGTGGCCCTGAAAACAACGCCTTCTGCCTCAAGTTCTTTTTTGAGTTCCTTTACGTTGGTAAGGTTACCGTTATGAGCAATAGAAAGTATAATCTGGTCATATTCGTTTTTCGCAAAAAACGGCTGGAAATTATATTTCTTTTTATCTCCTGCAGTGGTATAACGGGTATGCCCGATGGCAGAATTTCCCATAAAAGTTTCAGGATCCTTGATCTCTTTATAAACATCCAAAACCAATCCTTCGTCTTTCATATTGGTGATTCTCCCGTTTTTTAAAACGGAAATACCACAAGCCTCCTGCCCTCTGTGCTGTAATGCAAAAAGCCCGAACTGTGAAAGAGAAAACGTATCAAGATCGTTATCCGAATACATTCCGAAGATACCGCACTCCTCATTGGGGGCATCCAGCCTTTCTTCTTCCTGCGTTCTGAAAAGATTTCTTCCGTAGGTCTGGTCTTTAAACTGTTTTAAATATTCACTTTTATGAATGTCTAAACTTTTCATTTCTATTTTTTCTGAATTAGAAGTCAGATCTTAGATGTTAGAAATTAGTCTAAGTTAACTTCAATTATAATTTTAAACTCGCTTTTAATGAATTAAATCATTTTCTGAATCTCAGCTAAAAGTTCTTCTAAAGGAGCTGTTTTGATTTTGGAAACAAAATTTATCAGTAGCTGCAACTGAGTTTGTAATTCGTAGGCAGAACCAAACGCAATTCCCGGAAACTGATAAATTGATTTTTATTATTTCTTCCGGCTCCTTCAGCAATATCAGGTGGTATGAAACAGCATATCTTCTGATTTGAGATTATAAACCAAACTTTTCTTCGCCTGGCAGTTCAGAAGAAATCAGATAAGCTTCTTTTATCAAAGCCATTGATTTAGTTCAAACTTTTAAATCTTTAATCCGATGTGATTTCATTCTAACCTCTAAGATCTGACTTCTAACTTCTCAAATCTACTTACCCAGTAAATTTTTCAATCTGTTATAGATCTCAACATAGGCTTCAGTTACTTCTCCAAGATCTCTTCTGAAACGGTCTTTATCCAACTTTTTCATGGTATCTTTATCCCAAAGTCTGCAAGTATCCGGAGAGATTTCGTCTGCAAGGATGATCTCACCATCTGAAGTTTTTCCTAATTCGATTTTGAAATCAACTAAAATGATGTTCATTCTGTCAAACAGATCAATCAGGATATCGTTGATGTCTGATGTCAATTCATACATATCATCAAGCTCTTCGTAGGTGGCAGCTCCTAAGAACACAGCATGGTGATCATTGATAAGCGGGTCTCCCAACTCATCTTTCTTATAGCAGATATCAAAGATGGTAACCGGGGATTTGATTCCCTCTTCTACCCCTAATCTTTGTGCCATGCTTCCTGCAGAATAGTTTCTTACCACCATTTCCAAAGGAATGATAGAAACCTTTCTTACCAATTGCTCTCTTTCGTTCAATTGTTTAATGAAATGAGTCTTAATCCCTTTTTCATTTAAATATTCAAAAATCAAAGTGGTGATCGCGTTATTCATTTCACCTTTAAGATCAACAGATCCTCTTTTTTGAGCATTAAATGCTGTAGCATCATCTTTGAAACGCACTACTACCTGATCAGGATTATCGGTTGCAAATACTTGTTTTGCCTTACCTTCGTACAACATTTCTTTCTTTTCCATTTTCTAAATTGTCTTTTATAGTTAGATTTATAATTATTTTATTAAAATTCCTGTTAATACAGCCATCCCAAAGCTCAGAAGCGTGCCCACAAGTACATATTCGGTAAGCTTCCTTTGTTTGGCCTGTGCCAGATCGCTGAACCTGAAAACAGATTTTGCAGCAACCATAAAACCTACGCCTTCCCAGTGATTCACTAAAATGAAAGTAAATACCAGTAAACGTTCTAAAATCCCGATATATTTTCCGGCACTCGTCAGAGATTCGGTTTGAATATTATTTTGTGCTTCAGCCACCGGAGTCCATGAAGACAGAAGTATTTTAATGATAATCGATGACGGGGTTGTTAAAAATAAAACAGCCATCGCAATCTTTAAGAAATCCCGGTCTTTTAAAAACTCCAGGTTATATTCATTAAAATAAAATGAAACTCCCAGAATCATCAGAACATGAAGCAGCTGATCAATAAAAAACCACCTTTTTTTCGTTTTAATAGTCTGAAAAATCAGTTTGGAAGCATCGATAATAAAATGAGAAACTCCCACTAAAACAGCTACCCACCAAAGCTCTGCATTCCAGAGGAAAATAAAGCTCAATACCGTGTGGATCAGAATGTGAAGGTATAAAAATTTACTTTTCAGTTTGCGGCTTTCCTTATCTGCAACCCAAGAATTTGGCTGAAGAATAAAATCTCCGAGTAAATGTGCCAATATGAGCTGAATGAAAATCATGCTTACAGTTCTGAAATTTTCTTTTTAAAATATTGATTGGTTTCAACGATAAGATCATAGTTGGCCCGTTTCAGTCTCTGGCTTACCGATGACTGTGAAATGGTAAATTTCCTGGCTAAATCTTCCTGTGTAATCTCTTTATTCATAATCATCTCATGAATAATCTCAGCAGTTGCTACCGTCCAGTTATCAAAATCTTTGGATGACCATTTCAAAAGAATGTTAAGGTCCCGGTCTACCGTATCGTTGGAAGTTTTAATGGCAACGGTGTGGCCATCGTTTTTAATGTCGTTCAGCAGTCTCCCGGAATGTACATAGGCAGTTCCGTTTGATTCTGTGATTTTTTCGGATGAAAAATTTTCCTCACCAATTCCTATGGCAATTCTGACGTCTAAATTTTCCTGACTTTTTATAAGGGATTTTATGGCTAAAAAATGCCAGAAAACTTCATCAATAGCGCATTTAAACTGGAACTCATCACCCCGGTAGATTTCCCATACGAGCGGTGAACTTCCCCAATTTTCCAGAAGATTTTTTAGTTTGGTAATCCAAACCTCTGTGTCTGCGTGCTGCGAATTTATAATATCACCGGTAATGACCGCTATCATTCTGCAAATATAAGCATAATTACTTATAAATAAAAGATATAAGCCAAAACACTTATAGATATTGATTATTAGTGAATCTGCTTATATCAATGATGTGTTAACAGAAAGGTTTTGCGGTGTTTATAAACAATTAATTTTATTTTTTCAACTGCAAATTAAACTCATTTTATACCAATTATATCAAGCTCTTGTTGTGGTATTTGTGAAAATCAGTGTATTTAAACATAAAATTATTCAAGCTTACTTTTTAATAAACTGATAAACTTTACCGTCCAGCTTTAGCAAATACGAACCTGTAGCCAGGTTTTGTACAGAAATATTTTTCTTATTTTTAAACGGAGATCTCTCAGTATAAATAACTTTCCCTGAAAAGTCTAAGATCTGGGCAGATTGTATATTTTCGGTTTTTCCATCCACGTAAATATTTTCGTTAACAGGATTCGGATAAATTTTAAATTCTTTGTCGGAGGTGGTCAGATCGGATGTCGATAAAGTTCCCAGGTTCTGGCAGTAATCGATTCCATGTGAATCCCATTCTGTCATATTAAATGTAGGGTTGGGCTGTGTAACCGTATTTTTTCTGTAAAGAGAAATGTCTCCATATGAATTACTAACAAATTTACTTCCTATGGCATCCACTGTTACTGACTTATACGCCAATTCAACATATTGGGTTCCTGCGAAAGTCATAGCATGACCTGCAGTAAGGAACATTGCATCATTATTTGTGTAGCACGATAATGCAGATTTAGGATTTAGAATGACAAAACTTTGATTATTGGGTATTTTTCCCTCCAGTTCAAAACTATTTCCAAAATAGTAAGAATTATATATACTATTATAATATTGTACTCTTACGGTGTAATTATTAAGATCCACTTCATGACCTGTCCTGTTCACAATTTCCAGAGCTTTGTTATCACCTGTCCCTTCAATATATTTAACGATAAAAAGATCCCTCGAATTGGTGTCTGAAGCTACCGTGGATACTGTAACAGAATTACTGTCAGGAGATTGAAGATACCCTTGGTCATATGCTCTTACAGTAAACGAGTAAGAAGCGGAAGGCATCAGATGGTCAATCGTTATCGATGTAGATTTTGTGGTGGCCAGGAGAGCGCCATTCTGATAAATGTTATATCCGATAGCATCTGAACTTGTGCTTGGAGACCATGCTAAATGAGTGTAGTAAGCTCCGGATTGAGTTGAATTTAAATTTGAAGGAGCCTGTGGTGCTATAGCATCTGGAGTCTGTATCCAGATAGAGGTTACCCATTGAGGGTTATCAATAAAAGGATTTCTGTTTTTCTGAATGGTGTAGATAGCATTATTCCGGTCTGTTTCCCGCTGAGATACGGGATCCTGAAGATGCCATTGAAGAAGCATTGAAATATAAGCCGGATCAAAAGCCCGTTCTGCGGTCCCATCCAAAGGCGAACGGTCTATCGCAGGATTGATATTCGTGGAATAATTAAATGAAGGCAGTTTATCTTCATATCTCACTGCAAAATAGAGTAACATCCTTGCAACATCTCCCTTAAATTCGTCCAGAGGTTCATAAACCCTGTTTGTATAGACATAATTGGGAATAGCACTGTTGGCAATTTTAGATAAGTTTGTAAATGTATAATGAACCGTGGAATTCCCAATACCATAAGGATAATTATTTCTAAGCTGATTAATTTTTGCATCCGTAGGAATTACAAAATGTAAATCAGAATACATGGGATAATCACTGTTAAAAGTACTTTGTGGCACAGCATGCTCCCTGTTGAAACCTAAACCTTCGCCTCCTGAACTACTTATTAAGTTTGCCGATGTATATTCATAAGCATCAGCCCCCGCAGGATTTTCCGAATAAATATCAAGCAGAATAGTAGTATTACCTGGTCCGTGATCATAATATTGATCTAAATCTGTCTGGTTATATAAACTGGGTAAATCATCATAATGCCAGTTGATATTTTTCTCAGAAATAATATCATGAAGTTTTGATTTCAGGGCATATCCGGTAAGTCCTGCAGTTCCGTCATAATATCCGGCCGGTACCTGCGCACCTATACATGATGAAAATAAAATAATAGGAAGTAGATATTTTTTCATACCTTAAAAATTGGGGAGCTAAATTAGTAAATCAATTTCCTTAAAGTTCTGAAATTCTTATTAAGAAAATATTAATTATTGAAATATAATAAATTGAAAATTAATTTATTGCAAATCAAGCCTTATGGCATCAATAATTTTTTTTTGTATTTATACAATTTGGTTATCTTTGAGAACTAACAATTAGATATATGAACACAGAGACAATTGACAACATTAAAATGATAGCAGAAACGGCAAAAGAATTTGCTGAAAAAAATATCAGACCCAATATTATGGAGTGGGACGAAAGCCAGACTTTTCCAAAAAATTTATTTCATCAGTTGGGAGACATGGGTTTTATGGGGATTGTAGTTCCCGAGCAGTATGGTGGTTCTGGTCTTGGTTATCATGAATATGTTGCTATTTTGGATGAAATTTCCCAGGTAGATCCTTCTATCGGGCTTTCTGTAGCAGCACACAATTCTCTTTGTACCAATCATATCTATGAATTCGGAAACGAAGAACAAAGAAACAAATGGCTTCCTCAACTTGCAACGGGCAAAGTAATCGGTGCATGGGGACTGACTGAGCATAATACAGGTTCAGACTCCGGAGGTATGTCTACTACTGCTGTAAAGGATGGAGACGAATGGATCATTAACGGAGCTAAAAACTTTATCACACACGCCATTTCAGGGGATATTGCAGTTGTTATGACAAGAACAGGAGAAATAGGAGCTAAAAATAACTCTACCGCTTTTGTTCTGGAAAAAGGAATGGCTGGTTTCACTTCCGGTAAAAAGGAAAACAAACTAGGAATGAGAGCATCCGAAACTGCAGAATTGATTTTCGATAACGTTCGTGTACCGGATTCTCACCGTTTAGGAGAAGTTGGAGAAGGCTTCAAGCAGGCAATGAAGATTCTTGACGGAGGTAGGATTTCTATCGCTGCATTGAGTTTAGGTACGGCAAGAGGAGCTTATAAAGCGGCTTTAAAATATGCTAAAGAAAGAAAACAATTTGGAAAATCAATTGCTGATTTCCAGGCTATCAACTTTATGTTGGCTGATATGGCAACTGAAATTGATGCTGCAGAGCTTCTTATCCAGAGAGCGGCAACTTTAAAGAATGCTAAACAGAAAATGACAAGAGAAGGTGCAATGGCTAAATTATATGCCTCTGAAGCTTGTGTAAGAATATCAAACAATGCAGTTCAGATCTTCGGAGGTTATGGTTATACTAAAGATTTCCCTGCTGAAAAATATTACAGAGATTCTAAACTTTGTACAATCGGGGAAGGAACTTCTGAGATCCAGAGACTGGTTATAGGAAGAGATATTACAAAATAACCTCAAACCTATACCTGTATAAATGATCAAGCAAGCTCTTTTAGGTGAGTTTCTGCATGAAGTGGAAAACACCAGAAAAATTTTAAAGGCGATTCCCGATAGTGCCCTTGGCTGGAAACCGTCTGAAAAAAACTGGACGACGGCACAATTGGCTTCTCATATTGCAGAAGTCTATAACTGGTATCAATTTACCTTTAATCAGGATGTTTTCGATATGGGTGCATACCGGTATGACAAAGGTGATATTTCCAGAGCAGAGAATATTGTAGCCAAATTTGAGGAAAATGTTGTTAAAGCTCAGCAGGCTTTGGAAAATTCGGATGAAAGAACTTATTTTAACGATTGGAAAATGGAAATGGACGGGAATGTACTTTTCCCTCTTATGCCAAAAATACAGGTTATACGTGGTTTTTTATTTAATCATTTATACCATCACAGAGGTGAGCTGGTCGTTTATCTGAGATCAACAGGAAATAAAGTTCCCGGATTGTACGGTCCCACTGCTGACGATAAAATGTAAATTTAGAATTATATCATTAATAAGTGAATAGCATACGTATTTTACGTGTGCTATTTTCTTTTTTTGATACAATGAAAATTCAATTATATTCAATGTATCGCATAATGTTTTAAATGTAATGTCTAAAAATTTCTTAAAAAATTTTGTTTTTCGTGGTAAAATTTTTATTAGCTTTGATATTCCACAAACCAAAACATTTTTTTTATATGAAAAGACAATTATCGATGATCGGGATGCTTCTGATTTCAGGCATCGCTTTCGCTCAGACCGACCGTCTCTGGTCTGAAGGTTCACAAAAGCCATCCACAGGCATTTTTGAAAACAAAACTAACATCAACAATCCGAAGATTTACAGTCTTGATATCAACGGATTAAAAAATGTACTTGCAAGAGCTCCTCAAAGGTTAGCTGCAGGTCAAAAATCAGAAATCATTATTTCTTTTCCTAATTCTGAAGGTAAAATGGAAAACTTCAAAGTAAGAGAAAATTCAAACTTTGATCCTATCCTTGCCGCAAAATATCCGGACATTAAGTCTTATGTAGGCGAAGGTCTGAGTGATTCCAACTCTACAGTCTATTTCAGTGTTTCTTCACTAGGGCTGTCATCTATGGAAATTTATGGTGATAAATCAGCGGTTTTCATCGAACCTTATACTAAAGATCTGTCTACTTATGTGGTATACAAAAAGTCTGACAAAAAAGATGATCTTAATAAATTTGAATGTACAGTAATTGATGTTGCCCAGAAAGGGGTAGCCAACACCAGTCTGGCAGCAAGACCCAATGCTGATGATGCTAAACTGAGAACATTCAGGCTGGCCCTTTCCAGTACAGGAGAATACACAGCTTATTTTGGCGGAACGAAAGCCAATGCTTTAGCAGCCATGAATAATACGATGACCCGTGTAAATGGTGTTTTTGAGAAAGACTTCGCCGCCAGAATGGTTCTTATTGCTAATAATGATGCGGTAATCTATACCAATGCTTCTACAGATCCTTATTCTGCAGCTTCAGGAATGAGCAACTGGAACTCCCAGCTTCAGTCTACCCTTACTTCTGTAATTGGTGAAGCTAACTACGATATCGGTCACTTATTCGGAGCTTCCGGAGGTGGTGGAAATGCAGGCTGTATCGGTTGTGTTTGTACCAATGGTTCAAAAGGCAGCGGTTACACATCCCCGGCTGATGCGATTCCTTCAGGTGACAATTTCGATATTGACTATGTAGCCCACGAAATGGGACATCAGTTTGGTGGAAACCACACTTTTTCGATGAGTAATGAAGGAACGGGAGTCAATATGGAACCGGGTTCCGGATCAACAATTATGGGCTATGCCGGAATTACCTCACAGGATATTCAGCCACATTCCGATGCTTTCTTCCATGCGGTCAGTATCCAGCAGATCACCAATAATATCAAAGCTAAAACATGTCCGGTAAGCACGGCTACAGGAAATTCAATTCCTACGGCCAATGCAGGACTGGATTATACAATTCCTAAAGGCACTCCGTTTATGTTGACGGGAGCAGGAGCAGATGCCAACGGAGATTCTTTAACCTATATCTGGGAGCAGATGGATAATGCTTCTTCTTCCCAGACAGGAGCGAGCTCCGCAGCAAGTGCTACCAAAGCGTCCGGTCCTACATTCAGATCATGGACTCCTACTACTTCTCCCGTAAGGTATTTCCCTAGAATGGCTTCTGTACTCACAGGTGCAACCACTACCGCAGGATCAGAAATTACAGTTGAAGCTTTATCAAATGTAGCAAGAATATTAAACTTCAGATTTACGGTACGGGACAACAGAGCCGGAGGATCAGGAAATAATTCGGACGATGCGGTGATTACAGTAAACGGAACAGCTGGTCCTTTCAGTGTAAGCTCACAAAACTCTGCAACAACCTACGCAGGAGGAAGCGCTCAAACAGTAACCTGGAATGTGGCAGGAACTACAGCCAATGGCGTAAATGCTGCCAATGTTGATATTCTTTGGTCAACCGACAGCGGAAATACATGGACTACTCTATTAGCCGGAACTCCGAATGACGGAACCCAGGCAGTGACCATTCCAAATTCCAACACTTCGACAGGAAGAATTATGGTAAAAGGTTCCGGTCATATTTTCTTTGATGTGAATAATGCCAACATCACTGTAAATGCAGGATCAGGCGGAACAGATACGGTTGCTCCTACAGCACCTGCCCTTTCAGCTTCAGGAACGACCTCTTCAAGCACTAACCTTTCATGGAGCGGGGCTACGGATAATGTAGCGGTTACAGGATATGATGTGTATCAGGGAACTTCGTTAATCGGCTCTACAGCTTCTACTACTTATACCGTAACAAGTTTAAGTCCGTCGACAACATACAGCTTTACTGTTAAGGCGAAAGATGCAGCAGGAAATGTTTCTGTAGCAAGTAATTCGGTAAGTGTAACGACTCTTGCAGGGAGCACAGTTACCTATTGTTCAGCTTCTGCAACCAATACCGGAGATGAAAGAATCGGAAATGTAAAATTCGGAACGATTAATAATACTTCAACAGGAACTGCAGGATATGAAGATTTCACTTCTGTTTCCAGCAATGTAACAAGGGGAAGTGCTTACACGGTTTCCGTAACTCCGGTGTGGACTTCAACTGTCTATAGCGAAGCATATGCTGTTTATATTGATTATAACAAGGATGGTGATTTTGCAGACAGCGGCGAGCTTGCATGGTCTAAAGCAGGATCAACAACTACTCCTGCAACGGGAAGCATTACAATCCCAACCACTGCAACTCTTGGAAATACAAGAATGAGAGTAATGATGAAATACAGCAGTCTGCCTACTTCATCTTGCGGTTCATATACTTACGGACAGGTAGAAGATTATACACTTAATATTGTTTCTTCAGGAAAAGGAGATCTTTTAGACACTAAAGATCTGATAACAGATATTAAACTGTATCCGAACCCTGTAAGAGACATTATGAATATTTCAAATACGACGTCAGAAGAATACAAAATTTTTGACATGGGTGGAAAACTAATCAACTCAGGAAAGCTTGAAAGAGGAGCTGTGAATGTAAGTCATCTTATCAAAGGTGCCTATATGATTCAGATTGGAGAAATTACCAAGAGATTCATTAAAAATTAATAACCTTAAAGTAAACTATGTAAAGGCTGCCTGTAATCAGGCAGTCTTTTTTTATTACTATTTTTTAAATAAAGTATTCATTAATATAAAATATTATTTAAAATACATTTATAAGTATATTTAATTCATTAATAATATTTTATAATAAAATAATATAAAATTATTTTATTTTTTTTAATTACATTTATCATTCAAATTATTTTCTTGTACCGTTAAGCCAATTTATATTTGGGAAGTCCTGAAATCAATTCTTCCGGCAGCGGGAAATACTGCTATTTTATTGTTCTATAAACCTGATTTGCTACTCAACTTTATTGATCAATCCTGATCATGAGATACTTTCACAGGACCGGAAAAGCATTGATGCTTCCCTAAATACTCCATAATATTTACATAATTAAAAAAAACTATATGAAACATTTATTTAAGTTTATCTTTTTTTTAGCAGTTGCTTTTTTCTCAACTGCGTGTAGCTCAGACAGAGATGAGACTGATAATACAAACATTACGACTGTATTTTTTAAAAATGCTGATGAACTAGCTTTAACTTATGATGCAGCCGGGACAGTAAGCCAGACAATCAGAGATCAGGTATTTGATCTGTATAAGCAAGGTAAATGGAGTGAACTGGAAGCGCTCTTTAAAGCTAATAATCTGAATGGCGGATGGCCTCCTGCAAATGGCGGATACAATATCGTTGATGATGTCCCGTTCCAGGCCGGACAAAAATTTGACAGATACAGTGGTGCTATAGGGAATTATGACGGAACCGGAATTCCTACATTGGGAGGTAGCTTTACAAGTCCGATATTAAACGGATATGTCTATACTTTTTCACAAAGAGCCTTAAACCAGCCTGAAAATATGTATGATTTTTATTACGAAATAGATGTTCTTAATAATTCATTACCTTTCAAATCTCAAACGGCAGATGTTATTCCATGGTTTAATCAGGTGGGTAATGGAAAACAGGCCATGTGGAAAATTCCGATTGATCCTGCCACAGGATACCAGAAAACATGGAATAAATTAGCAGCAGAAGGATATGTAAAAATTACGATCAAAAAAAGCCCGAGTGGAAAATATAATAACCTGGTGGGTACAGTTATTCAGCAATAAATAAAATCAGATGTATTCAATATCAAAAAAAATAAAGATCGGTCAGCAAGCTCATATGACAAAAAATATATTCACTAATGATGAAATTGGGCAATCTGCTGTAACAAAATTCACCTGCTGTAACTGCGGTCATGAAAATACCCTTGAAATTATACCCTACAAATCCGGGTTTCCGATCTTTCAGGTTTATAATGAGGATAAAGTATTATCAAAAAATGAATTATTAAAAAATAAAATGATTACAGAAACTTCGCACAGAATGTTACATTTTGGAGAAGTAACGGTAAATGATTTACCAACTCTGTATTTTGGAACCCTTTGCGAATCCTGTCATGCAAAATATTTCGGTGTATTCGGTTATGGAGAAAAGCAGCCGGGATTAACGGTCTTGGCCATCTCAGGAATCTGGAAATATGAAGACCTGGAATAATCATTATACAATCTGATATTTAAAATAAAAAATCCCGGTCGAGTTGGCCGGGATATTTTTTAAACTTTTGTACTATAATATCCTAAAGTGCATTATAAATTTCCAAAATCGTTTTCTATCTTTGCTTAAATTAAAAAATTCATGGATAAAATTGATAGTCTGAACCAAGTAGCAGAATTCCATACTACTTTTAAAGCCCCTATTTTAGAAACTCCACAAATTCCGTCCCAGGAAAGATGTAACCTGAGAGTTGAGCTGTTACAGGAAGAATTAAACGAATTAAAACAGGCGATTGAGGATAATAACATCGTAGAAATTGCTGATGCACTTTGTGATCTGCAGTATGTTTTAAGCGGTGCTGTCCTGGAATTCGGACTTGGCAATAAATTTGTAGAGCTATTTAACGAAGTTCAGCGTTCCAATATGTCAAAAGCTTGCGATAATGAAGAGCAGGCAAAGGAAACCTCAGAATTTTACAGAGAAAAAGGAGTAGAATCTTTTTATGAAAAATCAGGAGAAAAGTTCAATGTTTACAGACAGGCAGATCATAAAGTCCTTAAAAATAAATATTACTCCCCTGCCGATTTAAAGACAATTATTGAAAAATAGTATGAAAAAATTTATTACAAATATTGTTGCCGTTTCAAGCCTGGTTTTATCAGCTCAGCAATACAGTGCTCAGAAAGTAGTGGTAAACCGCGAAGTCGAAACCCAGAATGATGGGAAAATGCTTTTGGGGAACCAGTTGAAAGATCAGTTTCTTAAGGCTCCTTATGCCGATTGGTATGTAAAAGAGCATGATGAATATGCGATCGATGAGAAAGCGGTTGCCGAGTTAAAAAAACTCAAGCTGGCTTCTTATAATATTATTGTTTTCATGGGAACATGGTGTGAAGACAGTCACAGGGATTTTCCGAGACTTATGAAAATCCTGGAAGAAGTAAAATATCAGGATAACAAATTGACAATTATTGCTGTAAACCGTAAAAAAGAGTCTCCTACCGGGGATGAAGGCCGTTATAACATCCAGAAAGTACCTACGATTATCGTTGAAAAATATGGTGAGGAACTTGGAAGAATTATAGAAATGCCTAAAACAGGATATATAGAAAGAGATCTGGTCGAAATTCTTAAAAAAGACGACAGCTCTGTATTAAAAGAAATATTTAAATAATAAATATTGAAAAACAGCAAAGTAATTTTATCATTCGTAGCAGGAATTCTGGTCATGCTATTCCTGTTTTTAGGTATTAAGTCCTGCTTTAATCTTGGTGGAAAAACGGAAAAGTCAGATTATTATATTCTGACCAACCAGATCTCCAAGATGAATAAAATGGTGGTGCTGGAGCAGAATGTCTCAAGCATGCAAAAAACAAAGATGGGCTATGAGCTCTTTGGCAGTGAGGTTTCAAGCAACAGTATCATTACGTATACCAAAACCAATGCACAGGTTTCTTATGACCTGAATAAAATGAAAATGGAAGTAGATTCCATTAACAAAAAACTGATCATCACAGAATTGCCTGATGCTGATATAAGAATTACACCAAGTGTGGAAATCCAGTCCCTTGATGATTCTTTTTTTAACAGGCTTACTGAGAAAGATATCAAAAACGTCACTCAGAAAGCAAAAGATACTGCTGTAAAATCAATTGATCAGAATCAGCTGAGAAACGAAGGACGCAAGCAATTAATGGAAAATCTTAATAATATTTTCGTTTTGGCAAAGGCTTTGAACTATACCATAGAAGACAAGACCGGCCAGCTCGGTATTTTAGGACTCTAAACATGTAAAGCTATGGATTCAAAAAAAAATGATAAAAAGAAAGAATCTGCCAATGCTGCAGAATCTAAAAAGCAGAACCAGGATTTTCCCAATATTCCTGCTTCATCAAAAAAAAGCAATCCACCTGATATTGATAAGGAAGATGTACAGAAAGCTTCCGCCAATAAAACAGGAAAAACAGATAATACAGATCAGAAAAAATAAATAGTCTGCCCCATCATGGGGCAGACTATTTTTAAAATATAAAAAATAAAAACTGAACTATACAATAGTGGATTTTCCGATCTTGATATTCTCAAAATTATAATAAGACTTTTCTGAAAATTTAATATAATCCACGATAAAATCTCCTACTTCACTCGTAGAATACGGCTGTTTATCATTAAGGTCTACGGTAACATATTTATTTTCGATTGCATATTCTACAGATGCCCTCAGTTTGGCAGCAGCCAGCTCCAGCTTTAGGTAATCAAGCATCATGGCGGTGCTTAAAATTGAAGCTACAGGATTTGCAATACCTTTTCCTTTTGCCTGGGGATAAGAACCGTGAATAGGCTCAAACAAAGCATTTTCATCTCCAATGGAAGCAGAAGGAAGCAGCCCGATAGACCCTCCGATCACGCTGGCTTCATCTGAAATAATATCTCCGAACATGTTTTCCGTGACAATCACATCAAACTGTTTCGGGTTAAGGATCAATTGCATGGCTGCATTATCTACAAACATAAAATCCAGCTCTACATCAGGATATTCATTTGCGGTTTCCCGACAGATTTTCCTCCATAACCTTGAAGTGTCCAGAACATTTGCCTTATCAATAAGTGTTAATTTTTTCTTTCTTTTCTGAGCTTCCCGAAAGGCCATGTGTACAATCGGCAGAATATCTTCCCTGCTGTATTTACAGATATCATAAGCATAGTTTCCGTGTTCTTCGGTAAATTTCTCACCAAAATAAATCCCGCTTACCAGCTCTCTGAAAATCTGGATATCGGTCCCATCAATAATTTCCTGTTTTAAAGGACTTTTCCCGATCAGTGACGGGTAGGTTTTCAAAGGCCTGATATTCGCAAACAGTCCCAGTTCTTTACGAAGTTTTAAAAGCCCCTGCTCAGGTCTTACTTTTGCATCCGGATTGTTGTCGAATGAAGGATCGCCGATTGCCCCGAAAAGTACGGCATCAGAATCTTTACAAATCTTCAGGGTTTCTTCCGGTAAAGGATTTCCGGTCTGGAAAATAGCTTCAGCACCAACGATTCCGTATGCAAACTGAAACTTGTAATGAAAAACCTCTGCAATTGCATCTAGAATTTTTACACTTTCATTAACGACTTCCGGCCCTATTCCATCGCCCGGTAAAACGGCTATTTTGAAATAATTATTGCTCATATACTTTTTGTGTTTTTAGTTCAAATTTATGGATTGCTTCTTTCCTGCTGATTAAAAAGTCAATATCATCATACCCGTTAAGAAGGCATATCTTTTTATAGGAATCAAGCTCAAAGCTTTCGGTTTTATCTTTAAAGCTGATGGTTTGCTGCTCTACATTCACAGTGACTTCATCTTCCGGATTTTCAGTGATACCGGTTAAAATCTCTTTTAAAAATTCTTCGGAAACTTTTACGGGCAGTAACCCGTTATTCAAAGCGTTCCCCTTAAAAATATCGGCAAAATAGCTCGATACAATTACTTTAAAACCATAATCGGTCAGTGCCCATGCAGCATGTTCACGGCTGCTTCCACATCCAAAATTATTTCCGGCCACTAAAATCTCACCATGATATACCGGATTATTTAACACAAAATCAAGGTTGGGTTCTTTGTTATGAACATTATATCTCCAGTCTCTGAACAGGTTGTTTCCAAATCCTTTCTTATCAATACTTTTAAGGAATCTTGCCGGAATAATCTGATCGGTATCTATATTTTCTGCCGGCAACGGGATGGCACGGGATGTTATAATATCTAATTTTTGCATTTTCTGATCTTTAATTTAAGTTTTCAAACAGAGAGATTCTTCCTTCTACAGCTACTTTGGCTGCCGTTAATGGACTTGCCAGAATGGTTCTCGCTCCCTGCCCCTGTCTTCCTTCAAAATTCCGGTTGGAAGTAGAAACACAATATTCACCCTCAGGAATTTTATCGTCATTCATCGCAAGACACGCTGAGCATCCGGGCTGTCTGATCTGAAATCCCGCCTCATTAAAGATCTTGTCCAGACCTTCTTCATAAATCTGTCTGGCAACCATTTGGGAACCGGGAACAATCAAAGCCTGAACATTTTCAGATTTATTTTTCCCTTTGATATATTCAGCAGCAGAACGGAAATCTTCAATTCGTGCATTGGTACAGCTTCCGATGAAGACATAGTTTATTTTAATATCAAATGGTGACTGTCCGGGTTTCAAGCCCATATAATGTAGAGCTTTCTCTTCCGATTCGTTTGCAGGTGCAGGGATTACTTCATTGATTGATATTCCCATTCCCGGATTGGTTCCATAGGTGATCATCGGGTATATTTCAGAGGCATCAAATGTAATTTCCTTATCGAAAACGGCCTGGTCATCTGTTTTTAAAGTTTTCCAGTATTCCAGCTTTTCCTGCCATTCTTCTCCTTCAGGAGCGAAAGTTCTTCCCTTAATATAGTCAAAAGTTTTCTCATCAGGAGCTATCATTCCGCCTCTTGCCCCCATTTCAATGCTCATATTGCAAACGGTCATTCTTCCTTCCATCGACATTTCTTCGAAAACATTTCCGGCATATTCACAGAAGTATCCGGTTCCGCCATCCGTCCCTGTTTTTGAAATGATATAAAGAATTACATCTTTAGGCTGAACATTTTTATTCAGTTTCCCGCTCACGGTAATTCTCATGGATCTGGGCTTATTGAGCAGTAAACATTGGCTGGCAAAAACCTGGGCCACCTGGCTTGTCCCGATTCCAAAAGCAATGGCTCCGAAAGCACCGTGTGTTGAAGTGTGGCTGTCTCCACAGACAATACTCATTCCGGGCTGTGTAATACCCAATTCGGGAGCTATAATGTGAACGATACCCTGATACTGATGTCCTAATCCGTATAGTTCAATATTGTTTTTTCTGCAGTTCTCCGTTAACTGCTCCACCTGGTTTCTTGATGAATCATCCCGGATCGGTTTGTCCTGATCTAAAGTAGGAACATTATGATCGGCGGTTGCCACAATTTGTTTCGGCCTGAAGATTTCAAGGTTTCTTGATTCCAGCTCGGCAAAAGCCTGCGGGCTTGTTACTTCATGGATCAGATGTTTGTCAATGTATATAATTTGAGGTCCATCCGGAATGGTTTCCACAACATGGGCATCCCAGACTTTGTCAAAAAGTGTTTTCTTATCGTTGTTCATTTTAATTATATCTGATTAAAAATAAATCTTAGCCTATTTTTCTCGTAGCTTTTTCGATCATCAGGCTTAAGTCATCATTATTAACTTCTTTTTTGATGTCTGCAATTTTCAGGAATTCCTGATATAGAAAATCAAGCTCATTTTTAGTTACATCAAAACCGATATGCTTAAATCTATAAGCCAAAGCAGAGCGACCACTTCTGGCTGTCAGAATAATGGAAGATTCATTAACGCCTACTTCTGCCGGATCGATAATTTCGTAGGTTTCTCTGTTTTTAATGACACCGTCCTGGTGAATACCTGAGCTGTGAGCAAAAGCATTTGCTCCTACAATCGCTTTATTAGGCTGCACGGGCATTCCCATTAAATCTGAAACCAAAGCACTCATTTTATTAAGCATTTTAGAATTCACATCCGTATATAAATTTAAATCCCTGTGCTGTTTCAAAATCATAACCACTTCTTCCAGCGCTGTATTTCCGGCTCTTTCTCCCAATCCGTTAATGGTACATTCAATCTGCCTTGCTCCATTGATTACACCAGCAATAGAATTTGCGGTAGCCAGTCCAAGATCATTATGACAATGGCATGACAGGATGGCTTTTTCAATTCCGGTTACATTTTCTTTCAGGTATTTGATTTTATCACCATATTCTTCGGGTAAACAATAGCCTGTGGTATCAGGAATATTCAGAACAGTTGCCCCTGCTTTTATCACTTCTTCACAGATTCTGGCTAAAAAATCGTTGTCGGTTCTTCCTGCATCTTCAGCATAAAATTCCACATCCTCAACAAAGCTTCTCGCATATTTTACAGCATCAACAGCCCGTTCTATGATATCTTCTCTTGTAGAATTGAATTTATATTTGATATGGGAATCAGAAGTTCCTATTCCTGTATGTATTCTTGGTCTTCTTGCAAACTGTAAAGCCTCTGCTGCAATCTCTATGTCTTTTTTGTTGGCTCTTGTCAATCCGCAAACTTTTGCATTTTTGATCAGTTTTGAAATTTCAGAAACGGAATGAAAATCTCCCGGACTTGAAACCGGAAATCCTGCTTCAATAATATCAATCCCTAGTTCATCGAGTTTTTCAGCAATAATCAGCTTTTGTTCTGTATTTAATTTACATCCCGGAACCTGTTCCCCATCCCGTAAGGTGGTATCAAAAATTTCAACTTTTTCGGAATTCATAATAATGTTTTTACTTAATTTTGAATCAAAACTAAGATTTGAATTATTTTTTTATTTTCATTTTTTCAGAAAATTACAATATTCAAAGAATAGAATCTTAATTTTAACTATCTAAAAATCAATTATATAAATCCATCATATTTACAATGGCAGAATTGCAGAAAGATTTCTTATTTATACTCATTAAATCATTGACTACTTCCGAAAAGCGGCAATTCAAATTATTTGTAAACCGCCTGGGTATCAATGTGGATGCAAAATTTCTTTTACTTTTTTCAGAAATGGATAAAATGAAAGAATATGATGAAAACATTGTCATCGAAAAGAAAATATCAACCAAACAGCAACTCTCCAATCTTAAAGCCCACCTTTATAAGCAGATCCTGGTAAGCCTTCGCATGAACCCGAGCCATCAGAACTACAGAATCCAGCTTCGCGAACAGCTTGATTTTGCCAATATCCTGTATCAGAAAGGGCTCTACAAACAGGCGTTGAAAATTTTAGATAAAACTAAACAAACAGCTTTGGAGCTAGATGAAAAAAGTATCGCCTCTGAAATTATCGACCTCGAAAAAGTAATCGAATCCCAATTTATTACCCGAAGTATAGAAGGAAGGGCTGATGAGCTCATCCGGCAATCTAAAGCGATCAGCAAGCAAAACCAGTATACTACGGATTTGTCTAATCTTTCACTGAAATTATATAGTGAAATGCTTACTCACGGTTATGTAAAAAATGATGAAGACCGCCAGAAAATCCTGGAAATTTTTAATACCCAGATCAGAAATATAAAACCCGTCAAGCTTAATTTTACTGAAAAATTATGGTATTATAAGGCTCATGTATGGAAGAACCAGCTGTTTCAGGATTACAAATACACCTTAAAATACGCCTATTTATGGGTAGATTTATTTCATCAGAACCCGGAAATGATTTTCAGTCATCCGGTCTGGTACATCAAAGGAAATACTTATCTGCTTAAGATTCTTTTTCTCTATGGAAATATTGATGTTTTGGAAAAGCATTTTAAAAACTTTAATGATACTGTTTCTTCTCAAAATTTTGCACAGAATGAAAATCTTCAGTCTCTTATTTTTCTTACCTACTCTAATACGTTAATGAATATTCATTTTATAAAAGGAGAATTTTTTACAGGAACCAAGCTTATTCCGGAGATTGAGCTGAAAATGGAAAAGCTGCGTGATAAGATTGATGAGCACCATTTTATGATCCTTTATCTGAAAATGGCAGCCATGCTTTTCGGAAGTAAAAAATATCGAGAATCCATTCATTATTCCATGAAGATTATTGAGTCTAAAGGAAACGTTCAGGAAGATTTATTATTTCACACCAGGATATTAATCTTAATGTCAAAGCATGAATCAGGAAATGATGAAGATTATGATGAATTTATAAAAGCCACCTTAAAATTTGCCCTTAAAATGAAGAAGCCTGAAGCATTTCATTTTGAAAGCATTGATTTTTTTAAAAATCTCAATAATCTGGTCTTAAGTAAAAGACAGGAAGCTTTTGAAGCCTTTGATCAGAAACTTGAGCTTTTTTCAAAGAATGAGTACTATAGAAGATCATTGCTTTATATTGATATTCACGGTTGGGTAAAATCTAAGGTTCAGCATGTGGATGTTATAGAAATTATAAAGCAGAAGGTTAAATATAAGAGGAAATAATACCGGTGGCTTCGAGAGCCTCAGCCACCAGTATTTACGTTATTGAAAGTTTTTTATATTTCTATCAATCATTATAAAAAAGGAAAACTGTCAGGTGGATTTGAGAATCATTTACATTATTGAACGTTTTATGTTTCCACAAACCATTTAAAAAGGAAAACTGTCAGGTGGCTGAGGTTCTCGAAGCCACATCTGTTTTTAAATTCATCAAAGAAAATAAGGATATTGATAATCTGACAAAGAAATAAGACGAAAATTGCTTTTACAATAATAATTTTCAACTTTTATTCTTCCGGAATTTATTGGAATTCTGAAGACTGAAATTCTTTAAAACATACTGACAACAAAAACAACAATATGTTTTTCGTTATTTAGCATTAATTCTTCATTCAAATATACGTTATTATATTATTTTAAATAAAAAATGCGTATTTTTGCATCTTAAAATTTCTTAGTAAACAATGATAAAAATTACACTTCCAGACAGTAGTGTCAAAGAATTTGAAGGAGAAGTTACTCCTTTAGATGTGGCAAAATCTATAAGCGAGGGATTGGCTAGAAATACCATTTCCGCAATTGTTAACGGCAAACAAGTAGAGACGACCACACCTATAACCACGGATTCTACGATACAACTGCTGACCTGGAATGATGATCTTGGAAAGAAAGCTTTCTGGCATTCTTCTGCCCACTTACTGGCGCAGGCGATCCTTGAATTTTATCCTGATGCTAAGCTCACCATTGGTCCTGCTATTGAAAGCGGATTCTATTATGATGTAGATTTCGGGGACGAAAGCTTATCTGAAAAAGATTTTGAGAAGATTGAAAAGAAAATCCTGGAAAATGCCAAGAAAGGTTCAACTTTCTCCTTATATCCGGTTTCTAAAGAGGATGCATTGAAAACCTATGCAGACAACCCTTATAAAGTAGAGCTTATCTCTAATCTTAATGATGGGGAAATTACTTTTGTAACTCATGATAACTTCACCGATTTATGTCGTGGAGGGCACATTCCGAATACAGGAATTGTAAAAGCAGTAAAAATATTAAATGCTGCCGGAGCTTACTGGAGAGGAAATGAAAAAAATCCTCAGTTAACAAGGGTTTACGGTATTTCTTTCCCTAAACAGAAAGACCTGACTGAATATCTTGAAAGACTTGAAGAAGCTAAAAGAAGGGATCACAGAAAACTGGGTAAAGAATTAGGAATTTTTGCATTTTCCGAAAAAGTAGGTGCAGGTTTGCCACTTTGGCTACCCAAAGGAACTGCTTTAAGAAAGAAATTAGAGAATTTCCTTACCGATGCACAGAAAAAAGGAGGCTATGAATTCGTAATGTCACCACACATCGGTGCCAAAGAATTATATGTAACTTCTGGACACTGGGATAAATATGGTGCAGACAGCTTCCAGCCAATTAAAACTCCAAATGAAGGAGAAGAATTTATGCTGAAGCCCATGAACTGCCCGCACCACTGTGAAATTTACAAAACTTCACAATGGAGCTACAGGGATCTGCCGAAAAGATATGCAGAATTCGGAACAGTTTACAGATATGAACAAAGTGGAGAACTTCACGGATTAACCAGAGTTCGTGGTTTTACCCAGGATGATGCCCACCTTTTCTGTACTCCGGATCAGCTGATGGAGGAATTCAAAAAAACAATTGATTTAGTTCTTTATGTTTTTGGTTCCCTTGGATTTGCAGATTTCACTGCTCAGATTTCATTAAGAGATCCTGAAAATACTGAAAAGTATATCGGTAGTGATGAAAACTGGGAAAAAGCAGAAAATGCAATTGTTACTGCTGCAAAAGAAAAAGGATTAAATACCATCACAGAATACGGAGAAGCAGCTTTTTATGGCCCGAAACTGGATTTTATGGTGAAAGATGCCTTAGGAAGAAAATGGCAGTTGGGAACAATCCAGGTAGATTATAACTTACCGGAAAGATTTGATCTTCATTACATCGGAAACGATAATGAAAAGCACAGACCTATTATGATCCACAGAGCTCCATTTGGATCTATGGAACGTTTTATCGCAATATTATTAGAAAATACTGCAGGAGATTTCCCATTATGGTTGAGTCCTGACCAGTATATAATTCTACCCATCAGTGAAAAATATGTAGATTATGCAAAAAAAGTTTCACAATTTTTGGAAAATCACGATATTAGCGGTCAGATTGATGACAGAAATGAGAAAACAGGGAAAAAGATCCGTGATGCAGAATTAAAGAAAATTCCATTCATGCTTGTTATAGGAGAAAATGAAGAGAAGGATGGCACAATTTCTGTAAGAAGACGTGGTGAAGGTGATCTTGGAGTAATGAGTACTGAGGATTTCATCAATTATTTTAAAAAAGAAGCAGCAGTATAAACAAGGCTGCTAAATAGAAAAGTTAACCAATAAAATTTAAGACAATAGCACAAAGATTTAACAACAGAGGCCCAATGCGTCGTCCCGTACAGGAAGATTTGCATCAAATTAATGGTAAAATTAGAGCCAGAGAAGTTCGTTTGGTAGGAGATAATGTAGAGCCAGGAGTTTACCCCTTGGATAAAGCTTTACAGATTGCCCGAGATCAGGAATTAGATTTGGTAGTAATTTCCGACAAGGCTGAACCTTTCATTGCGAGAGTATTAGACTATAAAAAGTTTTTATACGAGCAAAAGAAAAAACAAAAGGAGCTTAAAGCTAAGCAGGTAAAAGTAGTGGTAAAAGAGATCCGTTTCGGGCCTCAGACTGATGACCACGATTATGAATTCAAGAAGAAGCATGCTGAGAAATTCCTTGAAGAAGGCTCTAAATTAAAAACCTATGTATTTTTTAAAGGACGTTCGATTATCTTTAAAGATCAGGGAGAGATTCTGCTTTTAAAACTGGCTCAGGAGTTAGAGCACGTGGGTAAAGTAGATCAGCTGCCTAAATTGGAAGGAAAAAGAATGATCATGATGATGAGTCCTAAAAAACCAGCAAAATAATTGATATAGATTGTATATCTGTACACAAAATATAAACCTCAAAGCGATTTGAGGTTTTTTTATTTAAAATTAGTTATTAAATAATCATTAATATATATCCTATGTTAAGATTCAATCATAAATTTCATCTTACATTTGCTTTAGAAATAACAAACAAGTATTATTAATAACATAAACAAAAAAGCAATGAGTACACTTACATTAAAAGACGGAACTGAGATTTATTATAAAGACTGGGGGAAAGGACAGCCTGTATTCTTTCATCACGGATGGCCATTATCCGGTGATGATTGGGATGCACAGATGTTTTTCTTCCTTGAACAGGGATACAGAGTAATTGCCCACGACAGAAGAGGGCACGGAAGATCGGAGCAGACTCCATATGGACATGAAATGGACACTTATGCTTCTGATGTGGATGAAATTGTTACAGCACTGGATTTAAAGGATGTAATCCATGTGGGGCATTCTACAGGCGGTGGTGAAGTAATCAGATATGTTGCGAAACACGGTAAAGGAAGAGTGGCAAAGGCGGTTTTAATAAGCGCTGTAACTCCGATCATGGTTCAGAATGAGAATAATCCGAACGGTGTTCCGATCTCTGTTTTTGATGATATCAGAAATAATACATCTAAACACAGACAACAATTCTATATTGATCTTACATTCCCATTCTACGGGTACAACAGAGAAGGTGCAAATGTTTCCGAAGGAATCCAGAGAAACTGGTGGAGACAGGGAATGAGTGGTTCCATAAAAGCTCATTTCGATTGCATTAAAGCTTTTTCAGAAACAGATTTCACAGAAGATTTAAAAAGTGTGGATGTTCCTGTTTTGGTATTGCACGGTGAAGATGACCAGATCGTTCCTTTTGAAACGACAGGAAAAGTTGCTGCTTCCCTGCTGAAAAACGGGAAACTGATTTCTTACCCGGGATTCCCTCACGGTATGCCGACTACAGAGGCAGAAACAATCAATAAAGATCTTTTGGAATTTTTCAAATCATAATTTCAACTTATTATAATTTAAAAACTGCGGACAAAAGTCTGCAGTTTTTTGCTTTTTTCGTTATTTTGCAGACTTAAACTCATTGAATGAAATCCGTATATGGAGCCTTTTTTATTGTTTGTGTCATTATATTCCTGGGAAGCTGTTTTTGCTACTACCCTTTTATTTCTGATGACAGTTTAATTTCACTCCGGTATGCCCAACGTTTTATTGATGGAAAAGGATTAAGCTGGAATGACGGAGATCCTGTAGAAGGCTATTCCAATTTTCTGTGGATTTTAGGCGTCTCTTTTTTAGGACAGCTGGGAATTGACCTTATTATGGCAGCGAGAATTTTAGGTCTGCTTTGTTCAGTAGGAATTATCTGGCTTATCATCAGTTTTTTCGCGAAACAAAATATAAAAAAGAAATATGTTTTCTTAGGCGTTATTCTGCTTGTTACCACTCCATGCTTTGCCATCTGGGCGATTGGCGGATTAGAACAGCCTTTATATGCATTGCTGATTACCCTGATTTTAACTGAAGTGATACGAATCATCAATGAAAACAGCTTAAAAAGAATTTATTATTTATCAGTCTGGTTAGGATTACTCGCTATCACAAGGCCTGACGGTTTTTTATTTACAACCATCACATCCGTTTTTCTGTTATTTATTAAGCGGAATCATAAAACGGATTTTATTAAAATAACTTTTGCCGTTGCTGTTATTCCTTCCCTGTTTCTTTTAGCCCAGCTTATTTTCAGATATACCTATTATGGTGAACTGGTACCGAATACTGCCCTTGTAAAAGTGAAAATCACATTTTATCATATCATCAGAGGCATATTTTATCATGTTAAAGCTTTTCTGGGGACCCTTGTTATTTCTTCCCTCGGAATTTATCTGCTCCTGGTCCTGGTTTTTAAAAGAAAAAATGCAGTTGGGATTTTCCTTTTACTGAATATTCTTGCATGGACCTCTTATGTAAGCTTAGTGGGTGGAGATATTTTTCCGGGCTACAGGCATTATGAAATTGTTCTGATATTTTTAGTATTTGCAGTTATTATAGGATTAAATGCCGTTAAAATAATTGATTTCAATAACCGTAAAATTGGATTGGGTATTATTATCCTGTTAATTCTAAATTTTATCATCCAGATCAAACTTCCGGAAAACCAGAAAGCCATTCAGGAAAGATGGGAATTCCGTGGAATGCAGCTTGGAGTAAGATTGAAAAATACATTTCCTGATAAGACTTTAATCGCCGTTACGTCTGCCGGTTCGATCCCCTATTCTTCAGGATTGCCATCAATCGATATGCTGGGACTGAATGATTATTATATTCCAAGACATCCGCCGGTCAGTTTTGGGATGGGTTCACTGGCTCACGAATTAGGTGATGCCAACTACACCATGAAGCAAAATCCGGATATTGTGATTTTCAATACGGGGGCAGCGCCTTCTTTCAATATTGGTGACCAGTTAAAGAAAAATAAAATATTCAATCAGAATTTTGTTAAAGTCTTATCAAAGGAAAGGGATCACGAATATTTGCTGTTTTTTAATAAGTACGGTAAGAACAATGGAATTCAAAAGACTGAAAATGTGTTGAAAATCCCGGGATACTTATTCAGTCATCCTACAGATACAATCAGCCTGTTTTCTGGAAAAAAGCTTTTAAAAAATGTACTCAAAGGAAATACCTATACCCTGTCTCTTGACGGAATTTCCGAAAAAAAGTGGTTATTAAAGCAGGTTAATAGTGATAAAAATGTCAGTTTCCGGACACAGATCTATTATAAAAATAACAGATTGGAAATTTCTGTAAGTCCTGACGAAAACAGTTTATTAGAATCTCTTGTATTGGAAGGAAAAGATTAATGTTTTTTTTGTATCTTTGCACACTATTATTCCCGGATATTTTTCGAGGAAGCCAATACAGATATTGATAACAAAACAATAAAAAGCAAAACAATGCCAAAATTAAAAACGAAATCAGGTGCTAAAAAGCGTTTTGCTCTTACTGGTTCTGGTAAGATCAAAAGAAAAAATGCTTACAAAAGCCACATCTTAACTAAGAAAGAAACTAAGCAAAAGAGAAATCTTACGCAAACTTCTTATGTTGCTTCTGTGGACGAAAAAAGTGTTAAACGTCAATTAGCAATTAAGTAGTTTTTATAAATCTATATTCGGTTTATAGGAATTAAAACAAATTCAGAATTTTTAACCCTGAAACGGAGCAGATAAGTGTAATGAAATAAATTACCGCCCTTTTCAAAAAAACAATTTAAATTATGCCAAGATCAGTAAATGCCGTAGCTTCAAGAGCTCGCAGAAAGAAAATTTTTAAGCAAGCTAAAGGTTTTTTCGGTAGAAGAAAGAACGTTTGGACTGTAGCTAAAAACGCGGTAGAAAAAGCAATGCAATATGCTTACCGTGGTAGAAAAGAGAAAAAGAGAAACTTCAGATCACTTTGGATCACTCGTATCAATGCAGGTACCAGAGAGCACGGAATGTCTTACTCTCAGTTTATGGGAGCTCTTAAAAAGAACAACGTAGAGCTTAACAGAAAAGTTTTAGCAGATTTAGCAATGAATCACCCTGAAGCTTTCAAAGCTGTTGTAGATCAAGTAAAATAATGTAGAATTTTTTGTTATCAATATAAATCCCGGGTTTTTTGCCCGGGATTTTTTTATTCTGTCTCGTCCTGAAAAAGGTTGACTACAAAATCATAAAAACAGTCACTCTTATG
>NZ_AKJY01000004.1 GCF_000282115.1 Chryseobacterium populi
CCTGTAATGATTTACCATCCACTGGCTGTCGTGGTATTCACTTCGGGGAATAATCGGTCCTACGTATCCTGTTTTGACTGCATCATAACCATTATCATTCATAAACTGAAAGGCATCTTTAAGCTGCCGTTCATAATCAACCGCAGAAGACGTTGTTTCGTGGTGCATGATGATTTTTACATTTTTACTTTTTGCATAGGCCTGAAGCTCTTTTACATTGAAATCCGGGTATGCTTTGGTGAAGCTGTAAATATGTTCTTTCCTGTAGGCCTGATTGTCTTCCCAACCTTCGTTCCAACCTTCTACCAAAACGGCATCAAACCCGTTTTCTGCTGCAAAATCAATATATTCTTTTACATGCTTTGTATGGGCTCCATGTCTTCCATTAGGTTTTAAAGTTTTATAATCTGTTTCACCAATCCTGATATCCTGATTGTCAGAATATGCCCATGTAGAGCCACCACCTGTAAAATATTCCCACCAGACACCAATATATTTGGTTGGTTTTATCCATGATGTATCTCCTATTTTGCTTGGCTCATTCAGGTTAACAATAAGATTGGAGGATAAAATATCCCGCGCATTATCACTGATAATCATTGTACGCCATGGGCTTACAGAACCTGTCTGGATAAATCCTCGGTCTCCATTTTTATCAGGTGTTAAGTTAGAAGACAGGATTAAATTTTTCTCATCAAGATTAAGCGTCATCGCCGGAAAATTGATTAAGGCAGCTTCGTGAATATTAATATAGATCCCATCTTTAGATTTCAACATCAGTGGGGTTTGCACAGCAAGAGTAGCACTTGGTGCTTTTGCTGCTAAAGGCTCTTTTCTGACCTCATCAATTAATTTGGAGATTTCAGATAATTTAGACGTGGTCACAGGAAATTCATTGGTATCATAATCCGCCGGAATCCAGAAGGCTTTATAATCCTGTCCTAAATTAAAGCCTGTCATTTCGTCCTTTATGGTAAAATGCCTCAAATCTGCCTGAACCGGAAATTCATATCTGAAACCCAGACCATCATCAAAAAGCCTGAATCTTATATCAAGTTTCCAGCCGGTTTTGTCCTGTACCAGGTGTACGAGCATTTCATTATAATGGTTTACAACCTTTTTGTTGGGTCCCCAAACCGGTTTCCAGCTTTCGTTAAAAGATGCATATTCAATATTCTCTACTTTAAATCCGGAAAAGTAAGAATAAGAAGGCTTCAGGATAAATCCCAGCTTACTGTCTTTTAATATGGTTTTATCTTTATAATTCAAGGAATAATAGGGAGCGCCTTCTCTTTCGATTTTAAAATTCAGTTTTAATGTCCCTTTGGGTGATGAGAATTCCTGCCCTCTGGTCATAACCATAAGCAGGATACTTATACAAAAACATAAAATACTTTTTTTCATACTATCAGCCGTTAAAAAACTCTGTCCGCAAATTCTCGACCCGGAGAATTTGCGGACAGATGAATATACCTATTTAAAATTATCTTCCGAAATCATCCTGTACTCTGACGATGTCATCTTCATCTGACGGGTTTGCGGCATCTGTATGCTGCCAGATCTCAGCAACTACACCCCAGTCTTGTAAACCGATCAGACGGTGTCTTTCACCCTGCTGAAGCTTGATCTGATCTTTGGGCCTGTATTCTTTCAACTCTCCTTCTTCATCGGTATTACTGGTTTTGATGCCCACAGTACCTTCAACAACCTGCCAGATCTCAGCTCTTCGGTGATGATACTGCCAGCTAAGCCTTGCATTGGGTGCAACAAGAAGAACCTTTGGACTCAGCTTTCCACCTATTTTCAGGCTTTCCACATCAATACCATCAAAGTACTGGTTGGCAAAATCCTGTGCCTGATTTTCATCAATGACAAAAAAACCACCCCAAGGCCTTGTATCATCTTTTGCTGCCAGATTAAAACCCTTGCTTTTCAACATTCCTTCTACTTTTTCAAATATTTCTTTTTTTTCTGCACTCATACGGTTGTAATACTAATGTTATTTTTTTATAATTATTCTTTTGACATTGAATATGGGAAATCTTTTTCCTGTGAACCTCTTTCTTTATTAGGCTTATTATCCATTTTGAATTCCAGAACAGCTCCTTTCATCAGCTCTTTATGGCTCAGCCAGTTTTTAGAATAGGGCTGAAGATTTATGTTCAATGATTTTACATACAGATTATCAGCACTGTTTTCCGGTGCCTTTATTTCAATTTTTTTTCCATTTTCCAGGTGAATGATCGCTTCTTTAAATAACGGTGCTCCCAAAACATACTGGTCTGTTGCCGGCGTTACCGGATAAAATCCTAAAGCTGAAAATATATACCATGCAGAAGTCTGCCCATTATCTTCATCTCCACAATAGCCGTCGGGCGTTGCCATATACAATTTATCCATCACCTGCCTTGTCCAGTACTGTGTTTTATATGGAGCTCCCGCATAATTGTATAAATAAATCATATGCTGAATAGGCTGATTCCCATGGGCATACTGTCCCATATTCATGATCTGCATTTCGCGGATCTCATGGATTACGCTTCCATAATAGCTGTCATCAAAAACCGGTGGAAGCGAGAATACCTCATCCAGTTTAGCTTCAAATTTCTTTTTTCCGCCCATTAGCTTAGAAAGCCCTTCAATATCCTGGAAAACCGACCATGTATAATGCCAGCTGTTTCCTTCTGTAAAAGCATCACCCCATTTGAAAGGATTAAAAGGTGTCTGAAATTTTCCGTCCCTGTTTTTACCACGCATCAGGCCAGTTTCCGGATCAAATACGTTTTTATAGTTGTAAGCTCTTTTTTTATAAATATCAATTTCCGATGCCGGTTTTCCCAAAGCTTTTCCTAACTGATAAATAGCAAAATCGTCGTAGGCATATTCTAAAGTTCTGGCCGCATTTTCGTTGATTTTTACATCATACGGAACATAGCCCAGAGTATTGTAATATTCTACTCCTCTACGACCAACCGCATCCATCGGGCCTTCATTAGTAGCACCGTGTTTTACCGCCTGCCAAAGTGTTTCAACGTCATAGCCCCGCAAACCTTTTATATAAGCATCTGCTACTACGGAAGCGGAATTGTTTCCGATCATGATATCTGAATATCCGGGGCTGCTCCATTCAGGTAGGAAACCTCCTTCTTTGAATGTATTTGCCAAGCCTTCCTGCATTTCAACATTGATACCCGGGTAAACCAGGTTAAGGAAAGGATATAATGCACGAAAGGTATCCCAGAAGCCTGTTCCGGCAAACATTTTCCCGTCAAGTATTTTCCCGTTGTAAGGACTCCAGTGTTTTATTTTATTCTGAGAGTCTATTTCATATAGTTTCTGAGGGAAAAATAATGTTCTGTACAAAGAAGAATAAAATGTTCTCATCTGCTGGTCAGTCCCTCCTTTTACTTCAATTTTCCCCAGCGTTTTATTCCAGGTGTCTTTTGCATCTGCTTTTATCTGCTCAAAATTTTTGTCTGCAATCTCTCTTTTCAGGTTCAGCTCAGCCTGCTCAAAACTAATGAATGATGAAGCGACTTTTGCATACACCGCTTCTTTATTTTTCAGTTTAAAACCAACTACTGCTCCTGCATGATCGCTTGTAATTTCCAATTGACCTTTTATGAATTGATCATCCTTCCATGTTGTTGTCAGGTCAAAGTCTTTATCAAACTGGATGATGAAATAGTTTTTAAAGTTTTCATATTTCCCTCTGGAATACTTGGTGGTGTAGCCCAGGATCTTTCTTTCTTTCGGAAGAATTTTGATGTAAGAGCCTTTGTTTAAAGCATCAATCACCACATAGGCACTGTCTGTTTTTGGAAAATCAAATTTGAAAAAAGCAGCTCTTTCGGTTGGTGTAAATTCAGTTGTTACGTTGATATCAGCTAAATAAACGCTGTAGTAATAGGGTTTTGCGATTTCCGCTTTATGGCTGAACCAACTTGCACGGTCATCTTCCTTAAATTTCAGTTTTCCCACGCCCGGCATTATGGCGAAAGCCCCATAATCATTCATCCATGGGGAGGGCTGATGGGTTTGTTTAAATCCTTTTATCTTATCTGCATCATAGGTGTAGGCCCATCCGTCCCCCATTCTACCGGTCTGCGGTGTCCAGATGTTCATTCCCCACGGGAGCCCGATTGCAGGATAGGTATTTCCGTTGGACAGAGACGGTTTAGACTGGGTTCCCATTAACGGATTCACGTAGTCTGCCGGGGATATATTCTGGCTGAAAACCCAGATATTCAATAAAAGAAAAAAAGTTGAAAATAGAGACTTCATTGTATCATTTTGTTAATTTATTCAGGCTTTCTTCAGTGCATAGCTGGCAGCACCTAAGATAGCGGCATCTTCAAAAATATCAGAAATTCTGACAGGCAAGTTAATATTATTTTTTGCTAAATTTTCATTAAATTTTCCTTTAAAATAAGGAAAAGCCTTTGCAATATTTCCGCCAATCACTAAAACTTCAGGATTATAATTTCTGACATATTTCACAATAAATTCAGCGAAAGCATCTGCATATTCGTCAAATATTCTGGATTGTATTTCCTGAGACTTGCTTAACAATTCTTTAGTTCCTGATATTTCTTCTCCGGTTATCTGTTGATAAGAATTTACAAACCAACGGGTCGCCAGATAATCTTCACAAATAGAATCTCTGAAAGGAGAATCCCATAGATCTTCGTCTGCAGCCACTTTACCATTATAAAAAGTTGTCCCTAGCCCGGTTCCCAGAGTAACCCCAAAAATTCGCTTGAATCCCTGTGCACAACCACCGAAAACCTCGCCCTCAAGAAAGGCAGCTGCATCATTTATAAAATGAATCTGGTCTGCCGAAACAGAAAGTCTTTTCGCTAATTCTTCTTTAATATTAATCTGATAGATATCAATAAATTTCCCCTGCTGCATCAAAGAAATTCCTTTTTCGTAATCAAAAGGGCCAGGCATGGCGATACCAATTAAAAGACCTTCTCTGACCAGATCATGAGTAACTTTTTCTATTGCGGAAACCCACGCAGAAAAAATAGCTTCCTTGGGTTCGAAAGAATCAACATGTTCCCTTACGTAGGTTGAAGCAATGATTTCACGGTTTTCAGGATGTACCTGAGCCATGGTGATATGCGATCCACCGATATCTATTCCTACAATATTTTGTATTTTCTTCATTATTTCACTTATAAACTGCCTTACCTAAAATCAGAATGTTCCTTCCGTAGATTTTTCCAGTTCCCGTGCAGACTGCAGGAATTCTTCCACATTCATTTCTTTGAAGAAAAGCAGTCCATGGGTTGCCCGGAGACGCGGACTTTCATTGTCATAGAAATAAGGTTTTCCTAATATCAGCTGGACTGCCTTCAGCTGCTCTACCCAGGTCTGTATTGAAAGATGACTGAACTTCCCATTATAACGGTAGCTTGGAAATGAGGCATCTACCTGGCTCATATAGCTGTTGGTAAAGCTTTCATCCATTGTACTCATCGCATTAAGCGACACCGGAAAAATATGGGTAACATCTGCTGCATTAAACTGATACCAGACATTTCTGTAGCCCCAGATTTTAAGATCTGAAAGGTCTTTCTCCTTACCCCATTCACGTACCGCCTCAGCAATAGCCTGCAGAACCTTATAATGGGTATCCGGGCCACTTCCTTCAGGATCGAAGGCCAGGCTTATTACCGTTGGGCTGATAGTTCTCAATTGCTGCAGGATGGGAATAACATCTCTTTCCCTGTTCGGCTTTTCTGTGAAAATGGCTCCGGTGTAGAAACCCAGCCTCAAATGCTGAACATTTTTTGTTTTTACTCCAAAATGTGCCCACACCAGCTCTTCTTCGTATTCACGGATCATACCTTTCAAAGTCTGAATCTTCGGTTCGGGATTCTGACCGTCATAACTGGAGTTGATGGCAGTAATGATTTCATTGATTTTTTCCTTTAAGCTGAGCTTGCTTTTCAGGTTCCATAGCTCAACAATATTCCTTACCATTCTATGGGAAACAGCTCTTGATCTTTCATCAGCATTCCCGGAAGCAATATTGATAAGATAATGATAAACATCCTTATCTTTTTTATTTTTATATCCTGCTTCAAAGAAATCCGGATATTCAAGCATTTCGATTTCTCCTTTTTCTATAAAAGAAAGGACATTATGGAGAATTTTTATTAAAAATTTATTGGTAACAGCCGTGAATCCTGAGGTAAGAACCGAGTAATGGGACTCGTTCGTTTCATTACGGGACTGATAATGAATGTAGGGTAAAAGCCCTAGAGAAATATCATCATGATGCGGACCTGTATGGTAGAAAACTTCATTCCCGAGCCGCTCCGTTCCTTTTTTTATTTTACTTTTAATGGAATCTATGACTGACTGAACCGTATTTTCATCAAGGCCGGGAATTAATCTGGTATATTTATCTTCTCTGAGATCATCCACAGTGAGGTGTTCTGCGTACTTGTTAAGCTTCTGGGTCAGAGACATCACTGCCTTATCCGTTTTTTCCTGAGACCAGCTGCCTGAACGGTAATAATCATCAACAAAATCATTCAGCATGCCTGCTGCACCCATGGTAAGATAGAATCTGCCATTGGGAAGATGAGTAAGGACAGAAGCGGGGTACAGATTGGAAGGCGACAGCTCCAGTGCATTTTTTATTACGAGTGCTTTTGCTTCACCTGCTGCAAAAATAATGGCTACAGCATTTTTATTGTAGATAATGGTTTCCAGGCCAATAGTGATCACCAGGCGTTCTTTTGAAATTTCAATTCCACCCAGATCTCCGGCCGCAACAGCCTGTGTTTCAAAATTGGTAGAAGTTAAGCGTGTTGTGGAATACGGATCTGAACCTTTGATATTGAATGCAATATGCCCATCCGGGCCGATACCTCCAAGGAAAAACCCGATTCCTCCCAATTCCCGAATCTTTTGTTCATAGTCTGAACACCAGTTATCAATAAGGAAAATGGATTCTTTCTGAAGCTTTTCCAATGGGTTCTGTGCTTCCCGGTATCTTAACTCAAGGTTTACTTTGTTATCGGGGAAAATTTCTTCAAAGCCTTTACCATCTGCCAAAGGAATTTCGTCACAGTTGATCAGCAGGGCATTTTCGCGTTTCAGACCCAGGCCTTCAATATAATATTTGCTGACGTAATGATAAAAACTGTTGGCCTGAGATGACTTTATGGGATAAAACTCATCAATCTGAACAAAATGAAGATCTGCCAGCGCCGGTTTTTCTTTAAATAATAAATGGTGCTTTTTTCTGAGCTCTTTTATATTTTCTTTTTCCCAGTTTTCAAGAATATGTCTGGTCCAGAAAATAAAATATTCCGGGGTTTTTCCGGTGGGAAGACTGATTACCCCTTTCGGATTTTCATACACCCATTCCAGAAAACGCAGTGCTGTAAGCATTCCCAGATTAGGAAAATTATCTACTACAATATAGGGCACATTGGCTTTATTATTTCTCGGAACCTCATTTAAAAAAGACTGCTCCACCGGTGTAAAAATTTTAGCACTTTCCATTTTCAAGAGTTTTTATCTGTGGGAATGTTGTTATAAAATGCTGATTCTAGGTCAATAAATCCGGGTTTTCATTATAGGTTTTCCATAATAACTCACCGAATAAGGTGTTGGCCCATGCAAACCATACCCTGGTAAATTTTTCATCATCATCCTTGTGAAAAGATTCATGCATAAAGCCTGTTCCGCCGTGGGTCTTCTGCAAGGTTTCTATACACCATTTTATTTCACTTTTGTCATTGGTAGTGAGGGCTTTCATAATGATACTCATCGGCCAGATCATATCGAGCCCGATATGAGGTCCGCCGATTCCTTCTGCCAGTTTGCCTTTGAAAAAGAACGGATTATCTTTTGACCAGATGTATTTTCTGGTATTGAGATAAACCGGATCATCGGGCTTTACAGCATCAAGGTAAGGCAATCCCAGTAAACTCGGGCAGTTGGCATCATCCATCAGGTTGTAGCTTCCGAATCCGTTGGTTTCAAAAGCATATATTTTCCCGTGTTCAGGGTGGTTGTAGATTCCATATTTTTTAACGGCTGCATCCACCTCATCAGCAAGGTTGTTTAATTGTTGGGCCAGAGCTTTTTCATTTTTTATCTGCGAAACCATTTCTGCAGCCTGACGCAGGCTTACAACGGCAAATAAATTGGAAGGAATCAAAAATGCATAAATTGTAGCATCATCACTTGGACGAAACATGGAATGGATAAGCCCAACCGGATTCGTAGGATAGCCATAGCCGCCCATCGGAATTCCATCGGTAGCCCAGGCTGTTGTACGTTCGAATTTATAGGGTCCCAAGCCGGTTTTTCTCTGCTGTTCTGTAAAGGTCTGTAAAGTAAGTTTAATACCCTGCAGCCAATTATTATCAAAAGGTTTTGTATCACCTGCCGTCTTCCAGAAATGATAAGCTAAACGAATAGGATAACACAGGGAATCGATTTCCCACTTTCTTTCATGGATGCCGGGTTTCATATCGGTGTGATCAAACTCTTTCCACTCGCTTATTTTATTAATATCGTTATAAAATGCGTTGGCATAAGGATCTTTCAGGATAAATTCCGTCTGCTTATGGATAACGCCTGAGATAAGCTTATGCAGCTTTTCGTCTTTTTTTGAAAACTGAAGATAGGGGAAAACCTGTGCAGAACTGTCACGAAGCCACATCGCATCGATATCTCCCGTAATCACATAAGTATCCGGTATTCCGTTGGTTTCTTTATAAAAAACAGTAGTATCTAAGGTGTTTGGAAAACAGTTCTCAAAAAGCCATGCCAGTTCTTTATTTTTAACTTTCTTTTTGAAGGCTGATATGGCACCATCTACTGCTTCACTGGCAAAATGCCTTTTATCTTTCGGTACACGAACAACAGGAAATTCTTCTATGCTGAAACTTTTTGCGAAAACATTCTGACTAAACAGTAAACCTGCTCCTGCCATTGCACTTGTTTTTATAAATTTTCTCCTTTCCATTGATACTTTTATTTCGTTATTCTTTTTCTATTAATTTTATTTTGCAGGTTTACTTCCCATGACGAATCTCAGCTCTCCACCATTCATAATATCGCTGTGATTAAGTTCCCAGCTTTTAAATTCTTTACCATTCAGAAAGATGTTCTGAACGTAAATATTTTTATCGGATATCTTATCTGCAATAACGGTAAAGGTTTTTCCGTTTTCCAGCTTCAAAGATACTTTCGGAAATTGTGGTGCACCAATGGCATACACAGGCTTACCTGGCGTAACCGGATAAAATCCTAATGATGAAAAGATGTACCATGCCGACATTTGCCCGCAGTCTTCATTATTCACAATTCCATCAGGTTTTGTTGTGTACATATTGTCGCGGATGAATTTTACCATCTTCTGGGTCTTGTAAGGTGCATCTGCATAATTGTAAAGATAAGGAACATGATGTCCCGGCTCATCACCAAATCCTAAAGCCCCGATGAATCCTGAAATATCAACATGCTGCTCGCCTTCCATTTTAAGGGCTTCGGTAAAAGTTTTATCCAGTTTTTCTTCAAATCTTTTCTTCCCTCCATAAAGGCTCATCATTTCATCGATCTGATGGGGAACGAAGAAATCATAAGCCCAGATATTCCCGGAAACCCAATGAGGCTGAAGCTTTTTCCAGTCATTTAATGTGAAATCAGCCAGGAATTTACCGTTTTTCTGTTTTGGCCAGAAATGGTTATTCTCTTTATTGAATGTGTTGAGGAAGCTCATAGAACGTTTTTTATAAACCTCAGCTTCTTCTTTTTTACCCAATTTTTCTGCCAGCTGCTGAATGCACCAGTCGTCATATGAATATTCCAGAGTTGCCGAAACGGAAGCTCCGTTTTCTGACGGTGTGTAGCCCAGTTTGATATAATCGTTAAGACCGCCACCACCATCGCTGCTGCTCATTTTATCTGTCAGAGAAGCATCTTTCATGGCAGCAAATGCTTTTTCAGGATCAATTCCGGGAATCCCTTTGGAAATAGCATCCCAGATAACCGATACACTGTGATACCCCAACATACAGAAATTATCATATCCGCAAAGCTCCCAGATCGGCATATGATCTTTCCGGTCTGTATACCTGCTGATCAGTGAGTTGGCAAATTCTCTCGTATGTTTCTGATCCATGATCGTCAGCAGCGGATGTGTCGCACGGAAACCGTCCCAGTAAGAATAGGTGCTGTAATTGGTAAACCATTTGGTGTTCATATTTTCTTCAGCAGCAACATAGTCACCGTTGATATCCATATAAAGATTGGGTGCAATGAAAGTATGATACACTCCTGTATAGAAAATTTTTCTCTGGTCATCGGTACCTCCTGTTACCTGAAACCTGCTGATAAGATCCCGCCATGTATTTTGTGCAGCCTCTTTAGCTTTTGCAAAATCCATATTTTTAGCTTCAGCATTAAAATTTTCCTGTGCCCCTTTTATACTTACCGGAGACAGGGAAACTTTTACTTCGATGCTTTCATCCTGTCGGGTAGAGAATCTTACAAATGCTTTGGCATCTTTGGCAATAGCAATTTTTTCATTGTTTTTTATTTTCCCTTCCGAATAAACCCCGTAGGATTTAAATGGTTTTGAAAACTCCATGACAAAATAGGCAAATCTTTTCCCACCCCAACCTGTGCTGTAACAGTATCCTTTGATCTTGTTGTTTCCTTCTATACTTACAAGAGTATGATAAACATTTCCGAAAATTTTATTGGTAGGATCAATAATGATATTAGATTCCTCACTTTTTGGGAAGGTATATTTATGAAATCCCACTCTCGGGGAAGCTGTCAGCTCGGCCTTGATCCCATAACTGTCCAGCATAACCGAATAATATCCCGGCGATGCCGTTTCTCTTTCGTGGCTGAATTTTGAACGGTAACCTGTCTCAGGCTTATCTTCTGAACCCGGAAGCATTTTTACATCTCCCACGGTAGGCATTACCAGAATATCTCCAAGGTCTGCCCAACCGGTTCCGCTAAGATGGTTATGACTGAACCCCATGATGGTCTTGCTGCTGTAATGGTACCCCGAGCACCAGTCCCAGTCACCACTTTTGGTATTCTGGTCCGGGCTGAGCTGTATCATCCCGAATGGTGTTGTAGCTCCCGGAAATGTATGACCATGTCCTCCGGTTCCTATAAACGGGTCTACCCATGAAAGAACATCATTCTTATTTTGCTGGGCATTCGCAGTATGGGAAAGCAAAGTGATCAAAAAATATATAAACAGTTCTTTTTTCATAATAAGGAGATCGCAATTTTTTTTTAAGATAAGAGTTTATTTAAAAATATAAAAATCATAACAATGATGCTATAAATAAGAAAAATAGTGTTTATCATCATTTCCAGGAACTTAGAAGTCAGTTTAAATTGAATTTTTTTTCATAAAATCAATAATTTCTGAAATATATCCAAATGCAACAGCCACCACCGTATCGGCAGCACCATAGTAAACGGCCACTTTATTATCTTCTGATAATGCAGCACAAGGGAAGATCACATTAGGAATGTCTCCTGTAAGCTCATAAAGCTCTGCCGGAGCCAGCAAGTATGGTTTTGTACGGTATAATACTTTTGAAGGGTCTTCAAGATCAAGCAGTGCTGCTCCCATAGAATACCGGAAACCTCTGCATGTGTTGATCACTCCATGATAGAAAAGCAGCCATCCTTCGTTTGTTTTGATAGGGACAGGTCCTGCTCCTATTTTTGTACATTGCCATGCGCTGTCTTCAAATGGTGTCACTTTCATTACACAACGATGTTCGCCCCAGTATTTCATATCAGGGCTGTAACTGATATAGATATCTCCGAAAGGGGTATGCCCGTTATCACTCGGACGGCTCAGCATGGCATATTTCCCGTTGATTTTTTCAGGAAAAAGAACTCCGTTTCTGTTGAAGGGAAGAAAAGCATTTTCACACTGAAAGAATTCTTTAAAATCAAAAGTATAGCCAATCCCGATGGTTGGCCCGTTATATCCGTTGCACCATGTGATCCAGTAGCGGTCTTCTATAAAAGTAACGCGCGGATCATATTTATAATCAGATTCGATCATTTCGGTATTTCCGGCCTGCATTTCAATAGGATCATGGTTGATATTCCAATTGATCGCATCCTTACTGAATCCTGCAAAAATATTCATTTGTACCGCTTTGTTATCACACCGGAAAACGCCTGCAAACCCATCCTCAAAAGGAACAACCGCACTGTTGAAAATACTGTTGGAGGTAGGTATTGCGTATCTGTTGATAATCGGATTTTCAGAGAAACGCCACATAATATCGTGGCAGTCTTTCGGACGATCCTGCCAAGGGATCATTACTGATTGAGATGTCATAAAATATTTTTACTTTTTTATTTAAAATTAAATGATTGATTTACTGATCTTTTAGTTTTTCCGGATATGGAAAAGGAACCAGCGCACTGATGATGAATGCCGGGATCGCCGCGATCATTACCCAGATAAAGAACATTTTGTATCCTATCCAGTCGCTGATCATTCCGCTGAACATCCCGGGAATCATTACCCCGAGGTTCATAATACCGGTTGCAAAAGCATAATGGGCTGTTTTGTGCTTTCCCGGAGCAATCTGCTGCATCATATACAATGTAAGTCCCACAAAACCAAAACCGTATCCGAAATATTCGATTACAACTGCAGCTCCTACAGGAAGCAGATCGACAGGCTGGTAATGTGCTAATAATGCATACACTACAAATGGGATATTAAATGTACAACACAACCAGATCAATGACTTTTTCAATCCCCGGAAAGAGATTAAATAACCCGCCAACACTGATCCTAAAATAAATGCGGCCGAACCGTATGTTCCATAAATAAGCCCGATATCTGAAGTAGACAGCCCTAATCCTCCGGAAGTTCTCGGAGCTTTAAAAAACAAAGGAGCAATTTTTATGGCAAATCCTTCTGCAAAACGGTATAGAATAATGAACAATACAGACCATATGATATTTCGTTTTGTAAAGAAAGAAGTAATCACTTCAAGCAGCTCTTTACGGACATTCCCTGCAGTTTTCCCCTCTGTCTGTCTTTCCTGTTTGTTTTCTTTTGGTAAGAAAAAATAGTGATAAACCGCTACTATGAAAAATAGTACTGCATAAATTCCCATAATGATCATCCATGCATTGGTCACTCCATTCTTTTTTTCCAGAATACCGGCGAAATACACCAGAATTCCACTGCTGATAATTTTAGCCAGGTTATAAAAAGCCCCCTGCCATCCTATATATTTTGCCTGTTCTTTGTTTGTCAGAAAATGGATATAGGTCCCGTCTGCAGCAATATCATGGGTTGCTCCAAAAAATGCAATGACGGCAAAAAGAGCAATGCTGTACCTGAAAAAATCACCCAGGGGAAGGCTTAATGCTATTAAAGCAAACAGAAATCCTATGGCAAACTGGGTAAAAACGACAAAAAATTTCTTTGTTTTATAGATTTCGAGAAATGGGCTCCAAAGAGGTTTCAAGGTCCAGGAAAGCATAATAAGCCCTGTCCAGAAAGTAATCTTTGTATCCGAAACTCCCATGTCTTTATACATGATTCCGGAGACTGCATTAATTGTTACAAAGGGCATTCCCATCGCAAAATATAATGTTGAGATCCAGAAAATCGGTTTTATCAGATGAGCTCCGGAATTGTTTTTTCCCATATTAAAATTATAGATGATAAAGAAAGAGGACATCTCAAAAGTTTCATTCCGGTTTAAACGAAACATTGTGAAAAATAAAAAATACGTAGATTTTTATATCTTGGAATGAAAATATCAATGGATATCTATCGTTTGAGACGGCCTCTGTACTTTAATATTATGGTTTTTTATCCCACCAAAGTTTTGTGGCTCCTGTATCCGGTCCGCCGAGATATTGTACAGCCTGTGGATAATTAAGCGTATTGTTTCTATATTTGGTTGGAATTGGAATTCTCCTGATCATCGCATTGGTACTGATCGTTCCCTGACTGTCATTAATAATATTTTTGAAAATAACCGGATAACCTGTCCTTCTTTGCTCTGCCCAGGCTTCAGATCCGTCAGGATAAATGGCGATCCACTTCTGAGTTATAATCCTTTCTAATTTCTTTTCGAAAGAATCCCCGGCGTTCCATTTGATTGTAATTGTACTTAACATCGGATCTCCCGCTAAAATACTATTTGAAGGGACTTTAGGGTCAATATACGGAGCTTCGGTAGAAACCGCATCTGCCACATAAGTATCATAGCCTGCACTTTTTCCCCATTCTGCCAATGACATTTGGATGCCTTTGTTGTAATTTACACCGGCATCTCCTGCCCCTGCATACCCTCTGAGAGCAGCTTCAGCTTTCAGGAACCAGGTTTCTGCTGCTGTACATATCTTATTTTTACCGTTGCTTGATGAAAAATAATCACCTGTTGCCGCAGCAGCAATTGGCTGAGAGAAATCTCCGTACCGGTCTTTACTTCCTCCCAGATCAACACCTTGCCTTACTCCAATGTATTTTCCAAATACCGTAGGATCTGTAGCAGGTTTCGCATAAGCTGAAATTCTCGGATCATTATATCCGTTCATAAATGCCATTAACGGTGCTCCGATTTTACAGTCTCCCCAGGAATAGATAATATCATTTAATGGGGAAGCTCCACCGTAACTTACCAATGCATTCTGTGAGTTATCTTCAATTAAACCTACCGGGGAAGAAAGCGCTTCTTCCGCATATTGCTTGGATTTTACAGGGTCTGCATAGCTGATTCTCATGGCAAGTCTCAGTTTAAGTGTATTGGCAAGCCTGGCCCAGTTTGCTGTATTTCCAGAAAATACAACATCAGATTTTTGTATTACTGTTTTATCTTCTATGGTTGGTGTTCCGGCAAAAGCCTGAATCGCTTTATTAAGGTCTGCAACAAAATAGTTGTAGGCATCTTGCTGTGAATCAAAATCAGTAACCCCGTTTGAATCGGGAGATTGAAACTTGCTATAAATTACAGGTCCGTGAGCATCTGAGACTTTCTGAGTTGCAATTACTCTTAAAATCATAAGAATAGCTTTGGATTGAGAGAAATCTACTCCCGGATATTTTTCTTCTGACTGTGCAAAGAAATTTTTATACTGCTGATTTACATCTTCAAGCTGGTTCATCATTATCCTTTCATTCCAACCATCCATCATGAAATAAGTAGTATTATTTTTTCCGCTGTTGTAAGGAGTAGCTGTACTGAACAGACCACTGTACATATCAGCATTTAAGTTAGTTTGTAGCTGATATATCCAGTTTGTAGGATTCTGAAGGTTCTTCTGCATCTGTTTCATCGGATTGGTAAGAGCCACAAAATCGGCAAGTAACTGTTCGTCGGTAATACCACTATATTGTGAATTTATATCTTCAAAGTCTTTGGTACAGCTGCCTGCAAATAAAGCAGCTACCATGCTCAAGATAACTATTTTAGAATTTATTTTTTTCATATTTCAGAAGATTAGAAGTTTGCTTTTAAGGAGACACCTAAAGAACGCGTAATCGGTGTTCCAAACATATCAACACCTACCCCACCAGGATTTACACCCGATACTTGTTCCGGGTCGAAAGGGGCATCCTTGTAGAAGAAGAATAAGTTAGTTCCGATAATGCTTACGGTAGCATCTTTAAAAATTTTTGAATTTGTTTTGAGTGTATAAGAAATGGAAGCCTGTCTTAATCTAACGGCAGTAGCTTTGTAAATATAAGCTTCGTTTATACCATCTCTTCCACCTACTGACTTATAATAATCTTCAGCATCTGTTAAGCCCGTATAAGGAGTACCATTCTCATATACTGCATTGGGAATAGAAACCCCGCCAGCATCTCTGGCATCTGCCGATGCCTGGCTTACCCCCAAACCATCATTAACCGATTGGGTAAACCCTAAAACCTGGCCTCCAAACCTCCCGTCTACAAGGAAGCTTATATCAAGCCTTCCTATAGAAAAATTATTATTAAGACCCAGCATAAATTTTGGATTGGGATTTCCAAGATACTGTTTTCTTTTATCACTGTCAACGAGTGGAACTCCATTAGCTCCTACAATTATTCTTCCCTCAGAATCTCTTTTAAATACGGTACCATAGAGATCACCAAACGAGCCTCCAACCTTTAACATATTGAAGCCACCTCCAGTCAATACAAAGAGCTTATCCGGATCCGGGTAGTATTTAAGAGGCAAGAGTTCTTTTATCCTGTTTTTATTGGCTGAAGCATTAAAAGTGGTAGTCCATCCAAATTTTTCGCTATTAAAAATTTTGTATGATAAACTTGATTCAAAACCTATGTTCTGAATTTTACCTGCATTAATATCCACTTTACCAGATTGTACTCCAAAATTGGTGGCTGCGTCAACCCCCTTCAGGTATTGATTACTAACCACAGAATTATAAAAGGTAAAATCAAAAGATAATTTATTATGGAACATTCTTAATTCTGTTCCGGCCTCAAAGGTTCTGTTGAATTCGGGTTTTGGATATAAATCTCTAAACATTTCATTACTTACAGGAGCAGAAGAATAAAACCCTGTGATAACCCCGCCATTAAATTCAGGCTGTGGCATGGTAGAGGTAGGATCCAATGCATTTCCCACTGTAGCATAAGATGCTCTCACTTTCCAGAAAGAAATAGCTTGTGGAAGGCTGAAAATTTCTGTCAAAATTCCATTCGCTCCTATCGATTCATAATCAATACCGTTATTACCCGTTCCGGCTAAGGTTGAAGACCAGTCATTTCTGAATGTAAGATCAAGATATACTTTGCTTTTATATCCAAAGCTTGCGCTTGCAAATACAGATTGGTCCTGTCTGTGTGGGTTTGTAATCGTATAGCTTCTTCCATTACCAAAAACTCCCTCCCCTTGCTGATTTCCCCAATCTAAATTATTAAGGGTAAATAAATTGGCAACAAAAAGCCTATTGTTTTCGATATTTGTAATACTATATTTCAGATCAGAAATACTGGTTCCTAAAGTGAAATCCAAGCTGATGTCATCATTAATTTTGGGATTACCTATTAATAAGAAATCGCCGTATGTAGTTGTCTTCTCAATTGTGTTTTTATAAATTTTCCCATTACTAATCTTAGTTTCTAACCCCAAAACAGTTGGCTGAGAATATGCCGCCACATTTCTTTGAGAATCTGAACTAAAATAGTTATAATTACCCCTGACTTTAGCCGTTAACCAACTATTGATCGTATAGCTTAATGCTGCAGATCCGTATAAATTTTTATTTTTTGTTATTACCGGGTTTTTATTCAATATCCAATATGGATTCTGAGTTTCACTATCTGCAAATTCTCCATTTGGTTTTACTGCCCACCAGTTTTGCGCATCCAGATACCTCGACTTTTCAAAGTAAGAATAATTCTGAGCAAACTGATCAAAATCTACTCCTCTCGGCAACCAATACAGATTGGTAATAGGAGAAAAATATGATCCAGGTGACAATCTGTTTTTTGAATTTTGTAAAGAGGCCATCACATTCGCATCCAGAACAAGTTTATCATTCAGAAATTTACTTGTCGTTCTGTAGTTTACGTTATATTGATCTAAGTAAGAAGTAGGAATGATCCCTTTATTGGTTGTATTTCCTAAAGAGAAAAAATTAGTTGTTTTTTCATTACCTGCCTGAAAACTCACACTGTTAATCCATGTAGCTCCCGTTTGAAAAAAATCTTTAGTATAATCTTTAGAAGAGCCCTTCGCTCCCCAGCTGTCATAGGATCCTGTATTTCCGTTAGCCGGATCATAAGGTGTTGTTTGAAGATAACTGTGCTGAAGTTCTGGAAGGCCATAAACCTTATCAAATGTCAAACTTGAAGTATAAGAAAGGCTACTTCTTCCAACAGTTCCTTTTTTGGTTGTAATAAGTATGGCACCATTACTCCCCTGCGCTCCATATAAAGCAGCAGCTGAAGCTCCTTTCAGAAAGTTGATACTCTCGATATCTTCAGGATTAATGGTACTCAGTACATCTCCTGTATCAGGCATCGATGCAAAATAATCTACTTTCGGACCTTCTGTACCCGTGACTCCTGTATTATTGATGATAGGAATCCCATCAATTACATACAGCGGCTGGCTGTTTCTGGTAGATTTATCTCCCCTCATCACCACTCTTACCGATCCACCGACACCTCCGTTGGTTTTATTGATCTGCACATTGGATACTTTTCCGTTGATAGAGTTTAAAAGATTGGGAGTTTTCACTTCAGTAAGATCATCCCCTCCAATCTGCTGGCTGGAGTATGTCAAAGAACGCGCCTGTCTTTTGATACCCAAAGAAGTAACAACAACCTCCTGGATATTAACTGTCTTAGTCGTGTCGGCAGACTTTGTATCCTGCGCATACCCAAACAAAGGAAAAGCTAATAAAATTGGAATAACAGTTTTTCTCATAAGTTAGTTTAGTTAAGGTTTATTTGAGAATTCAATTAAATTGCTTTAAATATTATTTTTCAGCTTTTAAACATATTTTGTTCATTTTTCTTCCAAATATTATGTTTTTATTCGCATTAAATAATTAAAGTTTTGTTAAGATTTAATTCATATTAGCAAATCTAATTTTTGTACCCACCCGGATATAATACTATTTTATCATAAAACGATATTATTTTTTCTGATGTTTTTTCCAAAATACAATTTTAGACTGATTTACAACACCATACACTATTTTTAGAATAAAGTTTTCATTGTAATTTTTCTGCCATTTTTTCCAGATTATCGCTGATTTTATCTTAATTTAAAAGAAAAATCCTGACAATGACGCCAGGATTTTGAAAATATGTACTCCCTTTTTTTAAGCCCGGAAAAACATTATTCTATTTTTTTCACCTCTTTGAACTGTTCTTTAAATTCAGTAGGAGTTGTTTTTTTTATGGATTTGAAAACCTTATTGAAATTGGCAATATTATTAAAGCCGGCTTCAAAAGCGATCTCGAAAACGGTAAGGTTCTTTTCCATCAGCCAGCGGGCGGCGTATCCGATTCTTATTTCATTAAGATAATTCACAAATGTCTTGCCTGTTCTTTTTTTGATGAATCTGTTGAAGGTCACATTGCTCATATTGACCAGTGATGCCACATCATCCAGTGTTATTTTATTTTCAAAATTTTTATGGACAAAATCATGAACAACCTTCATTTTATCATTATCAACAAATGTTTCCAGCTCTATGCTGTAGGACGATAAAAATGTCTTGTCTTCAGCAATGGCCAATTCGTTAAGGATTTTCATGATTTCAATGAAAGATTCAAAACTATTCATCTTTGACAGGTTGAGAAAAGATTCCAATAGCTTTTCAGCAGTTTCCTGGGAAAACAAAATTCCCCGGATTGAATCTTTGATCAGATTATTGATGGGCTTCAGAATATTTTTTTGCATCAGTGACTGGTTAAAAAAATCCTGGTTAAACTGCACCGTGATCTCATGTGTTTTTCTGTTTTTACACTTATAATTTGCCCAGCAGTGCGGCAGGTTGGGGCCCACCAATACCAGCTCTATATTTCCGATCTCCCCGGTGTGGTCTCCAATCATCCGGCGGTATCCTTTTCCTTTATAGACAAAATTGATCTCAATTTCCGGGTGATAATGATAGGGGAAATCAAATGAGGTTTTTATCCGGTCAAATACAAGAAAACTGTCTTCAGGAGATAAAGGAGTTATTTCTCTCAAAATATTTTCCAAACTGCTCATTTAGCCTTTTATTTTTTTAAAGAAAATTAAATTATAGCACAAATGCAAATCTTTATACATTCATACCATAGCAGAAATGGAAATATATAAATTTTATTCTTAGTTTTTTCTTTTATATAGAATATTAATTACACCTGTTATTGAAAACTTTCCAGTCTTTTTGTTAAAAATTTCAATAGCATTCAATTATTTAATATCCCCATTTCTCCTTTTTTGTATCTTTATTCTTTAAGTTTATTCATGCAGCTACACAATCTTATTTTTGAGGACAACTACAAAAGGTTTGGACTTGGTATTTTTTCCGAAGAGAATTTAGACCACCTGAAAGAAAATAAATTCAATTCTGAAATCAAAATTTTTTTTGTGCCGCCCGGATATGAATTAAGGGTAGACTTCAATTATTATAAAACAGAAACTCCTACCCTTTTTTTTCTGACCAATCAATATCTGGATGTGAAAAAGGGAAATGCTGATGAATCTGTCCTTCTCCATTATAACAGGGACTTTTACTGTATACAGATTCATGACAAAGAAGTTGCCTGCGATGGGCTGCTTTTTCATAATGTATTCGAAATTCCGAAAGTAGAGCTTAATTCTTCCGAAGAAATTACAATCAGAAGTTTATTCAGCAATATACAACATGAGCTTGAATGGAAAGAATCTTCCGGTGAAGAAATGATAAGAACCTATTTAAAACAGATTATCATTCATGCTACCCGGAAATGGAAAAAACAGAATCTGCAGACCGAAACGGTGAATATTCCCAATAATGAGCTTGATATTTTCAGGGACTTCAGCAGAAATCTGGAAATTCATTTCAGAGAAAAACACAATGTGGCAGATTATGCGGAATTGCTCCGTATAGCTCCTAAAACACTTACCCATAAGTTTAAAAGTCTGCATCTTGAATCTCCCAATCAGCTTATCATCAACAGAATTTTACTGGAAGCTAAAAGACTTCTTTTTTATACCGACAAACCGGTGAAAGAAATCGCCTATGATCTCGGATATGAAGATCCGGCATATTTTAACCGCCTTTTCACCAATAAAGTGGGAAGCACTCCTGCTAATTTCAAAAAAAACTACTCTCCGGGAAAAAAGTACAATACTTAGTCCCTTTTATCTATTTATTCCGGTAAGTAACCACCCTATCTTTGTAACATCAAAATCAAATCTATTAAACAATAAAAAACAAACATTATGAGACGTAACGCAACAGCCGTTTGGAACGGTAACATCAAAGAAGGAAACGGACATATCACTACACAAAGTACAACTTTAAACCAGACCCAATATTCTTTCAACAGCCGTTTTGCAGATGGTGTGGGAACCAACCCTGAAGAATTATTAGCCGCTGCCCATGCAGGATGCTTCACCATGAAGTTAAGCGCTGAATTATCTCAGGCCGGTTTTACTCCGGAAGAATTAAAAACAACTTCAGTGATTACTTTGGATCCAAATATCGGAAAAATCACAAAATCAGAATTAACCTTAACCGCAAAAGTTCCGGGAATTTCTGAGGAAGAGTTTCAGAAATATGCTAAAATAGCAGAAGAAGGATGCCCTGTGAGTGCAGCTTTCAATTTTGAAATTACATTGAATGCTACTTTAGCCTGATAAAGTTAATTTTCCACCCTAGAAAAATTAAGTCTGAAACCTTTTTATGGCTATCAGGCTTAATTTTTCAAACAAATATACCATTCGGTATATTTTTGTATCTTTGCCAATATTTCACGATCATGTCAAAAGCAGAAAAGACCAAACAATTCATTATTGAGAAAACAGCCCCTTTGTTTAATACCAAAGGCTATATTTCAACGTCGCTTTCTGACATTACGGAAGCAACGGGATTAACGAAGGGAAGCATTTACGGAAACTTTGAGAATAAGGACGAGGTTGCCCTTGAGGCCTATAAATATAATTCAGGTTTGCTGAGTAAAAGTATGTCCCATTCACTGGGTGATCAATTCCCCACTGCAATAAATAAATTACAGGCTTTTGTAGCCTTCTACCGAAAGAGTTGGAGAACCGTTTTTTCCAATGGCGGATGTCCTTTAATGAATGCTGCAACTGAAGCTGATGATACTTTTCCACGGTTAAAAAACCAGGTGACCAGATCTTTTGAAAACTGGATCAAAAAAATTTCCAAAGTGATTGTTCAGGGACAGGAAAATCATGAAATAAAAAAAGAACTGGATGCAGACGAATACGCTTCATTATATATCATGCTGATTGAAGGCGGAATCTTACTCTCCAAAACAACCGGTGATGAAAAATACCTGAGCCAGGCACTGGACAGAATCTTACTCAGTATCGATCAGGAACTTAAAACTATTCCATCCAAAATTTAACCTTATGGAAACAAAAAGAGTAGCAATTGTAGGATACAACAGAATTCCTTTTGCAAGATTCAATACCGCTTATGCAGATGCAGGCAATCAGGATCTGCTTCTTTCAGCGCTGAATGGATTAATAAGCCGTTATCACCTAAAAGGAAAACTTCTGGGTGAAGTTGCCGGCGGAGCGGTTATTAAGCATATTTCCGAAAGCAACCTCATCCGTGAAACCGTGATGAATACAACCCTGGATCCGGCTACTCCTGCATGCGATATCCAGCAGGCATGTGACACAGGAATTGAAGCTGCCATTTATATCGGAAATAAAATTGCTCTCGGACAAATAGAAAGTGGTATTGCCTGCGGTGTGGAAGCCATGAGCAATATTCCTTTTGAATCTTCCGCAAGGTTAAGAAAAGCCTTACTGAAAGCCAATAAAGAAAAATCTGCTTTCGGAAAATTAAAGCAATTGCTAAGCCCGAAACTGAAAGACTGGATGCCTATACCTTACAAAGGACAGGAACCTAAAACCGGCCTTGTGATGGGTGAACATACGGAAATCACAGCAAAATATTACCAGATTTCACGCAAGGACCAGGATGAGCTTGCTTTTAAAAGTCACCAGAATATGGCAAAAGCTTATGACGAAGGTTTTTTCGATGATATGATTACCCCTGCTTTCGGCTTGGATAAAGACAATAATTTACGCCGTGACACAAGTCTTGAAAAATTAGCCCAGCTAAAACCGGCTTTTGATAAACAAAACGGAACTTTAACAGCTGGGAATTCCACACCGTTTACTGATGGAGCTTCTGCTGTTTTGCTTGCAAGTGAAGACTGGGCAAAAGCCAATAATCTTCCTGTTCTGGCTTATATCACATTTTCAGAGCTGGCCGGAATAGAATATGTTGAAAACAGACAGAATTTACTCCTGGCTCCGGTTTTTGCTGCTGAAAGAATGCTTAAAAAAGCAGGAATGAACCTTGAGGATTTTGACTATTATGAAATTCATGAAGCTTTTGCAGCACAGGTTTTAGCAACCCTTAAAATCTGGGAAAATGATGACCTGGCTAAAAAATTCGGACTTGAAAAAGCGCTTGGAAAAATAGACCGTAATAAACTGAATGTAAAAGGCGGAAGTTTAGCCGCAGCTCATCCGTTCGCAGCAACAGGCGGAAGAATTATTGCCACACTCGCCAAGCTCCTCAATGAAAAAGGAAGCGGAAAAGGATTTATTTCCATTTGTGCAGCCAGAGGACAGGGAGTGACAATGATTATAGAAAAATAAGAAAACAAAATATGGATAGATTAGAACAATTAAAACAATTTATCGGAAAAGAATTTGATCAGTCTCCGTCACCGTTTATGAAATGGCTCAACCCTATCGTGGTATCCGTTGAAGAAGGACAGCTGGAATTCCAATATACCGTAAGAGCTGAATGGCTGAACCCGGTCGGAAATCTTCACGGCGGTGTAACGGCTGCTATTGTGGATGACATCATTGGTGCCACCATGTTTTCTCTGAACGAAAATTCTTTCATAACAACCATTAATAATGTGATCGATTATTTTTCAACTGCAAAAGAAAATGATAATATTGTAGCTGAAACGAAAATTATTAAAAGAGGAAAGCAATTTGTCAATGCTCAATGTGAAATATGGAACGCAGATAAAACGAGATTAATTGCCAGAGGAACCTCTAATTTATTTAAAATTAATAACTAGTATGAAAAGAGTTGTCATTACAGGACTGGGTGCAGTAACCCCGTTGGGAAACAATGTTGAAGATTTCTGGAAAAACAGTATCAACGGAGTGAGCGGAGCAGGATTAATCAAACATTTTGATACTGAAAAATTCAAAGTGCATTTTGCCTGTGAGGTAAAAGATTTTGATCCTAAAGTACATTTAACACACAATGAAATAAAAAGAAGCGATCTTTTTTCACAATATGCCATGTATTCATCTGCGGAAGCCATCCAGGATTCCGGATTGGATCTGGGAAATATGGATCCTTTTGATACCGGAGTAATCTGGGGAACCGGACAAGGTGGAATGTATACTTTTGAAAATGAAGTGGCAGAATTTTATACCGGTGAAGGAACACCCCGCTTCAATCCGTTTTTCGTTCCAAAATTTATTGCCAATATGGCTTCGGGAATGATTTCTATGAAATATGGCCTGCAGGGAATTAATTATACCACCGTTTCTGCATGTGCTACAGGAAATACTGCACTAATGGATGCTTTTAACTATATCCGCCTCGGAAAGGCAAAAGTAATTATCAGCGGTGGTTCGGAAGCAGCCATTACACCCGCTTCAATCGGGGGATTTTCTATTATGAAAGCAATGTCTGTAAGAAACGATGATTTTGCAACTGCAAGCCGGCCGTATGATGCAGACAGAGATGGTTTCGTAATGGGAGAAGGTGCAGGCGCTCTGGTTCTTGAAGAGTATGAACATGCAAAAAGCAGAGGCGCAAAAATTTATGCCGAACTGGTAGGAGCTGCTATGACAGCAGATGCTTATCATATGACGGCACCTCATCCGGAAGGAACTTCTGCTATTAAAGCAATGCAGCTTGCTCTTGATGAGGCCGGAATAAATACCGAAGACATTGATTATATCAATCCACACGCAACCTCAACCCCGCTTGGAGATCTGGTTGAGCTAAAGGCGATCAACAAACTTTTCAAAGGAAGTAAAAACCTTGATATCAGTGCCACTAAATCTATGACAGGTCATCTATTGGGGGCAGCCGGTGCAGCTGAAGCCATTCTTTCTATAAAAGCAATTCAAAACGGAATCATCCCGCCTACAATTAACCTTCATAAGACTGATGAAAGCATTCCAAAGGATGTGAATATTGTATTTAATGAAGCTAAAGAAAAGGATATCACGTATGCATTGAGTAATGCTTTCGGTTTCGGAGGGCACAATGCAACTCTGATTTTCAAGAAATTCAGCTAATTAACTATATAACAGGTTTATAAATAAAAAAAGCAGTCAGTTTTGACTGCTTTTTTATGTAGTATCTCCTATTCAAAATCCGGGATAAAAAAATCATCAGCATTTTCAGCCATGGGAATGTATAACCTTTCCCATTCCTTTCCTTCTATGATATCCCAGGTATGCCCTTCTCCCTTAGTATCTTCCGCCAGAAGAATAATTCCCGGCTCAATAAGAAACGTAGAACCATCACTTACGGTAAATAAGATACTTCCTTTTAAGGTCACCACATATTGTCTTCTTGGAGCAGGATGAATATTTTTCTCCCACTCCTCCGTTATTGTACTTATCCAGAAAGAGGCGGTATTCATCGGTTTCAAAGTGGGAATTTTTCCTTTTTCAAACCTGCTTGTTCCATCAGGATTATTCATCATCCTTACGGCAGGAACAAATCCACTTTTAATTTCCATACTGCTCTTTACTTTTTTGATCATCAGCTTTATTGCTGAATAATCTCACCATCAATAAATCTAAATTAAGATTTTAACCATTCCGATCTGGAAAGATAATTCTGATCGGGATAATAAATGAAGAGACAACTTTTTCCTTTGATTGTGTTGATGATGGGCTGAGTCAAACTTCTTGGAATTGCAGGACATCCCCAGCTTCTTCCGATCCTTTTATGCATTGCTGCAAATTCCTCACTTACATAATCAGCCCCATGCATCACGATTGCTCTTTTAAATGCCGCATCATTAAATCCTTTATCCATTCCCAAAAGCTTCAAAGAATATCCGTTGTCACCTTCATATGTTGTATCAGTAATATAAAATCCCATGCTGCTTTGAAGCGAACTTTCAGTGTTTGAAAAATTTGTGGCAAATTCTTCTCCTGTGTTCTTTCCGTGGGCAACCAGTGAATTAAACAATACTTTTTTCTCATTGATATCAATTACCCAAAGTCTTTTCATATTTGAAGACATAGAAAAATCGCATACTGTAAGTAAATGCGAATCCTGATTAAGCAAACCGGCTTTCTTCAAATTCTCAAAACCAGTTAAGGCTTTGAAGAAAACTTCTTCGTTAAGTTCATGTCCTTGTTCAAATGTAATGGCTTTGTATAATTCTTCTGAAGAAGATACCGTATTTGCCGTCTTCTCAGATTTCGTGTCAGCTAATCTTTCAGTTTTTTTTGTACTGTTTTCATTCTTTACAATTGTCTTTTCAGGAGACAGGTAGAATGAAGTAGTTACCATGTAAACAATACCTAATACGCTATATAATCCTTTCATTCAATACTATGCTAAATATAAATTAGTCGGGCAAAATTATAAAAACATAATTACCGAAGGACAAAATCCCATCAAAGTTTAACTCAATTTAAGAAACTTTAACTTCCTGATTTCGTGAATTAAAGCACTTATTTTTGTGAATCCGGAACAAATTCCAGGCTTATGGAATTCATACAATATCTCAATCCTGTGGGCTTTGGACCGTCGTCAAAAACATGCCCCAGATGAGAGTCACATCGTTTGCAAAGTACCTCTACTCTTTCCATTCCGTAAGTAACATCTCTTTTGTAATAAACCCCTTCCTTATCGGCTTCAAAAAAGCTCGGCCAACCACAGCTGCTCGCAAATTTTGATGTGGAGCGGAACAGATGATGTCCACAAACAGCACAGTAATAATCTCCTATTTCATCAAATTCATTATATTTTCCGGTAAATGCCCTTTCCGTTGCAGCTTCTCTTGCCACAGCATATAAATCAGGAGCCAGGATTTTCTTCCATTCTTCATTGGAAATATTCAGTTTTGTGGTATTTGTTCTTGAGTAGTATGGATTGTTTTTTGCTTCTATATTTTCCATATGAGTTATTTTAACAGGTTTTTTAGTCTGCGAGCACATTTGCAGGAAGGTTAATAATAGTATTGAAACTAAAAATTTCATAAGCAGATTATAATCCTTAAAATAATGATCAATTATTAAGGATTGATAGGTTTCATACCCAAATTTACTAAATTTGATCATATGAATGATGAAGCTAAAAGAAAACAGTTAAGAAAATATAAAGCATTTGCTACCGGGTTATTTGTGCTGATGGCGATTATTTTTATCATGACTACAGTCTTCCAGAAGACCAACAGCTCTCACTGGATCGGCTACGTACGTGCTTTTTCTGAAGCTGCAATGGTAGGTGCCCTTGCAGACTGGTTTGCAGTAACCGCTTTATTCCGCCATCCTCTCGGGCTTCCGATTCCACATACCAACCTGATAGAAAACAGTAAGGAAAAGCTGGGCAATAACCTGGGAAGTTTTGTGGTAAACAATTTCCTTTCACCTCAGAATATCCGGCCTTATATCCAGAAGCTGAAAGTATCAAACTTTGTCGGGGAATGGCTCGCCAAAGAAAAAAACCAGGAAATTTTAATCAGAAACCTTTCGGATATTGTACTGGATATCCTCAATAAGCTTGACGATTCGGCAGTAAGCAGCTTTATCAGTAAAAAGGTTTCGGAAATGACTGATGGTATTAAACTTAACAAAATTGTCGGAAACGGTATCGGTTACATTCTGGATAAAAATGACCATCAAAGAATTGTGACCAATCTCTCCAGACAGATCAAAGATTATATTATTGAAAATGATGAAATGATCCAGGACCGGGTAAAAAAAGGCAGTTATTCATTTATCCCGGCATTCGTTGACAATAAAATTGCAGAAAAGATTGCAAGCGGACTTTCAGATTTTTTTAAAGAGATCGAAGAAGATCCGCAACACGAAATCAGAACGTTAATTACAAAAAAAATTCATGAATTCTCGGTAGATCTGAAAGAAGATCCTGCATGGGATAATGAGTTTAAAAACATTAAAAATGATCTGTTGAAAAATGATAAACTCGATGAATATTCAAATGACATCTGGATTTCTATCAAAAAAACGTTGATGAAAGAATTACAGGATGAAGAGTCGTCTCTTAAAAATTATCTTTCAAAAAACCTTGATGAATTTTCACAAAATTTAAAAACAGATGAAAATCTTCAGAATAAAATCGATCATTGGGTACGCGTTACCGCTTACAAATATATTCTTAAAAATACCCATCAATTTGGAAACCTCATCAGCTCAACCGTCGGAAACTGGAAAGGAAAGGAACTGAGCGAAAAACTCGAGCTTGAAGTAGGGAAAGACCTTCAGTTTATCCGGGTAAACGGAACATTAGTCGGTGGACTGGTCGGTTTAATTATCTACACCATCGCGCATTTTTTCATCTGATAAAATTAAAAACTAACCATAACCAACCATGAAAAAAACACTTTTACTTCTTTTTCACTCATTATCTGTGCTCTGTTTAGCCCAAAAAGTAGAATTTAAAAGCATTACAGATTCTTCACAGGTTTTCAAAGGCGAGATTGCCGGAGTTCCTGTTACGATACAATTGAAATATAAAGGTATCGTAGACTGCAGTCAATATCAGCATTTTGTCGATGGATGGTATTATTATGACAAGTACCGGAAAAAAATTCCGTTGACGGGAATTTATGATTACGGAAACCTGTATTTATACAATTTCGGTAATAAGCAAAAACAGAATTCCAAAATATTTGAAGACAAAATAACTTCTCCCCGGCTGATTGAAAAAACAGACAGTATTGCAAAAACTTTAAAACCCAAAGAGATTCTTAATTTTCAATATGATCAGCCCAGCAAAGAGATTTCCGGAAATTTTCATCTTGGAAACAAAACCCATATGGCAAAATTGCTGACAAAAACCCCGATGATCTACCGGTATAACAACTACCTGATCCTTCCCAATAACAAAAAGATCAACACCTATGATTTTATTGACCGTTACGGTGGAAATGAGCTTGTATCTTATGCTTCCGATAAAACAGGAAACCGGGTTCTGCTATATTTTGAGCATACTTCAAATTTTAATGCCTGCGGAATGTGTGGGGCCAGCGAAGGTGAAAAAGGCTACAGGGTTTTATATTTTACCAATGGCTGGAACTATAAAAAACATGAAGATTTCCTTACGGAAAGTTGTCTTGAGAATATTTATGATGTGACAATGACAAAATCCAAAGATGCCAAATTTTTACATTTTAATATCAAAAAAACAACAACTTCTCCGGCTTATATTTTGACGGTAGACGTGAAAAATGCTACCGCAAAAAAATCCAGATAATACTAAAACAAAAAAGAGAGTTACTTAAAACTCTCTTTTATATTATTTTCTTCTGAATATTTTTTTTAAAGATTAGGATAAAAATCTTCTGTTCCAATTCCCATTCTTTTTGAAGCCGGAAATAAGAATTTAACCCGCGGAATTAAGAATGTCAGTAAAAAGGCTAAAAGCAGTATCTTCATTTATTAATTAAATTATCTCGGTAATCTGCCGGCTCTTTTCAAAAGTTCCTGATTGATTTCATTGATCAGTTGCGGGCCTTCATAAATAAACCCTGTGTAAAGCTGTACCAGGCTTGCCCCTGCATCCAGTTTTTCAATTGCGTCTTTTGCAGAATGAATTCCACCAACTCCGATAATCGGGAAAGCCCTGTTACTTTTTTCGGAAAGAAAACGGATTACTTCTGTAGATCTTTTCGTCAGAGGCTTTCCGGAAAGCCCCCCCATTTCAGATTTGTTTTCGGAGCTTAAGCCTTCACGGGAAAGTGTGGTGTTTGTTGCGATCACTCCGGCAATTTTTGTTTCTTTAACAATATCGATAATATCTAAAAGCTGGTCATCCGATAAGTCCGGTGCAATTTTCAGGAGAATCGGTTTTGGATTGGCCTTCTCAATATTCATTTGCTGTAAAGTTCCCAAAAGATATGTTAAAGGCTCTTTATCCTGAAGCTCACGAAGGTTTGGCGTATTCGGGGAACTTACATTCACCACAAAATAATCTACATAAGGGAAAAGCTTTTCAAAACAGATCTTATAATCGTTTACCGCTTCTTCATTCGGAGTTACTTTGTTTTTCCCGATGTTTCCGCCGATCAGAACATTTTTATTCTTTTTCAGCCTTTCAACAGCAGCATCCACCCCTTCATTGTTGAAACCCATCCTGTTGATGATCGCGGCATCTTCTTTCAGACGGAAAAGCCTTTTTTTATCATTTCCCGGCTGGCCTTCCGGGGTCAGTGTTCCTATTTCAATAAAGCCGAAACCCAGATCGGAAAGCTCTTCAAAAAGCATTGCATTTTTATCAAAACCAGCCGCCAATCCAACAGGATTTTTAAATTTCAATCCGAAAACTTCTCTTTCCAGTCTTTTATCCTGAACAGGTTTCGGAAGAAAAAGCTTCGTTAAAAAAGGGAAATTTTTGAGCATTGAAAAAGTAAAATAATGAACTTCTTCTGGATCGAATTTGAAAAGAAGGGGGCGAATCAGGTTTTTGTACATGCCTTTTTTTGGAATACAAAGATACTGAAATTTTTATTGAGAACTTATTCGTTAAAAGTTGGGACTAAACCTCATGTATATCAGCTAAGAAGGCAAAGGAAACTGAGAAGGCCGGGTATACAAACTCAGATCGAAATTCAGAATATTTCCTACTCTTTTGAACTCATCGTTTACCGTTGCGTTCAGAGTAATTTTTTCATTGGTAACGGGATGATTAAAAATCAGTTGATGGGCATGAAGCATCATTTTTGTCATATTGAAAGTCTCCAGCCACAATTTATTTTGTTTATTGCAGCCATGTTTACGGCAGCCTAAAATCGGATGTAGAATATGTTTAAAATGCTTTCTCAGCTGATGCATTCTGCCCGTTTCCGGAATGGCTTCTACTAAACAATAACGGGAAGTTTGATGTTTTCCAAAAGGCAGATCTATTTCCGAAATCTGTAACCGATGATAATAGGTAATTGCATTCTGTCTGATTTCATCTTCGTTGATCAAATCATAATCAATCGTTTCTTCTTCTTTCGTCCAGCCCCGAAGAATTGTCAGATATTTTTTTTCAACCTGACGTTCAGCAAATTGATCGTTCATTATTCTCAATGTATCTTTATCTAAAGTAAACAGCAAAACACCTGAAGTTTTCCGATCTAAACGGTGCGCAGGGTAAACATACTGTCCGATTTGGTCTCTTAACTCCTGGATTGCATAGGCATCTGCTTTTCCTGCATAAAAAGATTTATGAACCAATAATCCGCTTGGCTTATTAATAGCAATAAGGTGCTCGTCGCGATAAAGAATTTCTAACATGGGGCAAAAGTAGAGATTTTGTCCGATATTTAGTTCTGATTGAGTAGCATGTTTGAGCTCATTTTCTTAGTTTCGGCGCGGCGGCTCCGCCGCGCCGAAACTAAGAAAACAGCGAATAACAAAAGCAGGTTTCCAGCTTCTAATCTACACGAATATAAAAACTTCCATCTTCCACCCTCCAACTTCCCGCTTTTTCACTATTTTTGCACATCAGACGTTAAAAAAATTATGGCAAAGCAAGAAGATGTTTTCAAGAAAGTGATTTCTCACGCTAAAGAATATGGTTTTATATTCCCATCCAGTGAGATCTATGACGGTTTATCCGCTGTTTATGATTATGGACAGAATGGTGCTGAATTAAAAAACAATATCAAACAGTATTGGTGGAAAGCAATGGTACAGCTTAACGAAAATATCGTGGGTATTGATTCAGCGATCCTGATGCACCCAACGACCTGGAAAGCATCTGGCCACGTAGACGCTTTCAACGATCCTTTGATTGATAATAAAGACTCTAAGAAACGGTTCAGAGCAGACGTTTTAGTAGAAGATTACTGTGCTAAAATTGAAGATAAAGAAAATAAAGAAATCGAAAAGGCGGCGAAAAGATTCGGGGATGCTTTCGATAAGGCTCAGTTTGAAGCAACAAATCCAAAAATATTGGAATATCGGGCAAAAAGAGAAGCTATTCTTTCAAGGTTGGCAAAATCCCTGGAAAATGAAGACCTTGCTGATGTAAAAGCTTTAATTGAAGAACTTGAAATTGCTGATCCTGATACCGGTTCAAAAAACTGGACCGAGGTAAGACAATTCAACCTGATGTTCGGGACCAAGCTGGGGGCATCCGCAGACAGTGCAATGGACCTTTATTTGAGACCGGAAACTGCACAGGGTATTTTTGTGAATTTCTTAAACGTTCAGAAAACTTCCCGTCATAAACTTCCTTTCGGTATTGCTCAAATCGGGAAAGCATTCAGAAATGAGATTGTAGCAAGACAGTTTATTTTCAGAATGCGTGAATTTGAACAGATGGAAATGCAGTTTTTCGTAGCTCCGGGTACAGAGCTTGAATTCTATGAACAATGGAAGCAAAAACGTCTCAACTGGCACCTGGCTTTAGGGTTAGGCAATGACAATTACAGATTCCATGATCATGAGAAATTGGCTCACTACGCCAATGCAGCAGCTGATATTGAATTTAATTTTCCGTTCGGTTTCAAAGAACTGGAAGGGATTCACTCAAGAACGGACTTCGATTTGAAAGCTCATGAAGAATTCTCCGGAAGAAAGCTGCAGTTCTTCGATCCTGAAAGAAATGAAAATTATGTTCCTTATGTGGTAGAAACTTCTGTAGGTTTAGACAGATTATTCCTTTCCATATTTGCTCATTGCTTAAGAGACGAAGTACTGGAAGATGGTTCGGAAAGAACAGTATTGTCTCTTCCTCCGGCTCTTGCTCCGATCAAGGCAGCTATTCTTCCACTGATGAAGAAAGATGGGCTTGCAGAATACGCAGAAACAATATTCAACGACCTTAAATATGACTTCAACTTATTCTATGAAGAAAAAGATGCCATCGGAAAGCGATACAGAAGACAGGATGCCATCGGTACTCCTTACTGTATCACGATAGACCACGATTCTCTTACGGACCATACGGTAACAATAAGAGACAGAGATACGATGCTGCAGGAAAGAGTTCCGGTTTCCGAGTTGAGGAGAATTATTGATGAGAAAACCAATTTCAGAAATTTACTTTCAAAAATATAGATTAAAGGCCTTGATTATTCAGGGCTTTTTTTATTATGGAATAGGCTACTGCCTGGTTATTGTTTAAAAAACAAACCTTATAGGTCTTTGAGACCTATAAGGTTTGTTGTAAATAGAAAACCTCAATGATATACTTTCACATGTTAAGTTTAACCGCTCATTTTCAGGCCTGTTAAATTAGATATCCAAAATGAAAATGTTCAGTATATGTCTTAATTTATTATTTTTGGTGGAAATTATAACTATGAAAAAATTCTTCTTACTGGCCTTTGGGTTGGTTCAGGTTTTATATTATTCTCAAACTCAAGATCTTGCTTCATTAGCTTCGGGAGATCATGTAGGCATGAATGCATTATTCGATGATAATGATAATCTTTACGGCTATGTTTCTTTATATTCTTACGGAAAAACCGGAGATAAAACAAAGAAATTCGAATATGTGGTTCTGGATAAAAACCTCAACCCGGTAGCCAATAAAGAATTTGAAGGGGATATCACTGCCGGAAGTTATTTAGGCTATATTGATTTCAGAAAGAAAGTAATTCTACGCCCAAATTCTTTTGATTATTCCCAGATTAAAATGAGTGAGCTTTTCACACCGCGATCTATGGAAATTGACCTGGCAACAAATACGATAGAACAAAAAACATATTACGATTACGACAACGGTGCTTTTAACGTCATCAACCAGCCTAAAAACTGGAAAGAAACGCGCAAGGAAAACAAAGTGGAGAAAAAAGCAAAAGGATACAATTATTATTCAACCGTTTTTGAGATTAAAGAAGGAGGTTTTCTTGCCCTGGAACTTAATGATTACGGGAAATATGTCAACAACAATTCCCTGATTAAATTCGATGCAGATAAAAAAGAAATCTGGCGTTACCGGTACAATACCAATGGTGACAAAAAGAATACCGAAGAGATCACTTTAGTAGAAAAAGATGACAAGTATATTTACTTTATTGCCCAGAAAAAAATTCAGGATAAAAAAACATTCAGCCTTCTTGTTCTGGACATGAAAACAGGAAAAGAAGTAGCATCAAAACCTATTTCGGGGCTTTCTGATGATACGATAGACAACATCACCTCCTTCTCTTCTACCACAAGAAGCCTGGATAATGATAAAACCTTTGATGATAAAATCGTAATCCTCGGAAGAAACTTTGAAAACAAACGCGGTGTAGGCTTTGCAAGGATGATCATCGATAAAAATACGCTTGAAGTAGATACCAAAACAATTAATTACACACCCAATTTATCAGCCTTTATTCCTAAAGTAGATGAATTGGGATATGTGGAAAAAAATTATCATCTGCAGCCCCGTGATGTATTCTTTCTGAAAGACGGAAGCATCGGGCTTCTTCTGGAAAAATATAAAATCGACTTTAATCTTGGCGTTCCAAAAACTACAGATTTAGTTTATGTCTATACTGACAAGGACTTCAAACTGAAAGGTGTGAAAACCTTTGATAAAGACAAGTCATTTGCTACAAGCGATTATTTATTTTCACAATACCTGAATGACGGCAATGATGTGGTTTTCTTCTACAGAGATTATCAGAAAGATAAGGAGACCAAACAAAAAAGCTGGAAATTATTCATTAATACATTGATCGGTGGTACTTTCAAACAGGAGATCGTTCCTATTTCAGAAAAAGATTCTTATGCTGTAACGCCCTATGTGGGTAAAGAAGGATATATTCTTCTCCGTGAGTACAATGCAAAAGAAAAATTCAATAAGATACGTCTTGAAAGACTTAATTACTAAAAAAGAAACCTGATCACTTGATCAGGTTTCTTTTGTTTGATAATATTCCGCAATATTTTTTATTTCCTCAAGACTGAGATTCCACATAAAATTCAGAAATTGCTGATAGCTTTCACTCTGGTTTTTAGGGTCTATCCGGTCGAGGTATCTGTTCAGGTTATAATTCTTTCTGGCTTCGTATATTTTTGTAAAACATTTTCCCAGCCATTTTTTATAATATTCCGGTTCTTCATCGTCCTGTAAAAACTGTAAAGAAGCATAAATTCCCACTCCATAATCCTCAGAATGATAGAAATTCGGCAGGATCTCGGTTCTTGCAATAATCTTCAGGTTAGCAAAGCTTTCCGAAGCTTTCTGAAACTCTGCAGAAGTATTCAGTTCAGGAAAAGTTTTCTTTAACTGAGTAATTCTCCTGGCCATTTCAGGATGGGAAGCCAACGAATCTTTATTAAGCTTTTCTTTATAAAAATTATAGTTGTACAGTGAAAAGTCTTCTTTTTTCAGCCACTCATCTTTAAAAGCCTGTTTAGGCAGGTTGAAAAACTTTTTATAGGTTTCTACTTTAAGCTCTTTCGGCGAAATCGTATCAAAATCCTCAAGCCTTTTTAAAGTATTGATAAATTCTTCCTTCTTAAAATCACTTTTTTGGTAGAGTGCATAGCCCAGAGAATCAGCCTGCATTTCCTGTTGTCTTTTTTCTGTCCCTTTTTTATAAGCCCTGTTTTTAAGGAGGTCAAATGCTTTTTGATTTTTATTATCAGGGGTCGCTTTTATGTTTTTAACGGTAACTTTATCCAATTGATTCTGCTCGATAGCATCTATAACTGTTTTCAGCGAATGCTCTTCGATTTTGTGTCCTAATTCATGAGAAATGACAGCAGCAATCTGATCTTCATTTTTCAGCCAGTTAAAAAGCCCCATATTAATCACGAAAGTTCCGTCTGCAAGACAGTAAGCATTAGGCGTATTATCTTTAGCAATCAGAATTTTCAGATCCTGCGGAATCTGTGGGTTATTTTTTCTCAGCCTCAAAATTAAAGACCTGATATTCATGTCAAATTCAGATTTAAAAATAAAATCCTTGTTTTTAACCTGTTTCTCAAAATCAGTTTCAAATTCTTTATAAATTTTAGCCAGTCCGGAACCTGTTTTCCCCGAATAGTCCGACTTTAATTTTTTAATAAATGATTCGTTGTTGCCGGCAAACGTTTTCAAAAAGGCTTTTCTTTCCGCATAATCAGCTGTATCTATCGCTTTATAGGTTTGAGCCAAAAAGCTCACGGAAAACATAAACCCTGTCAGCAGAATAATTTTTTTAATCATATTGCCATCAAATAATCACAAAAATAACTTATTTGTCAGTAGATTTTTATTTTCGAGCTAAAATTATTTTAAATTTGTTTAAGACAGATTCACACGGAAATGCTAAAGTATATTATTGGCGGAGCAGCTGCCACAGTCGCACTTTCTTATCTTTTCAGATATGATTATTTGTTTAGCGGAATTGCTAAAACATATTTAAAAGGTAAATCGAGTGCCAATATTGATGACGGAAAATATTTTCCCAGTAATATCATTGCCACAGAATCCCCTAAGCTATGGGAAGAAGACCCGGAGTACAATAAAAAAGAATTACCTAAAATAATAGTTGATGATTTAAAGCAATCTGATACTGCCTCACTAGTCGTTATTAAAAATGGCAAGCTGCTTCATGAGCAATATTGGAACGGCTATAACCGGCTTTCAAAAACCAATTCTTTTTCTATGGCAAAGGCAGTGACTGTCATGCTTTTAGGGAAAGCCCTGGAAGAGGGAAAAATTAAAAATATCGATCAGAAATTTTATGAATTCTACGATGAGTTTAAAGAAAAAGAATTCGGGAAAGAAGTGACGTTGAAAAATTTAGCTCAAATGGAAGCCGGACTGAACTGGGATGAGAATTATAAAAACCCGTTTCTGCCTAATGCAAAAGCATATTATGGAAGAAACCTTGCCAAAGCTACTTTTTCAAGAAACTTTAAAGAGGAACCTGGAACAAAGTTTGAATACCAGAGCGGCTCGACCCAATTATTGGGTTTTGCAGTAAGAAAAGCTCTGAACCAATCTTTAGCAAGCTATTTATCCGAGAAATTCTGGATTCCTCTGGGAATGGAACAGAATGCAGAATGGAGTGTAGACGACAGCGGAATGGAAAAAACATATTGCTGCATCCACTCCAACGCCAGAGACTTTGCAAAGCTTGGACAACTCTTTTTAGATAATGGAAGAGTAAATGATGTACAGATCCTCAATTCCGATTTTATCGAGCAGATGAGATCTCCCACCGAAAAATCTAAAGATATTTATGGTATGGGCTTCTGGATCAACAACGACAACCCCATCAGACATTACTATTTTTTAGGTCTTCAGGGGCAATATATTATTATGATCCCGGAACGTCATATGGTCATTGTAAAAACCGGAAGCTACAACAATCTGCCCAAAAATGACAGAGGAAGGCCGGATCAGGTAAAATTCCTGGTCAATGAAACCGTAAAACACTTTCAATAAGATGGAAAAATACAGTTCTAAAGTAGATGGGTATATTGAAAAATCTCAGGATTTTGCAAAACCTATTTTACATTATATCAGAGAAACCGTTCATGAATTCTGCCCCGAAGCTGAAGAAACCATGAAATGGAGTTTTCCGCATTTTATTTATCAGGGGAAAAACCTGTGTGCAATGGCATCTTTTAAACAACATTGTACTTTTGGATTCTGGCTGGAAAAAGAAATGAAAACGATGCAGCAAATCACGCAGAATATTGAAAAGAACTCAATGTTCAGCTTAGGAAAAATTACAAAAATTGAAGATCTGCCCTCTAAATCTCAACTGAAAAAGGCAATTAAAGAAGCCATAGAGCTTGCCGAACTGGGTGTTACTCTAAAAAAGGCTCCGGTTTCTAAAACAGAAGTAGAAATTCCCGACTACTTCAGGAAAGCTTTGGACAAAAATAAAAAAGCAGGTGAGGTTTTTAAGAAAGCATCACCTTCATTCCGGAAAGAATATGTCATGTGGGTGACTGAAGCTAAAACAGAAAACACAAGAAATAAAAGATTAGAACAATCTTTGGAATGGATAGCTGAAGGCAAAAGCAGAAATTGGAAATACGAAAAAAAATAAAACACAAAATCAATCAAATGAAGAAGAAAATTTTCCTCTTTTTCTTCGGAATAATTACAGTTTACGCTTATTCTCAATCTTTCGATTTTGAGAACAGCTATAAATACGCACGATCTCTTGCCAATAAAAACCCGGACAGCTCGGAGATTGTACTTAATCAGATCATTGAGCATGCCCAAAGAGACAATCAGCCGAATTTCCTCGCCAAAGCATATTATTTAAAAGCATTCAACAGCTACTTAAAATCTGATGCAAAAAAAACACTGGAATTTTCAGAAAAAGCCTTAGCTGTTTCCCAACAAAACAATTATCCTGTCGGAAAGGCTTTAGCTTATAGAATGCAGGGAACACAATACGCAAAGCTGGGACTTTTAAAAGAGTCTGAACAAAGCCTGAACCAGGCCATTTCTGAAGTTAAAAATGATAATACCGATGAAGGACACGAATTGAAAGGACAAATTTATAATTCATTTCTGATTCTCCTCAACCAGAAGGAATATAGGAAAAAAGAGTATTATTCTAAAAATGCTATTCAGGAATTTCAGAAAATAAGAAATGTTCCAAGAAGAAATGAGCTTCTGGTCTCCGCCTACACCAATATGGGATACAATCTGGCTGAAACCAAAAAGTTTAGCGAATCTAAATCTTATTTCCGGAAAGCACTCGCCCTAGTTGGGAATGAGAATTATTATTTGAAATGCAGTATTCTTCATGATATCGGCTTTTCTTTTTCTGAGCAGAATAAGCCGGACAGTGCCATTTCTTATTACCGGAAAGCATTGAAACTTGCAGATCAATATGGCTTCAATGAAAAGAGAATTGAAATCACCGAAAACCTGGAAGCAGCTTATGCAAAATTAAATGATGAAAGTAACGTTCAGAAATATAAATTAGAGCATCTGAAACTGAAAGACAGCATCGCTTACAACCAGAAAATGGCTGTGAATGAAACGCTTTCCAACAAAGAAAAAAGCTTTGATAAGGAGCTTAATAAAAGCCGCACTTTATCAATAGGCCTGATCCTGATGTGCCTGATCTTGGTTTTGATCCTGGGAGTATTTGTATTCAAGATCATTCAGCTCCGGAAAAAGCACAGGGATATTGTTGCCAAAATATACCAACAGGGCATCACTCCGGTTTCTTATGAAGAAGATCCACAAGAGATAACGGATGAAGAAGCTCTATCCGTTACAGATGAAAACCCGGAATCTACAGACCTGTTAAAAATTTCCCCTGCAGTAGAGGAAAATATTTTAAACGGATTAAAATATTTTGAAGAGAACCTGCATTTCAACAATAAGAACGTTTCACGCTACAATCTGGCTAATGAACTGAACTTCAATACAAAATACCTATCATCGGTTATTAAGAAGCACAAGAATTTTAATTTCAATCAATATATCAATCATTTACGGATCAATTATATTGTCGACAAGCTCAAAAACGAGCCAAAATTCAGGAAATACAAAATAAATCATCTTGCTGAAATTACAGGATACTCTTCACACAGTGCATTTTCCCTGGAGTTTAAAAAAATTGTAGGTATTCACCCTTCGGCATTTATAAAAACGCTTGATAAAATCTGACTACTGCTCAACAATCGTTAAGACATTATATCCGCCGGTATTAAGAAGCGGGCGTTTATCGGTATCCCATGCAACATTTATCCATACAAAGGGCCTTAATTTATCTCCTGCATTCAGATAAACACTTACGGTACAGGCTGAGCCAACAATTACTGCATTGGGTGGATTTCCCGTATCCTGAGGATAGCCGTTATTGGTTTTTACCCTTTGGGTTACTACATTGGAAGAATTCCTTACTTCCCAGATTGCTTCGGTCTGATTCTGTCCAAAGCTTGTATTCACCTGGCTGGAAGCAAGGGCAAAGGTAAAGGTTGCGAAATATACTCCTGCCCTTGGAGCAATAAATTCTCCTGTAGCCGGATCAAAATTCGTTCTCGGCTGCCCTGAGTCGGAGTCTAATTTTTCCGCCCATGAAGTCAGATAGGTAGAAGACCTTCCGGGAATTCCGTCTGTATAGTTCCCGATAGGCCAAAGCCCCGTTTCAAAAACCGTACAGTTATTGTTTGTTTTTTCGGCCATGACAACGATTCTTGGTTTTCCGTAAGGAAGAATAGGAACCCATACTGCACCGTCGGAATATTCTATATATCCTTGTACTCCTATTGCAGGGTTGGGATTATAACGGGTTGCCCCGGCGCCGGCCTCAGCCGCAGTCTGATTGGTCATCCCTATCGCCATGGAACCATTAACTCCGTTTCTTAAATCTACAGCTACTTTCGGAGCCGCAACGCCAACACCTATTTTCCCTGTTTTATCAACGGTAAATTTTTCAACTGAATTGACTTCCAAAGCATTTGCCGGACTGGGATTATTGCCTCCAATGCTTATCTGAGCTTTTGCTGTACCCGAAAGGAACATCGATACACCAAAAGTCAGAAATACTATATTTTTATAATTTAATTTCATTTGTGCTAGATTAAAGTTCGTAAATACTGATACTGTTATTCGTTCCGCTGTTTCCGGTGTCTATATTTCTGCTTCCTCCGAAATTGTGATACACTTTAAATTGAACGGTATTTCCTGCAGACAGGTTAAAAATAGCCGTACAGTTACCACCTACAATATTATTTACCGTTGAAACATCCCAGGCAGGGTATGAATTTACACTTCTGTAGGTCTGGATATTATTTGTAGCAACATTGCTTTCAATAATTGTTTCTATTCTTGAATTCTGGGCAATATTAGCGTCTGCCAATGAAATATTGAATGAAACAATATAAAAACCTGCTCTGCGTGCGGTGAAAGTACCTGTTGTTGCATTAAAATCAGATTGAGAATCAGTAAGTACCGACCATCCGCTTACGGCAGTGGTTGCATTATTAGCAAATGACTGGGTACTGCTTTTATTAGCTAATATTAATGCTTTTGGTGGTAAAGTCATGGGAAGATTATGCCAGCCGGCTCCGTCTGAATACTGAATAATATTTCCCGTGCTGTATCGGATTGCTCCGGGACCGGCTGCTGCCGGGGTCTGTGTACTGGTTCCCAACCCTATAATACCTTTCTGATCAGCAGAACGAATATCTACTTTTGTTACAGGATTCAAAAGTCCAACGCCAAGCCTTCCATCAGAGGTCACCACTACATCGTTCAGTACCTGCGATGCTGTTGGAGTACTGGCATTATCTTTTCCACTATCTATATGTAATGGTTGCAGAGGGTCTTTAGTATAAATCCCAACTTGTGCCTGTAACGTATTTAAGGAAAAAAATAGAGTAAAAAACAGTGCTTTATATAAGCTTTTCATCATAATTGTGTTTTTAATGTTCAATAATTGTCAGGTTATTAAATCCTGCATCAGGATTCGTCCAGTCTGAATTCATTCTTAATGCCCTTGACCCTGAGCCTGTTATATTTTGGCGCAATTGCGGACGAACAGTTTGGTTTGCTGTCAGTCTCAAAGTAATAGTTGCCGAACCTCCTACCTGTGCATCTTCATTAGCACGGGCAAATGTTTTAAATGAACGGGCTAAGATAGACCCTGCGCTCGGGCTGTAAAACTGGCTGGTAACTTCAGAAGAATTAGCTACAGCTCCCGAAACAAAATTGTAGGTCATTAAAAAGGTGTAAACCCCATCTCTCGGAGCTGTAAAAATTCCGGTAGCAGCATCAAAACTATTTGATGCATCTCTGACCTCATTCCATCCGGTGATGTTAACATCTGCATTGTATGCTACTGAGAATGCGGTAGTCATCCGTGCTACAACGACTGCTTTGGTAGGCAAAACAATAGCTGCCTCCCAAACATTTCCGTCCGAAACCTGGATTTTTGCTGAGCCTGATTCGTATCGTACGGCCCCGGCTCCGGCAGCATTAGCACTCATTGTAGTAGTCCCTAAACCAATGGCATTCTGCAATCCGCCTGACCTCAAATCAAGCTTTACAACCGGATTCAATACACCCACTCCAACAAAACCGTCATTGGTAACAACAACATCATTTGAAGCCTGTATGCTGTTAGGATTACCTGTATTGGGATTATCCTTACCACCGTCAACATGAAATTTTGCCAAGGGATTACTTGTGTTGATCCCTATTTGGGCGGCAACATGATTAAAGAGGGGAACAGATAATAGAATAGCGAATACGCTCTTACGAATAAAAGCATTAAAATTTTTCATACATTTTGTTTTTTTAGATATCGATCAACTCTGCTGCAAAGATAAATCTAAAGCACTATTACTTACAACATTCCAAATGAACACAAACAAACTTAAATCAATGAAATACAAGATTTTACAAGAATAAAAACCCGTTTTATTTAATACCAAAATTCGGAATTTTAGTAGTTTTGGTAAAAATATGACTAATGTAAAAGCCTATTTTAAAAGAATTCCATCTTTTTATAACAGGAAATAATGATTAATGAAATCTGAAATTTGCTTCAGGAAGTGTATTATTTTTTAAGAAGGCTTCATATTCAGGCGACAGTTTTGCCCGCCCGAAAGTATTTTCTCCGCTCATACTTCCCAAACGGACTTTATCTTTCCCGAATTTTTTATTCATAGCATCCATTGCTTTCATTACCGGCAGATGCTGATTCTGGGTATCTTCTTCAAAAAGGCTGATCAGTCTTTCGTTTTCAGGGACAAAATCATTGACTATCACTCCGGCTCTTTTATAATGAAATCCTTCTTTATAAATCTCTTCGAATAGCTCATTAACTACACGTCCTATCAGAATAGACGAATTGGTTGGATTCGGCAGGATCCTGGTTATAGCATTTCTGTATTCGGGTAAATCTTTCCTGAAACGATTGGTTTGAACAAACACTGTAATCATTTTACAGCATGTGTTCTGTTTTCTCAATCTTTCCGAACAATACATTCCGAAAGTTTCCACCCGTTCTCTTACCTGCTCTTTCCGGGTCAGCATGTCCATAAAGCTCCGGGTCACAGCAATAGATTTTTTTGGCGATGGGTTATCCAGCTCCAACTGGCGGATTCCTTTTAATTCATTTACCATTCTCACTCCATGAACTCCCATGATTTTCTTCACCCACATTTCCGGTTTATGAAGCAGGTCCCAGGCTTTGTATACACCGTTATCCCGCATTTTCACACCAAGCTTACGCCCGATTCCCCAGACATCTCCTATATCCAGCCACTTCAATGCTTTCTCAATTTTTTCGGGAGTATCTAAAATATAGATTCCATTAAATTTATCGGAATATTCTTTCACAATTCTGTTGGCAACCTTACACAGTGTTTTTGTCGGAGCAATACCTATACTCACCGGAATATGGGTATTATCCTGAATATCATTCCGGATTTCTGTGCAATAATTATATATATTAATGTACTTAAAGCTACTCAGGTCCAGGAAAAGCTCATCAATGCTATATATTTCAAAATCTTTATCTACATATGATTTAGCAACATCTATAACCTGCTGACTTTTAAAATTATACAGTTCAAATTTTGCAGAAAAGCTTTTCACATCATGCTTTTTAAAAAGCTCTTTATATTTGAAAGCAGGAGCTGCCATGGGAATTCCAAGTGCTTTGGCTTCCATACTCCGGGACACAACACATCCGTCGTTATTGGAAAGTACCACAACGGGTTTGTTTTCGAGGGAAGAATCCAGAGTTCTTTCACAGGAAACAAAAAAATTGTTACAATCTATAAGAGCATACATGGTGAGAAAAATGAACATTTAAAGGTACAAAATTATAATTTTTAAGGAATAAAATTATGCTTTATTTAAAATTTAACACACACATTAATAAACTGATTTACAAAACATTAAAATTATTTAAACACGACATATTTTGTCGCATCAACATGGTAAACTGAGTTTCAAAAACCTTCCGTTTTTACTCTGATATAATCGGTAATTTTTAATTCTAACACGTCAAGTTTCGTCGTCACGACCGTTTATTTTTGCTTTCAGACAGTAAAAATTGTAATAATGGATAAAGTAACTCTACAGAGAATTGAAAAGCTTCACCCTTTCGTAAGAGAAGAAGTCAGGCAGATTATTGAAGAATGTGATAAAACCCTTACCGGAAGGGCTAAAATAAGAGTTACACAGGGCTTAAGATCTTTTGAGGAACAGGAAAAGCTGTACGCGATCGGAAGAATTACAAAAGATAAAAAAGTAACGAACGCCAAAGCCGGGCAAAGCATCCATAATTATGGTCTCGCGGTGGACATCTGTTTAATCACCGATGGAAAAGCCGTAAGCTGGGATAATGCCAAAGACTGGGATAATGACGGCATAGCCGATTGGTATGAATGTGTGAAAATTTTTGCAAAATATGGCTGGGACTGGGGCGGAAACTGGAAAACCATGAAAGACCTTCCTCACTTTGAGAAAAGACATATTCCCACAAAAAAGGGAATCATCAAAACCAGCTGGAGAATACTTTCCAAAATGGCACGGGATGAGGATGAATATATTATCCTATAATCCTTTTCAGATTGAAAATATTTAAAATACGACAAGTTCTGTCGCTTCCTCAATATACCTTTGCTTCACCAGAAAACAGTAGAAAAACAATGAAAAAGACAACCATTCTTTCTTTGGATGGCGGCGGAATAAGAGGAATAATCACCTGTATTATTTTACGCTACATAGAAGAACAGCTCCAATATTATGATAAACCAAGTGCAAAGCTTGGCGATTATTTTGATTTGGTGGCGGGAAGCAGCACCGGCGGATTGATTGCTTCTATTATTCTATGTCCTGATGAACACCGGAAAGCTAAATATTCTATCCAGAAAGGGCTGGAATTATATGCTGAAAAAGGTGGCGACATATTCCAGGTGTCTTTTTGGGAAAAACTGCTCAACCCATTTGGGTTGCTTAATGAAAAAATTTCCCAGGAAGCGCTTGAAAATAACCTTAATGACTTTTTTGGACACCTTGAACTTAAAGAACTTATAAAACCCTGCCTAATAACCAGTTATGACATTGAAAACAGAAGAGCCAAACTTTTTAACTCATGGAAAGCCAGTCTGAGTACCGATAATTTCTATGTAAAAGACGTCTGCAGAGCAACTTCAGCTGCACCGACTTATTTCAGCCCGGTTCAGATAAAATCGATGTATGGGCAGATTTTCAGTCTTATTGATGGCGGAATGTTTGCAAACAATCCTGCTTTATGCGCTTATGCAGAGGCAAGAAAAATTCCGTTTGCAGAAGTTCTGAAAAACCACCAGAAAGCCAATCATCCGACCGTTAACGATATGATTATTATTTCTATCGGTACAGGAATAGAATCCAGAAGCTATTCTTTCCGAAAGCTGCAGAAAGCAGGGAAAATCGGCTGGGTAAATCCTATTATAGACATTCTGATGTCAGCCAATGCGGAAACAGTTGATTATCAGCTTTGTCAAATGTTCCAGACTTTAGGGCTCCGAAATCAAAAAAATTATTACCGTATCAATCCGTCATTAAAAAATGCTTCTCCTTCGATGGATAATGTAAGCAGACCGAATATTGAAAACCTGATCCAGGCCGGCTTAAGCTATATTGATGATAACCGGGAAACATTGAACCAGATTGTTCAAAAGCTCATCAAAAACAAAATATAAGCTATATAGCTTATAACGCTTCAAAATAAGTTATAAAGCTTATATTAATAAAATCCTATTATTTTCAAAGTTTAATTAAAGCAGAAAATAACACGTCAAGTTTTGTCGCTGCCAGCCATTATCTTTGAATAAATAAAATAACCACGGAAACTCTCTTCTAAAGAAGCCGTTTCAGTCTTAAAGACACCAAATAATTTTAATCATTCATCTGTTTTCAGTGTATAAAAATACTGAACCGGATCCTGATTATCCGATTTGAATATTAGTTGCTGGCACTACTATATATTATAACCAATTAATTAACCTTAAAATTTCAAATTATGGCAAATTTAGTACAAGAATTAAACAGTTTAGATTTCAGCGTTTACATCGGAGGGCCTATGCAGGCAGCAATCAAAGCTCAACATGATGCTTCTCTTTCACAGGTGAACTTCATTAAGGAAGTCGGTTTTGTTCCCGGGACCACTCCTACCGATCCTACGCAACTTAGGTATGTGGATTTTAATTATAAAAAATCAGTTCCTACTGAAAACGCAGCTGAGCCATTCGCCACATCGGAAGTTACTTTAAAAGTCCCGTTCCTTTCGATGCTTACCATTCCAGCTTTGAGAATTGACGAAATGACGATTGATTTTAATGCAAAATTAAATTCAGTGGAAACTCAAAATGTTGCAAGCGAATTTCAAGGCAGCGCTTCAATAAGTGCAAAGTTCTGGAAAGTTAAATTCAATGCATCCGCTTCTTATAAGAAAACCAACTCAAGTACATCTACTACAGAAAAAACATACACTTTAGGTGTACATGTAAAAGCTGTAAATGATGAATTACCTGCCGGTCTTTCAAGAATCCTGGATATGCTGGAAGACAGTATTGTTGCTGTTTCCAACTAAACTTTTCTTTATCGGGTGGCTGCTCCGGCAGCCATCCTTTTACACAATCTTTAATAATTAAAAAAACATATCATGCCAAAATTGAATGAATATTTGGGAGGCATTGTCTCTGAAATCGCTTCTGCCAGAAAGATGGCAGACATACAAACCGTACAAATCGCAAAAGAATATGCGAAAGATGATTTATTAAAGCATTTTTCTATTCCGAGAATGAAAGTAGGAACTGTGGATCTTACCATTCCTTTTGCTGCAGCCGGAAAATCACCGATACTGCCATTCAGAACTTTTGCTTACGATGAAATCATTAAGGTAGCTAAAACGGATTATAACCCTTTAGACACAAAAAACGATGACAGCTTAAAAGCATTTCTGATCGATTTAGAAGTGTATTATAATGATGGCATTAAAAAAGTCCGTGAAGAAAATACTTCCACCATCACCGATTCGCAAATGGAGTATTTTAAAATCATCCCGGAATATACGCTGGAATTCTGCAAAAACCTTGCTAATTTCAGATGGCAACAGACGGATCCTAATTTTTTCCATCAAAGTATTTTCGACAGAGTGATTTATGAAGCCAGGAGAACGATCGAAAAAATTGAAGACTACGAAATCATTGTAGAAGCAAGCAAGCTTCAGGAACTGGATGCCAAATGCCTGATTTATGCTAAAATGAGTATCAGCGAAGCCGGTATGGAATGGTCCAGATACGAAGACATCAACGGAAATATTATAGAAACATTAATCCCTGAATAAATTATAATGAAAAAATCACAATTTATCCTGGTAAGCCAGCTGAAGGAAAAGCTGATGGGATTTCCTGAAGTTGTTTCCTCTCTGGAGAAAAAAGATCCGCATTTTGTTGAAAAAATTCTGGCATGGCTGAAATCTGCAGAAGATATTTTTTCCACCCACAATATCAGTGAGGTTTCAGAGATGGCAGGTTTCAGAGGAAAAATTTTAGCTGGAAAAATCAGTGATGAAAGAGGAGTCAATATCAGGAAAACCCAGATCAAAATTGCCGCCAATATTCTTTATGATGTACAAAGTATCGTACTGCATGTTTTAACTCCCCATGAAAGAAAAATGGATGAGTGCAGGGATATCACAAAACAATTACTAGCCTTAGCTGCACAAGCTAAAACGCTTCATTATAACCCGGAAAATGACTTTGAAGATTTCGTTCGACAAGTCTGGCATTACATCCTGTCTGACAATGATCTGAAAATAGGAGGTGTAAAACTCAAATCGATGCTTTCGGAGATGGATATCATTATGCTTTTTGCAGATGAAATAGATTTAAATGATTTTTCTTAAATATTAAAATAGCTCAAATTTTTTGAGTTATTTTTTTTCACGTCAAGTTTTGTCGCTTTCCCCTATTATTTTTGGAATATAAAAACACAAGCAAAACGACAATCAATTAAAAGCTTTTAAAAGACCTTGAAACCTGCATTTAAATGCCGGACAGCCTGAAATATGTTCAAAATTTAACACCAATTTTTTAAACCCAAAAGACATGGAAACACCAAATCACAATCCAGATATAATTTTTGACGAAGATATCTACACCATCAACTGGAGCGATATCGAAAATGTAGAGATCGATTATGAAAACTATCTCAACGACATTGAAAATTTTTTTAAGGAAGATTTCGACAATGACACTTTCGAAGAAGAATTTTTATAAACATATATCATTTTAAACACACCGGTTTCGGAGCTGTCCAATATTCTTTACCAGTATACCACTCACTATAGTCTCATTTATCCTTTGAATTCACCATTCACTCTATTGGATAGCCGGAACCGTGTTTAAGATTAATCTTAAAAACATATTAAATCCCGTGACAAAATTCAACATAAAATACGATGCCGATATTTATAATAAAATCTATCCTTTACAGGTAGAAACAGGATGTATCATCAAACCGCTTTCTATACAATGGAAATATGAAGGAAATGACTATAGTTTCTCTGCAAGTGATGACCAACCCATTGCTTCAGTCTACTTGTGCCAGGATTTTATTCTGGTGCAATATGCTCAAAATAAAGAATTTCCTGAGCATCATCTATTCTTATACAATCTGAGAAAGGAAATCATCAAATGGATAAAGGCTCCGGAATTAATCAGCCGGGAAACAAGAAAATATGCGGAAAAAGGTTGTATAGAAGCTCTGGGAAATACCGTTTATTATGGTGGTAAAAAGTATCTTAAAGTAAGTGTCGGCCCTTCTATTCCTGAAGAACATTATTTTGAACAGCAATTACTGGATCTCACTACTTTTAATTTTCACCCTTCCTTCGCCAATCCTATTTATTACGGGTAGAATATTGAATTGATATAATCTTTTTTTCGTTATTTGCATACAAAATATGTGATCATCTATTCCTAAACCTTTTTTTATCTGTCTTTCACCTACTTTAAAACTTATCCACAAAAATAAAACACGACACATTTTGTCGTATTAAGATCCTATATTTGTTAGAGAAAAATGAACAATGAAACGCAAAAGCGTTCCATTCGATAAAATTACTGTAACCAAGCTGCAAAGCATAAAAATAGACGAATGAAAAAAGATTTTTACCTGACAAGATATGCCCTGATCATCAAAAGGCTGGAAAGTTCCCCTGCTACATACAGACAGCTGGAAGGTTATCTCCTGAACTCTTTTGAATTTCAGGATGCAGGAATAAAAAGCTATTCCATCCGGACTTTGCAGAGGGATATCCGTGAGATTTCCGATCTTTTCAATCTTTCCATTCACAATAAAAAGAAAGGGGACAACCGCTATTATATTGAGAGCAGACCGATCATGGAAGTGGACGAATACAACCAGAAATTGCTGGAATCTTTCCAGGTAAGCAATGCATTAAACCTTCATCCGGATTTTTCAAATTTCATTTTTTTTGAAAGCAGAAAGCCAACAGGTGTAGAACATTTTTATGATCTTTTCTTTGCAATACGTAATAAAAGAATGGTCTCTTTTGAGCATTATAATTACAAAAATAAACTAATGACTTCCAGAACTGTTCATCCTTTAGCTTTAAAAGAATCTAAGGGCAGATGGTATCTGATCGCTATTGACACTAAGGATAAAGCCTTGAAATCTTTTGGTTTAGACAGGATCAATTATCTCGATGTAAGCAAAAATAAATTCAGGGAAAAATACAATTACAATTTCAGGGAACATTTTAAGAATGCTTTCGGAGTCATGAATCTGACGGAGCAGAAACCTCAGAAAATTGTTTTAAAATGCAGCAGGCATCAGGGAGAATATATTAAGAGTTTCCCCCTTCATCAGTCACAGAAGGAAACCAAGGAAACTCCTGATGAAATTTATTTTGAATTTTTCCTTCATCCTACCTATGATTTTATGCAGGAAATCCTTTCTTATGGAAAGGAGGTGAGTGTTTTAGAACCGAAGCATTTAGTTGACAGCATCCGTACTCATCTGCAGGAGTCTTTAAACAGCTATCTTGAAAACTAAAAAATCCATTATTAATATTTTTAAGTACATTTACATAAATATTCGAAAATTGAAATCTTTATTTCTTTTCCTCTGCTTTATTTCTTCTTTTTGTTTTTCTCAGCAGAAAGAGGAGTTTAAGCGTGTTAAAAGTTTTTATAATCAACATCGGAATATGCTCAATGGTGAGTTCAGAAAAAAATTTGATGCAGAGTCTAATGCATTTAATAAAGCTGCCATAAAGCAAGATTTTCTGTTTTTTATGAAAAAGATGGACAGTATTGAAAATGTAGCCCTGATAGGAGCCTTATTAAAAGTTAGAAATCTTGAAGATCTCAGCAGCCTTAAACTCCAAAATAAAAATACCATTGCTGACAATTCCTTTGAAATTTCACCTGTTACCGATAAGGCAGCAGATTATCCCGGTGGAATTAATGCACTGAGGCAGGAAGTTGCCCGGCTTTTTTATACGGACGGGGTATATTCGGAAGTAAAAATGGTAAAGGCCAATGTTGCTTTCATTGTAGAAAAAGACGGCAGTGTAAGCCATGTAAATGCTCAGGGTGAAAACTTTACGTTTAACAGACAGGCAGAAATTGCCTTATATTCTCTTTCTGAAAAATTTTCCCCCGCAATTATCAATGGTGGCCCAGTAAGGTATCGGTTTAAGCTCCCTTTAACAATGAATATTGATTAATGTTTACAGACGAATATTTTATGAAAATGGCTCTTCAGGAAGCCGAATTAGCTCTTGAAAAAGAGGAAGTCCCGATCGGATGCGTTGTTGTATCCAATAACCGTGTCATTGCAAGAGCTCATAATCTCACTGAAACCCTGAATGATGTTACCGCCCATGCTGAAATGCAGGCCATTACTTCTGCAGCAAATTTTCTGGGAGGAAAATACCTGGTCAATTGTACTTTATATGTTACCCTGGAGCCCTGTGTTATGTGCTCAGGTGCTCTTTCCTGGGCGCAGATTTCCAAAGTGGTGATTGGAGCAAGGGATGAACAGAGGGGATTTATCAATAAACACCTTTCCCTTCATCCGAAAACCGAAATTGTAACCGGCATTATGGAAAACGAATGCTCTTCGATTGTAAAAGAGTTTTTTAAATCTAAACGATAATTTTATTTCTAAAAACAGAATACATTATAATATCGAAATATTTTCCCTCTTTTTTAATGTGTTGTTTTAGAACAGCTTCTTTTTCCATTCCTATTTTTTCCATTATTTTTCCGGAAGCAGGATTATGAACAAAATATGTCGCAAAAATTTTATTGAATTTTAATTCTTTGAAGCCAAAATCAAGAATTGCTTTTGCTACTTCCGTTACAAATCCATTATTCCAAAAGGGTTTTGCCATCCAATATCCTAATTCGGCTTTATCATCTTCCCGATCGTGAAGTCCGATTGCGCCGATGATTTTCTCTTCTTTGTTACGAATTGCAAATGTAAAGCCGGTCTTGTCCTCAAAAGCTTTTTCTGACATTTTCAACCAGAATTCCCCATCTTCTTTATGATATGGATAAGGAATATTCGAAGTAAGCTCTGAGAAAATTTTATCCTGCAAATAATCTACAATAAAAGGAATATCTTTCTCTTTCAATTGCGAGAGAATCAATCGTTCAGTTTCTATTCTTGGGAATTCTTTCATTTATTTTTTAATTTAAGCCCACAAAAATTTAGTGATATTCTTATCATTCTGTAAGGATCTGAGGAAGGTATTTTTATGTAATAATTTTTATAAACTAGACCTAGATTCCTACGGAATGACAAATTCGATGTTTATTTACTGTATTAAACTTAAATGTCTTTTCCTAAGAAATATAAACCTTTTAATGTATGAAGCCTGTCTGTAATGTGTATTTTATCTGTCAACGGTTTATATACATGGGAAACTCCACCGGTTGCAATTACAAAACAGTCATCATTCACCTCATCATTAATACGGTATATAAAGCCTTCCACCATTCCCAGGAAACCATATACCATCCCGCTTTGCATGCAGGTAACCGTATCTAATCCTAAAACAGATTTCGGTTTTTTCAGTTCAATCTCAGGAAGCTGGGCCGTCTGGCTGATTAAAGAATTTAACGATGTTACAATCCCCGGAGCAATAATAACACCTAGGGTTTCGCCGGTTTCTGTTACGCAACTTGCCGTAAGAGCCGTTCCGAAATCAATAATAATTTTTTTTCGGTCCGGATACAAATGATGTGCTGCTACAAGGTTGGCATAAATATCCGTTCCCATCTGCCTGGATTTTGCCTGAACTCCCGAAGGTGTATTTCTGTCAACAATTACGGGAAGAATACCGTGAATCTTCTTGATCGCGGAACTCATCACTTTAGTAAGCTGAGGAACTACCGATCCTATAATGATTTTTTTTATCTCTTCAGGCTCAATTTTATAGGTCTGATACAGCATCAGCATCTGAACATATAATTCGTCTGTCGTTCTGTAAGGTTTTGTATTGATCACCCATGAAATATCACAATTATCATCGTCAAAAAGACCAAATCTGATATTGCTGTTTCCTATATTGATTACGATTGAATTCATTTAATTTTTTAAACTAAAAGATTTGAAAAAATAATTGTAAAAATAAAGTTTTATCGGCAAAAAAAGGAACAGGAACAACATTATTTGAATCAGCAAATTAATTTCCTGCGATAAACACAATTACATTTAAAGGAAATTCTGACGCATTTATTAAATAATATCCGGCACTTACATGTTCATTCTGTAAGGTAAACTCAGTTTATCATAAATTTGATTCCGTTAAAACCAAATATAGAGTTATTATGAAAAATTTAAAAAGAATTTCCAGAGACGGATTAAAATCCATTAGAGGAGGAATCATTTGCCCTATTGCCGGCATAAGTACACCAGCCATATGCCCGGGTAGCGTTTGCCCGTCTAATCCTTGTGCAGATCTTAATTGTATCGTTCCGGCCGGTTGTGCTGGCGGCGGACCATTTTAAAAGATAAAACGAGTTGCCTTTATAGGAAGACCCGTTTTAAATTTATACGTTAACTTTATTACTTAAGTTTTTTCAATATTATAAAAAGGGAGGCTGCTTTTAACAACCTCCTTTATTTATTTTATTTCCACAAAATTATTTTCCATATTCACATCTGCTATTCTCTGACTGAAATCTATTCCTAAAACGGACAGTTGAGATTTGGTATAAGGAACTGTTAAAGTATACTCTTTCTGTGTCCATGGCCAGTAAGGCATTGTTTTGAATTCTCCGTAAGCATCTTTTTCTTTCCAGGTATGGGTAAGACTGGTCGGGATTTGATAGGTAACGATCTTTTTATCAGTTGTCATCAGACTAAAATCAACAGGCATCGGAACCTGCCCGTTATTCACCAGCGTAATAATGGTGGATTTCGTATCGTATTTTATATCTTTAATCCCGTAATCAATCGTTTTCGTTGTATTGATCCAGTAATTCTGGAACCATTTCAGATCCATACCCGAAACCTTCTGGGCAATATGAAGAAAATCCCTGTCTGAAGGATGTTTCATACTCCATTGATCATAATATTGCTTTAAAGTTTCTGCTAAATTCTGTTCCCCCATAATGTAACCCAGCTCTACCAAATACAGCTCACCTTTCACATAAGAGGCATAGGTATAAGAGCTTCCGTTATCATGATGGTCACCTAACCAGACAGCAGGCTCTTCAATTCCTTTTTTAATAAAGTTTCTGTATGCATCTAAAGTATTGGCAAAAGGGTTCGGAAGCTGATCTGCCGGCGGAAATAACTGATTCATTACATAGCCCTCAGCATAACTTGTAAAACCTTCATCCATCCATGGACGCATGCTTTCGTTTGTAGCCAGCATCTGCTGGTACCATGAATGTGATCCTTCGTGAGCCATTAGCCCCATCAGGCCTTCAATATTTTTAGCTTCTCCCAAAATCATTGTACACATTCCATACTCCATTCCGCCATCACCTCCTTGTATAAAAGCATAGGAAGGATAAACATATTTTCCGAAGTGAGCATTCATGATCTGGAAATATTTCGTAACATAAGGCTGAGCTTCTTCCCAGACTTTCGTTTTATCATTGTTCTGATAAACGAGATATACTTTCGGGCCCTCCGGAACATCGAAGCTTTTTACTACATAATCCTTATCAGCACTCCACGCAAAATCAAGCATATTTTTAGCAGACCATTTCCAGGTTACTTTTTTATCTTTTCCTGCTTTTATTTTTGCATTGGTGTCATAGCCCTTTACATCGGCTGGGTTTTCAAGGATTCCGCCGGCACCAATGACATAGTCTTTATTAATTTTAATCGTCACATCAAAATCTGAAAACGGGGCATGAAATTCTCTTCCGATATAATCGAAGGTTGCCCATCCGTCATAATCATATTCCGCAATTTTAGGATACCATTGCGTCATCGTCATATCTACACCTTCCCTGTTATTTCTTCCGCTTCTGCGGATCTGCTGAGGAATTACCGCGTCCCAATCCATTGTGAATGTCGTTGTTGAATTTGGTTTAATCGGTTCATTCAAATAAACCTTCATAATGGTTTCCTGAACTTCAAACTTCAGGTCTTTCCCGTTTTGTTTGATCCAGTGAATATTCTGTGCTCCTTCCTGATCTTTCGGGATCGAAGCTAATCTTGAAATTCCATCTTTTTGCAATCTTGAATCACCGTTTTTACCTTGAGCCGCCACTCTCTGATCCATCATTGAATTGGACTTAAATGCATTCCAGTATAAATGGAAATACACTACATTCAGCTCATCCGGAGAGTTATTGGTATATTCTAATGTTTGATTTCCCTGATAGGTAAATTTTTCTGCATTAACATCAATATCCATTTTGTATTTCGCAGCCTGCTGATAATAAGGAGCTTGCTGGGCCTGAAATTGTGAAATGATAAGTGCAAACAGGATTGCAACCGATTTTTTCATTTAAAATTTATTTTTTTAAAGGTAGGTAATTTATATAAAACCTTAAAATAAGGAGCTTTCCTGAAAGATTTTCAGTTAATTTATTCTCTTTTCACAGATTTGGTGAGTCATGCAGATTTTTTTAAACACCATCTGTAAAGATCTGTGTAAGCTGTGGTAAATAGAAAAACCAAGAACCTCTGCAAAATCAGATGAGGTTCAAGATTATTGATCTGTCAACATTTTTTTAATTAAAGTGATCTGCCCCAGATGATAATAACTGTGCTCAATCATTCCCTCAATATTTCTTAAGTATGTGCCATATTTTTCGTCTACAAAAACTTCATTGAGTTTAGAATCCGGCATTTGTTCTAATAAGGAGGCAAACTTTTCAGAATCCAACCATAATGTATCCAGCAATTCCTCCCATTGCTCCTGAGACTCGATTGGTGGAAGCTCAAAGCTGTATTTGTCTTTTATTTCCAGATCACCACCTTCAAAAACATTCACTAAGCCTGCAATATAGTAACCGATGTGAAAAGTAAGCATTGCAATGGTATTCAAAGAATCAACTCTTGCTGTTGCCTGCTGCCAGGTTACGTCTGAAAGTTTGTCTTTAAAATTGGTATTCGCAATCCAGAATCCGTCAAGCAATACTTCTCTGAATCTTTTTGCTAATTGTGAAACTGAACTCATTGGATAAGATTTTATGATTCTTAAAGATAGGTAATTTTAATTTTTTGACCTCGTTGATGAGATTTTTTAAACACAAATATCACAAATGAAAAGCCTCAAGTGCAGAACACCTGAGGCTTATATTGAATTGAATAATCAGATTATTTTTTAGCAGAAGCTTCTTTATTCCCGCTGTGTAAAATCTTTTCGAGGATTTTTAACGTGATCAGATAGGTTGGTTTTACACCTGTAAGCCCTAAACCTCCTGAAGAAAGTGTACTTCCCGTTTCCAAAGGATTATCAGAAGCATAATATGCATAGCAAACAAATAGATCCGGAGAAATATGATGCCTGATTTTAGACGCTACCTGAATGGCTTTTTGATAATGAGCTCCTTCCATTTCAAGTCCGATGGCTTTCCATGAAGTATTCATAAAGTAGGATAAAATATCCCTGTTTTGAAGTGAAGTTCCCAAAACAGTAATCATCGATCCTTCAAAAGCTTTCAGTTCATCATCATTAAAATCTTCCAGCTTCAAAGCATTTTCAAATGGATAGTTATCCGCAGTTCCTTCAAAAATATGAGAGGTAGGAATCATGATATCTCCTTTTTCTCCTGTAAGAATTCCTGCTTTACCCATTATTGAAACAGATTTTACCTTCATCATATACACCTCTCCTTTATGTTCGAAGGGTCTCAGCAATTCATCCATAACCTCAAAAGCCTGTTCTCCGAAAGCATAGTCAAAAACCATGACCACATCGTCTCCCCCAAATTTTATATTCCCAAATGGTGTATTTTTAAGATCTGTCTTGCTTAAATCAATGATCTGGACGTCAATATTACTTCCGCTTTTATCATCAATATAAATAAGGCCCTGGTCTAAAGCATATTTAGAAACCTTATCACGAAGCTCTTTTTTATCAGAAATATCTCCATATAGCTTATAATCTACTTCTTTATGCCCTTTTTTCTTTAAGGCATCATTGGCATACAGCATATTTTTCACGGAATGCATATTGGCTGAAATAATATGTAACGAACGCATGTGAAGATCGTTTTCAAATAAAACCTCTTTCACTTTATTAGCCCATTTCTCTCCGAAATAATGGTGTCCTACCCTTTCCTTTAAAATAGCACTGAAATGAATTTCTCTTTCTCTGCTTTGTTTGGCATCTTCTAAGCTTACTTTTCCCAGATTGTAGATGATTTTAAACAAACGGTCCGGATTGCTGTCATCTCCAAAAGTATTATAAGCTCTCAATGTCTCATCAAAAGTTCTACCTATTAAAGAAGAAAGGTGAATAAGGGCAACTTCTTTTTCTTTTCTGCTATATTTTTTTTCACCTTTTACTACTTCTTCAATAATTTTAAAAGCACGTGTCGGTTTCCAGTTTTCATCCTGAATGAATGCCAGATTACGGATTTTATCTGCTTCTATAAATAAGAATGTTAAGTGGGTAAGAATATCATAAATTTCAGAACGTCCCAGAAGAACTTCAATATTCATCTGATGCTCGTCTATCCTGTAACAGTTTCTTCTTCTCTTTTTGGGAACAATAGGTTCGAAACTTCCTTTATCAAAACCCTCATCTGAAGTAAGATGAATAAAAGCGCATTCTTCAATTCCCTCCGGAAGCCTGTCTAAGACATACATCAGCCCATCCAGCTCCAACTTATTAGGAACATTCATAGTCCCGTAAATTTCAGGATTGATTGTTTTCAGCAAGCTTCTGATACTCTCTCCCGAAACACCGGCAGGTTTAAAAAAACCTCTGTAAAAGAGGTGTCTCATAGAAATATACAATCTTTCAATTGCTTCCGTTGTTTCTCTTGCTCTAGAATTTGTCATAAAATAAATTTCACACAAATATACAAAATCTCCGCCCAACTTATTTTAAGTATCTTTTAATAAGGGGTTTAATATTGTTGTGTTTTTGTAAAAAGTAAAATGTATAATGATGAAACATTCCTTTTCGGAATATTGAGCTTCAAACCTTAAATTTAAAAATACCCTCTTCTAAAAAACTAAATAATTGTTTAAAAATTATAATTTTCAAAATGACCCCTAAAAAATATAGGGTAAAAATATTTTCAATCCATTTTTTTTGTAAATTTGCCCCGTAAAATTAACCTCATTATGTCAACTTTAAGATTCAAAGCGTTAGAAACCTTACCATTTAAGGACTTCAGAAGAGATAATTCTGTTGAAGTTCCTGCAAAACTGTCAGAATTATTCTGTCAAAATGTTTTCTCAGAAGAAACTATGAGAGAATATTTAACGAAAGAAGCATTTACTTCTATATTAGATGCAATTAAGAAAGGAACTAAAATCCAGAGACACATTGCTGACCAGGTTGCTGTAGCTATGAAAGACTGGGCGATGAGCAAAGGGGCAACCCACTATACTCACTGGTTCCAGCCATTGACAGGGACAACTGCTGAAAAGCATGATTCTTTTTTCACCCCTATCGAAGGCGGCAGAGCCATCGAAAGATTCAGCGGAAACTTACTGATCCAGCAGGAGCCGGATGCATCTTCTTTCCCGAACGGTGGTATCAGAAACACTTTCGAAGCAAGAGGTTATACAGCATGGGATCCTACTTCCCCGGCGTTCATTATGGGAACTACACTTTGTATTCCATCTATCTTTATCTCTTATACCGGAGAAACTTTAGATTATAAAGCACCTTTGTTGAGAGCATTGAACGCTGTAGACGAAGCTGCAACGAACGTAATGCAGTATTTTGACAAAAACGTAACAAAAGTAACTCCTACTTTAGGTTGGGAACAAGAATATTTCCTGGTTGATTCGGCATTGTATCAATCTCGTCCGGATTTAGTATTAACCGGTAAAACTTTATTGGGACACTCTCCTGCAAAAGGACAACAGCTGGATGATCATTATTTCGGATCTATTCCTACAAGGGTAATGAACTTCATGAAAGAGCTGGAAATCGAGTGTATGAAATTGGGTATCCCGGTAACAACAAGACATAATGAGGTGGCTCCGAACCAATTTGAGCTGGCTCCGATGTTTGAAGAAGTAAACGTAGCTGTAGACCACAACTCTTTATTGATGGACATTATGGCAAGAGTAGCTCACAAACACCATTTCCACATTTTATTCCACGAAAAACCATTCGCCGGGGTAAACGGAAGCGGAAAGCACAACAACTGGTCTTTAGCTACTGATACCGGAGAAAACTTATTAAGCCCGGGAAAAAACCCTAAGAAAAACTTACAGTTCTTAACATTCTTCGTGAATACGATTAAAGCGGTTCACGAATATGCAGACCTTTTAAGGGCAAGTATCGCTTCTGCAAGTAATGATCACCGATTGGGTGCCAACGAAGCCCCACCGGCAATTATTTCTGTGTTCATTGGAAGCCAGTTGTTCAGAGTGTTGGAAGAGCTTGAAAAAGTGACTAACGGAAAATTATCTCCGGAAGAAAAAACTGAATTAAAGCTGAATGTGGTTGGAAAGATTCCTGAAATCCTTTTAGATAACACAGATAGAAACAGAACTTCCCCGTTTGCATTTACAGGAAATAAATTTGAAATCAGAGCAGTAGGTTCTTCTGCAAACTGTGCAGAATCCATGACGGTAATGAACACGATTGCAGCAAAACAATTGAGTGATTTCAAAAAAGAAGTTGATACTCTTATCGAAACCGGACTGAAGAAAGATGAAGCAATCTTCAACGTGTTAAGAGAATACATCAAACAGTGTAAAAACATTATGTTTGAAGGAGACGGATATTCTGATGACTGGGCAAAAGAAGCTAAGAAAAGAGGATTGAACAACTTAAAAACCACTCCTGAAGCTTTGAAACAGGAGATGGATAAGAAGTTTTTAGCTTTATATGAAGAAGTAGGTGTTTTCACCCACAGAGAAGTTGAAGCAAGAAACGAAATCAAGCTTGAAAAATACTCTACCGTAATTGATATTGAAGCAAGAGTTTTAAGTGATATCGCAAGAAACCATATCATTCCTTCTGCTTTAAATTATCAGAACAGGTTAATTGAAAACGTAAAAGGTCTTAAGGAAATTTTCGGAGACAAAGAATTTAAAACATTAGCGAAAGAACAGATGAGTTTAATTACTCACATTTCTGAAAATGTTTCTAAAATCAAATTAGGCGTTGAAGATCTTATTAAAGCAAGAGAAGCTGCAAAAGCAGTATCAAACAGTCAAAAGCAGGCAGAAGATTACTGCAACAAAGTAAAACCTTTATTCGATGTGATCAGAGAAGCTTCTGATGATCTTGAAATGATGGTTGATGATGAGCTTTGGCCGATGACCAAATATAGAGAAATGTTATTTACAAAATAACATCTGTAAAGTTCCATATTAGTTTAAACTCCTCGTATTTTCCGGGGAGTTTTTTTATAGGTCTGGCTGGTTTCAGTTCAGTAAATTATGAACTGTTATATTTTCATTCCCGATCATGCTGTATAAACGAAAACCATGACAAACTATTATAAAAATAAGCCATTGAAACAGAAAAGATTTTAAGGTGTTATTAAGAAAATAGCCGGTCTGTTTTTTATATAAAAAATTAAAAAAGCCTTTATATATAGGAAAGTGGAATTATTTTGTTAAAAAATCTTAATAAAAAAAACCGCACATTCACCAAAAATGGGACGTTGCGGTTTGTTTTTCTTTAACATACTCAAATAATGTGTTAAAATATGTTAAAACAAGAACCTGACATTAATCATATCTAAGCTCTTTTGACCGGAATCTTTACTTTTGTAATGCTTTTGGAAATAAATATTCCTTTTTAACACGGATAATCAAATATATATGAAGAAAAGAGTTTTGTTTTATTTAGTTGCTTTAGTTTCTACAGTTTCTTTACAATCTTGCGTTACAAATTACGTAGTCTCAAAACCAGCAACTTACTCCAAAGAATACAAAACAGATGCCAAACTAGCTTCTATTGATACCAAGAAAATGGAGCAGGATAAGCAGACATTGATCAATTCATTTCTTGCTGAAAAGGCGGCATCTATAGCCAACGCTAAAAATTCTATTAAAAATTCTCAGATTGCCAAAGCAGTCAAATACAATAAAACGATAGACAATATCTTAACTGAAGCTGAAACATACCTTGGAACTCCTTACAGATATGGAGGAATGACCAGAAACGGTATAGATTGTTCAGCTTTTGTTCTTTCTGTATTCGGAGCAGCAGCAGGGCTTAGCTTACCAAGAGTAGCAGCTTCCCAGGCTCAGGAAGGTGAAAGAATTGAAAAAGAAAACCTACAGAAAGGTGATTTGATTTTCTTTTCCCATGGAAGAAGAATTTCTCACGTAGGTATTGTAGAAAGTGTAACTGAAGATGGTGAAGTAAAATTCATTCATGCAGCCACTTCAAGAGGCGTTATGATTTCTTCGCTTAATGATTCTTATTGGGGACCAAAATACAGATTCGCAAAAAGAGTAATTAATGAAAACGGTGAATCTTATAACAATTTAGCTGCTACAACAGCAACTTCAGCAACAAGTTTTTAATTTTAAATAATTGATTTAAATAATGAAGCCATCAACTATTTGATGGCTTTTTTATTTTGATGATCTTTATTTTTTAAGCTTATTTTACAGGAAAGAATGACAGATTCTCATTACTTTTAGCTTCTCTACTTAGCTGTTTTTCTCGATTTGAATATCAAACCTATCCAAGAGCCCATGCACTTCAGAAAGTGAAAATATGGCCTTCTTTAGCCTGTTGGAGCCCGGATCTATAGAATAATTGAAAGAAGTTCTGAAATCGGCTTTTTCAAGGTTGGTATTTATAAAAATGGCACCGATCAGATCACAGTTGGTAAAACTGGCAAAAGACAAATCACTGTCCTCAAAATCCACCTCATTGAGCTTTGAATTTTTAAATACCGTTTTTTTAACAGAAGTCTTGTAAAATGTGGAATTATTAAGAAGGCATCCATCAAATTTAAATGAAAGCCCGAATTCATTACAGTCATTAAACTGTAACCCGAACATCTTGCTGTCTTTAAAACTCACCCCACGAAAAGCTGTATTTTCAAGTTTTGCCATACTTAAATTGCAACCGATGAATTCACAGTCGGTGAACTTAAATTCAGAAAGATCGAAGTATTCAAAATGACAGTTTCTGAATACACAGTTCTCATATTCTCCTTTTTCCAATGGAAACTGAACGAAATCTGTATCATTAAAATTCTGGTCTGTAATATAAGCTTCCTTCATTGTTTATTTTAGGATTTTGACTTAATGAAATGTTCTCAAATTGATTTGCAGATATCCATAATATTATCACTGCAGGCTTCTCATCACCTCCAGCTTCTTGTTTAAACCAGACTGTTTTTATCCGAATAATTCAGTTTAAAGAAAATAAAGGTCATAATAGAAAAGGCAAGCAGAGAGCTGCCCCCATAGCTGAAGAACGGCAAAGGAATACCAACTGTAGGGAAAAGCCCCATAACCATCCCTAAATTGATCGTAAAGTGCATCAGGAGAATCGATGCAAAGCAATATCCAAAAACACGGTTAAAAGTAGATTTCTGCTTTTCTGCGAGGTAATAAATCCTGCCGATGAAAATCATGTAGCATATTATGAGCATGACACTGCCTATAAATCCCCATTCTTCGCCTACCGTACAGAAAATATAATCGGTTTCCTGCTCAGGAACAAATTTTCCCTGGGTCACCGAACCTTCACGGTATCCCTTCCCTAAAAGGCCACCGGATCCGATGGCTGTTTTAGAGTATAATAAATTATATCCCGAAGTATCCCTGAATGCTTTTTCTCCCTTATAAAGAACTTCAATTCTTTCTCTCTGGTGCTTGGGGAGTTTTTCTAAAATATAGGGTGATGCAAAAGCCAACCCGCATAAAAGAAGAATTGATCCTACAATACTGGAAATAGAAATAACATCCCAGGACATCTTATGATAATTCATGGCTATTAAAACTCCGGCAATTACAACAATAGCAATTACAATATATATAGGCGGAATTGCTAATGCTATTAAAAAAACCGCAGCAAAAATAAATCCTACTCCAAACAGGAAGCCACTTAATCCTTCCCGGTATAAGGCAATGAAAAACGCAATAAATACAAGCATTGAACCCACATCGGGAATAGCAAGTACCACAACCGCAGGAACTCCTATAATTGCAAGGGAAGTCCAGAGGGATTTTTTATTACTTAAATTAAAATCAGGCCCCGAAACATAATTGGCAAGCATAAGTGCCGTCCCTATTTTTGCAAATTCAACGGGCTGCATTGTAAAACTTCCGAATTTATACCAGTTTTTTTGACCGAGGATTTCTTTACCAAAAGGAAAAAGCCCTATCAGTAACAGAACACCTCCGATATAAATAATTCCGGACATATTCTCAAAAAACTTGCTTCGGCCGACAAAAATAACGAGCCCGACGAATAAAGAAATACAGAAAAAGATCAACTGTTTTTCACCCAGCTTCTGATCAACACTATAAATATTCGCTATCGCAAACAGGCAAAGCAGCAAGTACAAACCAAGGCCTAATTTATCTAATCCTTCTGTCCATTTCATTGCTTCCTGTTTTTTTTAGTTGATACTTCTGTGTCTATCTGTTTTTGTAACTTTTCTTTCTGTTTTTTGATGAAATCCAGGCTGTCCTGTATTTTCTTAAGCTTTAAGGAATCTGCTTTAGGCTCTACATATAAACCTTTACGTTTCAAATCTGCGACCCATTGCCTTTTATATTCAGGCATAAAACTAGCCGAGGTCATTTTTTTGTAAAGGTTCTCTCTTTTTAAATCTCCTGTAATATATTTTTCTGCAATTACCGTACTGGCCGGGCCTGCCCATGTTGCTCCAAAACCGGCATGTTCCATTACCGCTACTACCACAATTTTGGGTTTATCAGCAGGTGCAATCAATACAAAAATAGAGTTGTCTTTCCCCTGAGGAACCTGTGCTGTACCTGTTTTTGCCAATTGGGTAAAGTCGTTTGATTTTAAACCTCTTGCCGTACCTCTCAGAACCACAGCTTCCATTCCTTTCAGAACCGGCTCGAAGTGTTTGGGATCGACTAATGTTTTATGTTTCTTTTTAAATCTGGGATCCGGATTAGGTTTCCCGTCAATTGATTTTACAATATGAGGCGTGTAATACCACCCTTTATTGGCAATAGCTCCCACATAATTGGCAAGCTGAAGGGGTGTCACCATTACGTCGCCCTGTCCCATTCCGTTGAAAACCGCACCGGTAGCCAAAGCATCCCAGTTTTTATAATCTTTTTTGGAACCACTCGCCTTAAGAATGGATTTCATCCTTCTTTCATAAAATTCTCCGGATGGAATTCTTCCCTTTGCTCCCACTGCGAAATCATTATTCAAAAACTCTCCCACTCCAAAACTGCTCATGATGGCTTTCCATTCATCAACTCCTTTTGAAGGATTTCCCGGATATTTATTAAGAATAGCTAAATAGGCATAAGAAAAATAGCAGTTACTTGAAACCTGGATTGAAGGAATCAACGGTTCTGCACCACCGTGCCCTTTAATTCTTAATCCTCTGTAATTAAACCCGCCACCGCAAGGGAAAATAGTATTCTCATCCATCACACCCATCTGCATTGCAGATAAGGCAGTCAACAACTTGAAAGTGGAGCCCGGAGGATAGCCTGCCTGCAAAGATCTGTCGAATGTGGGCTTATTTTCGTAAAGGGTGTCTTTGGATAAAGCGTATAAATTTTTTGATTTGTTTGGCCCTGTAAAAAGATTCGGATCAATATCCGGACCTGTGGCTGCAACCAGAACTTCACCGTTATTCGGATCTAAAGCAACAATTGCCCCGTGTTTATTAACCAGCATTTCTTCAGCCATTCTCTGAAGATCGTAGTCAATGGTCAATGTAATGTCTTTTCCGGTCACTACATCTTTATCCAGTGCCCCGTTTTTATAGGAGCCTATATTCCGAAGCTTAATATCTTTTTGAATATACTTCATTCCCTTCACTCCGCGAAGCTCTTTCTCATAGGACTTTTCAACCCCGGTTTTTCCAATGAAGTCTCCCGGCAGATAGTATATTGAATCTTTTTTAATTTCTTTTTCGTTCACCTCACTGGTGTATCCTAAAAGGTTTCCGGAAGTAGAAACTTCATACTGACGCTGAGGCCTTGAAACAATACTGAAAGCAGGATATTTAAAGATGATTTCCTGAACCCTTGCGATATCTTCCCTGCTGAGGTCTTTGATAAACGTCATGGGAGTCAGCTTGGAATAATATTTTTCTTTCTTGATGGTATTGATCTTATTAATGAAATCGTTTTTACTGATTTTCATCAAATTACAAAATCCCAGTGTATCGAAATCAGGCTTCATTAAAGCTTGGGTAAAAGAAATTTCATAGGCAGGCTGATTACCCACCATAATTTTCCCGTTTCTATCAAAAATAACCCCTCTCTGCGGAATAATGTATTCGATTTTAATGGAAGTGTTGGCCGCGTTTAAGGCATAACGGTCTGTAAACAATTGTAAATAAGCAAGCCTTGCCACAAAAATAAGGGCAACAACAGCAAGCGCGGCAAAGATTTTTAAATAACGTGTGTTCAAACTTTTTGTTTGATTTTAAATATTAATGCGTAAATAACGATAAATATAAAGGAAATTATACTTGTTACCAACACATTAAGAAATATTTCAAAAAATCTGCTCAACTTAAAAAACTCAATATATTGTACTAAAAGCTGATGCAGAAAGATACTTGAAAAAAGAAACAGCAAAAACTGCGCCCATTGAAGGGACTGAAATGAGAAAAAGTCTGTGGAAGTATCTGTAGAAGTCCTGAAAATCAACGTTCTGAAATAGGCAATCAAAGTGGTTGCCAATGCATTGATACCCCATGAATTTAAGAATGCATCAACTGCCAGACCAATCAGGAAGCTTAATGCTAAAAATTGAAATTTATTTCTGAAGAAAGGATAAAACATAACGAATACGGGATATAGCACCGGAGTATATTTACCCAGTAAAGTGATCCTGTTCAATACAAAAATTTGCAGTGCAACAAGAAAAATCATGATCAATATATCCGTAAATAAAGTCCTGCTAATCATTTTCTTTTTTTATTACTGCCTGTAATGTATCCTGAATTTTCTGTACTTCAGCTTTCTTTAGGTTTTTAACGACAAATACTTTATTTAAAGCGCCCATCTTCTCACTCAGTTCTACTGAAATGTCCCAGAATCCTGTTTTATTGTCTACGGAATATCCCGCGATTGTTCCGATCATAACACCTTTAGGGAAAATAGCTGATTTACCGTCTGTAACAACGGTATCTCCAACTTTTAATGCAACATACTTCGGAATATCTGCCAGATGCATCACCCTCGAGTTGTCTCCGTTCCAGGTAAGTGTTCCAAAATATCCTGAGTTTTTAAGGGAAGCATTAATTCTAATCGTGCTGACACTTAAAACAGACTGAACCAAGGCATAGCTGTCTGTAGAATTAATAACGATTCCCGCGATACCTTTCGGGGCCATTACACCCATCTGAGGAAATACCCCGTCGCGTTTTCCGCGATTGATGGTAAAGTAATTATTACGTCTGTTGATACTGTTAAAAACAATTTCCCCGTCTACAAATGTATAGATCTGCCCGCCTCCTAAAGTATCGTGAACTTTTCTGAAAACAGGATTCTTCGTACCTTCTTTTCCATAAAGCTCCGTCATTAAAGCTTTATTCTGGGCAACAAGGTCTTCGTTGATCTGTTTCAGCTTAAGGTATGAAACCCCTTCATCAATATATCCGGAAATCCAGGAATTTAAAGCGGCCGATTGACCTGCAATCCAGGATTTCTGCATGGCATTTTTAGAGAATATCAGAACCAGAGCAATAATTTGCAAGAAAATAAAGAAGACAAAAAGAGCATTCTTCGAAAATAATCTCAGCAAAAATCCCATTCAGATAAAGTGTCGTAAAAAGTTAAAATTATTTTATTAAGAAATTGAATTTATCCATATTCTTAAGCGCAATACCGGTTCCACGAACGACAGCTCTTAACGGATCTTCCGCTACAAAAACAGGAAGCCCTGTCTTTTTATGAATTCTGTCTGCAAGACCTCTCAATAAAGCACCACCACCGGCAAGATAGATACCTGTCTTATAAATATCGGCAGCCAATTCCGGTGGGGTTAAAGAAAGAGTTTCCATTACGGCATCTTCAATTCTGATAATCGATTTGTCTAATGCACGGGCAATTTCTTTATAGCCTACCATGATTTCCTTCGGCTTACCGGTGATAAGGTCCCGCCCCTGTACCGGGATATCTTCAATATCAACATCTAAATCTTCAACAGCAGATCCTACTTCAATTTTCACTCTTTCAGCTGTTCTTTCACCGATGTAAAGATTATGATGCGTTCTCAGGTAATAAGCAATATCATTGGTAAATACATCACCTGCAATTTTCACAGATTTATCACAAACGATACCTCCCAATGCCACTACAGCAATTTCCGTAGTACCACCTCCTATATCAATAATCATATTTCCCTCAGGCTTCTGTACATCAATTCCAACTCCTATTGCGGCAGCCATCGGCTCATAGATCAATCTCACTTCTTTTGCATTCACTTTCTGTGCAGAATCTCTCACCGCTCTTTTTTCAACTTCTGTAATTCCTGAAGGAATACAGATTACGATTCTTAAAGCCGGTTGGATAAATTTCCCCTTAATCCCGGGGATTTTTTTGATAAACTCTTTGATCATATGCTCAGAAGCATGAAAATCTGCAATTACTCCATCTTTTAACGGACGAATTGTTTTGATATCTTCATGAGTTTTCCCCTGCATGTGTTTTGCCTGCTCTCCTACCGCGATCGGCCTTCCCGTAGAACGTTCAATTGCAACAATTGACGGCTGATCTATAACAATCTTGTTATTATGGATGATAAGCGTGTTTGCAGTTCCAAGGTCTATCGCAATTTCTTGCGTAAACATATCGAATAAACTCATATTTTTCTTCTGATTTTAAGATTACAAAGATATAAATTTAAGGCTACGAATGAAATTTGGCAAGCATATAATTTGGTTAAAATTTTATTAAAATTTTATTTTTTTTACTAACTTTTGTTTTTCTTACTTAAAGAGGCCTCTTAAAGCAAGCTTTGATTTTTTTGTAAAGTGTAAAAAATAAAATATGTTCAGGATAAACATTTGTCTTTCAACAACCCGTACCCCGAATCAAAAGCTTCTTTTCACCGATAGCGATCAAGCCTCAGCTACCGGATCCAAAATAGTTTTTTACGATAACAATCATATACATTATCAGAAAATGTTTAATTAAAAAAAACGTAAATTTGCTCCTGCTTATGTTACAGTATTCCAATATACATCAAACATCAAATTTCGCCGTACTTTCTATAAGCTATGAAAAGGCTGATGGAGAGACGCGGGGAAAGTTTGCGTTTTTTGATGAAAATATAAAAAATTTTGTTACCCGGATTCATGATGAAAATCTTGGAGATGCCTTTGTGGTTTCCACTTGTAACAGAACCGAAATTTACACTACCTCTCCCAACTATCTTCTGATAGCGGAAGAATATTGTAAAACAATCGGGGTGCATCTTACTGATTTTCTTCAGTATGCCAATATTCTGACCAAAGAAGAAGCATTAATCCATTTATTCAGAGTAGCTGCCGGTCTGGAAAGCCAGATCATTGGGGACTTTGAAATCATCGGACAAATTAAAAAAGCATATGCCCGTTTCAAAAAGGAAAGACAAAACTCCAACCCATATCTGGAAAGATCGATCAATTCTGCGATTCAGATTTCAAAAAGAATTAAAAATGAAACCGGTATTTCCAATGGGGCTGCATCTGTCTCCTATGCTGCCGTTCATTATATCCTTAACAGCCAGAAAAGAATTGCTGAAAAAAACATCCTGCTTTTAGGCGTTGGAGAGATCGGACAAAACACAGTAGAAAACCTGGTAAAGCATGTTTACCAGCCTAAGATAAAAATAACGAACAGAACCCAGGAGAAAGCTGAAAAGATTTCCCAGAAATATAATATTCCTCATGTTGATTATTCTGATTTTGACAAGGAATTAAAAAATACAGACATCCTTATCGTGGCAACAGGAGCAAAACATCCTATTGTAAACACTTCTCATTTCCCGAACGGAAAGGAAACCTTAATTATTGACCTTTCTATTCCTCATAATGTTGAAAAAGATGTCACCAACAATCAAAATGTAACGCTTGTTGATGTCGATGAACTTTCAAAACAGATTCAGGAGACGATTCAGCAAAGGGAAAAAGAAATTCCGAAAGCTGAAAAAATCATCAAGGAAATGACCAAAGATTTTCTTGAGTGGGAAAAGAAAAGAAGGCTGGCTCCCAACATTCATCATTTCAAAGCGGTTTTAAAAAATATGGAACGTAATGAAATGCACCAGTTTTACAGAAAAAACAAATACATCAATGTCAATGATATGGAGCTTTCTGATAAGATGATTCAGAAAATTACCAATCGTTTTGCAAAATACATCATCGATAATCCTTTGAAAGCCGAAGAAATTAGTAAATTAATGCACGAAATATTAGTTGAACAACCAAACAACGAATTCAATGACAAGCATTAGAATAGGAACAAGGAATTCCGCACTTGCTCTTTGGCAGGCAAGAGAAGTTGCAAGACACTTGCAGAACAATAACTATATGACTGAGATTACACCTATCATTTCATCCGGTGATAAAAATCTTAGTCAGCCTCTTTATTCCTTAGGGATCACCGGTGTCTTTACAAGAGACCTTGATACGGCATTATTGAATGATGAAATTGATATTGCAGTACATTCTTTAAAAGATGTACCCACCCGGTTACCGGAAAATATCGAGCTCATTGCTTATCTGGAAAGAGATTATCCTCAGGACATCCTGATCAGAAAAGAATCAGCTAAGGACAAAGAATTCCACGAGCTAAAGCTTGCAACCAGCAGCCTTAGAAGAAGGGCCTTCTGGCTGAGACATTATCCTGAGGCTTCATTTTCCGATATTCGTGGAAATATCCAGACACGTCTTCAAAAACTCGAAGATCAGGACTTTGATGCCACAATTCTGTCTCTGGCTGGCATCAAAAGAATGAAAATGGACATCGGCTACGAAATGTTGCCTTTAATGATTCCTGCTCCATCACAGGGCGTAATTGCCGTTGCAGGGCATTCTGATAAAAAAGAGATCAACGAAATTGTAAGCAGGATTAATCATAAGAATACACAGATTTGTGTAGATATTGAGAGAAACTTTTTAAGGACTCTTGAAGGTGGCTGTACAGCACCTATCGGAGCTTTCGCTGAAATTTTTGATGATCAGATCCGTTTTAAGGCAGCACTTTGTTCGCTTGACGGTAAAAACTGTATCGCTACAGATGAAAATTTCATCTACAATGATTCCGAAAATTTTGGAGAAAAGTTTGCAAAAATTGTTCTTGAAAACGGCGGAAAAGAATTAATGGCAGAAATTAAGAATCTGCTGTAAAATTTCACTCCTTTTTATCTCATCTGTTGAATGTCATGAATATCTTATTTACCAAAAATATAGACCCATCTGTTTTATCCAAAGAATTAGGGGAGCATATTGCGGTTAATTGTATTGAAGTAATTAAGACTTCTCCTATTAAAGTAAATCCTTTTGACCTAAAGGACTATTCTTTAATCTTTACAAGTGTCAACGGAGTAACTTCTTTTTTTCAAAATCATTTCAAACCCAATGAAGATTTCACTGCCAGGAATTACAACAAAATCTATTGTGTAGGGGAAAAGACAAAAAAAGAATTAAGAAAATACGGTTTCGGAACTTTTAAGGTTCTGAAAAATGCAGAAACTCTTTCAAGATTTATCATCGGAAGCTGTTCGCAGGAAAAATTCCTGCATTTCTGCGGAAACCTGGCAATCGATGTACTGGATAGTGATCTGCCATTGCAGAATATCAAATACAAAAAAATAACAGTTTATCATACGGAGGAAATCAATCCTTTAATAACTGAAAAATATCATGCCGTAGTTTTTTTCAGTCCGAGTGGAGTTCGTAGTTTTGCAAAACAGAATTCACTGGAAGATATAATGATATTTTCTATTGGAGAAACCACATCCAATGAGTTGAAAAAATACACTTCCCATCCTATTTTTACCTCAGAAGGAAATAATATGAAGACTGTCCTGGAGTTGATACAAAAGAAAATGATCAGCCAATAAAGCACTTATTGCCGGAAGTAATATGGCAGTATTAGTTTAAAATAAATTATGATTAAAAACGACCTTTATCTAAAAGCTCTTCGCGGAGAAACAGTGGAAAGACCACCGGTATGGATGATGAGACAAGCCGGCAGATACCTTCCGGAATTCATTGCTCTTCGTGATCAATATGATTTCTTTACAAGATGCCAGACTCCTGAGTTGGCTGCTGAAATAACTGTACAGCCGATCAGAAGATTTCCGTTGGATGCTGCGATCTTATTTTCTGATATTCTTGTAGTCCCTCAGGCTATGGGAATTGATTTTAAAATGAAGGAATCAGTAGGGCCATGGCTGCATACACCGATCAGAACAATGGAACAGGTTCAGAATATTGAAGTTCCCAATGTTGATGATACTTTAGGATATGTTTTCGATGCCATCGAGCTTACTCTTCTTAAATTAGATAATGAAATTCCATTGATCGGCTTTGCAGGCTCACCCTGGACAATTCTTTGCTATTGTATAGAAGGAAAAGGAAGTAAGGCTTTTGATATTGCCAAATCGTTCTGTTTCCAACAGCCGGAAGCGGCTCATCTACTACTTCAGAAAATTACAGATACAACGATTGCTTATCTGAAAAGAAAAGTAGAAAAAGGCGTTTCTGCAGTACAGATTTTCGATTCATGGGGCGGAATGCTTTCCCCTGATGATTATCAGGAATTCTCATGGAAATATATCAACCAGATTGTCGAAGCATTAAGCCCTCTTACTCATGTGGTGGTCTTCGGAAAAGGATGCTGGTTTGCATTGGAAGAAATGACAATGTCTAAAGCATCAGCACTGGGAGTTGACTGGACAATCAAACCTGAATTTGCAAGGACTCTGACGAATCATACGATGACTCTTCAAGGGAATTTTGATCCGGCAAGACTGCACTCGAAACCCGAAACCATTAAGAAAATGGTGAATGAAATGATCAACCGTTTCGGAAAAGACAGGTATATTGCTAATCTTGGCCATGGAATTTTACCAAACATTCCGCTGGAAAATGCAGAAGCCTTTATCAGAGCTGTGGTAGACTGGAAGCCCAGCCCTGACCTTTAATATCATATAAAAGCCCTTTCGATAAAAAGGGCTTTTTCTATGAGAAAAAATTAGTTGACTTCGGTAATGAAATCTTCTTTTGGTTTTCTTATTTTGGTCAGGTTCACCAACCAGTCATTATTGGCATCTCTGTACCCTAATGGCAAAAGTAAGACACTTTTTAGACCCTTCTCCTTTAAATTCAGGATCTTGTCCACCTCTTCCGGTGAAAATCCTTCCATCGGTGTTGAATCTACCCCTTCAAATGCTGCTGCAATAATAGCTGCACTGAAAGAAATATAAGCCTGTTTTGCCGCATGGGTAAAGTTCTCTTCCGCTGTTCTCGGCGGATAAGTACTTAACAGATACTGTCGATAATTTTCCCAGCCTTCATTTTTGAATCCTCTGATCTCATTGGTAAGATCAAACATAGTATTGATTCTTTCTTCAGTATAGTTATCCCAAGCTGCAAACACTAAAAGATGCGAACAATCGGTGATCTGTGGCTGATCCCACGCTACCGGCTTTATTTTCTCTTTTATTTCCTGATTGGTGATTACAATGATCTCGAAAGGCTGCAACCCGCTGGAAGTAGGTGCTAATCTTGCCGCTTCCAATATTTTATCCACTTTTTCCTGTGGTATTTTCTGACCGTTCATTGCTTTGGTAGCAAATCTCCAGTTTAATTTTTCCAATAAATCCATAAATTAAATTTAGATAAACAAAATTACTTCAATACCCGGAAATAAACACATTGAAAAAGCTATTTGAAGCATTGTCAAAATCTATTAATTTATCTAACAACTAAAATTTTAGTTTATCTTTTACATTAAAACCTTTCGAAAATGGATCAGAGGATTCTAAGTTTATTCTTTTATTATTTTTTTCTTTATGGCATCTTTATCTTCATTGATGGTCATTATGTAGGTTCCCCTCGGAAGATCAGATAAATCATAGGACTCCAGCTTCTTATCAAAGGTCTTTATGGTTTTTCCGGACATATCAATAATACTTACTTTTCCTATCTTATTTTGATGATCGGATGTAATGAAAACATTATCTTTTACAGGATTCGGATATACCTTCACTTTACCGGCAACAGAAATCTCCGAAGTCCCCAGAGTCCCACCACTTGTGATCAGTAAGTCGTCCACAACAATACCATAAGAATAATCCCCTGCATCATCGTAAACAAATCTTAGCTGGAAATTGGCATTGGCGTAGGGTGTCAGATCAATATCCGCAGCGATTTCATAAGTGGTCACCACATATGAAAATGTGTTAAAATCAATATCCCAGACTCCTTTATCACCAGAAGACATAAATATCTGTACCCATACTGTCCCGTTGAATGCTTCAACTTTCAGAATAGAATCAAGGTCATATGTTTTATTGGCATATTTAAATGAAAGCTTGGGAGCTGAGACCCCGGTAAGATTGATGACAGGTGAAATCAATCTGGCATTGGTATTTATACTTGTCGGTCCGGCGGCATCATCATCAAAAAAAGCGGCTCCACTGGGAAAGGAAGCAAAACCGTTCTGAGTTCCCACTCCCCAGTTATAAGATGTATCCGGATTATCTGCTGCCCACCCTGCCGGGAGTGTACTACCACTGTTAAAGTCTTCTGAAAAGACCTGTGCGTTGCATATTACACATATGGATAAAAAGAATAAAAATAACTTTTTCATAATATAATATTTAATGTTTATATAAATTTAATGAATTATTTACTACAAACACAATATTGCACCTGAAATCCAACATCTTACAAAATCATATACATATTATGTTGATGAAAGTAAAATACGACTGATCATTCAGCTTTTGCATTCATTATGTTTTTATCTTTAGGCTCTAACCTTTTAAATCAAATCATATGAAAAAGTTATGTAAAGAAAGAATGAAAAAAATTATGGCCGGTGGCCAGGTCTGCAATGAATGTGCAGATGAACATGTTCAATGTTTTATTGAAGGGAAATACTATTGTGTTCCCCAGGGAATGCACCAGTTCCAGTAATAAAAAAGAGGCTGTCTCAAAAGGGGCAGTCTTTTTTCTGTCTCAAAATTTGT
>NZ_AKJY01000005.1 GCF_000282115.1 Chryseobacterium populi
ATCGTAAACTACAAATTTTGAGACAGAAAAAAGACTGCCCCTTTTGAGACAGCCTCGCTTCGAACTGAAAGGAGAAGCGGGGGTGGTTTAAAATAAAAACACAAACATGAATGAAACCCTCACCCATATCAATGGGATTCCTATCCATAGGAATTTCATTGAAAAACTTCCCTACAATCCACATTTGAAAAACCTTTTAAGAGATAAGCGCAAAGCTGGAATTCTGAGTGAAGTTCTTTTCTGGAAACAGGTCCGTTCCGGATCTTTCTACAATATTGATTTTGACAGACAGAGGATCATTGGGAATTATATTGTTGATTTTTATGTGAAAAAATTGGGTCTGGTTATTGAAATCAACGGTTGGAGCCATGGTAAAAAACAAATATATGACGAAGAAAGACAGAAATATCTTGAATCTTTAACCTTAAAAGTTTTTATAATTACAGACTTCGATATCAAAAATAATTTAGCTGTGGTGATGAAAGATCTGGAACGTTTTATTATTGAGCATTATGGATTTTAACCACCCCGTCTTCCAAAATTTATCAAATTTTGGAATCCACCCCTCCGGAGGAGGGGAATTTTTTTCGTTTTCTTTGCATTGTATTTTCTAATTTGAATATCTTTAAAACGTCAAAAATTTTGAATTTTAAAATTGAGATTTAAACGTTGAACTTTAAACAGTACTATGACTTTTCAAGAACAAATACAGCAGGGTATACCCAATCAACTGCCTTCATCTAAACCATACGAAACCAATATCAACCATGCTCCGAAGCGTAAGGAAATTTTAACTGACGAAGAAAAAAAATTAGCTTTAAAAAACGCATTACGTTATTTTGAACCTCAGTTTCATGAGGAGTTATTACCGGAATTTAAGCAGGAGCTTGAAGAGTATGGAAGGGTTTATATGTATCGTTTCCGTCCGGATTATGAGATGAAGGCGAGGCCGATTACATATTATCCCGGTAAATCTGAGCAGGCAAAATCTATTATGCTGATGATTCAGAATAACCTGGATTATGCAGTTGCCCAGCATCCCCATGAATTGATTACTTATGGAGGAAACGGTGCTGTTTTTCAAAACTGGGCACAGTATCTTCTGACGATGAGATATTTGTCGGAAATGTCTGATGAGCAAACCCTGGTGATGTATTCTGGTCACCCGATGGGATTATTTCCGTCTCACAAAGATGCGCCGAGAGTGGTGGTAACCAACGGGATGGTTATTCCAAATTATTCAAAGCCGGATGACTGGGAAAAGTTTAATGCACTGGGAGTTTCCCAATATGGGCAGATGACGGCGGGAAGCTATATGTATATTGGTCCGCAGGGAATCGTTCATGGGACAACGATTACGGTACTGAATGCCTTCAGGAAAATAAAAAAAGAACCTAAAGGCGGACTTTTTGTAACTTCCGGATTGGGAGGTATGAGTGGTGCCCAGCCAAAAGCAGGAAATATTGCAGGTTGTGTGACGGTTTGTGCCGAAGTAAACCCTAAAATCACAAAAATCCGTCATGAACAGAAATGGGTGAATGAAATCCATGAAAACCTTGATGAATTGGTAGAGAGAGTAAGAAAAGCCCAGGACAATAAAGAAACGGTTTCATTGGCATATCTTGGAAATATTGTTGAGGTTTGGGAAAAATTTGATCAGGAGAATTTAAGAATCGATATTGGTTCAGACCAGACTTCCCTTCATAATCCCTGGGCAGGCGGGTATTATCCTGTGGGGCAGAGTTTTGAAGAATCGAATGCAATGATGGCTGAAAATCCTGAATTATTCAAGCAGAAAGTTCAGGAAACACTGAGAAGACATGCAGCAGCGATCAATAAGCATACAGAAAAAGGAACGTATTTCTTTGATTACGGAAACGCCTTTTTACTGGAAGCTTCAAGAGCCGGGGCAGATGTCATGTCTGAAAATCCAACCCTGGGAAGGGAATTCAGATATCCGAGCTATGTTCAGGATATTATGGGGCCGATGTGTTTTGATTATGGTTTCGGACCATTCCGTTGGGTATGCACAAGCGGAAAGCCTGAAGATTTACAGAAAACAGATGATATTGCCTGTCAGATTTTAGAAGGAATTCAGCAGAATTCACCGGAAGAGATCCAGCAGCAGATGAAAGATAATATCCAGTGGATCAAGGGAGCTCAGGAGAATAAGCTGGTCGTAGGCTCACAGGCAAGAATTTTATATGCCGATGCGGAGGGCAGGATGAAAATTGCCGAAGCATTCAATAAAGCGATTAAAAATGGTGAAATCGGACCGGTAGTTCTGGGGAGGGACCATCATGATGTTTCAGGAACAGATTCACCTTACAGGGAGACTTCAAACATCTATGACGGATCAAGGTTTACAGCAGATATGGCAATCCATAACGTGATTGGTGACAGCTTCCGTGGCGCAACCTGGGTTTCCATTCATAACGGAGGCGGAGTAGGCTGGGGAGAAGTGATCAATGGTGGTTTCGGAATGTTACTGGATGGAAGTGATGATGCAGACAGAAGACTGAAATCTATGCTGTTCTGGGATGTCAATAACGGAATTTCAAGAAGAAGCTGGGCAAGAAATGAAGGCGCGATTTTTGCGATCAAAAGAGCAATGGAGGTGGAGCCGAATCTGAAAGTGACACTTCCGAATCTTGTAGATGAAAGTTTGTTTTAAAAACTTTTTAAATATAAAAAACCTGCTGTGAAGCAGGTTTTATTTTTAAGAAAAAAACGACAAACATTGATTAAACTTTTCTAACCTTTTTCAAAAATAAATTAACTTTATAAAAAAAATATTACCTACGAGACCTGAAGTGCCAAAATCATGGTTAAAAGCATCAGTGTACTTTCTGGTGAAGGAGAATTAAAGCTTTATGGAAAGGTAGGGGAATACGGGTTGTTGTTATTGAAAGTAAAGAATAAAATACTTGGAAAAATATACCGTTCAAATTAATAATAAACAGTTTGTTTTAATTTCGGAGGATCGAAAAGAAATTGGAAGAATTGTAGAGATGAATAAATTCTTTTCTTCAGGATATTATATTATTTTTAATTCCAGGAGTTATGATATAAGGAATGTTGGTTTTCTAAAGAATGATGCAGAACTTTTCAACTCCAAAGGAATTATTTATTTTACGGACTTACAAAAAGAAAGAATTATTAAGTCTGGAGAAGATGTTAGGATTTACAATTTCAAATTAAATAAAACGAATCAGTTATTTGAAAAAGGAAAGCTTTTAATAGAAATTAAATTTGAGAAAAATAAAAGTAAGGAATCTATGTATTATGTGGAAGTTAATGATTCTATTGATGACCTATTGATATTGTTTTTTTTATATTATTCAGTACAGGAATTTAATTATATTGGAGGGAGCGAAGACTAGATATTATTTTCATGATATGAGCAATGAAATGGGAGTCGAATCTGAAAATGACACTTCCGAATATTGCGGATGAAAGTTTATTTTTTATTAAAAAATGTCAAATATTGATTAATCTTTTCCAACCTTTTCCCCAAACAGAGCATCTTTTAAAATAAAAAGATCTTATGAAACTTAGCATTCCAAAACCATGTCATGAAAACTGGGAATATATGACGCCGGATGAAAAAGGAAGATTCTGTCAGATATGTTCTGAAACCGTTCAGGATTTTACTGGTTTTTCAGATGAAGAGCTTTTGAACAGACTGAATTCCGGGGAAAAAATATGTGGAAGATTCAGGGGTGACCAGTTGGGAAGAAACTTAAGTTTTTCAATAGCTGCTAAAATAGCATTCGGGTTACTGGCGACGGGTGGAACTTTAGCAACAGTAAAGGCGCAGGAAATAAAAAATGAAAAAGTGAAAATTATTGACCGGACAAAGGGGGTTAACATCAATCATCCCATCAATGATTCAGCATATAGAAATAGAACAATCCGACTGGGCGCACCGCTTTCAAGAGCTGCCGGTAAACCGGTGATCTTATTAAACGGTAAGAAAATCTCCGAAGTTGAAATGCGGAAGTTAAACCCTGATAGGGTTAAAAGTATCAATGTACTTTCAGGTGATGGAGCAAAAAAACTGTATGGTAAAGAAGGTGAAAACGGAGTGATTGAGATTAAGACAAAAAAGAAATAAAATTATATGAGAAAAATATTATTAACCTTAGTTTTTATATTTTCATTATTTACTCCTTCACTGGCCTGTTTGAACGGAGATACCCGGGAACTTGCCAATAAACTGACATTATATACAGATCAGGAATATGGTGTTCCTTATGGGCACGATTTTCCCAAAGATCTGGATTATATTATTCTGTCACTTGAAAAAGGTTACAAAAAGACAAAAGACCTTGATTATCTCTCTGATAAGGGTTATATTTTAATTATCCAGGGGAAATATAAAGAAGCAGTTGAGCTTTACAAACAAATTGAGTCTATAAAACCCGGTAGATATTCAACGGCTTCAAATATGGGAACAGCTTATGAATTAATAGGTGATAATAAAGAAGCATTAAAATGGATTGAAAAATCTATTGCCATTGATCCCCATTCTCATTCAGGATCAGAGTGGATTCATGTCAATATTTTAAAAGCAAAATTAAAAGGAGAAAAATATTATACTTCAGATTTTCTGATAGGTAAAGATTTCGGAAAAGGGAAATACCCGAAAACTGATACTGAAGACCTGCATGCTCTGCGCAAAATGTTATATTATCAATTGAATGAGAGAATCTCTTTTGTTAAGCCTAAAGATAAAATTGTTGCCCGGCTTTTATTTGATCTGGGAAATATCTCATATCTCGTAGGCTGGAAGCCTGATGCCTACGCAAATTATCAGTTGGCAAAAGAATATGGGTTTGATGATTTGGTTTTAAAAGAAAGATTGACAATATCTAAAACCCCGGACATTAAAAATGAAACAGATTATTCGGAAGAGCAAATAAAAAAAGAAATTCTGGAATTGAATCTTCCGAGAATAAACCTTTATACTTCGATTCTGGCATTGATAGCTGTAGCGGTAGTGGTATTCCTATTCAGGAAGAAAGTTTTTCCAATGCTTAAATAGAAGATAAAACAGCTCCGGCGATCGAAGATCGCCGGAGCTGTTTTTAAAATACTTTAAAAATCAATTTACTTTTTTTACTGCTGCGATAGCCGCTTCATAATCCGGTTCGTGTGAAATATCAGCAACCTGTTCTTCATAAACGATTTTTCCTGAAGGTTCAATCACAACAACGGCCCTGCTTAAAAGACCTTTCATCACAGAATCTGTGATCTCTACACCATAAGTTTTTCCAAAATCAGAACGGAAATCAGAAAGCATTACTACATTCTTTATTCCTTCTGCTCCACAAAACCTCTTTTGCGCGAAAGGCAAATCTTTGGAAATACAAAGAACAACCGTATTCGGAATATTGGCAGCATCTTCATTAAAATGACGTACAGAAGCCGAGCAAACGCCGGTGTCTACGCTTGGAAAGATGTTAAGGATCAGGAATTTCCCTTTATAGGAATCTAATGACTGATCTTTCATCGTAACATCTGTAAGGGTAAATTTTGGAGCTGCTTTATTTACCGATGGCAATTTTGCGTAAGTATGCACAGGCTTTCCTCCCATCAAAACCGTGTTTTGGGCAAAAGCAAATATTGAGAAAAAAAATAACGTGCTGAAAGTTAATTTTGAAAGCATAAATTTTATTTTCAGTAAAATTATTCATTTTTTTAGTACCCAACATTAATTTTAATTCAAACAGTCTTCAAATAGAACAAATCTATTACCTGGCTATTTTTAAAATCAATTTTAACATCTACCTTTATTCTGACAAAAAAATTACTCTTAATTATTAAAAAAATAAAATAGATTTATGGATTCAATACATAAGCCGTCATTTCACGAAATTTTTAAAAGCGAAAATGAAATCCCTGAAGAATATAAAGTCCCTGAAATCCATCAGAGAACCTATCTGCTGAATGGTGAACTTGTAGAATGGAAAGGAGAGGTCACAAATATTTATTCCCCGGTTTGTATTCCTACAGAAAACGGATTGGAAAGAAAAATGTTGGGAAGTATCCCGAATATAGGCCCGGAAGATGCAATGGAAGTGCTTGAAGCTTCAGTTAAAGCCTATGACAATGGCCTTGGAGAATGGCCCACGATGTCCGTTGAAGGGCGTATACAATGCATGCAGAAGTTTGTATACCTGATGATTCAGCAACGGGACCTGATTATCAAACTGCTGATGTGGGAAATCGGAAAAACCCTGGCTGATTCTACCAAAGAATTTGACCGCACCGTAGATTACATCAACCAGACCATTGATGCCTTGAAAGACCTTGACCGTGAATCATCACGTTTCCAGCAGGCGGAAGGAACCATTGCCCAGATCAGAAGAGCTCCGCTGGGAGTTGTATTGAGTATGGGACCATTCAATTATCCTTTGAACGAAATATTTACCACCCTGATCCCTGCATTGATTATGGGGAATACCATCTTATTTAAATTGCCCAAACATGGTGTTCTGGCCCATTATCCATTGTTGAATGCCTTTAAGGAAGCTTTCCCTAAAGGTACTGTAAATACATTATACGGAAAAGGTTCTGAGATCATCACCCCGATTATGGAAAGCGGGAAAGTGAATGTTCTGGCTTTCATCGGATCAAGTAAGGTAGCCAACGGACTGAAAAAATTACACCCGAAAGTTAACCGTTTAAGGGCGATATTAAGTTTGGATGCTAAAAATGCAGCGATCGTTACCAAAAATGCAGATCTTGATGTAGCGGTAAGTGAATGTATCCTGGGCGCACTTTCCTTTAACGGGCAGCGCTGTACAGCCCTTAAATTGATATTTGTACAAAAAGAAGTTGTCGCCGAATTCACTGAAAAGCTGAATGCTGCGGTATCTGCTTTAAAACCGGGGCTTCCATGGGAAAAAGATGTGAAAATTACACCGCTTCCTGAAGTTAATAAGCCACCATATCTCAAAGAATGCATTGATGATGCCCTGGCAAAAGGCGCGAAAGTATTAAATGAAAACGGAGGCTATAATGAAGCTTCTTTTATGTTTCCTGCAGTAGTGTATCCGGTGAACAGTGAAATGAAATTATATCATGAAGAACAGTTTGGGCCTGTGATTCCTGTTGTTCCTTTTGATAGTATCGATGAGCCTGTTGACTATCAGGTGAACGCTTCACACGGGATGCAGGTAAGTATTTTCAGTGAAGATCCGCATGAAGTATCAAAATTAATTGACTCATTTGTGAATCTGGTAAGCCGGGTGAATATCAATTGCCAGGCTCAGCGTGGTCCGGATGTATTTCCGTTTACCGGAAGAAAAGACAGTGCGGAAGGTACCCTTTCTGTTTTTGATGCGCTTCGTTCATTCTCAATCCGTTCTCTGGTAGCGGCAAAAGTAACGGATTCCAACAGGAACCTGTTAAATACAATTGTAAGAGAACATGATTCCAACTTCCTGAGCACAGATTATATTTTTTAATTAAGTGATTACATAAGAAGCTCCGGCAGGAAATTTTAATTTCCTGCCGGAGCTTTAATTTTACATCTGATATAAGCAATCGTCCTACATGAATTTATTCAGTAAGTGAAAAAATAAGATTGATTTTTGTTAAAACTTAATTTAAAATGATTTTTTTTGTTAAAATATGTAACATTTGTGTGAAAATCTTACTAACTGTACAGAGTGAAGTGGGATGTCTTTATTGGAAAAAGAATTTCTGGAGAAGATTGAAAAGCACAAAGGAGTGGTTTTCAAAATCTCTAAGATGTATATGGATAATCAGGAAGACCAGAATGATCTCTATCAGGAGATTGTTTACCAGGCCTGGAAGTCATACAAAGATTTCCAAAGGAAAAGTGATTTCTCAACCTGGCTTTACAGAACAGCGCTTAATACAGCCATTGTATTTCTACGAAGTGAAAAAAAACGCAATTTTATACAGCATCAGAACATCGAAAATTTTACGATCCATCAGGAGAATTATAATGATACCGATGATAAAAATATGAAAATGATGTATGAAGCGATTCATCAGCTAAGTCCTATTGATAAAGCACTTATTTTTTTCTTTTTAGAAGATTTTCCGGGTAAAGAAATTGCCAGGCAGTTGGGAATTACGGAAGTAAATGCAAGAGTGAAGCTTAACAGAGCTAAAATAAAGCTGAAAGAAATAATTGAAAAGCAAAGGACCGCTTAAACCTAAACAATAAGGAAATGGAATTAGAAAATTTTAAAGAACTTTGGAATAAAGATAAACAGGATCTTCCGGAGATCTCTTTGGAAAAACAGAATGAAATTCATTCTCCCCTGGAGATGATAAGGATCAATATGAAAACTGAATTTTGGTTAATGATCGTTACATTACCCACACTTTTGTATGGTTTTCCTTTTGCCACCCATGATTCCAATATCAAAACAATATCGATATTTGAAGTGATCTTATCACTGGGCTTTATTATTTATTTTTATTCCAGGTTTATCAAATTGTACAGATTGCTTAAAAAAAGCAGTATCAATACCAATTATGACCTGTTTGCGATTAAAACCCAGCTTTTAATCTCCAAGGAAATTTATATTGCTTATTATATTTCCTATATTCCCCTTGCTTTTCTTTTATGCCTTATTCAGATAGGGTTTCATTTTGAAGAGCGTTATAATGTTGCCATTTTCGCAGTAAGTCTTATGATAAGTATTTTATTAATCTGCTTCATCATCAAATACTGGATCTATTATATGTATGGCAAATACATTGAAAATGTGGTGAGCCTGGTAGATGAGCTCAACGGAATTGAAGTAAAACCGAAAGTCGTAAGAAGAAAAACGTGGTTTGAAAAATCACAACAGTTTTTCATGAATAAATATGGCATTACCGGCAATATTATCAATACGGTATTATGGTTTGTAGGAGTGTATATATTCATCATATTTTTTCTGACATTAGTACTTCTGATCATTATTATTGTGGCTGCCAAGCTCGGTTATTTGGATTTAAATATCCTGCTTAACACTTTGGACAGATTGAATTGATTCAGTGTGTGTTATCCTATAAATAAGAATTTTTTTATTAAAAATTTTCAACAATTATGTAACATTTATATTTTTTTTCTACTAACTGGGAAATTTAATCAAGTAAATATTATGAGAAAAACTACTACTTTCGTTAAAGCATTAGCTTTTACCCTTGCTATTGGTGTAGCTCCACTCTCTCTGGTGCAGGCACAAAACCAAAAAGACAGATCGGAAATTTCTGTTAAAGACTTACCCCGGATTTCCACATCCTCTTTAATGGGAACTTTTCAGGCTAATTTTAGCGGTCAGAGTGTTTCTTCAGATTTTTTGATTAATCATTTAGGTGAATGGTTGGGAACAGGAAGTGATCACACTTTTAAATTTGTTAACGCATCTACAGATGAATTAGGAATCAAACATTCCATATATCAGCATTATTTTCAAGGGATTAAAGTGATGGATGATATCATTTCAATTCACGAAAAAAACAATCTGGTAACCTATGTAAATGGTGAGGTGATTAATAATATTGCTGTAACGGCAGGTCAGCAGGTTTCTCCCCAGGAACTGAAAAATATTATCTCTTCCGATACCCATACTGCAGCTGATGATTTGATTTTTTCCGATATTGAAAATGTAATTGCAAAAGTTTATAATGGAAGAGGAATAAGCCTGCACAGCACATCAATGGTTTGGGCTTCCGCTATGAAACCTCTTTTCTCCAAGGTGTATTATATAGACAATTCATCGAAAGAAATCGTTAAATCACTTTCTCAGATCCACACCGTAGATACTCCTTCCGTAAGTGCTACATTTTACAAAGGGAATCAGTCGATCACAGTAGATTCATATAACGGTGCCTACAGGTTGCTGGATAATGCAAGAAAGATCCGTACTATGGATGCAACAAGCATTGATGGCCAGATCGGGCTTGATGCCAATGGATATATTATCCTGAACGGAGCAACCGAATATACAAATGCCACTGCAAATTTCACGGCAGCAGCTACAAAAGCACCGGTAGAAGTACACTGGGCTATTAAATCTTCCTATGACTATTATTTAAACAAATTCAACAGGAATAGCTACGATGGGCAGGGCGCGGCAATCTCCAATTATTATAATATGGATTTTTCCAACCTGAATCCAAGCCTTCCTGCAGGATACGGATTTAACGCAACAGCTGTAGGCCTATCCAACGGAATGCAGTTTATGGCATTTGGAAACGGTAATATACCTGCTCAACCTGGAGTAGCCAATACAATGGCATCTATTGATGTAGGCGGTCACGAATATTCTCACATGATTATCTCCAGAAACGGAACCGGAGGACTTAATTATCAGGCGGAATCAGGTGCATTAAATGAATCTTTTGCCGATATATTCGGAACTGCTATTGAATTTTACGGAGCACCTTCAATGGCAAACTGGACAATGGGAGAAGGGATTCTTAATACCTCCGTTAATTATATCCGAAATATGAGCAACCCGAATGCAGGGCTTCAGTCTCTTGGTAAACAACCGGATACCTATCAGGGAACCTTTTGGGTAAATACGGCTAATACCTCTGCGGATAATGATTACGGTGGTGTACACGCTAATAGCGGAGTAGGGAACTATTGGTTCTATTTGCTTTCACAAGGAGGATCCGGAACAAATGATATCGGAAATGCTTATAATGTTACAGGAATTACCCTTGCAAAGGCTGAAAAAATTGCTTACAAAACATTAACGACTTATTTAACGCCTAACAGTACTTTTCTTGATGCTTATAACGCAACAAAACAGGCGGTTACAGATTTGTACGGGGCTGCAGGAACAGAACAGCTTCAGAATATTAATGCCTGGTATGCAGTAGGTATCGGAAACGGTGTATTGGCAACTAATGAAGTTTCCAAGCTGGAAGGCCAGTTCAATGTTTATCCGAATCCTGCGAAAAACGGTGTATTCACCATAGATAACAATAAGAATAATGCTACATTTGAAATCTATGATGTTTCAGGAAAACTTGTTAAGCAAACCGAAAAATTAAATAAAGGAGCAAATAAAATTAATATAAGCGGAACTCAGAAAGGAGTTTATGTATTAAAAATTAATGCAGACGGCAATACTGTTTCCAAGAAAATAGTAGTTGAGTAAAATTAAAAATAAAAAAACACACAATGGAAACCCGACAGAAATTTTTCTGTCGGGTTTTTTTATTATTTTTTAATAAAAGTTTGTAACATATTTTCCAAACACAAACTAACTCTATAGAGTAAGAAACCATGACCTCATTAGAACAAGAATTTTTAGATAAAATTGAAAAACATAAAGGAATCATTTTCAAGATTTCTAAAATGTACATGGATGAAAAAGATGACCGTGATGATCTTTTTCAGGAAATCACCTATCAGATCTGGAAAGCATATCCCGGTTTCAAAGGCCAGAGCGAATTCTCTACCTGGCTGTACAGAATCGCCTTGAACACGGCTATCATTTTCTTGAAATCTGAAAAAAGAAGAAGCTTTATTGCCAACGAAGATCTATCTCATTACAAAATTGAACAGGATGAATATGATCATGGGAAAGAAGAAAAGCTATCAAAAATGTATCATGCCATCCATCAGCTCAATCCAATAGACAAAGCCTTTATTTTCTATTATCTGGAAAATTTCTCCGGAAAGGAAATTGCTGATCAGATGGGAATTTCGGAGGGAAATGTAAGGGTAAAAATGAACCGCGCCAAAAATAAATTAAAAGATATCTTAAATTTAAATACATACTAATTTTTAAATCGATACCAATGAATATAGATGAACTAAAAAATGCCTGGAATGATGATGTTTTTGAAGAAACACCGGAAATCAGCATTGAACAAAATAAAAAGATCAGTCTTCCCCTGGAAAAAATGCGTAAAAATATGCGCATGGAATTCTGGTCAACCGTAGGAATATTTATTTTCGGATTTGCCATAGTCTGGATGTGCGGAGCTCCCTTTAAATTTAAATTTTATCTCACCATATTGCTGGCTTCCATGGGATTGGTAACTTTTTTCTTTTTCAGCAAATTTTTCAAGCTTTATAAAGAGATCAGTAATCCGGTGATGAAAACTTTTGATACTTTACAGGATCTGTTGCTCCAGCTCAATCTGAATAAACAATATTATCTTTCATTTTATCTTGCCTTTATTCCGTTTCTGGTTTGTGAACTGATTATTGTCATGGAGTTTATTCCACGTCCGGTACCGATAAGTGATTTTACGATAGCTACTACTATTCTTTCCTCTGTTGTTGGTGGGTTGTTTCTTCTTTACCTTGTCGGGAAATGGTGGTTTAAAAGTTTCTATGGGAAATACATCACTCAGATTGAAAATCTTTTAAAAGAATTAAAAAAATAAGGTTTCGGCGGGCAGAATGCCCGCCGAAACTTTTTTCATAGCAAGAATAGATGGAGTTTCCTTTTATTGAATGTAATAAGCCGGAAATTCCCTGATAATAGAGTATAGGTCTCTTGGTTCAAAATATTTTGAACTTACACTGGTTACATTTACAAATCCTTTGTCCTTAAAAAGTTTTTTTGTTCTTGTAACATGAAAATATTGAGAAACAACAATTACACTATTGAAATCCAGTTCCTTTTTTAACGCTAAAGTATTATCAATGGTTGCTCTTGTATTATCTCCATAATTATCGACAAGAATAAGAGAGTCCGGAATTCCTTTTGAAACCAGAAATTCTTTCATTTTTTCCCCTTCGTAATACCCTTCTTTTCCCAAGCCTCCACTTACCAGAATATTTTGATTCTACGGTTTTTATAAAGATCAATACCGGTTTCCAGCCGTTTTTGCAGCCTTTCAGACAATGTTCCGTTCTCATTTACTTTACTTCCTAAAATAACAGCCAGATCTGCTTTTTGTCCGGAATCAGCTACACCGTCAATAATGATATACAAAGAATGTATCCCCAACCAAATAATAAAAAGGGATAGAATGATTTTGAATATTTTAAAAAGTTTTTTGACCATATACAATAATACAATTATTCCGGAGTATTCTTTTTCTCTTTTTCAATCTGATTTTTTACCCAGTTCAGCTGCACATCATTTTTATGGATGATGTCTTTAAGGGTTTCACGGATTTCAATATCCGGAATAACACCTCTCCGGGAATGAGAAAGGGTAATATTAGGATTCACCAGAAGTATTCCGATGGGAAGGGTGATTTTAGAATTGGGAAGGGTTTGATAGGAATAGAAGCCTGCAACCGTACCATCATTGGCCCCGCCACTTTCTTCTCCTACCAGGACAGCCCGGCGGTCAAACTTAAGTTTAGAGCTGAAAATAGAAGAAGCTGAAAAGCTTCCGCCATTAATGAGAACATACACTTTTCCATGGAAAGCATCTTTGCTGGGCTTGGTGATATGGTCCGCTTTTATTTTATAATATGATTTACCGTCCTTTCCTTTATAAGTATTAAGGGTTTTAAGAAAGAAAAAAGTAGGATAGGTTATACCCTTCAAAGCATATTCCCAGGTGCTGCTTTTCCTGAAATAATTGGTCTTTAAAGGAGAAAACTCAGATTTAATCCTTGAAGGTTTTATAAGTGTAAACGGTTCGGAAACCAGGTAGGAATACAGATTATTGATTTCCTGTAACGAGCCGCCATAATTATTTCTGATGTCAATGATAAGATAAGATGATTTTGCTTCCTTTATCCTTTCAAAAGCCTCTTTATAAAACTTATCGGAATCATAGTGTGAAAACCTTTTTATGCCCATATAAGCAACAGAATTATCCGGAGTTAAAAACTTAAGGTCTCTGTTAGTGATACAATTCGCAGAAGCAGTCTTTTTATGGGTTTCATTACCCTGTAACAGGTCTTTCTCATTGGTTTTTCCTCTTTCAATAGTATAAATCTTTTTTTTATGTTTATATGAAATTTCAAGCTGCGCATGATCTGAAAATCCATTTTCCAGAGTATAAAAAAAGAAAAATGTATCCCTTAAATAGTATGATAGAAAAGTAGAATTAAAACCATCGCTGCTGATCATTTTTTTGTACCTCTCAATATATTGCGATACAGGAACATTATTAATTTTCAGGATCTCGGAACCGGGCTGTACAGGATAGACGGGATCTTTATTCTCTGTGATATACAGGTGATTGCCATGGATATAATAACCAAAATAACCGAATAAACGGCCTTTGTAACCAGGGAATTTGTTTTTATCCCTAGCCGGTCTGTTAACAGGAGGCTGAAGAGAAAGGTGTCCTTCATGGATGCCGGCAATGACAGGCTGTAATTTGAAATAAAACTGAACCGGATTCAGCGGCTTATTAATGGTCTGTTTCAGGCTGTCCATTTTATAATCCAGATCCCTTTTTGAAATATACTGGTACAGCTGAGGATGGATTTGCTTAAGCTTTGTATAGGCGTAGTCAACATCATTTTTAAGCTTATCCGGAGATATACAGACGTCCTGTTGCTGTTGAATGACAGCAGAAGAGCAGGAGGTAAGGATGATCAGTCCAAATAATAATATAATTTTCAATGGTGTTTTTGTGCTTTTTTTGAAAGGGCAAATTTAATGGTTTAAATTAAATCAGGATAATGGGAACATATAATTTTTATTAATGATGGATTTTAGGTAAAAGAGATTAAGTTTCTTTCTTTTATAGATCAAAAGTTAATACATTTGAAAGTTTATTTTTATTAGCATGACTTACATAATTATAATTACCATCATCTTAATCATACTGGTTTATTATATGATCATTGGTATGGAGACCTTTGGAACAGAACCCAAAGGAAAAAGGCTGGAAAGAATGAAGCAGTCGCGGCTTTATAAAAATGAGCAGTTTCATAACCTTAGCCATACACCCTCACTTGCGGAGGGGTATAGCATGACTAAAGTGCTGTATGATTTTTTTATTGCTAAAAAAGATCCGCTTTTAAAGCCTTTAAAAAATATTCCTGCTATTCATACCGATCTGAAGACGCTCCCCAGAGAAGAAGATGTTTTTATATGGATGGGGCATTCATCCTATTATATTCAGACCGATGGAGTTTCCTTTTTAATTGATCCGGTTTTAAGCTCCTATGGTTCGCCGTTTAAGTTTTTTAATAAAGCTTTTACGGGCTCAGATATATTTAAACCTGAGGATATTCCGGCTATCGATTATCTTATCATCACTCATGATCATTTCGATCACCTGGATTATCCTACGGTAAAAGCGATCAGAGAAAGAGTAGGGAAAGTAATTCTGCCCCTGGGAGTAGGAGCACATTTTGAAAAATGGAACTATCGGGAAAACCAGCTGATTGAAGACGAATGGGGTGGAACCTCAGATTTAAAAAATAATATTAAAATTACCTTTACTCCGGCAAGGCATTTTTCGGGAAGAAAAATGAAAAGAAACAATACCCTCTGGACTTCTTATGTACTGGAAACCCCAACCAAAAAAATATTCCTGGGTGGTGACAGCGGCTACGACAGCCATTTTAAAATGATTGGTGAAAAATATGGGCCGTTTGATTATGCCATTATAGAAAACGGGCAGTACAATGCAGCTTGGAAATATATACACGCCCTTCCGGAAGAAGTAATACAGGCTAGTATTGATGTTAATGCCAGAAATATTATTCCCGTGCATTCTTCAAAATTTGCCCTGGCCCTTCACGCCTGGAATGAGCCTCTGAAAAAGGTAACAAGCCTCGGGAAAGAGAAAAATCTGAATATACTCACTCCAATGATTGGTGAAAAAGTTGATCTGAATACTTCCGAGAACAGGTTCAGAGCCTGGTGGGAAGACTAATCAGGCGTGCCAGATATCTTTATATCGTTTCGGATGGTTTTCAAACTGTTGTCTTACGAAATCGCATTCAGGATCTACCAGCAGGTCTTTTTCTTCGGCATAGCGTACCAGCTCATCCAGAAGCATTTTGGCGTATCCTTTACCTTCAAGCTCTTCGTTAAGTTTGGTATAATAAACAATCAGCAGCCTCCCGTCAATCTCAATAGACATATAGCCTGCTTTTTTTTCATCAATTAATATCTGCAATTCATCTTGATATGGAGATATTTCAAATTTTATATTTTCCATAATTTTTGAGATTGGATTGAATTTAAAATAGTTATAAAAGCTTTTCTCTCTTAAAATTACAAATTAAATTGATATGAAGGATGGGTTTTCAGGAATATTAACGTAATTTATAATAAGATTAAAAGATTAAAAGATTAAAAGATTAAAAGATTAAAAGAGAATTCCCTAAACACCAAGTACCACTCATCATTCATCACTCATAACTCATCACTCTTTTTCACCATCACCTTATCAATCCTTGTCCCATCCTTATCCACTATTTCCAGTAATAAATTTCCGATCTTTATCCGGTCGCCGGTTTTAGGGACCTTATCCGTGGTACTGATGAACAGCCCTGAAATACTGATGAAATTTTTTTCGATTGCCTCATCTATTTCAATGTTGAAATATTTTTTAAAATCATAAATAGAACATTTCCCGTCAACCAGCCAGGAGTTTTCAGTTCGTTTGATAATTTCCGGCTCATTGTCAGAACCATCAGGAATATTGCCGACGAGATCATCCAGAATATCGTTCAGGGTAATAATCCCTTTTGTTGTTCCATATTCATCAATCACAATGGCAACGTGGGACTTATTATTCTGGAAATTTTCCATTAAAGGATAGATCAAAGAGTTTTCACTTACAAATATAGCCTTTCTGAGGTGCTCTCTCAAATTGAACTGGTTATGGTCAAGATCAAATAAATCCCTCATTTTCACAACACCAATGATGTTGTCTATATTATTACTGCTGGTGACAGGGTAAACGGAAAACGAACTGTTTTTAATTTTTTCTTTTACCGTTTGATAGCTATCGTCTGCATCTACCGTGATAATTTTTGATTTGTGAGTTGCCATAGAGCTCACCTTTCTGTCACCCAGTTCAAAAACATTTTTTAAAACATCATGTTCCCTTTCTTCAATGATACCGCCTTCCTTACCTTCCCGGATCATTGATTTTATTTCTTCCTCTGTAATCGTGTCTTTGGCATCATTTTGAATCCCGAAAAACTTTAAAAAGCCTTCATTCGTTATGGTAAGGAGCCATACAAAAGGAGAGGCCAATATTGACAGCCAGTACATTGGCCGGGCAATAAACATCGAGATTTTTTCAGGAAATTTAAGACCTAATCTTTTAGGGATCAGCTCTCCGAAAACAATAGATAAAAATGTAATGATAACCACAACCAGAAATGAAGCGATCTCTCTGGAGTAATGGGAGAATATTTCATATTTTGAAATAAATTCAGCCACATCTGTCGTTATTCTGTTTCCGGAATAAATACCAAGCAGAATGCCGATTAAGGTAATCCCGATTTGTACTGTAGAAAGAAACTGATTCGGATTCTCTGCCAGTTCCATAGCTTTCCTTGCACTGTAATTTCCTTTTTTCTTTTCGGTTTTTAATTTGAAACTTCTTGATGAAACCAGTGCCATTTCAGACATTGAGAAAACTCCGTTGAGTAAAATGAGTAAAATAATGATGATGATCTCCATAATAGATATAATTAAGATCTGAGGTTCTTTATAAATATAAAAATTATTTTAATCAGTTCCAGTGGTTTAGATTTTTTTAACAAAAAAAACTGGTATCTAAAGGGTCTTTGGCATTTTTATTGACAAAAACAAAGACGCTATCAGAAACCAATATCTACTATATATTCAATTTTGAAGTGGCTGCTCAGAAGAGCGGCCATTTTTTATTTTATCAATTCCTGTTATTTTATATTTAAAGTCTTGTTTGAATTTTATAATTTTGGAAAATGGAAAATTCAGAATCAATACAGGAATTTTATCAGCGTACCCAGGTGGAGATTTTTCCGTCCGGCCTTTTAAACTCCGGGTTGGGGCATTTTAATGTTTTTACCCGGGATAACTGTTCGCTGGTAACGCCTTACAGCAGAAGAGATTATTATAAAATTTCACTGATTATCGGAAAAGGGAAGCTCCATTATGCCAATAAATGGTTCAAAGTAGACCGGCCGGCCTTATTATTTTCAAACCCTGTGGTACCGTATTCATGGGAAGCAGATGATGAAAACCAGACAGGATGGTTTTGTCTCTTTACAGATCAGTTTTTGCAGAACGGAAACCGTCTGGGGAATCTTCAGGATTCGCAGCTCTTTAAAATAGGGGGATCACCGGTATTCTTTGTTGATGAAAATCAGCAGGCATCTGTCTCAAAGATTTTTATCAAAATGACAGAAGAAATACAATCGGATTACATACATAAATATGATATGCTGAGAAGCTACCTTCATATACTGATGCACGAAGCCATGAAAATGCATCCTGCTGAAAATTTTGAACCATATCAGAACGCTTCGCAGCGGGTAGCTTTATTGTTCATGGAATTGCTGGAAAGGCAGTTTCCTATAGACAGTCCGGAAGCCTACCTGAAGCTGAAAACTCCCAATGATTACGCAGAAAGCCTTTCCATTCATGTTAATTCCTTAAACCGTTCAGTGAAAGAGATGACGGGTAAAACCACAACTCAGCAGATTAGATCAAGAATCATACAGGAAGCCAATGCGCTTTTAAAACACACAGATTGGAACGTTTCTGAAATTGCTTATGGCCTCGGATTTGAAGAACCTGCCTACTTCACCAATTACTTTAAAAAACAGACTGGAATCACACCCAATGTCCTTAGAAATAGCCTTGTTTGAATTTTATAATTATTCGTTTGAATTCTATATCATAAACGGGAAGTGTTGCCATAATTTTGCTTATATAATTTAAATCACATACCATCATGAAATTTAGAAAATTAGGAAACACAGAAGAGCAGTTATCTGCCATTGGTTTAGGATGCATGGGAATGAGCTTCGCCTATGGCCCTGCAGATGAACAGGAAAGTATCAATACCTTACATAAAGCTTTGGATTTAGGAGTGAATTTTTGGGATACAGCAGATATGTATGCCAACGGAGAAAATGAAAAGTTGATTTCCAAAGTTCTGGTTCCGAATCGTGATAAGATTTTTATCGCTACCAAGTTCGGGTTCAGGTTTAAAGACGGAAAAGCCAGTCACAGCGGAGCTCCCGGAACCTATTTTGACGGTTCGCCGGAGTGGATTAAGCAAGCCGTAGACTTAAGCCTTCAAAGACTGAAAATAGATACGATAGATCTGTATTATGCCCACAGAATTGATCCAAATATTCCTGTTGAGGAGACCGTAGGAGCAATGGCAGAGTTGGTGAAAGCAGGAAAGGTGAGATATCTGGGATTGTCTGAGGCTTCTCCGGAATCTATCAGAAAAGCAAATGAAATCCATCCTATTACAGCTTTGCAGTCGGAGTATTCTATCCTCACGAGAGATGTGGAAAAAGAAATTTTATCTACAATCCGCGAGCTTGGAATTACATTGGTTCCCTATTCACCGTTAGCAAGAGGGCTCTTTGCCAATATCAATGAAGCTCAGAATTTCGCAGATGATGATTTCAGAAAATCATTACCGAGATACCAGGCTGAAAGTCTCGAAAATAACAGGAATTTAGCAAAAGAATTCAATGATTTAGCAGCTTCAAAAGGAGTGAAGGGAACACAGCTGGCTTTAGCATGGGTGCTTAATCAAGGGGATGATATTATTCCGATTCCCGGAACAAAACGGATCAGGTATCTGGAAGAAAATATCGATGCAATCAACATCAGCCTTTCACCATCCGATCTGGATGCCATTGATGCCATCCTGAAAAAATATCCTAATACAGGAGAACGATACAACGAAGGCTCAATGAAACTTGTTAATAACTAAGATATAAATATTAAAATCCGGGTTCCTGATTCATTCAGGAATCCTGTTTTTATGAAAAGATGTAATGAGAGAAAATGAGAACTCTTAAAGAAAAAAATCAGTTTATAGCTACTGTTTTAGCTTTTGCGGTGATTCCGATGTCCGGTCTGGCAACGGATATTTATCTTCCCTCCATGCCGAGTATGGCAACAGAGCTTCATTTACCGGAAAGCAGTATTCAGCTTACTTTATCCATATTTTTAATAAGTTACGGATTGACGCAGTTTTTCGCAGGAAGCGTAGTGGATTCATTCGGACGATATAAAGTGTCTGTCTTTTCCCTGGCTTTATTTGTCGTTACCTTTCTGATTACGGCAATGACCCAGAATATTATTGTTATTTATGCAATGCGGGTATTACATGGTGTTTTATCCGGTTTTGCAGTCGTTTCCAAACGGGCTTTCTTCGTCGATGTATATGAAGGGGAAAAACGGAAGCATTATTTAAGTATCATGACCATTGTCTGGTCGGTAGGCCCCATTATAGCTCCTTTTATAGGTGGATACCTACAGAAAAATTTCGGATGGCAGTCTAATTTTTATGTTTTGGCAGGATATAGTTTATTGCTTTTGATTTTAGAACTGATTTTTTCAGGCGAAACTTTAAAAATAAGAAATCCGTTTCATATTGATTTCCTCATAAGAGAATACAATACCATGTTCAGGGCCAAAGACTTTTTCTATGGAATGCTGATGTGTGGACTGAGTTATGCAATGGTGATTTTTTTCAATCTTTGCGGAGCCTTTATCATAGAACACAAAATGGGGTATTCTGAAGTGATTGCAGGTTATGTATCACTGATTCTGGGATTGGCCTGGATGACAGGTGGTTTCTTAGGAAAAGCATTAATCAATAAAGCATTTCTTCCTAAAATCCGGTATGCCAATTTTATTCAGCTTATCTTGATTATTTCAATGTTTGCCTTCTCCTATTATATAAGCAATATTTATAGCTTGGTGGCATTTGCATTTGCCATTCATGTAACGGCAGGATTTATATTCAATAATTATTTTTCATACTGTATCGGAAGATTTCCCAATTCAGCAGGGATTGCCGGCGGTCTGACCGGTGGAGTCGCTTTTATCATCACATCAGCGGTAAGCTATGGAATTGTAGCGGTCATTAAGCCTGAAATTCAGCTGCAGGTTGCCGAAGGATATTTTGTATTAGGTGCTTTAGGATTATTGATCCTGAGCATGATAAAATTAAGAAAAGCACATATTTGATATGAACAGAAGAGCACTTTTAAAAAACGGACTTTTAGCAGGAGCTTTCAGTGTAATTCCTTTTACGGGAGCTTTTGCCAATACTCAAGAAATGATTTTGAACCAGGAAAACGATCTTTCAGGATTCAAAAAAATACAACTCGGAGAGCTTGAACTTTTTATTCTCACAGACGGATATATTCATGAAGAGAATTTATTGTCCTTTGCCCCACGTGGAAATGTAGCTGAATTAAAAGCTATCCTTAAAGATAACTTCCGTTCTGAAGATTTTATCGATATGGCGATGAATGTTCTGCTCGTTAAAACTAAAAACAGACTTATTTTAATGGATACAGGAATGGGGATTTTTGCCGATGCCAGAACCGGATTTCTGTTAAAAAGTCTGAAAAAAGCGGGGTTTTCACCTGCAGATATTACAGATGTATTTTTATCCCATGCGCACCCTGACCACATTGGTGGAGTAGTGGATAAGCAGGATAAATTGGCTTTTCCTAATGCTAATTTGTTCATTTCCAAAATTGAACATGATTTCTGGATGAAAGCCACGGTCAAAGATTTCAGCAACAGTGCTTTAAAAAACCAACCGGAGTTTCTGAATCAGATCATTCCGGCTGTTCAGAATATTTTAAAGATCATTAAACCTAAACTGAAATTTTATGACCTTGAGAAATCATTGTACGATCATTTCAGTTTTCAGCTGGCTCCGGGGCATACTCCCGGACTTACCCTGGTGAATATTGTCTCAGGGAACGAAAAATTATTGTATATCGCAGATCTGATACATTCAGATGTGGTTCTTTTCCCGCATCCTGATTGGGGATATTTCGGGGATACCGATCTGGATATTGCAACAAAATCACGAAAGAAAGTCCTTACTCAACTGGCTGAATCTAAAGCCAGGGCCTTTGCCTATCATTTGCCATGGCCGGGATTGGGTTTTACAAAAAAGAATGCCGGCGCATTTGAATGGTTCCCGGAAAGCTTTATGAATTAAAAAGATCAGATCAAATGATTAAGAATATTAAGGCTAACCTCGCGTATTTCGTAAATGTATGATAGTTGATCACAATGGATTAAGCATTTTTAGTTGTTTCAAGACGAAAAAGAAAAAATTTTTATTATTAATTTAAATTTTCTACGACATAGTTTCAAAGATAAATCCTCTCTACCGGGAGGATTTATTTTTAATTAGATCGTTTTGCAGAATCAGAATTTTAATTGCTTAATCTTACAGCTTATTGAACTAATCCCCTTAATATTTCTTTCAAATAACACAAATAGATCAGCGTTACATAGGTGTTATTCATGAAGCTATTTTGGATCGTCTGTGGTTAAAAACTATATTTCTCCAAAGACCAATTCAGGGCTGTAAAGCTTCCTGAACATCACATAAGTAACGGAAAGCACCGCAAATGCTACAATGGCATCAATCGTTGCCGGAAACCCGAGGATAGCTATTTTGGAGAAGAACGCGAAGATAATGTCAAAGAACATTCCTGCAAATACCCACTCTTTAAGCCTTAGCAGTTTATTAGGAATCAGAAGAACTGTAATACCTGAAAGTTTAAAGACCCCAAGAATGTAAATAAAGTGGGCAGGATATCCCAATTGTTGGGTAATATTCCAAACCACAGGGTTTTTTGTCAGTTCAAAGAAACCGCTTGCTCCAAACCAGAGTGACATAAAAATAACGCCTGACCAATAGATGATTTTTGTTGTTTTTGTTTTCATTTTTTTATTGTTTAAGTTGTTTAATGTTTATATTTTTTTGTTGATCGCAAGGGCTCAAAGAATTAAGATGATGTCTTTTAAGCACAGGAAAATCATAGATTTTTAATTTTATATATTCCGCAGTACCTCTTCAGTATTTTTGTCATTCCGCAGGAATCCAAGCCCTTCAATCTTATCCATAATTTTTTATTACAGATTAAAATCCTTGTTTCCTACAGCATGATGTATGTAATGAACCTTGCAACTTCGCGTGCGACAAATTTTCTAGTTAAATAATACTTTTGCAGAACCCGTGATTTCCCCGGTTTTAGTATTCTGAAGAAACCCGATAACTTCCCAGTCATTAGCATTGGAATTTTCAGGTAATGGGAAGCCGGTTGTCCCTTCCAAGCCATTTTTCAGGGAGATTTGGTTTTGTTTGCGTACAATCTGCCAATGGATTAAGTGACGTCCTTCATTTTCTCCCTTAGCAACATTTGTAGTGGATTTTTTTTCTACTAAAGTGATCAGCAGCCTGTTTTGAATATTTGTATCTGACACTTTATAATGTACATTAAGCATGTTTGAAAGAGCAGATGCCGTTAAATCTATTCTGATATTTTTTGTACTGCTTAATGCCGTAGAGATTGAATTTTCTGCAGCATTTCCATCCGAACCTACAAACTGCTGTTTTCCGTTGACAATAAGCTGTGGAGTATAAACCTGTGAATTGAGTACTCTGCTGTACTGTTGCTGACGTTCAGAATTTTCCGGAGTACTGAAGCGGTCTTTCCATCCGAGACGGTTCCAGTAATCAACGTGGTAGGCTAAAATATAAACCGGTTTTCCTTTCCACTCCTGATTGATCTGTCCTATCAGTGCGTCTGCCGGCGGACAACTGGAGCAGCCTTCAGATGTGAATAATTCCAGAACGGCAAAACCATTGTTTCCGGAGATGTTATTTTGAATTTTCCTGTCTGTGCTTTTCGTTTGTACAAATGCGGAAATGATGAACATTAACGCTACCAGTGCACCTGCTGTAAATAGTTTTCTAGAGATCATTTCTTTTAATTTTGATCAAAAGTAGACATCCGGAAGAGGCAAAAGAATACAAAAAAGGCTCAACCAGACAATTTTAAAGGTGACCCCGGAAAATATAAAGTTGAATTTTTTTGTTGATTAACGGTCTTCAAGCCAGGAGAAAAAGCTGTGTGTTTTTTCCTTGTTGATAAGCAGTTTTTCAGGAGTTTCCACGGAAAGCTTAACATAGATTTTCCTTTGGAAATAATGTTCCATTTCTTTGATGGCACTGAAATTAACGATATACTGCCTGTTGACCCGGAAGAATTGTTTGGGAGAAACAAGCTCAGCTACCTGCCCTAAAGATTGGCTCAGGGGAAACTGTTGCTTGTTAAAAGTAACGAGATGGGTTATTTCATTGTGAATATAAAAATATGCAATGTTTTCAGTTAGAATAGTTGTGTATTTCTGATTTTTAAAAACCAGGAAACTGCTCTTGGCCGTGGTTTGAGGCTGACTTATTTTTTGAAGAAGAGCTTCCAGATCCGGAAGTTCCTTTTTTTGAAAGAATTTTTTCAGTTCGTCAACCTTTCTTAAAGCTTCTGCGATATCCTCGCGTGAAAACGGTTTTAAAACATAATCGACACCCTTGCTTTTAAACGCATCCAGCATATACTGGTCAAATGCCGTACAGAACACCACCGGACAGGTAATTTCTACCTGCTTAAAGATTTCAAAAGAAAGCCCGTCCGAAAGATGGATGTCCATAAAGATGAGGTCCGGTTGATGATCTTTGGAGAGTGCTTCCACACTGGTTTCTATGCTGTCATAGACTCCGGTGAGAGAGGCTTCGGGCTTTAATTCTTTGATTAAATTCTGCAGTGATTTTGCAGCTCTGAATTCGTCTTCAATAATGATGATATTCATGGATTAAAGGAAGTTTTATTTGAAAAATATGGTTGCTGTCTGTGATATCAATTTCCTGCATTAGCAAATGTTTGTAACGCATATTTACATTGTTCAGGCCGACCCCTAAAGAATCTTCGGCTACCAATTTGCGCTGTATCGGGTTTTCAACAATGATCTTTTGATCAGAACTGTATATTCTGATATGCAGCGGTTTGCTTTGTGAAACAATATTGTGCTTGATACAGTTTTCTATCAATAATTGTAAAGTAAAAGGCGGAATCAATGTTTTTAACGTTTCCCCATCTAATAATGCATCGGTAAAGGTAAAACCATCACCAAAGCGGGCTTTTTGGAGGAAAAGATAGGCGTTGAGTATTTTCATCTCTTCCTGAACCGTAATAAGATCCAGCTTTCTGCTTTCCAGGGTGAAACGGTAAAAATCTGATAATTTGATGATAAAGTCTACTGTTTCTTCATCATGCGTTTCAACCATTGATTTTAAGGTGTTGAGACTGTTGAAAAGAAAATGTGGATTAACCTGCTGTTTCAGTAGTTCATACTGGGCACCGAGATTATCACTTTTAACTTTTTCCAGTTCAAGATGAACCTGCTGTCCGGCATAATTGTTTTGAACCAAATTTAAAAACATATAAAATACAAGGTTGATCAGGATTCCTCTTACTTCTACCATAAGCATCACCGGGCCAAAATTAATATGGGATAAGATCAGTTGCTGTACCCATGCAAGGCCAAACATGACTACCATTCCCAGTGCCAGTACAATTAAAAGCCTGGAATAGGAAATTCCCTGACGTCTTTTAGCATTGCGGTTCATCATATAAATATTGAGATACCACATCACAACGGCAAATGCGCTTGTAATTGCGGCATTTACAACAGCTTCCGGCAGATTGAAATTATGGGAGGCAAGTTGGGGAACAGATGAAAGGACTCCCAGAAAAATGGAACTTATCCAGATAACAGCCTGTGATATTTTTATTTTTTGTTGCTGCATTAAAAAATTACGGATTTTAAAAATGTTAAATTAATATTTTTAAATGAAATTATGAGAAAAGAGTATTGAAAAAGTGAATGGGGGATAGTCAATCTATGGTCTTACAACAGGTTTGTAAGTCATGATATATTGTATTCTTTCTTCTTTGTCGGGATGAATTGTCTCTTTTCCTGACAGATTCTTTTCCTCATAAGAAATGGTTCCTTTCTGATCTGCCTGAACGGTTTCTATTTGTAAAAGTTCACCTGTTATCGTACCTCCAGTATATTGCGGATTCTCATGATATTTCCAGGTAACCAGCTTTAATTCTGATCCTTTGCCGGGACGGGTATTTCCGGCGGATAAAGACTGAAGAGCTTCCCGGTTTCCATATAATGCAGACATGGTTTCCTTGTTTGGATTCAGTGAATTGGAAATAAAATGAAGGTTTCCGGGATTAAAAACAATACGTTGCAAATCTTTATTCGGTTCATCAATTTTGCATGCAGTGAATATGGTTAAGCTCGACAGCAGCATGAATACTATTTTTTTCATTTTTTCTGAAGGTTTTTAATTAATCTTTCTGTATTTACTTTCATAGGGACATCAAACAGGTATCCTGTTTTTTCAGCTAACTGGCGATGACAGGCGATGCAGGATTCTTTTGCAAAAGAAGCCGTTTCCCCGGTTGGGTGGAGATCCCTTCCTGAAAATTTAGCAAAACCCCAACCTTCAGTATCCGTATATTTTTTTGAATCTTTCACCATGAACTGGGCATTGACAAATTCTCCCGGTCTTATTTCTCCATCAGGTTGTTCCTGTTGTTTCCAAACCGATTTGACAACGATACTCCCATCCGGCCATGGGTGAAAATTTTCTGTTTCCACTGCTTTTACCGCAATATCATTTCCATAGATAACCCGGATAGAATGGTCAAACAGAGTGCTCATGCTGATCACTTTCCAGTTTTTAAAATCCGGGGTATATTTTACACCGTTTGGAGATACCGGAAGGTTTTCCGGGCTTGTAACTGAACCTGTTTTTATATCCTGATGCGGATCTTTTTCTTCTTTTTTTACCGGTGCCGGTGCAATTCCTGACAGAGAAAGGGTGTACTTCCTGATCACTTCAATATCCTTATTTGAAATTTTGGCTGAAGGATGGAGTAATGTATATTTATGAAGCGGCATTTTACCGGCCTGCATCATATTCAGAATCGCATACATATTCCCTTTGTGTTCTCCCGGGGAAAGTTTTTCCCATTCCGAAAAATTCATAACTTCTCTGGCTCTTTCCACATCTTTATTGACGGCCCAGGAAATGGGAGCAAGCTTGTCATACCAGTTAAGTTTTTGTTCGTTGGAATGACAGTTAAAGCATGATTTTTCCAGAATAGCAATCACTTCACGCGGCGCCTCAATTTTACCGGTAACAGGTCTCCCCTCGATAGGCTTGTCGAAGAGCTGTAACCCTGCAAAAATTCCCAATACAGCTAAAAATAGAATAGCAACGGGTCTTACCGTTCTTTTTTTCTTTATTGAATCCATAATAGTTTTTGTTTTTTATGGCTCAAAAGTAAAGACAGAAAAGAAGGTTTGAAATCCAAAGAAAGCTCAACCGGACCAATTGAATGGTGAACCCGGAATTTTTTGGACTCAACAGGTAAAATAAAAAATACCGGAAATAATAATTGCCGGTATTTTTAAATGGATAAATTTTTACAGTACCATTCCGCCGTCAACGATGACTTCAGTTCCGGTAATAAAGCTTGAAATATGATCATCAGATAAATAAACCACCAGCTTGGCTATATCTTCTGCAGTTCCCATTTTCTTTAACGGAATTTCGTTGATCAGCCAGTCATTAATTCCTTCTAAAGTTTTTTCATCTAAGCCGGCCTTGTTCATGATTTCAGTTTTTGTAGGGCCCGGGCTTACCATATTGACTCTTATTTTTCTTGGAGCCAATTCGGCGGCAGCTGTTTTAGCGATGGAATTCAATGCGGCCTTGCTTGCCTGGTAAACCGAACTGTTAGGTTTATGGGTAGAAGCGACAATGGATGATAGAACCACTACTGATGCACCATTATTCAACAAAGGAATAAGCTTGCTTAAAGTGAAATAGGCCCCTCTGAAATTGACATTCATTACGCTGTCGAAATTCTCAGTATTCATGTTTTCAATAGAACTCAAGGTTCCTGTAATCCCGGCATTGATAAACAGAATATCAACTTTGCCATATTGACTTTCTATTTCTTTGCATAGCATATTAATATCTTCCAGATTAGATTGGTCTGCAATAAACGGGATTGCTCCCAGCTCTCCGGCTGCTTTTTCCACTGCTTCTTTTCGCCTGCCTGTAATGATTACTTTTGCACCTTCGGTGATTAATTCTTTTGCTGTTGCATACCCGATCCCGCTGTTTCCGCCGGTTACTATAGCGAGCTTGTGATCAAACTTATTCATTTCTTTAAATTTTTTTGACAAAGTTATTTCAAATTGGTATACTTTTGTAATCAGTATAACAGAGTATACCAGTATCATCCATTATATCATTTAACTTTGCAGATATGGAAAGAGACCAGACCGAAGAATTGAGAGCTTTGCAGGATACCCTTTATTTTATCGGGGGAAAATGGCGGATTCCTGTGATTAATGCAATTTGTAACGGCAACAGGCGTTTCCGTGAGATTGAAAGAAGCATCCCCGGAATCACGACAAGAATGCTTTCAAAAGAGCTGAAAGATATGGAGCTGAATAAACTGGTGAAGCGTACCGTTTACCCGGATACACCGGTTTTAATTGAGTATGAACCTACAGAATACTGCAGAACTTTCGGGAAAATTATAAGTGAAATGATCAATTGGGGAAGAGAGCACCGGAGGGTGATTGTGGAACAGAAAGAATTTTAAGCAGTTGATTTTATTAAAAGATTAAAATTATATTAATGGGAAGGGGTTTTTAATCCGTTTTCTATTTTTATTAAAACTGAGTTCCTTCACATTTTTTCATGGATAAAAAAGATTAGGTCAATAAAAAAGCTCCTTAGTCTTAATAAGGAGCTTTATATTATTCCGGGGATTAAATTCCGTCAATAATTTCATTTAAAACAGTGCTTGGTCTCATTGCCGCGTATGTCTTATACGTGTCAGTTTTATAGTAGCCATCAATATCCTGAGGTTTCCCCTGAGCTGCAATTAATTCTTCATTAATTACCGCTTCGTTTTCCTCCATTGCCTTTGCAACCGGAGCAAACTGAGCCGCCAGTTCAGCATCAGCAGTCTGGTTAGCCAGAGCTTCAGCCCAATACATAGCTAAATAAAAGTGAGAACCTCTGTTGTCGATTTGTCCTACTTTTCTTGCGGGAGATTTATCAGTAGCTAAGAATTTAGCGTTGGCTTCATCCAAGGCATCCGCTAAAACCTGGGATTTCGTATTTCCCTGGGTCTGGGCTAAATGTTCCAAAGAAGCCTGTAAAGCCAGGAATTCTCCTAAAGAATCCCATCTCAGATAACCTTCTTCCAGGAATTGTTCAATATGTTTAGGGGCAGAACCTCCGGCTCCTGTTTCAAATAAGCCACCACCATTCATCAACGGAACAATAGAAAGCATTTTTGCAGAAGTTCCAAGCTCTAGGATAGGGAAAAGATCGGTTAAATAATCTCTCAATACGTTTCCTGAAACAGAAATCGTATCTTTTCCTTCTCTTGCTCTTATTAAAGTTTCAGTCATGGCATCTTTCACATCAAGGATTCTGATGTCAAGGCCTGTAGTATCATAATCTTTAAGGTATTTTTCTACCTTTTTGATAATTTCTCTGTCATGAGCTCTTCCTTTGTCTAACCAGAAAATTGCAGGTGTATCAGAAAGCCTTGATCTGTTTACTGCTAATTTTACCCAATCCTGGATCGGAGCATCTTTGGTCTGGCACATTCTGAAAATATCACTTTTTTCTACCTTTTGGGAAAGAAGAATATTCCCTGCTTCATCCTGAACTTCAATTGTTCCGTCAGCGGTAGCCTGGAAAGTTTTGTCATGAGATCCGTATTCTTCAGCTTTTTGAGCCATTAAACCTACGTTTGGAACAGAGCCCATTGTTGTAGGATCCAGTTTTCCGTGAGCTCTCATATCATCAATTACAGCCTGATAGAACCCTGCATAAGAACGGTCCGGAATGATCGCTACCGTATCTTCTTCCTTACCTTCCTTATTCCACATTTTACCGCCACCTCTTACCAAAGCAGCCATAGAAGCATCAACGATGATATCAGAAGGCACATGGAAGTTGGTAATTCCTTTATCAGAATTTACCATGGCTACTCTTGGTCCGTTCGCTAAAGCTGTTTCAATAGCAGCTTTAATTTCAGCCTCCTGGGCATTCCCTTTGATTTTTTCAAAAAGATCGGCAAGCCCATTATTAGGGTTGATATCCAAAGACTTGAAAGTATCGGCATATTGAGTGAAAACATCTTTGAAGAACGTTTCTACAATTGCTCCAAAAATAATAGGATCGGAGATTTTCATCATTGTAGCCTTAAGGTGCGCAGAAAGAAGCACATTTTTATTTTTAGCTTCTTCAATAGCTTCCTGTACAAAAGCTTTCAGGGCTTTCAGGTTCATTACAGAAGAATCGATAACTTCTCCGGCCTGAAGGCCTGCAAAATCTTTCAGTAAAGTTTCAGAACCGTCATTTCCCTTGAATACGATTTTATATTTCGTAGCATTTTCAAGAGTGGTTGACGTTTCAGTACCATAGAAATCTCCGCTGTTCATATGGGTAACATCAGTTTTGCTGTCAGAAGCCCAGTCACCCATTCTGTGCGGGTTTGCTTTAGCATAATTTTTAACAGCTTTCGGAGCACGTCTGTCAGAATTTCCTTCTCTCAATACAGGATTTACAGCACTTCCCAAAACCTTTGCATATTTAGCTTTAATTGCTTTTTCTTCATCATTTTTAGGCTCTGCAGGATAATTTGGAACTGCGAAACCTTTAGATTGTAATTCAGCAATAGCTTCATCCAGCTGAGGTGCTGAAGCTGAGATATTCGGTAACTTAATGATATTGGCATCCGGTGTTGTAGCCAGCTGGCCCAGTTCAGCCAAAGCATCACCAATTTTCTGGTCGTCTTTTAAAAATTCAGGGAAGTTGGCTAAAATTCTTCCTGCCAGAGAAATATCCGGAACCGCAATTTCGATATTTGCTGATTTTGTAAATGCTTTTACAATAGGTAAAAAGGAGTGTGTAGCCAGCATTGGAGCCTCATCCGTTAATGTGTAATAGATTTTTGATTTTTCTGACATTATACTGTTATTTATTATTTGAAATTTTAAAGTCCCACAAATTTAGTTAAAATTTAATTTTTTCAGATTAATCCTAAACAAGATTTTCCACTTTAAGAATTATTTAACCATTATTTCAAAGAAAATACTGCCCAATTTGAGTAAATTTGAAAAACTTAAAAAATAAAATTATGTCAACGACTATCACTTTAAAAGGAAATGAAGTACATACCATAGGAAGACTTCCGGCAGTAGGAAGTACAATCAGAGATTTTGCGCTGGTAGATTCAGGTTTAAATGTAAAAACTCTTGAAAATTTTGAAGGAAAAAGAAAAGTATTCAATATTTTCCCAAGTATTGATACGCCTACTTGTGCAGCTTCTTCCAGAAAATTCAATGAAGAGGCTTCAGGCTTAGATAATACGGTGGTGATTAATGTTTCTAAAGATTTACCTTTTGCATTGGGAAGATTCTGTGCTGCTGAAGGTTTGAATAATGTTGAAACGCTTTCAGATTTCAGGAGCAGCTTCGGGGATGATTATGAAGTGACCATTACAGATTCTCCGTTGAAAGGGCTTTTAAGCCGTGCTGTGATCGTTGCAGATGAAAATAATAAAGTACTTTATACAGAACAGGTTTCTGAAATTGCAGATGAGCCTGATTATGAGGCTGCATTATCAGCTTTAAAATAAGCATATAGACATTTAGTTTCTGTAAAATGAGGGGCTTTTGGAAGTTTTTTGACTTAGCCGCTTCCGCATTCCAGATCTGAATAATAAATTGTTTATAAGCCTTGTGATATTGTATGCAATTTCACAAGGCTTTTTTATTTAAAAATTTAAGTTGAAATGGTAAAAAGAATTGTAGCCAATATAAAGGCCGATGACCTGTCGAAAGCAGATCGGTTTTATCATGAGATTTTAGGTCTTGAAACCATGATGAACCATGGCTGGATTAAAACTTTCAGAAACGATGAAGAATCAAAAGTTCAGATCAGTTTTGCCATTCAGGGTGGAAACAATACGCAAGTTTCGGATCATAAACACAAAGACCTGGTATTCTGCTCCATTCATTAACTGGCTTTAAATGCCAAACAGTATTGATGTTAAAAAAAACACAAATATTATTGTGAAAATTAGTATTAATCGATTAGTGTAATAAGTAGTAGATTAATATTGATTCAGATCATCAAAATTTTATAATATTAAAGCTAACTTTACCCTCCAAAATAATTTTATCATTTAGCACGTTTGCTATAAAAAAATTAAATGAAACGCTCAGGAACCGCAGATCTACCTCTACACTACGGCAAAGTACCTATTTGGCTGTATGAACGTATGTCTGCGCTCGGGCTTTCGATTATTGAAGTAATTCTGACGGATTACGGTAAAGATGAGGTTCTTCGCCGGCTGGCTGATCCTTTTTGGTTCCAGAGCTTTGGGGCGGTAATGGGAATGGACTGGCATTCCTCAGGAATTACAACTTCCGTGATGGGAGCCCTGAAGCGTTCCGTTAACCCCAATTCGCAGTCACTCGGAATTTATATTTGCGGGGGAAAAGGCAAATTTTCCAGAGATACCCCGTCAGAATTAATCCAGATTGCGGATAAAACAGGCTTAAACGGAACTGAGTTGGTAAGGGCAAGCAAACTTTCTGCAAAAGTGGATAACACAGCTATTCATGATGGATATCAATTGTACCTGCACAATTTTATACTGGCTGATAACGGAAGCTGGAGCGTGGTTCAGCAGGGAATGCATGAATCAGACGGAACAGCAAGACGTTATCACTGGCATTCAGAAAATATAAAATCTTTTGTTGAAGAACCGCACACCGGAATCAATGGGATTTCCAGAGGGAAAATCCTTAACCTTACCGATTCGGAAGCTTCAGAAAACAGAAAAGGTATCCTGGAAATTTCTCATACGGATTCTGCGGAAATCATGAGTGATTTTTCAAGACTGATTCTTCCCGCACACCATGACGTTCGGGCTGCTGAAGTAGATTTAAAGCGTCTTGGAGCTCTCTTATACGTGACCCGGGAGCGGCAGCTTCAAAACTTCGAAGATTTGTTACTTTTAGAAGGGGTAGGCCCACGAACCATGCAGTCTTTGGCTTTGGTAAGTGAAGTGATTCACGGCGCACCTTCGAGATTCAAAGATCCGGCAAGATTTTCCTTTGCCCATGGTGGAAAAGACGGCCATCCTTTCCCGGTTCCCACCAAAGTATTCGACCAAAGCATTAATATTCTTAAATCCGGAATTGAAAAATCGAAGCTTGGGAATTCTGATAAACTGAAAACATTGAATAAGCTTCATCAGATTGTTGCTGCAACAGAAAAAGATTTCACCCCGGATTTTGATATTCAGCAGGTGATTGAAGAAGAACGCCAGAACTCATGGAGATTTGGAGGAAAAACAGTTTTCGGAGACGCTGAAAAACCCGGGAAGCCGATTCAATTGTCTTTATTTTAGTTTAGCAGGCTTATCATTTTTCTCAAGCTTCATACGTGGGAGATTTACTGTAAACTCAAAACAGGAATTGTTTAATTTTTATAAAAAGACAAAATCCTTTGATTTATAGTTTGTTATTGATTAAATTTAAATAGTTTTATTAATTTGTTTAATTTTTTTTTCTCAATTACCATAAAAATTCTATTTTTAAAATCTTAAAAAACATTCACCTGATGAGCAGCAAATCTTTGGAAATCTGTTATGATTTTCCATTTTTCTTATCGGAAGAGCTTGAAGAAATATTTCAGGCTCATGAAAAAGTAGCATTTCAAAAAGGAGATTTCATTCTTGAAGAAGGAAAAACTGCAAATGAATACTATATTCTGGAAAAAGGCCTGGCCAGATCTTATGTGAATGATTTTAACGGAAACGAAGTGACCACCCACTTTTTTGTGGAAAACGAAATCATTATCGAAGTTTCCTCTCTTTTTCAGAGAATTCCTACTCAGGAAAATATCGTCTGTATCACCGATTGTGAATGCTGGAGATTTGACTTTGATACTTTTCAGGAATTATTCCATAAAATCCCTAATCTCAGGGAATGGGGAAGGGCATGGATGTCACACCAGCTTTTCGTTTATAAGCAACGTTCGGTAGAGATGTTCACTCTTTCCGCCACAAAACGTTATCTTAATCTCATGGAACAGAAATGCCAGGTGATACAATTTGCGCCTTTGAAACAAATCGCTTCCTACCTTGGGGTTACCGATACTTCCTTAAGCAGAATCCGTAAAGAACTGGTCTCCCACCCGAAGAAAAATTAAATCTTGTCTTATGGCAAGTTGATTTTCATATCGACTTAGTAATTTTGAGTTAAAGTTTAACACTAAAAATTATTAAAATGAAAATCAACCAGATTTATGTAAACCTCCCAATAAAAGATGTTCAAAAAACAAGAGAATTTTGGACAAAATTGGGGTTTTCTATTAACGAACAGTTCTCTGATGAGAAAGCTATCTGTGTAGTAATGAAAGAGGATTATATTTACGCGATGTTTTTGAATGAAGAATTTTTCCAGACCTTTACAAACAGACCTGTTGCAAAAGGAGATACAACCCAGACATTGCTTGCCATTGGTGTGAACAGCCGTGAAGAAGTTGACAATATGGTGAAGACTGCCATTGAAAACGGAGGCTCAAAATACAGCGAACCCCAGGATCACGGATGGATGTATCAAAATGCTTTTTCAGATTTAAACGGGCATCAGTGGGAAGTGATGTTTGCTGATGTTTCACAGTTTCCTGCAGAATAACCAATCAATAGTTTTAATTAAAACTAACATTAAAAAAATTATAAAATGAAAATCAACCAGATTTATGTGAATCTTCCGGTAAAGGATATTCAAAAAACAAAAAACTTCTGGACAAAAATCGGATTCTCAATCAACGAACAGATTTCTGATGAGAGAGCAGTTTGTATAAAGATGAGTGACAATATTTACGTAATGTTTATAACGGAAGAATTTTTCCAGACTTTATCTGAAAGGCCGGTTCCAAAAGGCGATACCACACAGGTTTTGGTGGCGATCAGTTTAAACAGCCGTGAAGAAGTTGATAAAGTGGTAAACACTGCTGTAGAAAATGGCGCTTATCAGCATGAAGAACCCCAGGATTACGGATGGATGTATCAAAACTCTTTCTGGGACATCAACGGGCATGGATGGAATGTTACATTTACAGATATTTCTCAACTTCCTGCAGAATAATCCTGATTTAAAGAACTAAACCATAATCTATAAATACTGAATATATGGAAACAAAATCCAACGATATTGAAATTATAAAAATTCAGTTGACCAGCAATTACAAAGTTATTTCATTGAATATGGAAGGGATTACCAATGAAGAATCAATGATTTTCCCGAATGGTGAAGCCAATTGTATGAACTGGATTTTTGGCCACTTAATTTACATAAGAAATGCATTTCTGAATGTTTTGGGAGAAGAATCTGTTTGGGATAATGAAAAATTTTCCTGCTATAACAGAGGGGAAATTCCTTTAAACAGAAAAGAAGAGTTCGTCACTTTTGAAGAATTAAAATCTTATTTAAAAGAATCTCAGGATAAGCTGGAAGCAAAGCTCAACATTCTTGAAAGTTTTGTTCCTGAAACGGTTGAAGATATTTCAGTTTTATCCTATCATGAAGCATACCATAGCGGACAAATGGGGTATCTCAGAAGAATCCTCGGAAAGCCCGGAGCAATAAAATAAATCTGTGTTTTCCGTAAGATTAATTCCAACACAGAGCTCACAAATATTTTTCACAAACAACTCCAATCATCTGCAGAATTTGTGAGAGAAAACTACTAAAATATCTGTGTAAATTAAGTTCGACGAAGCAAAATCAAAGAGATACAAAAAATAAAACAAAATAAAATGGACACACCAAAATCAAAAAAATTAGACATTATTATTCCGGCTTATCGGGGACACAGTCAGAATTTTCTGATGGTTCTCGATGGAATTTCTGAAGAAAATGCACTGAAAAGAATTGAAGGTAGAACCAATCATATCGTTTGGATGGTAGGCAATTTCCTTGATATGCGTTATGCACTGGGAAATATATTCGGGATCAGTGAAGAATTTGAATACAAAGATTTTTTCTTTCAGGGAAAAGCATTGGATGAAACTATAAAATACCCTTCTTTGCAGTAGCTTAAAGATGATTTTCACAAAATTTCGCCCCTTGTTTATCAGAAATTGCTTGAAGTTTCTGATGAAGAATTGGATAAAGCTTTCTCCATGGGAATGAATATTGATTTTTTCCCTGAAACCGTACTGAATTTTGTTGGCATGTGCATAGGCCGTGAAGATTATCTGTGCGGACAGATCGGACTGATGCGCAGAATTCTCGGATACGAAGGAATGAAATACGACTTTGACAAAGATCTTAAATATTGATCAATGAATCCGGTTGAAAAAGGATATAAGCAGGTGAATGGAATCCAGATGTATTACGAGATCTATAGTTCCGGAAAACCTTTGGTATTGATTCATGGAGGCGGCTCTTCAATCCAATTTGATTTTAAGGAAGTGATTTCAAGACTGGAAACTCAGTTTCAGCTCATCGGAATCGATCTGCAGAACCATGGGATGACAGAACACCGGGATATTCCTGAAACTTTTGAACAGGATGCACACGATGTCGCAGGCCTTTTAAAAGAACTGAATACTGGAAAAGCTTCATTCTGGGGCTTCAGCAATGGTGGAAATACAGTGATGCAGATTGCACATCTTTATCCTGAAATGATGGAAAAACTTGTTGTCGCTTCTTCATTTTTTAAAAGAAACGGAATGATGGACGGCTTTTTTGAGTCCATGGCGGAAGCTACATTAGAATCAATGCCCGAACCTCTTAAAATCAATTTTTTAAACTTGAATCCCGACTTTTCAAAGCTTGAAAACCTCTTTGACAAAGACAGCAAAAGAATGCAGACTTTCAAAGACTGGGATGAGAAAATTTTAACATCAATACAGTGTCCCACATTATTTATTTCAGGAGATAAAGATGTTATAAAGCCTGAACATATTGTGGAGATGTGGCGTCTGGTCAAAGGGGCTCAGTTAATGATCCTTCCGGCAACCCATGGTTCCTATATGATGGCAGATTTCGGGGGAAATACTGATGAGAATCTGATCAGCTTAACAACGAACGAGATACAGAAATTCTTAAACCACTAAGATTTTTGTCAAGATTTAGATTATTCTGACTTATTCTTAACGACTTACTGATCCTTAATGGCTCAACATTAAACATAATATTAACTTTTAAAAATTAAATATCATGGCTAAATTAAATCCATACCTGAATTTTGACGGAAAAGCTGAAGAAGCTTTCAATTTCTACAAATCTGTTTTCGGAGGAGAATTCCTTGGCGAAGTTCATAAAATGGGAAATGCTCCCGGAACTGAAAACTTGTCCCAGGAAGAAAAAAACAGAGTAATGCACATTGCTCTTCCGATTGGGGGAGACTTATTGATGGCTTCAGATATTGTTCCGGGATTCGGACAAAGCCTGACCGTTGGAAATAACAATTATGTTTCTATTTTCCCTGAATCGAGAGATGAGGCAGACCGTCTTTTTAAAGGGCTTTCTGAAGGCGGAAACATAGAAATGCCAATTGAAGACCAGTTTTGGGGAGATTATTTCGGAAGCTTTCAGGACAAATACGGTGTTCATTGGATGGTGAACTATAACGAAGGATATACAAAATAATCTTATATTTAACTAATTTTATAAAGGGTAACTGGATTTCCGGTTGCCCTTACCCATCAAATTAAAAAATAAAACTATGGATCCTGTTAAAATTGACATTACAATTCTGTCACCTGTTGAGAAGGTTTGGGATTATTTTAATGCTCCCCGACATATTACGAAATGGAATTTTGCTGATGAATCCTGGCAGTGCCCTGCCTCTGAAAATGACCTAAGAGTCGGCGGGAAATTCAAAACCCGGATGGAAGCAAAAGACAAAAGCTTCGGATTCGATTTTGAAGGAATTTATGACGAGATTATTCCCAATGAAAAAATAAAATACCACCTTGAAGATGGGAGGAAAGTAGAAGTGGTTTTTGATAAATTGGATGACGGTACAACAAAAGTTACCGAGATTTTCGATCCTGAGAAACAAAATTCTGTGGAAATGCAGCGTGAAGGGTGGTATGCCATTCTTAACAATTTCCATAAATATGTTGAAAGTCACTAAAAATTTTTCTGCAATCATGATCAATTTAATCATAATGGCAAAATGTTTAAGCTCCATTTGCGCTGTTAATCATGTTGCCAATGGTAATTTTCTTGAAGGGATTCTGGCAATGCCTGCAAGACGGGCTTTGGAAAAAGAGAAAATTGATTCTTTGGAAAAGCTTTCAGACTATTCCGAAGAAGAGATTATGCAGCTCCATGGTTTCGGAAAGAATGCAATGGCGAAACTGAAAAATCATATGAACGAGCACCAGGTTTCTTTTAAAACATTAAACTAAAGCATACAGGTAAAGACATAAGTTCGGCTGTCTGTTTTAGGATAATTTCTCTGGTTGGAAGTGGCGATTATTGTGTCATTGACTTCCTCGGATTCTTAATACACAAACAGACACAAGGAAACAATGGCTTATTAAACTTTAATGATTACGCTATAAACTATTTAAATCACCCTTAAATTTAAAATCATGAATAACGATATTTTCCCATGTCTCTGGTATGGCGGAGATGCAAAACAGTCCGCAGAATTTTATACCGGAGTATTCGACGGAAAAATAACTGCAGATACACCGGTTGTGATGAATATTGATCTTTTCGGTCAGAAAATAATGTTACTTAATGGTGGTCCTCAATTTGAAAAAAATCCTTCAGTTTCTTTCATGGTAATCTGTGAAACAGAAGATGAGGTTCAGAAATACTGGGACCAGCTGTTGGATGGCGGAATGGCTTTAATGGCTTTAGATTCCTATCCGTGGAGTAAAAAATATGGCTGGGTTCAGGACCGTTACGGAGTTTCATGGCAGCTGTTTTTCGGTGAAAAACAAAATGACCAGAAAATAGTTCCGACCCTGATGTTCATGCACGAAAATAGTGGAAAAGCCATGGAAGCCATGGAATTCTATACCCGGACGTTTCCTGATTCAACAATTGGAAATGTTTTAAGATATAAAGATGGAGGGGAAGAAGCGGGGGAAACCCCTGAAAATGTTAAGCATGCCCACTTTATAATCGACGGTTATAATTTTTATTGCATGGATTCTTCATATGATCACAAGTTTGATTTCAATGAAGGTATTTCAATCGTGATAATGACAAATGACCAGGAGCAAACTGATTATCTTTGGAATACGCTTACCTCAAACGGAGGAAGAGAAAGCATGTGCGGATGGCTGAAAGATAAATACGGCTTGAGCTGGCAGATTGTCCCTAAAAGGCTGATTCAGCTGATGAGTGATCCGGATCAGGAAAAAGCTCAGAAAGTGGTTCAGGCAATGATGCAGATGCAGAAAATCATCATTAAAGATCTGGAAGAAGCATATCAGTCTTAATTTTTTCGGCTTGCTGTTTGATGCTATTTAGAAAAAGATTTGCTTATGAAAACACAGAACAAGTCAAAATCTAAATCAAAAGTCCCTAAAGAAGGACTGTTCCCTGAAATCATCCGTGAAAACTACCGGGGAAGTAAAAAGCTTCTCGACAAAAAAGCCGTCATTTCTGGTGGAGACAGTGGAATAGGGCAGGCTGTAGCAATACATTTTGCAAGAGAGGGAGCAGATGTTGCCATCATCTATAAAGAAACTGATAAAGATGCCAGGGAAACCCTGAAACTGGTAGAAAAAGAAGGGCGGAAATGTATTTTGCTGAAAGGTGATATTTCCAAAAAAACTTTCAGAACTAAATGCATAGACCGGATCAGGAAAGATTGGAAAAACCTGGATATTCTGGTTAATAATGCAGGGGTTCAGTTTCCTGAAAATGATATTGAAAAAATTTCCGATGATCAGATTAAGGAAACTTTTAATGTCAATATCATTTCGATGATTGCATTCACGCGGGATTTTTTGCCTTTAATGAAAAAAGGAGGCAGGATTATCTGTACAACTTCGGTTACTGCATACCGTGGAAGTGATCACCTGATTGATTATTCTGCAACGAAAGGGGCTATTGCAACTTTTATCCGTTCGTTGGCGACCAACCTTGCAGAAAAGAAAATTTTAGTCAATGGAGTTGCCCCCGGACCGATCTGGACACCTCTTGTAAAAGAAACATTCGATGATCTTTCAACCTTCGGAAAAGATAACCCTATGAAAAGAGCAGGGCAGCCTTCGGAGGTAGCTCCGGCTTTTGTTTTTCTGGCTTCGGAGGATTCCAGTTTTATTACCGGTGAAATTATTCATATTAATGGAGGAGACTTTGTAGGAGGGTGATATTTTAAATTTATCTTTAAACCGTAAAGTCATAAAAGCTTAGCATAAGCTGAAATCTCACAACATTAAAAACAAAAACATGGAAACATTATTGTATGAAGTTCAAATCAATGCAAGTCCGGAAAAAGTATGGGATGTATTGTGGAGCGAAATTACCTACAGGCAATGGACCACAGCTTTCACAGACGGTTCTTTTTACCAGGGAACACTGGAAGAAGGAAGTATCGTGAAATTTTTCGATCCAAATAACAACGGAATGTACAGCCGTGTTGAAAAAAATATACCTAATAAAGAAATGAAATTCTTACATCTCGGTGAAATTTACGATGGAGTGGAAAGCCCACAGGATTGGGGCGATGCCACAGAAACTTATATTCTGGAAGAAACCGAGGACGGAACCAGGCTGAAAAGTGAAATTCACTCACCTGTTGAGTTTATTGCATTTTTTGAAGATAAATTTCCAAAAGCTTTGGGAATTGTAAAGAATTTATCTGAAAACCAACTTTAGCATCTAAAATTCCCCTCCTCCGGAGGGGTGTCAAATCTTTGATTTGACGGGGTGGTTCAGATTCAACTCAATAAAAACCAACCAAAAAAAATTAAAATATGGAAACATTATCGTACGAAACAATAATCGATGCACCTTTACAGAAAGTATGGAACATCTTGTGGAGCCCTGAAACCTATGGAGAATGGACAAAGTTCTTCAGTCCGGGTTCTCAGATGAAATCCGATTGGAAAGTAGGCGGAAAAACTTATTTCCTTAATGCGGAAAACGAAGGAATGGTTTCTACCATTGACAGTCTTGATGAACCCAATCAGATTGTATTTAAACATCTGGGAATGGTAGATAAAAATGGAGTAGAAGATACTCAAAGTAAAGAAGTCATGGAATGGAACGGAGCTTTTGAAAAATATTTCCTGATCGATTTTGACGGAAAAACCAAACTCCATGCTGAAGTGCAGATTGAAAAAAACTGGGAAGACCATATGAATACCGGTTTTACAAAAGGCCTGGAGGTGGTTAAAAACATGGCTGAAAAGAATTAGTTTTAAAAGTTTTTTTATTCTGTGAAAATCTGACAAAAGATATATGAAGCTACTGGCAATTCTTTTCGGAACATTTATCCTGGCTTTATTGGGAACAAAAGTGTTTCAGGGAAGCTGGGATTTTTTATTTTCCGGAAACCTTGGGATGACGGTATTCATCATTTTTACAGGATTATCCCATTTTAAGTTCCAGAAAGGGATGGCGATGATGATTCCTGGTTTTATTCCTGCTAAAATGTTTTGGGTATATTTTACAGGAGTCATTGAAATTGCCGCAGGAATCGGCTTGATGATTCCTTTCCTTCGTGAAACTACCGCAATCCTGCTGATTATTTTTTATATTCTGGTTTTTGTTGCTAATATCAACGCATCGAAAAAAAGAGTAAATTTATTCAAAGCAGATTATACAGGCCCCGGAATGGGCTATCTTTTTAAAGAAAGGCTTCCGATGCAGATTATTTTAATTGCATGGACCTGGTATTTCGGGATTTATTTAAATTAACTGACAAATTTTCACCCTTATAAAAACGGAAAGTATTTTGCTTTCCGTTTGTTGTTTTATAATTAATGAGCTTTTATTGAGATTCTTGCATAATGACAGGCTTTATTTTGATTTTTAAAGTTTTAATGAAATCAATGAAAATACTGTGGATAGAAGAAAAAGCTTAAATTCATAAAAATATTTTAAATTTATTAAAGTAAAATAAAAAGACTGATCGTCATAGCAATATGGAGGTTGTCGAAAAAATATCAATGCCACAGAAAGAGAAAGAAAGTATCATCTCACAAACCGTTTCAAAGTACGGCGGTAAGCTGATGTCTTTCATTCGTCCCAAAGTGAAAAATACCGAGGATGCAGAAGATATTTTGCAGGAGGTATGGTATCAGTTCAGTAGTCTTACCAATCTTTCGGAGATTGTGAATGTAGGCGGATGGTTGTACAGAGTGACCGCCAATAAAATCACAGACCGCTACCGCAAAAAGAAAACAGAAAACCTTGAAGATTTTGTATATGAAGATGAAGACGGCAGTTTTTCTATAAAAGATATACTCCTGCTGGATGAAAGTGCAGGTCCGGAAGTAAAAATGTTCCAGGATGAAATCTGGAAAAAATTATTCGAAGCCCTGGAAGAGCTTCCTGAAAAACAAAAGCTGGTGTATATAGAAAATGAACTGAATGACAAAACTCTTCAACAAATTGCCGATGAACAAGGCGAAAATATAAAGACAATCATCAGCAGAAAAAATTACGCAGTGAAACATCTGAGAAACAGATTGAGAAGATTATACGAAGATTTAAATAGTTAGTAAAGAAGAAAGTTATGAATTATAAACACAAAAAAGGTTGGATTTTTTTAATATTATGTCCACCATTGATTTTCCTTGGGGTTACATGGATCGTAATGGCCCTCTGGAATTGCCTGCTTCCCGATATTTTAGGGGCGAAAACAATTACTTACTGGCAGGCGATGGGAATATTGGTTTTAAGTAAAATTCTTTTCGGAGGATTTCATTTCGGAAAAGGGATGAGAGAATTTAAGGAAAAGAAGATGATGAGAGACAGAATGATGAGCCTATCTCCGGAAGAAAGGGAAAAATTCAAAGAAGTCTGGAAAGACAAATGTTCAGGAGGTTTTTTCAACAGACACAACAGAACAAACGAATAATAAAAATTTTAGAAGTAGTAAAGTAAAATTAAAATTTATTCGTCTATATAAAAAACAGGAAGTAGTAAAATTTAAAATTTTGAAAAATGAAAAATTCAACATTAAAAGGTGCTCTGGGAGCATTAGCCGTTGTGGGTGTAGCATTAGTTGCTAAGAAAATGGCAGAAAGAAAAAGATTTGTAAAAGGTATTTTTGATGAATATGGAATCAAAGAAAGATCGCCTTTCGGTCTTGCAGATAAAATCAGAGAAATGAATGATGAGCAGTATCAGGAATTAAAAGGTAAGTTTAAAAAAGAATTTGCTTCAAGATGCTGCAGGAAAGATGAAATTTACGAAGCGTAAGTTTTCAAAGCTAAATTGAAATTGTTTAATTCCGGCGCGGGAAGCAGAGCTTCCCGCGCCGGAGTCTTTATGTGACCTGGTGGCTTCGGGAGCCTCAGCCACCGGCTTTATAGCAGTTTTGTAATCTAGGAAAAAATATATTGTCATACGCCCCCTGGTGGCTGAGGCTTCCGAAGCCACATATCAGCTATATCTATAAAGTCATGAATGTTATTTGTGTTTAAAAAGAAAAATAATTCCTTATTTTTGCAGGGTTATACATGAAAGACTACTATTATTTTCTCGGTATTTCCCAGGATGCTTCAGAAGAAGACATCAAAAAGGCCTATAGAAAACTGTCTTTAAAATACCATCCTGATAAAAATGAAAATGACGATTTTTTTGCAGACCGTTTCCGTGAAATCCAGGAGGCTTATGAGACACTAAGTGATCCGGTCAGAAGACGGGGCTATGACCATAATCTGGAAAGTCACCAGAAAAGTTTCAGGGACAACATTCCTCCGGCAATCAAAACGTTTACATCGAATAAAGTTCATGCGAAAAAAGGAGAAGAAATTATCATTAACTGGCAGACCAGTAATGCAGATATAGTGAAAGTGCTTCCTTTCGGGCTTGAGAAACCTTACGGTGAAAGAATTTTTAAAATTACTGAATTTAAAGACGGGAAATTTCAGCTTTTGCTTCATGCGACCAACTCATTGTTACATAAAACAGTTGTTCAGGGAATTACAATTACAGAGGTTTTTGAAAATGATTCTGAGAAATTTAAGAGTAGTGTGGAAGAATTATTCAAACCACAGCCGCGTACAATCGTCAACCGGAGAGGGTTTCCTAAAATTGTAATGCTGGCCTGGGGTATTCTGATCCTGGCGATTGCAATTTATTTTTTAATAAGAAGCTTTAGCTAATTAAGCCATTTTCTTTCTTCCCGGACACTTTTTGCATCTTTTCCCTTTCTTGAATTTTTTGCAGCAGGATTTTTTTTCACAATACATATCTTCATTATTGAATGCAAGTACGGGAGTTAAAGCAGGAACTTTAAATGGGATAATCATATTCATGATGCAAATATATTAATTTAGAATAAATATAATTAATAAAATTTGAAATAATTTCCAAAGCTGGTTATTAGAAGGTTATCTCTAAGTTTTGAACCGTTTTTTTTTAAATCAGGAATTAAAATAATTTCCAAAAAGTCTCCGGAAAAATCAGGTTTTCAAAATTAATCAGCATTTTCCAATGATTGACCATCAATTTTTTGACTGTTGTACAATCCCTTAAAAAATTGTAATTTTAGCCATCTTTTTTACAAACAAAATCTAATATAAAAAATGAATACAGAACAGTTTGTGAGCCGTCACATTTCCTTAAATGAAGCCGATAAACAGGCGATGTTGGAAAAAGTTGGCGTTTCAAGTATCGAAGAATTAATTTCTCAAACCATCCCTTCTTCTATCCGTTTAGAAAAAGATCTTGATATCTCAGAACCGCTTTCAGAATACGAAATGCTTAATCATTCGAAAGAATTGGCATCGAAGAATACTGACTATACAAGCTATATTGGTTTTGGATATCACAATACACTTTTGCCATCGGCTATTCAGAGGAATATTTTTGAAAACCCGAGTTGGTATACTGCTTATACTCCTTACCAGGCAGAAATTGCACAGGGAAGATTAGAAGCTCTTCTTAATTTCCAGACTGTAGTGTGTGATCTTACAGGTTTTGGTTTGGCGAACGCTTCACTATTAGATGAATCAACGGCTGCTGCTGAAGCCATGCACATGTTCTTCAACAACAGAACAAAAGATCAGAAAAAAGCAAATGCCAATAAATTCTTCGTTTCAGACCTTGTTTTACCTCAGACAGTTTCTGTATTAAAAACAAAAGCTGAAGGTCTGGCGATCGAAATTGTGGAAGGTGATCATAAAACCCATGAGTTTGATGGCTCTTACTATGGAGTTTTATTACAGTATCCTGGTAAAAACGGAATCGTTTTAGATTATACAGAAGATATTACAGAATATAAAAAATTAGATTTACAGGTTGTTGTAGCTTGTGATCCGATGGCCTTGGTTAAATTAAAATCACCTGCTACAATGGGAGCAGACTGTGCGGTAGGAACTTCACAGAGGTTTGGTATTCCATTAGGCTACGGAGGTCCTCACGCAGCATTTTTCTCTTGTAAAGAAGATTATAAAAGAGATATTCCAGGAAGAATCATCGGGGTTTCTCAGGACATGTATGGAAAACGTGCATTGAGAATGGCTTTGCAAACCAGGGAGCAGCATATTAAAAGAGAAAGAGCGACTTCAAACATTTGTACAGCTCAGGTTCTTTTAGCGGTAATGGCTGGGATGTATGCAGTTTATCACGGTCCGAAAGGATTAAATTATATTGCTGATCAGATTCACTTTAAAGCCAATGCTTTAAAAGGAGGTCTTAAAGCTTTAGGATACCAGACGGTTGAAGAACCGATCTTCGATACGGTGAAAATCATCATGAATGAAGATGAAAAAGGGAGACTATCGAGAATGATGCTTGATCATAAACTTAACCTGAATTATTTTACAGAAGGAATTGTAAGCATTGCAATCAATGAAAGTACAACATTGGATAAGTTAAATTATCTGATGGCTTCTTTCGCTCAGTTTAAGGATAAGCAGACTTTTAAATTAGAAATAAAAGAGGGATACAGCATTCCTGAAGAGAATTTAAGAAAAGACGAAATTCTTACAGAAGCAGTATTCAACAAATATCATACGGAAACAGAATTAATGCGTTACATCAAGCGCCTGGAAAGAAAAGATTTATCATTAACTCATTCAATGATTTCTTTGGGTTCCTGTACGATGAAACTGAATGCAGCAACTCAAATGTTACCGCTTTCATGGGATAACTGGGGAAGTATTCACCCGTTTGTGCCGGTTGATCAGGCTGGAGGTTACCAGGAAATGATCCGTGAACTGGAGAAAGATTTAGCTGAAATCACCGGTTTTGCAGGAACTTCTCTTCAACCGAATTCCGGAGCTCAGGGAGAATATGCAGGATTGATGGTGATCAGAGAATATCATATTTCAAGAGGGGAAGGCCACAGAAATGTAGTATTGATTCCTCAGTCTGCTCACGGAACCAATCCTGCATCTGCAGCAATGGCAGGAATGAAAATCGTTGTTGTTAAAAATCTTGAAAACGGAGAAATTGATTTCGAAGATTTAAAAGCAAAAACAGAAGAACATTCGGCTAATTTATCTTGTGTGATGATCACTTATCCGTCAACTTACGGATTCTTTGATGCCAACATTATTGAAATTACAAACTTGATCCACCAACATGGCGGGCAGGTATATATGGATGGTGCAAACATGAACGCTCAGGTAGGATTTACCAGTCCCGGAAACATCGGAGCAGATGTTTGTCACTTAAACCTTCACAAAACTTTTGCGATTCCTCACGGCGGTGGAGGTCCTGGAGTTGGCCCGATCTGTGTGGCTAAACACCTGGTTCCTTTCTTACCTACGAATGCAAACATCAAAATAGGTTCTAAAGATGCTATCGAGGGTATTTCTGCAGCACCTTACGGTTCCGGTTTGATCCTGAACATTTCTTACGCCTATATCAAAATGTTGGGAGCTTCAGGATTGAGAAAAGCTACGGAACATGCAATCTTAAATGCTAATTATTTAAAAGAGGTTCTGGCAGAGCATTTCCCAATTTTATATTCAAACAAAAACGGAAAAGTGGCTCACGAATGTATCGTAGATTTCCGTCAGTTCAAATCATTAGGAATTGAGGTGGCTGATGTGGCGAAAAGACTGATGGATTATGGTTTCCATGCTCCTACGGTTTCTTTCCCGGTTGCCGGAACTTTAATGATTGAACCTACAGAATCTGAAAGTAAAGCGGAAATCGATCGTTTTGCAGAGGCTTTAATCGCAATCAAACAAGAAATTGATGAGATTGCAAACGGTGAAGCTGATGCAGCGAATAATGTGTTGAAAAATGCACCTCATACAGAACAATTGGTGATCTCTGACTCATGGGATAAGCCATACAGCAGAGAAAAGGCTGCTTATCCGTTAGAATGGGTAAGGGACCACAAATTCTTTGCTTCTGTTTCAAGAGTAGATGAAGCTTACGGAGACAGAAACTTAGTATGTACCTGTGAGCCGATTGAAGCTTATATGTAATAGATTTTTTCTAAATAATAAAAAATACCGCTCAATCTGAGCGGTATTTTTGTTTGTTGCATTGTATTTCTACTGTCTTCTCTTCAAAGTATATGCTGCAGCAATAGCTATTCCCATTGTAAGACAGGTGATAATTGAAATCGTTTCAATTGAGGTTTCACTTTTTACTTGTGATGTGTTTTTTTTATCGCATGAAAAAAAGAATAATACTGTCATTAAAAGACAGCCCATTAGTAATTTTTTAATCATAATGTATTTGTTTGGTTATTAAATTTTTATGATCAAAAAGTATACCGAATTTATAGACTATAAATGACGCTGTTTTAATAAGGTTAAAGTTTGGTTTTAACTATCCGTATTCATACATCATTTTTAGTTAGTACTATTTTAAATGATATTTATCTTCAAATTTTTGCAGAAAGTTCCTTTGTTTCAAGCTTTTTAATCAAAGCAGATTTGATTAATGTAAAGGCGTGGTCTTTAGCTTCCGCAAAGGAAATATTGTATTGACGGTCAATAGTTCTTAAATCCTCCGGAAACTTCGATAAAAGGTTGTCGTAGAAGCGGTCTAAAAATTCCTGTGATGGCATTTCGTACTTAATTCTCAGCTGAAAACGTCTCAGTAAAGCCGTATCAATAATTTCGGCATGATTGGTCGCACAAAGCAGTAATGCATTTTCAGGATAATAGTCGATCAGCTGAATCAGTGTATTTACAAGCCTTCTCATTTCACCCACATCCTTATCATCACTGCCTCTCGCTTTCCCGATCTGGTCCAGTTCATCAAGAAAAAGTACAGACCTTTCTCTGGAAGCTTTATCGAAAATCATTTTAATATTTTGCGAAGTTTCCCCAATTCTTGATGAAACGATATTGCTTAAATTCAGAATGATAATATTTTTGCCTAAAGCGTTAGCAATTGCTTTTGCGGTCATTGTTTTTCCACATCCTGAGCTTCCCTGCAGTAAAACCTTATTGTTGACAGGAAGCCCGTATTCCAGCAGTTCTTTGCTGTAAGTCTGCTCTTTGATGAGCTGTACAAACTGTTCTCTGTTAGTTTCAGTAAGGAATACATTATTAAGAGTTATTTCTTCTTTATCCTGGATAATAAGGTTGTACAGATTCATGATCAGAAAACTTTTAGAGGTACAAAGATAAAGCTTTCCTGAAATTTATAACAAAGAAAAGCCGGACTTAAAAGCCCAGCTAAATTATGATATTAAAATTTGTTACGTAATAAAATCAGGTATCTTATGTTTTTGTGCCCTTTTACTCCCAATGAGTAAAAGAGCTGCAGCCTGACAGTATCAGACCGAAAACATAAAACAATACAAATTAGTAAAAGTTCTCTAAGTTTTTAAACCTGATAAGAGTCTTTAATTAATTTCTTTCTCTTCTAACAGTCATGAAATAAGAAGTGAATACTACTGCACATGTTGCGATAAAAGCGTAAGTTACCATTTTTGTTTTATTTTTAATTATTTGATTTTATTTTGATGATTTCTTATTTGCAATATTACAGCTTTCAAATTACATGCCAAAGCAAATAATTATGATGTTTATCAGTGTGTTATGTTGTTTTATTGTTCATTTTTAGTGTCTATTTGTTTACATGAATTTAATATATTATTGAAAATTTTTATGTATTTTTATTGTCTTATCTGTAAAAAAATATGAATCTGATAATTGTTTTAAGCTTTATATTTCAGACTTGATAATACAAATAATAAAGAATGATGTACATAATATTCCACTTAAGTGTGAATCGAAAGGTTTAAATTATACTATAAAGATCCTGAATGTTAAGAAAAATTATTTTTTATTCTAGCCAGTGTGAAATTTGTGTGTACTTTTTTGTCAATATCTATGGCTTAAATGACAGTGAAAATAGGACAGAAAAAATAGGAGACTGCTTAATTTTCCTATTTTTGTCATAAAGTATAAACATATGGGACGCAGTTACCTTTATCTTATTTTAGCGATTGTTTTTGAAATTATTGCTACAACATTCTTGAAAAAATCAGAAGAATTTTCCAGGCTTCTACCTTCAGTAGTAACTGTAATCGGATATTCAGCAGCATTTTATTTCCTGAGCTTAACGCTCCGTCAGATTCCTGTAGGGATTACCTATGCGATATGGTCCGGAGTAGGGATAATATTTATTACGGTTATTGGGATAGTTGCTTTTAAACAGGTTCCTGATCTGCCTGCTATCATAGGAATTGCTTTAATCGTTATCGGTGTTATTGTAATTAACCTGTTCTCAAAAATGGGAGTTCATTAATTATAAATCATTGAAAATATGCATTACTTCGGGTAGTGAAATGAAATGCGGTGCATTGAGATGTTTTAATGAATGTAATTTCTTGTCTTAAAGTTTTTATTACTTAATGGTTTAAGAATTTAATTTTGTTACTTAAAATAACGGAATGCTTATTTTTATGAATGAAATGATCATTAAAAATTAATTGTTTTCCAATGGTAGCTGCTCAATAAGCTCCAGTCTTTTTACAATACTTTCTTTACCCAATATTGTACCCGGTGACAACACCGCATTAGCTCCGATTCTTGAATTATCACCAACCAGCGAACCGAATTTCACACTTCCGGTTCTGACTGCCTTGCCATTAAAAAGGATTGAAATTTCTTTGTTTCTCCTTTCGTTGTAATGATTGGCACATATGGAACCCGCTTCAAAATTAATTCCGTTCCCAATGATGCTGTTTCCGATATAATTGAAATGGGCAACAGCCGTTTCATTAAAAATAATACTCTGTTTTACTTCACTTCCGGGACCTATTTTTACGTTCTTTCCGATATAAACAGGACCTCTCAGATAAGCATTGGCACCAATAACCGTATTTTCTCCGGCAATAATTCTTCCTTTTAAGATTACATTCTGTTCTACGACTGCTGTTTTATGAATAGCAGTATCTCCGGAAATGATATAATCTTCTCCGAGATTACTAAACTTTTCCTGAAGAAAGTCATCCAGATTATTAATGATTTCCCAGGGCTGAAGGCGGGTATTTGAATTGAAAGTGGAAAAATTTTCGATAAAATCGCTGATGTTGATCATGTAATCAGATTAATGTTTAACAAGTGAATACTGAGAACAAATTTAAATATTAATCTGATTAAAATTTTACATTGCTAAATTTTAATAATATCCTGCGTGATTTGCTTTTGTTTCCAATGCTCGGCTCTCTTTTCATACAGAAAGAATTTTCCCAGTTTATATTTGAATTTCAGATATCCACGGAACTCTATTCCGTTGAATAATCTGTGCGGGATATCCGGATTTTCATTCAGGCTTCGCTGAATAGCTTTACTAAATACGGTAGGCCCCGTTGTAGAATGTATATCATGAGGATAACGATGGGTCTTTATATTATCGAGCATCAGCTCTAAAGTTTTTTTCAGAAAAGGATGGTTTTTATTAAAGATCAACCCCCATTGCACAAATAAATCAGGATGCCTTTCTTTACTGATCACAGCTTCATCATCTTCTTTTATCAGATTTTTTAGCGGTTTTGTTATTGCGCTGTCAACATCCAGATAGATTCCGCCTTTTTTATATAAAATAGCATATCTGAAAAAGTCAGCTTTTGCAGCACCAATCGTTAATCTGTTATAGTTTTCTATATATTCCGGTGGAAATTCTTCGGTGATAAACTTTTGTATATCGTGGTCGTCATAAAAATGATAACGATATTCAGGGTTTTTTCTTTTCATATTCCAGATGTGAAGTTTTGTAAGCCAGGGAAGCTTTTTGGACTTAAAAGTTTGAAATATTTGTTTTGGTATGGCCATATTTAACAAGTTAAAGAAGCACAGGTAATATATGATTCACTCAACAGTAATGTAGTGAATGAATAACAGGTTCTGCGCGAGAAAATTCAATACGTGGTAATTGTTTATAGATAAATTTTTTTTAAAAAAGTTAAATATTACCTTAAAAAAAAATTAAAATTATTTTGATGTATGCGCTCGAAAAAAGGGCAAGTGTATTATAATTATGTAGTTATAATTAATATTTTTCTTAACCGGGATTACTTTTAAGGCATTAAAATCATTTTGATCTCGGCTTTCCAAAAGGGTTGTAGGAAATCCCGATATTGAAATAGAAAGAAGGTTTTGGAGTAGCTTCAAAAATATAATCTTTAAAAGATTCCTCTTTATCAAATATTCTTGCTTTCGGCATAAACCTTAATCCGGTTTTCAGGGTCCCAATAAAATTAGAACCTAAATTATGTTCATAAATAGCTCCCGAATTGATGGCCAGCTGTCTGAATTCATATGTTTTATCTGAATTATAAAGATAAAAAGAAGTATTATTCATTTCCGAACCTAAAGAGATCCGTCCGTTTGAGAAAATATTTTTTCTCATCAGGAGCTTTTGAGGCAGGATAATATCAGCAGTCCAGCCGTTATCAAATTTATGTTCATAAGTGAAAACGGGAAGTACGGGAATTTGTGCACTCCGATCGATCAGAACAGCTAACCCTACAGACATTTTAGTTTTAGCATTCGCCTTTAAAATGATATTTCCGGTTGCCATTCCCCGGACTCTTTCAAAATGCTGGTCACTTCCATCTACTGAAGCTGTTGCTGAATATACAGCGATCTTATTAAATAATTTTGAAAAATGAGTAAAAGTTAATGCTTCGGAATGATAATGGAAATTTCCCTTATTGCTGCTTTCCCCGGAAAATAGAGAGGTCGGATTTTCAGTCTCTATGGAAGTGAAACGGTAATTTAAAGCTGTACTTAGTATCCATTTTCTGTTTTTAATAAAATAGATATTGGCATTGGCATTGACCTGGCTGAAATTTTTGACTTTATTATCAGGAAGATCCATCCCCTGAAAGGCTGAAGAATACTTATAAGGCGTAAGCTGGATGTATTCGATGTTAAGATCTCGGGTTTGCGGAAATTTATCGGTAACGAAAGCAACTACTTTATGTGGAATACTGTCTTTTTTCTGTGCCGACACTATATTTTTAAACGGAAGCATGGCCAGCGGAACAAGGGCTTTTCTGATGATTTTCATAAATTATTTAAGGGTACTGATTACAGATTGGAAAAAATTGAACAGGAATATTTTATCATAAAAAACTTCGATACGGTTTTCTATGATAAAATCAGTGTGACGGTTGGAATCACGGACCATTTCTTCTTCTACAAAAACAAACCAGAGCTCCTGTAAGCGGTGCTGTTTTTTAAATTCTTCACACGCGTTTAAATCCAAAGGCATTGAATGCTTAAGATCATAAAAGAAAATCCCTTTTTTAATACCATTATCTTCAACAATATTAACGGAATGATGGAGGTAGTCAAAGATTTTTATTTTCGAATTATAGCATTCAACAAAATGATGCAGATCGATAAGCTGAATTACTTTTTCTTCCTGTTGGGAATCAGTCATAAAAAAACATTCCAAAGTTATCTTTTCAGTTAATTCTTGAAAAACAGCTAGGTCCATAGATGATAAATTAAACAGGACAAAGGAATAGAGAATTCCGTCTTATATTTATTTTTTTATACAAAACGGATGATATTTTATACAAAATTCAGGGCCGGAAATTTTTGTATAATAAATTCCTGTTTTTGTATAATATTATGCATGTTACTTTCGTTATTACTTATTTTTGTGTTTCTTTAGAACCTGATTCAAACCATATGAAGTGTACCCCCCAGGAGTTGAAAAATGCATTAGTTATTGATTTTCTTGTAGAAGATCAATACCGGATTCTGCGCCATGTGGTATTTCTCATTTTCTTTTTTCTGATGTTGTTTTTTACGAGCTTCTGGAACTGGTATGTAGGGATTTATAAATACTATGTTCTGTTCTTTGTATATACTTCACTCATCATAATGGTATATGTTAATACCTATATATTAGTGCCTTTGTACTTTTTTAAAACCCGTTATACTACGTATTTTATTTTACTGGCTTTAATGGGGGCTGTCGGGTTGAATGTAATAGGCTATTGCTTTGATCACTATTTTTCAGACTATAAGGTAGAAGCTATGAAGAGGCTTGACCGTAAGGGTGGAATGTATGAGGGCTTTATGATGTGTATCTCGATTATTCTGATCAGTACGACCGTAAAACTCCTCCAGAAATGGACGCGGGATAATAAAAAGATTGTTGAACTCAGCAACCTTACTTTGAGTATGGAGCTTAATGAACTGCGTAATCAGATCAATCCCCATTTTTTATTTAATATGCTGAATAATGTAAAAGCATTGATAAGAACTGATCCTGAAAAGGCATCAGCAGTTATTATTAAATTATCCGAATTTTTAAGGTACCAGCTCTACGAAAATGGTGAAGAGAAAACATTGTTGTCTTTAGAGATTGAATTTCTATCCAATTTTCTTAATCTTGAAAAAATAAGGCGGGAAAATTTCTCTTTTGAGATTGAAAGTAAAACCGATAAACGAATCCTTAACAGGACTTTTATTCCACCCAATTTATTCACCACTTTCGTAGAAAATGCGGTGAAGCACAGTGTAGATATGAGCGACAAAGAATCCAGTGTGAAAATAAATATTGAAATACAAAATCAGAAGCTGTATTTCGTATGCCGGAATTCCCGTGACCCGGATTATCCTGCTTCAGATGAGCATTACAGCGGGCTGGGGCTGGCCAATATCAAAAGAAGATTGGAACTTCTGTATGATGATACCCATAATCTGGAGATCATATCCACAGAAAAAGAATATACCATTGATTTAATTATTCCTGTATGAATTGTATAATAGTAGATGATGAGCCATTGGCAAGAGCAGAAATGCGCTCGCTGATTAATGAAGTTTCAAAGATTGAAGTTTTGGGAGAATTTTCCAACGCCCCTTCAGCACTGGATTTTTTTAGGACCAATAAAGTTGACCTTATTTTCCTGGATATTGAGATGCCTTTGGTGACCGGATTGGAGTTTGCAGAAATGCTGCCGAAAAGCACCCTGATTATTTTCACAACGGCCTATTCACAATATGCCCTGAAAAGTTACGAACTGGATGCGATAGATTATCTGTTGAAGCCTATTGATAAGCAAAGACTGGAAAAGTCTATTGAAAAAGCAGAGCTCTATACTGAGCTGTTATCAAAAGACACCGTAAAAAATACCGTTGAATCCAATACATCTGAATTTTTATTCATCAAAGCAGAAAGACGATTTTATAAAATCAATTTTTCAGAAATAAAGTTTATAGAAGGACTGAAAGATTATGTGGTCATTCATACCCAAAATCAAAAGCTGATCACGGCAATGAATCTGAAAACAATTCATCAGAAAATTTTATCAGATTCCTTTTTAAGGGTAAGCAAATCCTATGTCGTAAATATCGATTATATCGATTCGTTCGACAGCCATAATATTTATATCGGTGACTCGGAAGTTCCGTTGGGGGAAGTTTATAAATCCGATTTTTTTGCAAAATATGCGAACGGATTTCTTAATACTGATCTGTAAATTTTCAGAAAATAAGATTTCACGGTTTCTTTTGTCCGACAAACCTTATTACTGAGCCGGTTCCGTTATGGAACAGGCCTTCCTGAAGATCTATTTCGGTTTCTGCCAGTTCTATCATACCCAGGAAAATCGGATCTGATTTCATCAGTTGAGAATAGCGATTCAATGTCTTTAGGGCCACCTACCTTTTCATTCTTTAAAACATAGTCAAGATGGCTCTTACTGAAGGCTTCAAAGATTATAAGGCCTCCTTTTCGTAAATATTGATCCGGAATTGTATGAATGGATGATTTAATATCGGCAGGGAAGTGGGCATAAATAAGTGCAATAGCATCAAACTGCCCGTCCTGGAAATCTAAAGACTGCAATTCGCCTACCTGGTAATCGACCCTTACATTGTTGCTTTCTGCCAGCTGTAATGCTTTGTTTTTCCCTTCAAAGCTGATATCAAATGCAGACACTTTCCATCCGAGTTGAGCAGCAAAACGGCATTGCGTCCTTCACCTTCAGCAGGAAAAAGGATCGTGCCAGGATTGAGTTTTTTCAGCTGGTTTTTCAAATAATTATTAGGTTCTGTACCATAGGCAAACCCTTTATTGCTGTATCTTTCATCCCATCGGCTAAGCCAGGTTTTATCAGTCATTATATCCTTTTAACTTATTATAAATGTAAAACACTTTCTTGTTTAAAAAACATGATTTTTAATATAATTTCTGATCTTTTTCCAAGTCCCCGGTCTGTTTCTTAATAAGTTTTGTCCCCATTTCGGGCAGTATGGACCAACCAATGGTTTTTCAATACAAAATCCCTCTTCCAATCCAGAAAATCAAAGCTGTAGTTTCTGGCTTCAACGATCAGTTCTTTCCATTTTTTTGACGGCAGATTTTCAACAATACTTTCAGGCTGTACTTCGATTCTGAAGAATACTTCATTTTTAATGATATTCCTGACGCTGGAAAAGATATCCTGGTTCATCAGGGCATCACAAACCATCATTCCCGGTTTGGCCTTTAATTTCTTTTCTGCATTTCCAGGACTCCAGCTATCACTCAGTACATCGGCTTTCCAGTTGATTGTCGCTAAAAATTCCGGTTCAACTGCTTTTACAGAACAGGTATAAAAGTACATTACCCCTTTTTCGAAATTGCAGTGCCAACCTGAGGCTTTTGTCTGGTTTTGTCTGCTCATCAACACTGTAAGAGCCGAACATCAATAAATGAATTCTGATGCAGATATCATTAAAAACGAGATAAGTCTGTTTCCCGAAAGTGTGGATTTCAAGAAGTGTTTTGCCTTTTAACGGGGTTTTATCGAATTTCGCATTTCCGTTGGCATCAATTACTTTACGGCCCACAAATGGTTGCAGGTTTTCTTTCATGAATAATATGGAAGGGCCTTCCGGCATCGCTTTATTTTTCTATAAAAGTTCAAATAGTATTCCGTAAAAGTAAAATTTGAAGTAATTTTGGCGAATGATGAATTTAAACCGGATTTTCACCAGTCAGCGTACAGGAAATAACCCCAATACTATAGCATCAAGAACTGATTTTCAGAGAGATTTTGACAGGATCATCTTCTCTTCGGCTTTCAGGAGGCTGCAGAATAAAACACAGGTTTTTCCTCTTCCCGGAAGTGTTTTTGTGCACAACCGTCTGACGCATTCATTGGAGGTTTCATCAGTTGGAAGGAGTTTGGGCAGTGTGATTGGAGAATTTATTTCCGAAACTTTTAAAAGTGACCTTACAGAAGATTCCAAGAGTTTTTACCTTCATAATTTGGGAAATGTAATCGCTGCAGCATGCTTATGCCATGATGTTGGCAACCCTGCATTCGGACATTCGGGAGAAGATGCTATTGCCAGCTATTTTGAAAAGAATGAACGCGACCTGAAGCCCAAATTTTCCAAAAAAGAATGGGCAGATCTTGTTAATTTTGAAGGAAATGCCAATGCAATAAGGGTATTGACTCATCAGCAACAGGGTAAAGACCAGGGCGGGATTCAGCTTACATTCAGTACACTGGCAAGTATAGCCAAATATCCTTGTGAAGCCATTGCTAAGGAAAAAGGAATTATTCACAGAAAGAAATTCGGTTTTTTTCAGAACGAAAAAGAAATCTTTTTAGAAATCGCAAAAGCGACCCAGTTAATTTCCGAAAGTGAAGAACCTTATATTTTTAAAAGACATCCGTTTGTATGGCTGGTAGAAGCGGCCGACGATATCTGCTATAACATTATTGATATGGAAGATGCTCACAGACTGGGTATTGTATCAACGGCGGACTGTAAAAATCTTTTTTTTGAACTGGTAAAATCTGAGACCGATGATGTAGACCGGGTGAAAAGAAAACTGGATTCCATTGGTAATGATAATGAAAAAATATCCTATCTAAGAGCCAAGGTAATCAATGCCCTGATCAATAAGTCGATTGAGCTGTACAAGCAGAATTTCACAACAATTCTTGAAGGAAATTTAGATAAGGCCCTTTTGGATATTTATAAATCAGATAACAAAACATTACAGGATATTGAAAGTTTTTCCATTGAGAAAATTTATAACCATAAAGCTGTCGTAGAGATTGAAAATGCCGGATATAATGTAATGTACGAATTGCTGGATCATTTTATTCCTTCTATTCTGAAGTCTAAAGAAGAAAGGAAGTCTTATGATAAAATGGCCTTGAAACTGCTTCCCAACCAGTTTGTATATGAAACCGGATCAGAATATCAGAAAGTACTGGGTGTGATTGATTTTGTTTCCGGAATGACAGATAACTATGCCACTGATCTTTACAGAAAAATTAAGGGAATTGATATTGGAATGACAATGTAATTTTAATGAAATTACAGTATAAAAATTAACAAACTCGTATCTTACTACGACTAATCAAATAAAATTTTTATACTATGACATACTTGGGCATTATTGTTTTCATCGGGCTCGTTACCTTATTTGCTTCTTTTTTTACGGTAAAACAGGAAACTGCAGCTATTGTGGAACGTTTAGGGAAGTTTCATTCTGTACGCCATGCAGGTTTACAGCTTAAGATCCCTTATCTCGACAGGATTTCCAAAAGAATGAATCTCAGAATTCAACAGCTTGATGTAATGATCGATACGAAAACACTGGATAATGTTTTCGTGAAAATGAAAATTTCCGTGCAGTTCCAGGTGATCAGAACCCAGGTTGCTGATGCTTTCTATCGTCTGGAAAGTCCGCATGACCAGATTACATCCTATGTTTTTGACGTTGTGAGAGCTGAGGTTCCGAAGCTGAAACTGGATGATGTTTTCTTAAAAAAAGATGATATTGCCATTGCCGTAAAAGCAGAACTCCAGGAGGCGATGCAAAGTTACGGATATGATATTATTAAAGCACTGGTAACGGATATTGACCCCGATGAGCAGGTAAAACATGCGATGAACAGAATCAATGCAGCCGAAAGAGAAAAAACCGCAGCAGAATATGAATCTGAAGCTCAGAGAATCAGGATTGTTGCAGTAGCAAAAGCGGAAGCAGAATCTAAAAAACTTCAGGGACAGGGGATTGCAGACCAGAGAAGAGAAATTGCAAAAGGTCTTGAAGAATCCGTAAGAATGCTGAACAATGTAGATATCAATTCTCACGAAGCATCAGCCCTGATTGTTGTTACCCAGCATTACGATACTTTACATTCGGTAGGAGCAAGCAGCAGAAGCAACCTTGTTTTATTACCTAATTCCCCGACTGCAGCTAGCGGAATGCTGAATGATTTAGTGGTAGCAATGACTGCCGCCAACACCGTAGGAGAGGCGACCAAAGGAAAATACCCGCCACCGGCAAAAGATTATGAACATTAAAATTTCAATAAACAAAACCTTCCGGTCGGAAGGTTTTGCTTTGTATATGGGCTCCCTTATTTTTTTGTTTTTGAAACCTGTTTTACCAAGGTATACTTAATGGAAGAACCATCAGCAAGCGGGTTTTCGATTTTTTCAGTTTTTACTTTTAAAACGTATTCATAGCCGGGTTCATACGTGAAGCCTTCAATATTGCTGTAAAAATTAGCCCAGTTTCCAGAAGGATTTTCTTTTACCTGAAGACATTTCATTGGAGCCACTCCTGTGCAGTCTGCCGTTTGAGGTCCTACAATGAAGGTTTTTTCATCATCCCTGGAAGCGGATGCCGAAGTTGTACATTGTGTAAATGCTAAAAATGCGACAACCGGAATAATTCCCTTTAGAATTGCTGTAATACTTTTCATAAGTTTGATTTTAATCTTAGGCGACAATTACCATGCCGCGATTTATAAAAATCATCGTTGTTCTACTCTTGTTTTTTACTTTTTAATTCTTTAATTTCAACCCCCTTAAGTATTTACACCAAATAACATAAATCATAATATTATAATATGGAAAATCCAATTCAAATTGAAAATTACAAAATTCAAAAGCCTGAAATATGGGCGACACATGTTGATGATCAGCAGCTTATTGAAAAAATAAAAGAATCCGATTTTTCCAAAAAGCAGATGAGTGAAGGAAGGGATTATTGTTATTTTCTTGATAAAATCTACTATACCAGCAACAAGGAAAATAATGAATATGTGTGTATGGCTTATACTCTGAATGAGCCGTCCAATTTAGAGCGGGCTTCTGTAATGGATGTTGTTGTGGAAGAAAATGAAGTATATCATATTCACAGGATCAGTGTTTTAAGAGAAGGTGTTTTAATTGATAAAATTCCGGATACAAAAATCAAGGTTTTAGACAGTGAAAACCAAAGCAGTGGCGGAATCCTGAGCAGTAATAAAAAGATCAACATTACCATCAAAGATTTAAGGCTGTATGACGTTTTGATCCTTGAAGATTCCCGGATAAAAGCTTTTACGGACCGTGATTTTCTAAGGAAGGAATTCTCTAAATACGTATGGGTAAGTCCGGATAATTATTGGGCATATGGTAATTTTAAATTTACGTTTGTGAATGACCGCGAAGAACCGGTAACCTATAAAAAAACATTTTTCAGGGATGGGCAGGGAAATGTCCTTGAGCCTGAGGTGAATTATTTAAAAAAAGGAGAGCGGTTTGTAATTGAAGAAGAAGACTATATCAATCCTGTGGATGCAAGCCGCGAAATATTCCCTTTTATAGATTTTGCCACAGAAAGCAACTGGACAGATTTATCCAATTACATCGCACCGATGTATGAAGAAATTTACAGTAAAACAAGCTTACAGGAATATGCCCCGAATCTGGTTCAGAAGCTGGATGCAATTACTGATCAGGATGAAAAACTTCAGTTTGCCATTGAATATGTACAGAATAATATCTACTATATTTTCAATGCAGATGAAATGAACGGCCATAAGCCGCAGGAACCGGCAGTGACCTATGAAAATAAACAGGGAGACTGCAAAGCAAAAAGTGTTTTATTAAAAGTTATCTTAGATTATATTGGTATAAATGCTTCTGTAGTGTTGGTGAATTTCCATACCGATTTTTATATCAAATATTATCTTCCGTCTTTACTTACATTTAATCATGTGATTGTAAAGATAGATTATAAAGGGGAAGAATATTTTATAGATGCCACCATTCGTGATGAATTCGGATTGATTGAAAACAGAGGTGCTACTTATTTTATGCATTACCTGGAAGTAAAACGTGACCAGGAATTAAAAGAAAGAAAAGCATTTAGATTCCCTTATTATTGTATTGATGAAAAGGTAGACTTCAATGCCCAGAATACCACCGGGAAATTAAAACTGTCAACAACCTACAGAGGAAACCGGGCCAATGCCATGAGAAGGTACTTTAAAAATACCAACAAAAGAGAAATCGTTGACAGCTGGAATAATTTCCTGTTTTATAGTTTAAATTATTCTAACGACAGAAACGGAACCGATGTCAGGAATATCTTCAAAGACGCTTCCATCGATATTGTAAGCGATGATAAAAAACTGAATGAATTTAAAATCCAATACACAGCAACCATTGAAAATCCATATTATACTGATCAGCAGAAAAACCGTTTCCTGATGTATTTTGACCGGAATGTCGTAAAGGCAAGCGCCAGGGATTTTATGCACAAAGATTTACCTTTCTGGCATAATTTTGACAGTGAAAAATATGAAATCAATCTATATACCGATCAGAAAATAGATGCGGAAGAAAAGTATACAGTACAGGAAAGTACCATCAATAATCCGTATTTTGATTTTACAAGCCGCAAGAAGGTCTCAAAAAACGGAGCAACAGTATATATTGACTATAAACCTCTGGTGAATCTGGAAATTCCTCAGAATGATTTTGAAACTTTCAGAACGGCGCATCATACCGTGGCAGACAGTAATTTCGGTTTAGGAATTGATATTATTGAACCGGGATTAATGAACCGGCTTAAATTCAGTTTTAAAAAGAAATTTAAATAATTGAAGTCAAAGGTTTAAAGTTTAGGGTTCAATGTTTAAAGATTGAGTTTCGGCGGGGTTTGCGAAGCAAACCCCGC
>NZ_AKJY01000006.1 GCF_000282115.1 Chryseobacterium populi
TTGCGGATCGGGATGATGTTGTGGATAATAATTCACTTAAATAATTTGTGTGATCCGGAGAAAATTATTCGATTAAAAGATAAATTAATTTAAACGCAAAGGGCGCAAAGAGTTTTTTAAAGAATGGCTGTATATTTAAGAGCACAAAGGCGTTAACACTTAGCAAAGTAAGACTAACTACGATAAGAAATATGGATCTTACCTCTATTAAAATTATATTTATAAGGGCTATTTAATCTTAATATGCTTGTCTGCTTAAGAAAGCCTTAATGGCTTAATTAAAACAAAAGAAACGGGCTTTAGCCCGTTTCTTTTGATATTTTATTTTGTCAGGTTACAAAGTTTCTTTCAGCCAGTCGAAGAATTCTCTTTGCCATACCAATCCGTTTTGCGGGTGAAGTACCCAGTGATTCTCATTCGGGAAATAAACCAGTTTAGTTTTTAATCCTCTTAATTTTGCGGCCTGGAAAGCTTCCTGCCCCTGCTCGTAAGGAACACGGAAATCTATTCCGCCCTGAACCACCATGATCGGCTTATTCCATTTTTCAACAAAGTTGCTAGGATTAAAGTCTGTGTACGCTTTTGGCTGTGGCTTATCCCAAGGGGAACCAAGATCCCAGTTGGCAAACCAAAGTTCTTCCGTTGTTAAATACCATGATTTCATATCAAATAATCCGTCGTGGGCAATGAACGTTTTGAATCTGTTTTCATGAATTCCCGCCAACATAAATACGCTGTATCCACCATAGCTGGCTCCTACTGCTGCTACCCTGTCGCCATCAACGTAAGGCAAGGTTTTCGCATAGTCTGTTGCTGCAAGGTAATCTCTCATCGGCTGCCCACCCCAGTCTTTAGAAATCTCTTCATTCCATTTTGTTCCCCAGCCCGGCATTCCTCTACGGTTGGGTGCTACCACAATGTATCCGTTTGCCGTCATCAGGGCAAAGTTCCATCTTGTGCTGAAAAACTGCGTCAGTGCAGATTGAGGACCACCTTGGCAATAAACAAGGGTAGGATATTTTTTATTCGGATCAAAGTTTGGCGGATAGTGAAACCATACTCCCATTTCTTTACCGTCTGAAGTTTTTACCATTTTCAGTTCAGATTTTCCCTGAGCAAGCTTAGCATACGTCTCTTTATTTGTTTCGGTAACCTGCTTCATTTCTCCGTTTTTAAGATCTACAGAGAAGATATCTGTTGCATGGTTTACATCTGTTCTTCCTACCAGCAATGAGGTTTTATTGTCTGCAAAAATTTCATTCACATCAAAATTCCCTTTTGTGATCTGTTGTACTTTTGCAGATTTAGGATCTAAAGAGAAAAGCTGTTTCGTTCCTTTAAATGCTGCGGTGAAGTAAATCGTTTTTGAATCTCCACCCCAGAAAACATCTCCTGAAACGCTTTCGTCCCAGCTTTTGGTAAGATTATCTGTTTTCCCGGATTTCCAATCCATTACTTTCACATCATTTTTATCTGCTTCATATCCGTCTCTGGCCATACTTTGCCAAAGCAGAGATTTTCCATCGGGACTAAATTTAGGATTAACATCGTAACCTTTATTGGTTTCAGTTAAATTCTTTGTAGTCCCGGAAGCTAAATCATAAGCAAAAATATCCGTATTGGTACTTGTTGCGTATTCTTTACCACTTTTTGGTTTGGTCACATATAAAAGCTGGGAAGAATCCGGGCTCCAGATAAAGTCTTCTGCCCCTCCGAAAGGTCTTTGCGGGGAATCCCATGTTTTACCTTCCAATAGATCTTTTGCAGCATCCGCTTTCTCTGAAACGTTTACTACAAAAACATGGTTGTATTTTCCTTCATTGAAGTAATCCCAATGTCTGTGGTTCAGATCTGTATAAACCTGTGCGGTTGTTTTCGGGGTATCGCTGTATTTATCTTTCCCCATCAGTTTTTCAACCAAAACCTGTTTGCTGAACGCAATTTTTTTACCATCCGGAGAAATAACAACATTATCAACTTCACCTATGGCATAAAATTCAGTCCAGGTTTTACCGTTATCTTTCGAGAGATAAATCTGGTCTCCTTCCTGAGCATAGATTCCATTTTTATCCCATTGAACAAGGGCTTTTTTACCCAAATCGATCCTGGAAGACTGATTGTTGAGAACGTTAAGAAAATAGTTTTCGTTTTTTGTTTTTTCTGTCTTTAAATCAACCTGACCAACTTTATAGATAAGTGAAGACTGATCCGGTGAAACTGCCTGTACTCCAACTTTTTTCAAAGTCCAGAGAATTTCAGGCGTCATTAATTGTTGTGCATTCATTAAAAGTGGAGCTGCCAAAGCCAGCAGGCTGTACTTAAGTTTCATATGTAGATATTCATTTTATGGATGTATGAAACCGGAAAACGATTTCATCAATTCCTGTTTAAATCAAAGATTGTCAAAGGTATGTAAATGTGTTTAAAATTCAAATGAAAGCGCATTTATAATTAATATAAGATAACTATATATTTATTTGTACAATTAAATATATAGTTATCTTATATTAATTAATTTTATATCGTTCAAAAAACTAATCATTATGAAAAGAATTCTATTCACTGTATTCCATTTTTCCTCTCTGCTCCTCTTTTCACAAATAACCATGACCCCGGGAGCTACTCATTATAATAGCCCTTATCAGGTCACCGTTTCCGGAAGCGGTACAATTTATTATACCACAGATGGGAGCACTCCTACATTGAATTCCAGCTCAGCCTTCAATAATTTCCAGGTCGCCATTAACCAGAACAAGGAAATTAAGGCCTTTCTGGTTGACGGACAAGGAAATACCTCATCCATATTCAGTAAAAAATATTATACGGGGCCTGTTCAGACTGCTGCTGTTTATTTTAAACCTCCATCAGGATGGACCAACGGAAGCTGTATATTGATTGATATGGTAAATCCCAATTCTATCGACGGCTTTGTCATTGATACCCAATGGCCCGGAATTGCCATGATAAACACCGGATGTGAAGGATGGTACAAGGTCACAAGAAATTTTGAAAATGCCAATGTAAGTTTTAATAACTGTATGCCTTTTCCGAATATTCCCGGCACGATCAGTCCCAATCTGATTCCTATGGGAAGTACATTATATTACGACTTCACCAACGGGGAAATAAGCAATCCGCCTTCATGCCTGTATCTGGGTACAAACGAAACTCATGCAAACCCTTTTAGCCTGGTGAAAATTTATCCCAATCCGGTCTCTGATGTTTTAAAAATCAACAGTCAGAAAGATTTTAAAGAGTATGAAATCATTGATGCAAGTGGAAAAGTGATCTCCAGGAATATGTTTACATCAAAAGAGATTTCCATCAGCCAGCTTCCTTCTGGAAATTATTTTATAAAACTGAATGATCGCCAGGGAAATGAAATTCTTTTAAAATTCATCAGGAAATAAAAACAAAAAACCGTTAATTCTAACATTAACAGTTTTATTTTTCTATACTTATAAGTCTGCAGGATTAATCCCCGTCTGAGAACATAGAATTAGCCAGAGAAGTAATAATGGAGAGCGCAATACTGAAAATAAGTGCCCACCAGAAGCCGTCTACTACCATACTGTCAATGAAATAATCGGCAATAAGAATAATTAAGGCATTAATCACCAGGGCAAATAATCCCAGGGTGATAATCGTCAGCGGGAGCCCGAAAAGACTTAATACAGGCTTTACAATCAGGTTTAAAACTCCCAAAACAATAGCAAAAATAATTGCTGTTGAAAATCCTTCGAAATGTACTCCGGGTAAAATTTTGGTTAAAAGATACGCAACTATTGCCGTTACGAGTAATCGGATAATTAAGTTCATATGATTATTTTTAATAGTTGGTAAATAGTTATCAAATCTCGTTCCATACGGCAATTAACATAACTTTTCTGTTTAAAGGATTTTCTTTAAAAATGTCCGTATAAGGGAAACACCTGCTTTTTTTAAATGGGTATTTTCCCTCTTCTCCCGCTTTAAAGAAAACCTGAACTTTACTTCATCAAAAACATTAAAACCCGGTAGTAGCGAATCATTCCGGGCTAAAGATCTCTTTATAACCTTAAATCTATTTTCATGGACGAACTTGACAATAATCAAATCACAGAAAAAGGAATATCCTATAAAACTCTTATAGCTTCTGCAACTGCTTTGGGCGTGGGAGCTCTGGTTATTTACAACAGGAAATACTCTCAGTTTTATAAAATCATGTCTCTTTCGCTTATCCAAAAAAAACCGGTACATTTTAAATATACCAACAGAAAAATTCTTGATGACCAATTGGAACAGCTTTCAGGCAAAGGTTTTTTGAGCCCTTTTATCTTAAAGCGTTACGTTACAGTCAATTGGTATTGTGATCAGAACGGTATTCCTCTTACTGATTTTGAGCTGCCTTTCTTTGCAAAAACATTTAAACCCGGCATCTGGAGTTTCCCGAACATATTGTCCAGTGAATCGGAAATGTTTACAGTATCCGGTCTCAATAATTTCACCCAAGGAACTGTAAATTATGATGTACGGGTGTACAGGCCGGATATTGCAGGACTGATGAACCGGATAAGATGGAATCCGAAATTATATATTGAAGACAAGCCTCCTCTTTGATGATATTTTCTTTATAATTAAACGTTTTCCGAATAAAACAGATTGCCTAAGGGTTACTCAGGCAACTGTTTCTCATTAATCTGATTAATGAGCATGAAGAATATAGTGATTTATTTTACCGGGGAATACAGATTTTTCTTTTTCAAAAAATCAATCAGTTCCTTAGGCCTGTCAGTCTGAATGATATTGATATTTTTTTTCACATACCATTCATAAGCATCCGGATTTTCAAGTACCAGATCATCATTATGCCCTGCACTTTGCTGTGGCCACAGAGAATTCACCCAAATCCGGGCTCCTCTTCCCTGAATTTCCTTAAAATTGATCAGGTGGCTTTCATCCGGACCCAAAGTAAGTTCAAAACCATAGACTTTATAATGATTCAGGTAATTATTTATTTTGGACAAGCCTTCATTCGCAGCAAGCCTTATGATCGGCATGTAATGAATCTCATTTTTCATTGCCCCATATTTTTTATTGAATTCTTCATAAGTGGCTGTACCTTTAAAAAGAACCTCATCCAGAAGATCTCTTTTTTTCAGAACAGGATATACCAGATCAAAATAATCAAATGCCTTATCCAGGTTGATGAATACTCTTCCTTTAGTAACATCCAGTATTTCTTCAAGGGTGGGAATCTGCATCTGGGTGGGAACTCCCAGCCCGTCTCTCAGATAAAATTTCTTAATTTCCTCCAATGTATAATCGGAAGGTTTCCCTTTTCCCGTGGTTGTTCTGTCGATGGTATGATCATGCATTAAAATCAGTACATTATCTTTGGTGATGGCCAGATCTATTTCCACCATATTGATTCCCTTTTCAATTGCTTTTTTTACTGCCATTACAGAGTTTTCAGGCGCTTCTCTCCAGTCTGCCCGGTGGGCAACCACCATTATTTTATCCTGCGGAAATTTTGAAAGGAAGATTTTATTCTGCCCCAGAACTATTCCTGAAATGAATAATAGAATGTATATGAACCTGTTAATTTTCATACTTTAAATTTTTTGATTTCAGATACTGTATTAATTCTGCAGGTCGGTCGGTTTGAATGATATTCGCTCCTTTATTTATGATCCAGCCCCAGTTTTCATCAGGGTGGTCTACTGCTTTATCGTCATCGTGCCCGGCACATAATTCGGGCCAGAGAGCATTAATCCAGATCATTGCATGAGTTTTACGGATCAGCTTTAATAATTCGTCTGCTTTCGGAGTATCATCCTTAATAATCACTTCATACGCTACAGGGCTGAAAATCTCAGAAAAATCCCTGATATAATCTGCTGGATTCAAAACCTCATCTCTTTTATAAATACTGTAATCTTCAGGCCATACCATAGGCATGTAGATGATATGATCGAGCTTTTTTCCCACTTCTTTTTTTAATTCCGAAGCTTTTTTGTTTCCTTTTAAAATAATCTGTTCTGTTGTTCCGGTTTTCTCTGTCAGCATCCTCACCTCTTCGATAAAATCCCAGCCTTTATCCAGATTCAGCATGATTCTTTTTCCTTTAATAAAGTTCAATATTTCCTCAAGTGTAGGAACTTTTTCTCTCGTTGCCATACCTGCACCGTTTTTAAGAAATAAAGGGTGGATTTCGGTAAGGGTGGTTTCAGAGATTTCCCCTTTACCGGTGGTTGTGCGGTCCAGTTTTTTATCATGCATCACAATAAGCTGTCCATCTTTGGTTTTCTGCAGATCTATTTCAACAATATCAACTCCCATTTTTATAGCGCTTTCTATAGCTTTGACTGAGTTTTCCGGATAGTTTCTCCAGTCTCCTCTGTGGGCAACCACCAGAATTTTATTTTCCGGAATTCCCTGTTTGAAATAATTGGTTTGGGCAAAGCCTGTCTGAATTATTAAAAAACCCAAAACACAGCTTATCTTTTTAATATATTTTAAATTCTTATGAATCATTTTTTAAGTATTTGAAGTTAATATCCGGGATTTTGTTTGATGGCAGGATCTGTATTAATCTGACCTTGTGGAACAGGCATCAACAGGTTATAATCTTTAATCACGGCTGTATTGTATCCCGGTGTATTCTGAAAATGGGCAGTCATTACCGTTACTGCTTTTCCGGTTCTCACCAGATCAAACCACCTATGCCCTTCTCCTACCAGCTCTTTCCGTCTTTCCAAAGCAATTTCGTCGGTCAGCTGCTGCTGATCGGTAAAGTTTACCGGATTTAATCCGGCTCTGGTTTTGATTTTATTCAGATACAGATTTGAATTGCTAAAATCATTTGCTTTTGCATAACATTCTGCCATTAAAAGGTAAACATCTGCCAGACGGAGTACGACTACATTGCTTCCTCCATCAGCAACTGCGTCAGATGTTTTTACCAATTTTTTGCTGTACGGAACCCCGCTTGGAGTGAGTCCGATAAAAGCATTCCTCCTGGAATCTCCCGAAGCGAAAATATTATACACTTCTTTCGTAGGCAGATTATGGCCTTTTGCCCCTGAAACAAATCCTGAAGGACTGAACATCTGATAGGCCTGGCTCCCTTCTGTATTCCCGCTTAAACCTGAAGTAAACTGAACGTCAAAGATTATTTCAGCATTATTTTTATTGGATGGATCAAAGATCTTCGTCACATCAGGCAATAAACTGTAACCCAACGGCTCTATCTGCTGCAGATAAGGTAATGCTTCCGGATATTTATTTCTTGTCATTAAAACTTTACCCAATATTCCCAAAGCGGCCCCTTTCGATACCCTCCCTTTTTGGGAAGCTACTGCAGGCAACAGATCTACAGCTGATTTAAGCTCAGTTTCAATAAAATTATAAACCGTTTCCACGGATGTTCTTCCCTGTCCGAAATATTCGTTGACATCTGTTGTTTCTTTCGTCACCAACGGAACATCTCCAAAGGTTCTTACCAGATTGAAATACATCAATGCTCTTAAAAACTTCATTTCCCCGATCCTGGTATTTTTAAGGGACTGATCCATTGTGATTCCTTCAATCCTGTTGAGAACAATATTCGCCTGCTGTATTCCTACATAATTGTCTTTCCAGGTACTTCCGAGTAAGGAATTATTAGACTGAATAGTAAAAAAATCAAATTCACCATAGGTAAAACTATCATTGGCGGGAACTTCATCATAGGTATTATCTGAAGGAATTTCCCCAATAGCAAGCATCGCCAGCTGATATTGTCCGGAATACTGCAATGTTGCATATACAGCATTTACACCCTGTTCCAGCTGGGCCTGGTCAATGTAAAAATTAGCTGTTACTTTGGTACTTTCAGGTGAAGTATTCAAAAGGTCTGAAGAACATGACTGCAGTAAAAGCAGTCCTAATAAAGGAAGATATATTCTTTTCATTGTTTTAGATTTATTCATTGGGCAGTCATTAAAATTTCATATTCATTCCGAAAGAATAGACTTTTGCAACCGGATAATAGCCACTGTCATATCCCTGGGTCAATATGCTGTCTGAGTTTGCATCCAGATTTTGCCCTCTGTAGGAAGTAAATGTCAAAAGATTATTTCCAACAAAGTACAGCTGTATTGATTTCACTTTTAAAGCAGATATTAATTGATCCGGAAGATTATAAGCCAACTTTAACGACCTTAATCTTACATAGTCTCCATTTTTAAAGAAAATATTGGAGGTTCTTGCTTCTTTCCTGTTGTTTGAAAAGTTCATATTGGGCATTGCGTACGTGCCGTTGGGATTGGTTACAGCGTTATACCTGTTATCAAAATAATATTGTGACGGAACTCCAAATCCTTCCCCTGATTCAGTAATACTTACCATATCTCCATTGTATATTTTTCTTCCCAGCTCACTGTATAAAGTAAAGTTCAGTTCAAAATTTTTATATTTAAAAGAATTGGTAAAGCCAAGGACATATTTTGGAATTCCCGAACCAAAACTCTTTTTATCATTCGCGTCGATCTTCCCGTCTTTATTCAGGTCTTCCATGATATAATCTCCTACCATAGTTCCTGAAATATGTGGTGAATTATCAATCTCTGCCTGGGTTTTGTAAACTCCTACGATGTTGTAGCCATACATTTCCGCAATAGATTCGCCTACTTTTGTAATCGCGAAATTATTGGCTCCGGCTACAATCTGGGTTTGCCCGTTAGCTAAGGCCAGCACTTTATTTTTATTCATTGAAAAACTAAGATTACTGGTGTATTCAAAACTTTCTCCTATATGAACGGGTTTTAAAGATAGCTGTACTTCCAGTCCGTTATTTCTGAGCTTTCCGATATTCTGCAGAGAGGTGCTGTATCCGGACTGTTGCGGGACAGGTACATCCAGCAAGAGACCATCCCTGTTCAGGATATAATAGTCTGCAGAAACATTTAAGTATTTATTAAACAGCCCGAAATCAATTCCGAAATTTTTAGATTCGGATTTTTCCCATGAAATATTGGGATTCGGAGCGGTAGAAGAGCGGTAACCCGGTGCTAAAACTCCTCCAAACACGTAATTATCCTGCGCCATCAGAGAAAGTGCCCCGAAATTCGGGATCTGGTTGTTCCCGTTACTTCCTACACTGAATCTTAATTTCAGCGGATTCAGGAATTTATTTTCTGGAAAGAAGTTTTCATTGCTCAAAGTCCAGGCCAGGGATAATGCATAAAAATCACCCCATTTGGTGTTTATTCCAAAACGTGAAGAACCGTCTCTCCGGTAAGAAGCCATCAGACTGTATTTTCCCTGATAAGAATAATTGAATCTCGTGAAATAGGAAATCAGTGTCCATTTATACTGATCCACATCCACTTTAAAAGAGGTTCCGCCACCAATATTGGTGATGCTGTTATCAGGAAATCCTGCTGCTAAAGTGGTTACCTTATTTGATTCTTCCTGCTGATAAGACTGCCCTGCAATGAGATTGAATGAATGGTTATTAATTTTTTTATCATAGGTCAGTAAATTTTCAATCAGGTAGTTCTTGGTGATATATTCTGTTCTGCTGGCAGTAGTGACATCCGGAGCTGCAGTTCTGTAGCTGCCTACTGTTGAAGGGTCAAAGAAGTTATATTCATAGCTTGTATAATCTCCACCTGCAGAAAGTTTGTATTTGAAATCTTTCAGGAAGTTCCATTCTCCGAATATATTTCCGAACGTTTTAAACAAAGTATATTTTCTTTTTGTCATTTCCGCTATGGCTACAGGATTCTCTACCAAAGCACCATCAGTCGGAGTATTGGCTTTGATCTGCTGGGAGATAATCAGATTTCCGTTTGCATCTCTCGGAGCAAAAAACGGATACATCGTAGTAGCCATCTGCAGAAGATTGTAGGTACGGCCACCATTCACCATATCAAAAAGGCTTCCCTGGGCAAAAGAAGGCGTCATGGAAACTCCGAATTTCAGTTTATCGGTCATATTCGTGACCAGGTTGATATTTCCTGAATATTTTTCGTAATCAGTTCCTATCAATATACCTTTCTGGTTCAGATAGCTTCCGGTAAAGGAATATTTTGTTTTATCATTTCCACCCAGAACATTCAGTGAAGTATTGCTTATGGGAGCCGGTTTTAGAACGGTTGAATACCAGTCGGTATCTACAAGGCCTTTTTCTTTATTTAAGTAAGGGGTAAGATAATCAGGGATCAATTCTCTCAGGGTAGCTCCTTTGGAGATTCTTGTGGCATTATCATCAGAAGCACTTCTGTTAGTTCCTTTGGAAAGATAATTATTGTCTCTCGCTTCTTTCATGAAAGTGGCCATATCGTAAGCATTGACAAATTTTTCGTTATCACTTCTGGTCTGAATTCCATAATAGGAATCAAGGGTATATTCTAATTTACCTTTCTTTCCTTCTTTGGTTTGAATCAGAATCACGCCATTGGCACCTCTGGATCCGTAGATTGCAGTAGAAGCTGCATCTTTCAGTATATCAATAGAAGCAATAGAGTTGGGATCAATGGAATTAAGATTGGTACCCTCGGTTAAAGGAAATCCATCCACTACAATTAATGGATTGGCTCCTGCAGTCAGAGTTCCGATACCGCGGATCCGGATATTGGGTGATGCCCCCGGATTGGCATTGGTCTGAGTGATCTGAATTCCGGTCGCTTTTCCTGCGATCATATCTCCAAAATTCCCGGAAGCAATTCCTTTCAGATCTTTTTCTCCTATGGAAGCAATGGATCCGGAAATATCTTTTTTATTTTGTTTTCCATATCCTATCAATACAACTTCTTCTATTTTTTTCTCCTTTTCAGGAATGGTATCATTTTTTGAAACAGAATTTTTATTTTGTCTGTTTTGAACCATTGACCTGCCGAATGTTCTCCTGACTGTAATGACAGTATTCTGAATATTAAATTCTACAGGATAATTTTTCTGTAAATAATCAAGTGTTTTTTGTAAGGAACTGTAGTCAATCTTACTGTCATCCACCAGAATATCTTCAAGGTCGGAAACGGAATAAAACACCTGAGTTCCTGTTTTTTTGCTGAGTTTTTCCAGGACTTTCGTCATTGGCAGTTCTGCAGCTGCATAAACAGAATGCAAAGAAGGATGTATTTCTGATGCGTAGGATAATTGGGCCGAACACAAAATTCCGAGCATAGCAATACTAATTGCTGTTTTTTTCATAAATTCGCAAATGTTAATTTTTAAACTTTTACCGGTTTTTAAATTGAATTAATCAGCATCGATACGCCAATATCGGTGCTTTTCTATTTTAATATGATTTCTCTTTCATTTATTCTTTCTGGTTTCAGATTAAACGGAAAACTTATTACTGAAAGAACTTCTTTAAGGTTTCCTTTAAATGCCCCGCTTACTTTTTTATTTTTAAACCGGGCCGGATATGAAATTTTTATATTATATACATTTTCCAACTCCTGAATGGCCTCAGAATAAGCTGAATGATCAAATGTAAAATCCCTTGGTTTTTCGGGATGATAATAATGATAATCTTTTTTATGCTCATCATTGATCCAGATTTCTTTGGGAAGCAGATAAGTAATCGTACTGCCATGTTCTATTTTCACTTTTCCTTCAAACAGCTCTACTTTCTTCTCTGCAGATTTCTGATCTAAAAAAAACTGAGTTCCCAGTACCTGAACATTAAATTCTCCGGCATTAATTCTGAAAGGTTTTGTTTTGTCTTTGGCTACACTGAATTTTCCCTGTCCCGTAAAAATCATATCTCTGGTCTTCTCCCCGAAATTTCTGTTTAATGTAAGCTTACTGTAAGGTTTCAGCTCTACATTGCTTCCATCCGGAAGCTTAAATGATTTCCCTTTCTCCAGGGTTTCATATACGTATTTCTTTTCAATTCCGGTTTCTGAAACTTGAGTCGCTATTTTAAAAAGAGCAAAAAGGACAAAAAAAGGAACCAGTACGGCAGCAGCCCAATAGATTTTTCTTACAGACTTTTTCTTTTCAATTTTCTTTTCAATACCTACCCAGATCTTCGCGTCTGTGATACCGTCTATTCTATTCTGCTCCTCAGAAGCTGATTTCCAGTTTTTTTCAAATTCTTCTTCTAAACTCATATGGTTTGTATTCTCGCTTAAGTTTACAAAGGTTGTTTAATCTTAAATACGTAGAAACAGAAAATCGTAAACCTCATGAATTGAGATTTAACAAATAGTTCATATTCGGAATTAAAAAATTTAGGGCAGATTAATTTTCAGAAAACTGATGGCTTTATTGATATGCTTGCCTATGGCCACTTTAGAAATGTTATTTTCTTTTGCCAGTTGGGAATAGCTGAGATTTTCAATTTTGTGCTGAATGAAGAGTTCTTTGGTTTTCCGGGGCAGCTTATCCAGTAAAGATTCTATTTTTGAGATTTGCTCTTCTGTATAAAGCTCATCAGAAATTTCATCTTCGTTTTCAGGGATTTCATTTTGATCTGAAGAAACCATTACCAGTTTATTTTTCCGGTAGAAATGAGCCACCTCCTGTTTGCTGGTTTTAAAGATAATGGCTTCTATGGCTGACTGATCATTCGCTCTATCCATGTGCTTCCAGACATGTACGAAAATATCCTGCACAACATCTTCCACATCCTCATCTCCCTGGATGTATTTTCTGACGAAGAAATAAACTCTATGTTTATATTCAGAATATATTTTTTTGAATTGCGCCATTGTGCGTCTGGTAAAAACAGCTTCACAAAAGTATCTATAATAAATTCATCCTGGATTAATGCTATGTTAATTTTACAGGCCTGATAAAGGAAGTGAAATAAAAACTTTCTGAATAAATTTCTGTTATATGACCTTTGAATATAAAAAAGCCTGTAAAATTTGATTTTTACAGGCATTAACTTTATTATTTTATTTTCATCATCGTAACCAAAGAAGTGGCTACATGACTTTCAGAATCTCCAGTGTCATTAACAGTGTAGATTTCCGTTCTGATCACACTGATTTTAGTTCCGCCTTTTATGACGTATGATTTTGAAACTAAAGCATCTCCCATAGCCGGCCGCAGATAATTGACCTTTAATTCTATGGTAACGACATAGCAATCCTGCTCATAATGGCTTACTGCAGCATATCCTGAAGAAACATCCACTAAGGAGGCAATCATGGCACCGTTGAACATTCCCGCTTTTCTGGTCATCATTTCCATTTTAGGAATTTTAATGGAAACAAAATCTGTTTCTACTTCAAGAAGTTCTGCGTTATAGAATTTCAAAGTTTCCGAACGGCTGAAACTGTCGGTAATGAGTTTCTTTTTTTCTGGCGTCATGAATTTTTATTTACAGTAAAGATATGGACTTATATTGAAATGTTTTGATCCTGTTTTGTATTGAAAGGTTAATCTGAGATTGCTTCACCTCCGGTTCACAATGACATTCATGATTTACATCTAGCTCAATTCTACAATGAAATCATCAGATAATAAGAGGGCACCTTCTGTTGCTCCTTCAGGATGGGAACTAAAACCTTTTAATTTTGAAGTTTTCCCTTTCAGGACAAGATCTAAAAGCTGTTTATCAGAAAGTTTCTTCCCAAAAATTTCAAACGTAACTTTAAAGCCACAGTTTTTAAAATCAGAGCATCCCACAGCTGTTTTTCCTTTTATCAGGGTATGGTCTTTACATTTCGGGCATTTTGTTTCTTCCCAGGTCTGGAGCTCTTTTTTGGGAGCAGGCTCTCTTTTTTTCTTTTCAAGTGCTTTTTCTTCTTCCTGTAGCTGGATTACTTTTCCTTTTCCGTCCACTACTTTTTTGGTAAGGTCGGTTACCATCTGGATCAGTTCTTCTTTAAACTGGTTGGCTTCATATTCACCGCTTTCGATTTTACGAAGTTTCAGTTCCCATTCCCCTGTCAGTTCAGGGCTTTTAAGAAGTTCATCTTCAATGGTATCAATTAGCTGAATTCCGGTTTGAGTGGCGATAAGGTTCTTTCTTTTCTTCTCGATATATTTTCGTTTGAAAAGGGTCTCAATAATGTTGGCACGGGTTGAAGGCCTTCCGATTCCGTTGTTCTTCAATAATTCCCGAAGTTCTTCGTCTTCCACCTGTTTTCCGGCGGTTTCCATGGCTCTCAGTAAGGTAGCTTCCGTGTAAGGTTTTGGTGGGGAAGTTTTTCCCTGATGGATCATAGGATCATGAGGCCCGGTTTCTCCAACGGTGAATTCAGGAATCGTTTGTTCTTCTTCCTTATCTTTTTCTTTATCAACCGGTTCTTCCCTGGCATCTTTTGCATAAACGGCTCTCCAGCCCGGCTCAAGAATCTGTCGTCCGCTTGTTTTAAAAGGAATGGTTCCTACCTGCCCTTCCACTAAGGTATTGGAAATTTTACATTCCGGATAGAAAACGGAAATAAACCGTTTGGCAACCAGGTCATAAATCAGTTTTTCTTCCCTGCTCAGATTTTGGGAAGGTGAAATTTCAGTCGGGATGATGGCATGGTGATCAGTCACTTTGGCATCATCAAAAACAGCTTTCGACTTTGGAACAGGAGCTTGCAATAAAGGAGCCACAAGTTCCTGGTAAAAATACATTTTCTGGAGAATGCCTTCTATTTTCGGATAAAGGCTTTCGGATAGATAAGTGGTATCAACACGCGGATAAGTCACGTGTTTTTTTTCGTAGAGACTTTGAATATATTTCAGGGTATTGTCTGCAGAATACCCGTATTTTTTGTTGGCTTCTACCTGAAGTCCGGTAAGATCAAAAAGCCTCGGATTTTTTTCTTTTCCTTCTTTAATCTCAAAAGAAACGATTTCAAAAGGATTTAGCTTGAGATATTCCAAGCCTTTTTCTGCGCGGTCTAAAGTTTTCAACCTATCAATTGCAGCATTAAAGATGACATCCCTGTATTTTGTTTTCAGTTCCCAATATTCTTCAGTAGTGAATGCATCAATTTCCTTTTGACGCTGAACGAGCATTGCCAATGTGGGAGTCTGTACTCTTCCGATGGAAAGCACAGCTTTGTTTCCTCCAAATTTTTTTGTGAACAGTCTCGTTGCATTAATTCCCAACAGCCAGTCTCCTATTGCTCTTGCATTTCCTGCCAGGTATAAATTTTTATAATCTTCTGCGGGTTTCAGGTTTTCAAAACCTTCTTTAATCGCTTCTTCGGTAAGTGATGAAATCCATAGGCGCTGAACGGGCTTATTGCATTTTGCTTTCTGCAATACCCAGCGCTGAATAAGCTCCCCTTCCTGTCCGGCATCACCACAGTTAATCACTTCGTCACATTCTCCGACCAGTTTTTCAATAATCCTGAACTGATTTTCTACGCCTTTATTCGGAATAAGCTTTATTCCAAAATTCTTTGGGATGATGGGCAGGAAAATCAGGCTCCATGATTTGAGTTCCGGGCCGTAGTCGTGGGGTTCTTTAAGGGTGCACAGGTGACCGAACGTCCATGTTACGCAGTATCCGTTTCCTTCCATATAGCCTTGTTTCGGTGTTGTAGCACCCAATACTTTAGCTATATCTCTGGCAACGCTCGGCTTTTCTGCAATACAAAGTTTCATGAATATTCGAAATTATCGGAAGGGGTGCAAATTTCAGCATTTTTTTTGACTTTTTCCTGATGGATTTCAGAAAAAACCGTTAATGCAGGATTACAGCTGTGTCAGAGGGCTTGCAATAATCTGAACGTCACCCTGTTTTAGCAGAGTCCCGTTACCTACACGTATGGAATCCAGTTTAAAGGTAGAATAATAAGTATCCGGAACTTTAAACCATAAATATACATTGAAATCTGATCCCACATACTGGCCGGCTGTAATTGATGTGCTGATATTAACGTGAGTTTTGTTTTTAATCACTGTACTCATCGGCTGATAACAGTATCCCACCCATGTTACATCTATAATATCCGCACCATTAAAGTCATATCCTGTTGCTTTAATGTGAAACATGGCACTATGGGTGTTCACTTTATAGGGTAATTTTATATGAAAAATATTATTACTGCTTTCTGGTGTAAAAAATTTTGCAATCCCCTCCCTCATGCTTCCTACATCGGTAGGCCCTTCAAGGTCTAAAGTCACATTCCCGGATTGCCCGTTAATGGTCTGTACAAAAGTACTTAACCCCATATTATTCCTGATATCCTGTAATGATATCTGGGCGATAAGTGTATTATTGCCCGATCTTAAGCTTAAGTAGCCGTTTTCTGTATTGATGTTTTCTATAAGTCTTGCGAGTTCCGGGCCATTTAAATGGGCGAAACTGTCGAGCAAATCCCCGAATTGATCTTGTGTAGGCCTTTTGCCTATCTTAAAATATTCTTTTAACTGTGTTAATGTTTTTTTAGCCATTGTTTTATTTAATTTTAGATTTCCGGCTTCTCTATTTTGAGAAATCCTATAAATGACAGGCTTTCAATTTCCTGAAAACCTATCTGTAAATCTGCAGACAGAATTCTTTTAATCATTTCATAAAAGAAATTTCCGGAAGATGGTTTTATTCTGAGTAGAATTCTTCCACCTTCCGAATATTCCCCAGATTCATCTGATGTTTAAAATCATTGTAATCTTTTGTTAAGACTCAACTGCTTCTGAGAATCTTGTTATTGAACTTATATTGAGCGATAAATTCGCATCTGTATAAGTAGCTACTGCTTCCAGAATATATCCGTTGGGAGCAGCTATTGATGCCGAGTCTGCAATGGTATCAAACAATACCGAAAATTCTCCTGTCGTCTGTTGCGGGGCAAGTGTAATTACTCCACCCATAACGGTAAAGCCACTTACAGGATTTCTGAGTCTGAAATACAGCGTTTGTGTTTCCGTTAATGATGTTGTTCTACCGGAAAAACTACCGATAATCCTCCATCTGTGATTCTGACCTGAAACCGGATTTTCAATTAACCTTCCGGCAAATGATGTAGATCCGCCGTTTCTCGCCGAGTCGAACACTCCTTTATAATTATTGGGTGTACTGTTCGGATATTTTGTTGTTGGTGAAGCAACAATAGTTGGGGTTGCACCGCCAATATTCAACTGTTTATAGGTATTCGCCACAAAATTAGATGCAGCCAGCCCGGTATACGTTATTTTTACCTGCCCGGATTCATTCTTTCTTGCAAAAGCGGTATTCCAGTTATTGATAGTCTGCTGGGAAAAATCATTGGAATCCCAGTCTTTTGCCCAGGAAGACCATGTTCCGTTATAATAATATCTTCTGTAAGAATCATTATTTCCTGCATAAGTATTGTATTCCTGAACAATATTCGTTCCTGTAGAAAAAACTTTTAACAATCCGGCTAACGGTACAGGATGATTATTTTCCGGAGTAGCATTAACATTTCCTCCCTGAACCCAATATCCCGGCGTGATAACCGTGTTTAAATCAACATTCCCTACCAATCCCCGGTATAATATACCTTGTGTAAATGCATTATTCCACTGGCTTGAATCACCATGATTTAAAGTAGTTATGGTACCGCTGGTGCTAATTTTCACTACTTCAGTAGGAGTAACCACAGCCCCAAAACTACCACTAGCCGGTGCAAAGTTAAATGAAAAACTCTTATGGTTATTAACAGTAAGAGCCAATGAATTCAAACTTCCTCTCGGTTGAATAAAATCGGTTCCATTAAACTGAAGATTATGAGCTACCCACAATCCATAACCTTTTGTGGAGTTTGCAAGATTGGTATGAAATATCGCAGAACCTGTTGCTGTTTGAGAACCAAAGTATAGATTATAATTATCCAGATACTGAGTATGTGTAGGATTAATTACTATCTGACCTGTACTTACTGCATCTCCCTGAGGTCTTAAATAGATAATCCCGGCAGCTGTATCGCCCGATAAAATAAGACTGTTAGTGTTGGTTCTGATTCTGTTAACACCTGTTCTCTGAATTGTCAGTTCTCCTGACTTCGAATTTATGGTTCCTATAAGATCAACATTTCCTCTGGTATAGGAATTCCCCACAACATCTAAAGCATAGCCCGTCGTTGGTACCGTACTGGCACTTGCTCCAATGGCAACTCTTTGATCAGACGTCCATCTTAATGCATTTTTACCATTGTAAGTTGCGCCTCCGATATACCCCCAATTCAAGGTAACAGTTCCTGTATCAGTTACAGCTCCATAATATCCAAAGGCATCTATATCTCCGTTAGAGCCTATCAACTTGGTAAAATATCTTGAGAAGTTGGAGTTAACTATTACATCAGACATATCCCTTGAAATCCAGTTTGCACTTGTATTTCCAAGACTTAGTACTCCTGTCATTTTTCCTCCTGCAAGAGGCAGATAAGCTGCCGGATTAAATGAGTCCAGGTGTATGTAGCTATCTAAAAGATCTCCGAACTGGCCTTCTGTAGGTCTTTTACCTGCTTTAAAGTTGTTCTTTAATTCTGTGATTGGTTTTTTAGCCATGATTTAATTTTGATTTTAAATTTTCAATTTCTTTGCTCTGAGAAATCATATAAAGGGTAAGTTCTTCAATTTTCTGAAGTAATTTTATCTGAAATTCTCCTACCGACAGGCCATTTTCCGTCATTTCCTGGGCAGATGGAATTTCAGGAAGGTGATTTTTTTCCGAGATGAATTTCTCAAGATCATGCATATTTCTCAGGTTGTAATCTGCAGCGAAAACAAAATCAGCAGTAGGCGTTGTAGAAACCAGAAATTCTTTAGCTTCTACCTTACCCTGAAATGCAGCGTTTCCATTGGATGCAAATCTTGCGACCTCATTTTGATTCACTCTCATTGCCATTGCCTGGATATTAGCGCTGCCGCCTCTTACCATTCCCAGATCAGCTGTATCATTATACCATGTAAAGCGAAGCATTGAATTCATCGTATCTACACTATTGGCAGCATCCATAAACTTTATCGTTTTAGGCTCACCTTCAAATCTGACATCTAACTTGCTTTCCGGGTTTACTGTTCCGATTCCGAAGTTTCCATTTGCAGCGATGGTATTTCTGACCTGGCTGTTGGTAATGAAGTTGATTGCTCCGAAAGTATCACTTAATCCGTTATTTACAATATTAAAATCACTGTAATTCCCGTATCTGAAACCTGAGCCTGTATATCCGGAATTGACTTCCAGATCAGCGCTTGAATGATATTTTATCGTTATCTTATTACTGCCACCTGCTGCTTCATTCCTGTCAAATAATCCTGAAATATAATCCACATTTCCCCGATTATCCGGAGCTTTTACATGAAATATTGTTTCAGGAAGCGGTGTCCCTATTCCTACATTCCCTTCATTATTTACTTTCAATCCTATTTTTGCGCTTTCTGGTGAAAAAGTATTTCCCACCCATAGGTCCCATTCGTTTGTCATCGGCTGACGGACAACGGTTTCAGTAGTATTACCCCGATTATCCAATGCCTGCCAGGACTGATTTTTATTAATAGCTCTTACTTTAATAACCACCTGCATTTTTGACTCTGTGTTACCACGTACTTTTAAAGCTCTTATTCTAAATTTAGATAAGCCACCATTAACATCTACCGTAAAACAGACATTATCATTTCCATCTACATAATTATTCTTATTAATAGTTCCGCATTCTCTCCACAAATCGTGATTAGAATGTGAAGCTGATGCTATATGAGTAGCTGCTGATGCTATATTACCCCTGGTATAGGCAATTGAGATCTCATAAAAACCTGAAGCATTAGCTGCTATTGATCCGAATCCTAAAAATTCTACATAGTCTCCTATCTGATAATCTGCAGGAAATTCAAGTTTCGTTTCATATTCAGATGATTTTAAGTTAACGAATTCATTATCATCTAAATGAACATAGCTATCTATAAGATCATCAAACTGACTTTCCGTAGGCCGTTTACCGGCCTCGAAATAGTCTTTTAGTTCTGTGATTGTTTTTTTTGCCATGATTTAATCTTTAAATATTAGGTCTTACGATAAATGTTCCCTGCAGGATCATTCCGTCTAATCCGTTTGATGAGATCCCGCCGATATCCGACCAGGTTTCTTCTTTGTAAATCGTCAGGATTTTTTCTTCCGTACTGATCATATTTGATGTATTTTCAGAAACTATTTTGAAATGGTGATACAGCATATTTCCATCAGCATCTTTGATCTGCATAGGATCCATATTCAATTTTTCCAATGGCAGGAAAAACTCATTTACCGTCAGGTCGAATGTTTCTTTCAATTTCCACTCTTCAACATTGGTAGTTGGGTTATTTTCAAAAAGATATAAATTCGCCTTTGATATGTCTTTAGCATCGGTATTGATCCTTGCTATTTCTTTCCAGTTCCCCTGATTATTCAACTTATAGAGATGATATTTCCCTTTGTAGCAAACCTGATCCCATGATAAAATCACGGTATCAATGAAATCTGATACTACAGGTTCGGAATGATATCTCAGCTCCGGAGCCGGCGGATTATAATTTTCTACCAAAGTAGATACAAATACTTTTGAAGGTAATGACGGAGCCTGCTCTACCACGACTTCAGAAACCGGAGGATTCACGAAATAATTGGTCGTAGAATATTCCACTTTTCTTGAAACGACTACACGATAGAAGAATAAATCTCCGTAAGGCTTGGCTTCGAAATCTTCAAAATCATCATATATTACCCACGAACCATTATTAGCATCAATTTCTACATCGGAAATATCCAGATCCTTGATCATTTTCATGCTCAGAATAGAATCGGCATCCAGTTTATTGGTTGCTCTGTACAGCGTCACTTTATTGATTTTATGTACTTCAGGGTAAGGATTGATTTCCACTCTTACTCCTGAAGAAATTCCCAGCGTCGCATTATCAACAACAGGTAACAGACTCAGAATTTTTGCCGGTTCCGCAGGATTGGTATTTACCAGCTTGATTGGCCCTAAAAATGTACTGAACTCTCCCATCTGCATCTGATTACCCATTTCTCTTACTCCATAGAAATAGAAGTTATCCGAAGCCCCATCCAGTGCAAAATCTGTAAATAATGTTGAATGATTCGGAGCCTGGCTGTATACTGCTGCCATTGGTGCCATATCAAAATCAGCGTGGGTAGTCGGCAATAAGTAACCTGCTGCATCACGGATGGTCTGCTTTTTATTTTTCGGCCTGTGCCCTAAAGGATCTGTAAAACTCAGATTCTTAATATGCTGATAAATCATAGGAACTTCCGTAAGCGGTAAGAAGCAATTGAAAATCCTTTCTTTGATAAACTGCCCGAAGCTCAGCTCACCTGAAATGTTTGGAATTGCTTTGATAATGATCTGATTGAATTTTTTATGCCCTCTGTCAGCTGCTACCAGTTTGTCATTGTAATAAGGGGTACCCGGCAATAAATCATAAAAATCATTATGTTCTTCAATAAATGCATTGATCTCATCGAAGAAATGCTCACTGTCAGGAAGTGGTAACCTGTATTGTAATGGTCCTACATCAGGAAGAAGTTCATATTCTATACTCACATTGTTGGTAAGCATATCAAAATCTACAAAATTCATCCATCTGTTATTAAAGAATACTTCATCAGTACCTCCCAGCGCATTAAGGTTTTCTTTTATAGTCTTTATCGTTTCCTGTTCATATAAAGCTGCCAGTAAAAGGCCGTTATTAGCTCTGAAATACTGTGTAGCATAAGGTTTATGAGTAAATTCGGTTATAAAGCTATAGGTAGATTTACCGAATTTATCAGGTCTTGTTGCATACTTGGAGCCCGTTGGCTGTTTTGGCTGATACGGTTCTACAATCCTGTTGGCAAATAACACTGTAGGAATGCTGAATTTAGATTTATATTTAGCGCCCTGCATGTCAAGAGTATCATTATCCACACTTTTGAAACCGAAAACAGAATATCTTACATCTTCATCTCCTGAAGGTAAAATAGCATCTTCAATTAAGTTATTCGCAACATTCTTATATAAATACACTTTATATGACGGATAATAATTGACTTTCACGTCTGTTCCTGTCACAGGATCTGTCAGCTTAGGATCGGTATGCCCTGCCTCAAGGAATTTTGGCAGATGGGTCACATCATCTTCTATTACCTCAAAGTTTTCATCATAGATATACAATACCAGATCATTATTGGTTCCTATATTTTCTGTCCGCACCACTTTGAAAACCGATCTCGATTCTGTTGGTTCTCCGTTATTATAATCCAGGTTCGTAAACATTCTTACAATACCGTTCAACCATTCTACAGAGTTTGAATTGGATGAAAACTGCGGATGCTGAGTCATTTTAAATCCCGGGAATGTAATTTTATAAACTCCCTGGTGCACAAACGGGTGAGTATCCGGATAATCAATTACAGTTCCTAAACTGTTCTGATACTTTGTTATTTTCTCAAAATATTTTTCCACTGTAGCCTGTTTCCAGAATCCCCTGCTTTTTTCAAGGTATCTTTGGGGTGTTCCGTTGGCTTGTGGCATACTGATTATTTCCCTGTGTATACTCCAGTCGTTTGTACCGATTTTCACTTTCAGGGAATTTGGGTTTTTAATACCCCATGTAGAGGTATTCTGCATGTTTTCCGTCACATTAAACAAACCTTCTGTAGATGGATTAATTACCGGAAGCGTTAAACTCGTCTGGTTAATCAGAGGAGTTGTACCTGCAATAATCGCCTCACTGGCAGCTTTTTTAAAGACCGTAAAAATAAGTCCTGTAGGCGCTTGAGTAATTCCGTTGACGATATAGCTATCGGATCCCATAAGGAATATACTTCCGATAAAATCATTGATTGTTGTTCCCGCAGGGATTTCAGATTTGAATGTCTCAGGTTGAATGGAAGGCTGTGGTTGTGGTCCTCCAGGAACGTTACCAAGGGTAGCTCCTGAACCCGGAACAATATAATCTCTTGTTTTAATAACAGCCAGTAACTGATTGGCAGGATGAGGCTCTACGGCAAATGCCTGCGCTGAAATAATTTTCGGTGTATAGTTTCGGAAATAAATCTCAACATCATCTGCAAATACTTCCTTATCATCAGGGAAAAGCGTATTCGGATCCATATAATCATCATTGGATAAAGGAGAATCAAACGGAATTGAATATCCTATCCCATCCTGATAAATATGATAATCATAAGTAAGCCTTACTAATGTTTTATCCTGGTCAGTAATAGCCTGTAAACGGCTCTGATCCTGCTGGGTAGTAAAGGTAAGCGGAAACTCTTTCTGAATATTAAATGCGGTAGCTCCGGAAGGTGGTAGCAGCTTATTGGCCGGCTTAATCTCCGTATCAATCGACAATTCGGTTTCTCCTAACTGAGCTCTCGAAAACCAGTTGATTCCATAGCCTTTGTAATAATACGTACCGCTTTTATCCTGTTTATGCATATATAACGGCACATACGTATCCGGAATCTGGATCGGCAATGTCTCAAAAGAATCTCCGCCGTTGCTTGTACTATCTATATTTTTATACTGCGTATCATGGGAAAGCTCAGGTTTTATCCAGATGTAATCATCGGTTTCTCCCGGCTCTACCACACGGTATTCCAGACCTGCATATACCGGATTGGTAAATGATGAGGCATCAAATTTCACATAGGATTCAAAAAACGCCGGATTGATCTGGAAATCAGGAATCTGATTGTTATAAACACTGATGTAACGATATTTTCCGTCTGAAGAATACCCTTCACTGTTGTATAAATTGGCAGAATTAGGATTATTGGAATCCATTCCTTTGGAAAGCTTCATCAGATTGACAGGTAAAGACAGTCGTTCGATTTCCGTAGAAACCGGAAGAGACATGGAAAGCAACTGATAGCTCTTATCAGAATTATTAATATCTACATTTTTATTGGTATAATATTCCGCGATATAAATAAACTCGCTTCCAAATGTATCATCCTTGATATCAAGATGCCCCAGTCCCAGCATTCTGGCCACGTGATAATCCAGAGCTGCAATATTCAGCATATCTAAATTGGAAACCTGCGTTTCGCCATCTTCAGGTGGATCATTGGTTATATCTACAAAGGGATCTGTACCGGAAGGTGCAAAATTAAAATCAATCGTTTCATACGCTTTAGGATTTGGCTGGGCATCACTTAAAGCCACATAGTTTTTGACTACAGTGAAAATATCCCTGTCTAAAGGTCCCTGGGAAGGATGTTCCCATTTTTTCATGTAATTATCTACATTGGTATAGGCTCCATCATTATATCGCAGCCATTTTCCGTTTACCGGGTTGGTATCCGGCAGAGGTTCCAATCTGTCAAAGACTTCATGATCATCGGTCGTTAAGGCAAATTCACCCTGTAATTTCCATGCGTTTGCATTGTTTCTGCTGATGATAAAATCTGAATAGAATTCAAATTCAATGACCTGAGTGTAACAGTCTGTAGGTCTGAAACGTACTGTTTTTCCATTTTCAGCATTGAAATAAATATCGCCTATTTCATCCCCCGAATAAGGCTTTCTGTAAGTAAGATGCTGCTGGGAAACCGAATTATTTTCGGATACCGAAAGCGCTTCCACTTCCAGATAAGAAGATGACTGATAATTATTGACTTTTAATCGTGCGGCAAAGAAAAGATCTGTTTTACACTGAACTTCAATAATTTCGTTACCGTATTTTTCAACAAACTTTAACGGCTCAATAAGTGGATTTATAATTTGTTTTACCTGATTGTATACCTCTTTGTTTTTAAAATAAACATAGATCATTCTGGTATTACCATTGGCTTTATATACCCACATTTTCTGGTTATCATCCACCAACTGCGGTGCAACTGAAAAATCTAAGGCAAATACCGATCTCACATACGAAGCTCTGTATATTCTGACAAAATCATCAGGTTTGTTGAAATTATACGCTGTAGAAGCCATGTTTCCTTTCGGTAAATGGTTTTCACCCAATTTTCCCCCGAAGCTCCATCTCAAATGGATTCCTTTGGCACTGTCTTCTCCTCTTGATCCTGCACCCTGAAGATAAAAATTAGGGGTTTGCAATCCGGAAAATTCGTTAAAAACAATAGATGTTCCGCCACCTGTATCACAAACATCCTCACCGGTGTAAGAAGCAGCAACTACTTTGATGTCATCTTTCTCAATTTTATAAGACACGTCTATCAGCTGAAGACTGGTATCTTCCATTTTCTGTTCAATAACAGAGCATCTCCAAAATTCTATAGGAAACGACTTGCAGTTATCGATAGATTGATCCATAAACCCGGAATAATTCACTGAATCTACTGTTCCGCGAATTAAAACATTGTTACTTACCACCTGGTCAATCGCTAAATCACTCACCTCCAATCGCTTAACAAACTGATGTACAAAATCATATGTAGAATGTACGATTTCATTTTTATCGTTGTACACATAGAAATAATCAGGTCCGAATGTGAAAGAAGTTTTTTTACCTACATTCGGCAAATAGTAAGCTCCCCATTGTTCATCAGCAAGTAATAAAACCGGTCTGTCAGTCCATAAACCTGACACATATAATTTATTATTAGCATAATAAACTCCGTCTAAAGTGATCGGTGTAACGCCGTCAAAAAGATAGCTGTATTTGGCATCGAGGATGTTGAGCATCGGGTCTACTCTAAATAAAAAGCCCTTTTTCTCTTCTGCCAAGACCTGGTTTCCGCAGATGGCCAGTATTTCACTGTATATTGCAAAACCTTCCACTTCAAAACGGGCATCACCGCCATATACTGATATTTCATTCTTTTTGCTAACATTACCTTCTTCATCCAGTGACAGAATATAGCTTCGTCTGCTTTCCTCATTCATATAAACAAAGAAAATAAGATTCGCCAGAGTTTCCAGAAACAAGGCATCTTTAACAATTTCATCCGGAAATCTTTTATACCAGATAAACTCCCCGTTTTCATCAATACGAAGGATAAAAGGGGTACTTCCATTTTCCAGACCGGTTAGCAAGTAACCGGTTTGGAAAGGAGTAATTTTATTAAAAACAATATGCCCTTCTGGCCTGGAATAAGTTTTATTCCATAAAAGACTTCCGTTTTCTTTGAGAACCGTGATTATTCCTTCTTCGTTTTTTCTACCTACATGAAGTATCTTCCCATTGTGTGCATAGGTAAAATTGATATTGACATCAGGCGTATTGTAATTATGATATTTAAAAAAACTCATTTTTGTGATTTAATTAGTTATAATTGTATTTCATTTACTGTTACCATAGATTTGACATCATAGCCTGAACCATTCCAGGATTTGTATCTGAATCTGCAGTTTAATTTTTTGTTTACTATTTTCTTGCTCTGATGCATCACCAGGATCTGTGAGTAATCTTTTGAGTACAATATTTTGAACTCATTGTTCACCAGTTCGCTCTGGCTCAATATCTCGAAACAGTTTTTCATTTCCGATAAAGGAATTTTCGGATCATTGAAAGGTTCAGGATTTCTTATTAGCAAGGCTACAACATCGCTATTGCTGTTGACGATTTTCACAAACTCAGTATTCGCAGGCGGATCTAATGGTTTTAATCCCAACACCCCTTCAAGAGCTCTGTCAAATACTTCTGAATAGGTATTGACCAGGCCTATCAGCTGTGCATTTTCAGCACCTCCGGAAACCAGGGTATACAGGTTATCCAACTGCTGCTGGCTGATATTCACCGGAATCTGGTAAACAGCATCTCTTTGTGCTACTAAAGCATTGTTATTATCATATTCTTTCAGCTTGTAGCTTTCTACCTGCTCTATGAAGTTTTTATATCGTGAAGTTTTGAAAACAAACTCATGAATTTTCTGATTTTCTTCATAAACTATTTTTCCGGCATTCAATTGAGGGGTAAACCCTTCATCACCATTGTCATCAAAAGCATTATAAACAATTGCCGTATAGAGCTTTTCAGGATTAAGATTTGTAAGCACCACTGAATAATCATAAGATTTTGGCGGTATCGGATCTCCTAAAGTAATGGAACATGTAATAGGGCTGTTCGGCTGATTAACATAATTGACATAATTAATCATCTGCTGAACTCCTAAAGGAATATTCGGGTTTGTACCCTGCTGCCATGTTTCCGAGTCAATTACCGGTACGGTTTCATGCTGTGTCCAGTCCTGTGGTAAAGGATACGGAACGATAACGTCTGTCACCGGATCTTTAATCACGATATTGATGCTTCCTTTCATTTTCTTCAGTTCCTGCTGGTTTGCACCCTGAGCCGGAATTTTCTCCCATGTCTTAAGCATGTTGTAGACATATGGTTTTGTAAAGAAGAATTTGATCTCACATTCCTGGTTACCGTAGAACATTGGTTTTGCCATCAGCAAATCCCCGTCTGCATTAGGATATGATTTTTTCATATCAATGTATGACTTAAGGGATGTAATAGGATATTCTTCCGGTTTTTTACCGCTGTCAGTATCGATATAATCCAATCTTTTCTTCTCAAAATGCCCGATAGGTCCTGCCGTTTTGAATGCGAAGTAATAATCGAAGATTTTAGGGGTATCATCGTTGATATTATCTTTCATCTTGATATGTAAACAATAGGTACTGTTTGGTCTCCATACCGGCTGTACTACTTTTTCCATGGCATCGAGCATCAGCTGCATATCCTGCTGAACTGCCAATTGCCCCGGAATGGTCTGCTGATATTCATAATCTGCAGCAGTCATCCACGAAACCTGTTGTAACAAGGTATAGCAGTTAGCTACATAATCAGTATTACCATTATTACATCCGCAGTTTCCTAAATGGAATATAATTTCAAAGATTTTCTGAGCTAAGGCCAGTGCTCCGGCTAAAGTAGCATCATCAGACGCAGGATAGTTCTCAAGGAGATATAAAGTTTCCTTAATGTAAGCCTGGCCATTGAGCAATTCGTATTCAGGATGTTCTTTATCAAAATTGTATAATGCATTGATCAATATTTCAAAACATTTCCAGTTACTGCGTAAATCCGGGAAATTAAATGAGATACAGTTGTTAAGATTATACGTAATCTGATTCAGGAATTCACACAACAAAGCATCTTTGGTACATGGTTCCGGAATGGCATCACAACCACAGTTCGGAGTAAATTTAAGCTGGATCGGTTTATGGCTCGTCTTATTGACTTTGATAATAACCGCTTTATTGGTCAGCTCTTTCGGATATTCGTTGGAGTAACAGATATCAATACTATCGGCCGTAGCAGATATTTTAGTAATCAAACTGTTGTACTGAATAAACGAGTTAAACGGATTATTCGGCAGATACAGGAAGATCACTGAATGGGTATTGAAATCTACATAAGGAGCAGTTTCACCGGTCACCTGCATGTACATGGTCTCAAATTCCACCGGGTTATTGATCACGGCTGAATAATTGAAGTTTACAATTCCTGAACTCATCACCCCGTTATAGTTGTTTACCGTATGCATCACATCAAAATCAAGCTCATTACACTGGGAAGAAGTACAGCCTGCATCTTTAAGGAAATTCAGCTGCGCAACCAATTCGTTATATAAATCCTGTTCTGAAGGAGACAATACAATTGAAGTTACCGTGCCTGTTGCATTGGCCGTTGCATTCGCCCAGATCTGATCGATTTGTGCATTAATAGCGTCAATGTCAGCCTGATTCACATGATGCGGGATAATTTCTATCTTACTCACATATTTATCTGAAAAGACTTCCGAATCATATTCTACAATGGCATCCAGCTCAGCTTTTGTTTTCGTCGTTTCAGTGATCAGCTCATAATTCTGATAAATAGCATTCGAGAAAACATCTTTATAGAACCTGATCGTAACATCACTTGCCATTGTTGAAAGGGTAAGATTTACTTTTGCAGACGGCTCAGGAAGGGTAATGACCATTGTATTACCATTGGTAAGCTTCAGTGATTTGGCAAAACCATGTGGGTTTGATGCATTCGAAACCATCATATAATCATTGTTTGTCGTAGCTCCCAATAAATTATAATAAGCCCCGTTAATGTATTCATTGGCATACATTGTCGGCTGATAATAAACCGTTCCTACCGTTTTATCCAGTACATTGGAATCATGCCATACCTCTGTATGCTGTGTACAGAATAATGAAGAAGCGGTAATACCATACTGTTCAGGAATAAACCATCCCGGCTGTCCGCCATCCAGGAAGGAGAACGGGTTGGATGATAAAATTCTGATGGTATCATACTTTTCATTGGTTTTCTGCCAGTATCCGATTTTAAAGCTGTTAAGATTAGGAATCTGATTCGCTTCAGCTTCCGTAAGAACCGCCCTGTAAGGATTATACTCCTGCCATTGTCCATTGTTCTCGATATTGATCTTAATATCTTCAATAGAATACTGATGCTTTACCTGACGGATTACGTGTCCTCCCGGCTGTGTTTTTTCCGGCGGGATCATATCGTTGTACCCGCTTGCTCCTGTGGTATGACCCCCAATTTTCTGGTCTGCCACAGCAGTAGGAATCAAGCCTTTTTCGATTTTAATATCTACATAGGTATCTAATGGAATTAACGGAACTTCGGCATTGGCAATTACTGCCGCAGGAACAGGCACTACATTGACAGGTAAAGGTTTTAAAATAAATTCCTCATTCGTCAACATATTAACGCCTTTTACCGCATTGTCAAGTCTGGCTTCCTTCGGATAATCTATCGTCGGCGGATCAGATTCGTAAGTAATCGGTGCAATCGGAGTGGTATCTGTTTCTTTTTCTTTTTCCCATTTGATCGTTAAATGAACCTTTAAGGTAATTTTGACGATAAAGAGCTTAACTTTCAATTCGAGTTTAAATTCTGCCAGGATCAGGAACGGTTTTACCAGTTCAACCCTGAAATAAATCGAGATGAATAAGGAAACTTTTATGATAAACAGGTTGAGCTCCGCCCCACCTTCTACATAGATATAACCTCCTACCTGCGGCCGTTCAAAACTGATTTTGGTTCCGACTTCAATAGCAGCCCAGACTTTCAGAATGATTAAATTCAGGTTGAAATCCACCCGCGCTCCGGCTTCTATTCCTTTGGCGGCAATCATCAGATAGGCCTGCGCCTTGATATTGACGGAATCTTTAAATAATGCAGCTGTAATCGGTTTGTCTCTGGTTCCGAAATTCACATACCAGGGCTTCTGATTCTTGAAGAAGAATCCCATCTGAACTTCAGCTTTAATGTCAATGAATGAACCGTTGTTCTTGTTAAGCTGGAAGTTACCTCCGGCCCCGATCTCCAGGGAATTGTCTCCTACAATCACGAAAGCATAGAATGGCGGTACACGCGGATCGTCTTCTGCCAATCCAAGCCGCTCACTGATGATCGTTAGACCTGCATCAATGGCAAACATACTCGGTACTGACAGCAACACCATCGCACGAAGAGAAGCCAGACGGCCGTCTAATGTTGCGAGGGAAGCTCCTGCTCCGATTGAGAAAGGGAAACTATAGTTTTTAGTCTGCTGCGGACCGATAAATTTATCCATATGAATCCCTCTTTCCGGATGCATATAATAGTCGTACCAGCTGTCATTTTCAGACATGCCGAGCGCACTCTTATGGGCAATATAACGGTAACCGAGCAGTCCCCTGAACCCGAAAATACCGAATGAGCCGAGCGGGATTACAAACGGGAATTCTACATTGGCATCGATAAAGAACCCCGGATATTTAGGATCGAAAGCCATTTCTGCAGAACCGTAAATACTCATTTTCGGTAACTGAAGGGCAACTTTCCCCCTGTATTCCGTAGAAACTCCCGGTTCAGGAATCGTTAAGGAACCTTTAATAATAGCCACGGCAGCGGATGCACTTGCCGACCCCGGAATCACCAGGTCTACTTCCAGTGTTGAGATATGGAAATAGTGATCGCCTTCTCCACCATGCTGTTCATTATCATTGGTATAATAGTATTTCACCCCGTTTCCTCTTACATCAAGACCAAGCGGGTTTACGTTGATACCTCCATCAAAACCAATGTAGTTGTAGCTACGCATTACTCCCTTATATACTCTCTGAATTGTTCCCATGTGAATGGCTGATACCCCCATGGTTACCGGGCCAATGTTCAGGTTAAGATTGATCGGGATAATGGAGTTTCCACCGCCCAATTCGAATTTACCGTTTGCATAATAACGGATTGCAGGCAGATCAATTCCTTCTTTTCCTAACAGTTTTTCACCGAAAGAGCCCGTAGGGAAAGTAATTTTGGTATCGGCTTCAATATAGAAGTTATCATCTTTTTTACCGATCTCAATATTCTGAAGATAGAACGTCAGAATATCAAAAAGATTCATCGGTAAACCGAATGGTAAGAAGGCTGCTGAAAGCTTAAAGTTTTCTTTACTTTCCCATTCTCCGATCACATCGATCGTTAAGTCTCCACCGTCATATCCTTTGAACTTTTTAATTTTCAATCCGGCACGTAATGAAGAATGAACCACCTGTCCCTGGTGGAAGTCAATATCAAAATGACTGAATCCTAACTGCCATGATTTTTCCGGATCTTTCCCCAGGTCAAACCATAAAGTGTTGCCTGCTCCCTGTGAAGACAGGCTGCTGATAAACTGATAGTATTCTGCTTCAGTTTCAAATCGTCTGTAATCTCCTGCACTCGTTGTCAATCCCATCGGATAAACAAATTTCAATTGAGAAGGGGAAGGCAATGCATTCATATACGTCAGTAATGCTGCATGATCAGCAATCGCTACCGGAGTGGTATTCGACATCGACTTTACTTTCAGATCAGAATAATCAAGGTCAAAGTATTCTTCAAAATAGCTTACCACATTGGTTTGGGTACCTACCTTTTGGGTAGCATAAGTAGCCCTGATCGCAATATTTCCTGAAAGACCTCCTGTTCCGATCAGTAAATGATTGGCTGAAATACCAATTGTCTGGTTATCTGTTTTCTTAAACCACTTTTTAGGCAGGAAAATTTCGGTATACTCCATGTAGACTCCCATAAATTCTTTGGGTCTTCCATCTGCATCTGCTTCCGCGATATTCTCTTTTTTACTAAGATCGATTTTAAGGTTGTGGATATCGATCACAAAACCCGTATTTCCGATCTGGGCAGGATAATTTGTACTAAGTACCAGGTCCATATTATATCCGAACCCTCTTTCGGTATCTGCATAAAACAAAGCTTCCGCAAAGCTTAAGGTCACTTTCGGATCTCCGTTTCCGTCTGCCGGAATCGGATCTAAGGGAGTTGTCGGATGGCTTAACGGATAAACCGGCGTTAAAATACTTCTCGGAAACTCGATGGCTGCAGACAGCATCAGCGTTGCCTTGAATTTAGGAACGATGACTTCTTTAATGAATTCATCAATATCCTGTGGAATCAATGCCCTGAAATACGTTTTTACCTTCTCTCCTGTTGCCTGAAGATCACTGGTTAATAAATAGGCACTGAAAGCTACTAATGAAGCATATTTTCCGCCTGCTTTTCCGAAAATGTCTTTAACAACATCTGTAACGGTTGTTGCTTCAGTAGGAATCGTCAACCCTAAGTTTTCTTTTGTATTCAGATCATTTACAAACTGCTTAAGCGGTGTAGTGTTCTGGTCAGCCGGCTCTACGAACGTATTGACAAAATGTGCAATCGCCTGTTCTTCCGTAATATTGAGAACCCTGAGAGCCACTTCAAAAATCTCCTGCGGCTGAAAGGAAAAATTTCCTATACTGAAATAACGCAGATACGCCAGGATTTTCCATTGGTATTCAATGGTGATGGGAAATGCGGAGATTTTGGAATCATTATCCTGAATATCCGGATTCAGAACCAAAGAAATGCCCGTTCCCGGAATTTCAATATCAATTCTTTTGGATACGATGGATAAGCTGTAAAACGCCGAATCTCCTTTCGGCCCTTTACTGTACTGTAAATCTTTATAATAGATTTTATCGAGGAGGTGAGTGACCCCCTGTTTTATAAATCCCAGAATATCCGGGATATCGTCTTCTGTAATCACAGAGGATAACCTAGGGTAATACCTGTGTGTTACCGGTGTTTGATTTGGCATAAAAAATATTTTGTGTTTGGGTGGCCTGAATCTCTGAGCGCAAAGCTCCTGGTCAAAGCAGTTGGGTGCTTTAACCGGCCACAGTATTACGTTTTCTCTAGAATCATTTTGGTTGTAAAAAACCTCAGAATGTCAGAATATTATTTCTGTAAAAGCATGAGGGTATACCCTCGGGTAATTTGGGGTTACCGTGTGCTTTGGTTGCTTTTAAATATTTAGTTATTATGAACTCCTCTTTATGTTTCTTCGTAATAGACTAAAGTATGTCCAATTAAAAGTTACGAAGGAAGAATTGGTTCAAACAGATGATAATAGCTATGCTGATTCCATGGAAATTTTTGCATTATATCAGAATCAGCTAGAAAATCATTCAACAAATATTCATTTTCATAAAAAGTAATGTCTTTAATATTATTATCAGAATCATTATACCAAAATTTAATATTTGGAATCATTTCATTACCAAATTCATAATCGAAAACTGATGGATCACCATAGAATTTTTTACATTTATCAATCTTCTGATCTGTTAATAAATCTATTCTACAGCTCGCTATTTCTCTATTTTTATCATCATAAACAACAATTCCTTTATCATTTAATATTCCTTTCCTATAAAAAAAGTAATCCCATTTGACATCTCCATTATTATTAGTTTGCTTATTATGATAAAAAACCCATGATGTGCCTATTGAAGTATTATTTATATAATTATTAATAACTGTATTCAAGTTTTCTGTAGGAAGTACATAAACCTCTCCTCCTATTTGACCAATTTCTTGCGTTCTAAAGTTTTTTGAAAATTTTTCTATCTTTAATAGCTCATGAGTAAATTCATCAAAAAAATGACGATTATATTCTGATAGCATATTTAGTTGTTGATCACTTATTTCCTTATTATCAATGTTAGTGATTTTTACATATGTACCCATAATTTTTTTATTATTTTATATTAATTAAAAATCTAAATAAGGTTCCAAATCATATGGTCCTCCTTTCTTTACAATAGCAAAATTTATTTTTTCTCTTAATAGAGGTTGTAAATCCATTTTTGTAGAATTTTTGAGACCATCCACAAATTTACTACCAAATAAAGCTAATATATCATCTTTATGAAAAAAACCTTTACTTGAGATATTCCCAATATTATCTAATCTTGCTTTACCGTTATGTTTTCCATATTCTTTACAGATTTGTATAAAAATATTAAAATCATCCGGGTTCATTTCTAAGGCAAATTCAAAATCTCCTGGATTTCCCGTGGGTAAATCGTTTCCAGAAACATGTTCTAATGGATCTCCCTGTAAATACTTACGGTTTGCAGAACCCTGCACTTTTAATTTAACTTTGTCCTCAAAATTAAAATCTAACCAGTCATCATAATCATCGTAATGTTCAAAGTCAATATTTGCTAATATTTCTTCATCCCAAAACTGAAATTCATTTTTAAAATAATTATTAGCTTTTTGCCCAAATGATTTAAATTTTTGCAGACTTGCAAATCCTGAGGCATAACCTCTTTTTTTAATTTCATCAAACCAAAATGAGATTTGTTTTTTTAGTTCTGCCTTGCTAATTTTTTTACCCTCTTTCGAAGCTATATAAACTAAATCAGCACAAAATCTTTCTAAGAAATCACCAGCAAGATTACTTTTTAATAAGACATGTTCTGCAATTTCTTTAATATCATCTGCAGAGTAAAAGAACATATCAAATGCATTTCCTCTAACCTTATTGGCAAAATCTACTTTATCATTAACTCTTTTCCGAATATCTTTAGAATATTTAAGTAATCTATCCAAGATACTTCCTGCGTCATCCATATAGTATATGTTTGCAGCTAATTCATCTATAATATCCTGACCACTATTATTACCATCAATCCCTGCCAGCTTATTTTTAAGCTCTGCAATTATTTCTGCTTGAGATGTCTTCCCTGTAGCTTGAACCATTCCTTTAGCACTCTTTCTCATTGCTATTGATGCTAAGCCGTCAGCGGCTGTAAGAGATAAGGTAGCAAGTTGGAATGCCATCGCAAAGTTTTTAAAGTTATGACAAAATTCATCATTATCATTGCAATCAATAAAATTTGCAAGATAACTTACAACGCCTGATGAAAATTCCAAACCACCCAATAATACTCGCAAGTTTTCTTTAATAAAAATTCCAGCCTCACTTGTTCCTAATGCAGCCCATCTTAGATGCCTTAATTTTGTCAAATTACCAATTCCTGAAAATGTCAATACCCCATCAACAGTATATCCTATTAAAGTTTCTGCATTACTTTTATCAATCGCATCATCATAATACTTTAATAAAAAAATAGGAATAAAGGAATTAATTGTTAAACCACTTATCTGAGTAGGATTACCCGTAGTTGTGACAATTGGTACGGGACTATCAATATCCGTATTTATAAGGCTTACCGGTTGAAAAATATCATAGGTTCCATATAAAGCTTCTTTAGGTTGGGTCATGCCGCCGCGCGTAGAATAATGAGCTACATATTTCTCACTCGCCTTAATTTTAAAACCTGAAAACTCAAAATTAAAACTGTTTAAGTATAAACCAACACTTTTATTACTATTATAAGGGATTATAAGAGGTGCTGCATTTTCATAGACAACATTAAAATAAAAATTATAAGAATTACCTACAGTACTTGAAAATGGCTCTGATGCTGCTTCATGTGAATAATAAAATGTTTTTGTAATATTATTATCTCCTACAGTATCATAACTAATCTTAGGTGTGGTTGAATTATCTAACTTTTTAAAACCTATCACGTTAGGTTTCAATTCGCCTGCTTCTGTAAATGGATTATATTTACTATATTGCCAAAGTATATAAATTGCTTGTGCAAAAGCTCCTTTTGTATCTGTTGCTTTAAATTTTGTATTAACAATCCAGTTTGATAATTGTATTAATCCTTTTGTTATATTCAAACTTGTACTTAACCTATCATATATATACTGGTATAAAGTATACTTAATATCTTCTTTTTCAATACAATTTTCATACTTTACCAAACCTTCCAAAAATTCATCAATCCTGTCTAATGAATTGGCATTAAAAGAATTTGCTATTCTAACAGCTAAATTCTCCACAGCTTCTCGTTCAAAGATTCTACTCATTTCATCAACAGATTCTTTTAAAACTTCGATTTTTAATTTAGCTGTTAATGTAGTAAGAGCTTTTACACTCATAAATAATGTAAGGTAGAAAAGCTTTTTATTTCCAACTGCATTTTTTATTTTTTCTTTGCATCTAAATCCTGTTACATAAAAATTAAGCACTTCCTGATAAAAATCTCTTAATAATTTAATTACATCACTTTCCTGTAAATTAGATGCTCCAGAAAAAGGATTTGACCAATATGCTTTTTGTTCAATTATATAACTTTGATATGAAGCTTCAGTAAATAATGTTAAAATAGAATTATTAATATGATGTATACAATAAGCAGAATATATTAAATAAGAGGCTACTTCATTTTTCTTTTCAATAGAAGACATATTATTTATCAAATACATATTATTGTTAAAGAATTCTGTAGCATTGCCTTCAGGATTATAAACTTTTAATTGTGGAGTTATATTATCTGGAATATAGATTTTATTCCTTTTAAAGGGAACCGAATATACATTCGCAAGATTCCATGTATACTTATATTCTTCATTTAAATTATAGGATTGAGCATCATAAGTGATTTTTTGCTTTACAACAGATACTTGATCTCCAACTTGGACTTTCATAAAATTTGAATTATCAAATTTTCTTATCTCATTTGATTTCTTTTTATCTGCCCAATACTCTAGCCAATCTTGTAATGAATAATAACCTGCATTTATTTTTTCTTCATTTTCTTTAAAATCTGTTTTATCAAATTGAAAATAATCAATATTATTTGCGGTGAAACCTATTAAATACCCGTCTACTGTATATACAGGGTTACTTAAATTATTCATTCTGATGATAAGAGCATTGCCTTTACCATCAAAGTCTCCGAATAGAATTGCTGCTTGTTCCATTATATAAAAAAGCTTGGTGTTAATTTTTGAGTACTTAATGTTTTAGGGGACCATTTAGCATATTCTTCTGATGAAAAAATCATGTCATCAACTGTATTCACATAAATTTTTTCTGAAAGTAAAGCAATAACTAAATCACCAGAAGAATTTTCTCCTATTATTGATAGAGAATATCTTTTATACTTTTTTTGTTCTGAAGATGTATAAGCATCTGCGTCATCTGGCATTTCATTCATAAAATAAAACTTGGGATTATTCAAATTACTTTGATTAATAATGGTTATCAATTTTAAATTTTCATCTTCTGTAATTCCTAATATCTTCTTACTAGGTAAAGTTCCGTGTTCCAGTTTTAGAAACAAACTTGTCACAGTTTCCCCCATTATATCAGTAAAAACTTCTGTACTAAAATAATACGGATTTTCTGGTGTATAAAAATTGTTTCTCTCATCACTATATGTAACAGTCCCGCTATTACTATTATCCAAATATGCACTTCTACTTTCAAAGAATGAACCTGTATTCTGACGAATATTATTCAGTAAAGTTTCATAAGTCACTCTTCTCAGAGTATCAGTTTCATTTTTCATGACCTGGTCTTCCACTCTTTTGGTAGTAACCGTGGCAATATCTTTTCCCCCTGCATTATTATCAAAATCAATAAGCAATAAATTCTGATCAATCACATATCGGAGCTCATTAGGACTTTTAGGTTCAATTTTGGGGCTCGCATTGATCAATCCGAAAACATCATCAATGTCCTTTAAATATATTTTTTCGGAAGGGTCTATTGGTGGAATTGCGGTTGTGATTTCCAGAGATTTCCCCTCATAAATCAGCTGCACAAAAGACCCAATCGTAAAATTGGAGCTCGTCTTTTTCAGATCAAAAGAGATGGGTTTTGTGAAGTCGGTATTGATATTATCTCCGGCTTCCTGTAATAAATTCCCGCCTCTGATGAAATAATCTTCGTTGGCTGTGGTCGAACTCAGAACGCCCTGCTTTACATATAAAGCTGCAGCATCGTTGTTATCGGTCGTCAGCTGAATTACTAATGAAGGTCGTTCAGAAAATTCTTTTAAAGGCCAGCCATCATCAAATTTCTGCTCAGAAAGATCATTCACTGTGGTTCCGATCTTCATATTGTTGGTATTGGTAGCACTTAGCTTGTAATTCCCGTAGAAGTTATAAGACCTCTGTCTGCTGCTCTGGATGTACAGATAAGTAGTTTTGGCGGTTGCAAAGTTTTTGATCAGATCATAAACTTCATCATTCGTCTGGGCAGGTGCTGCCTGATCCTTGACAAATAACTTTCCTTTACCCTGTGTATGCAATCCGTAGAAAGCCGCAATATCAATAAACTGGGTCGCAGATTCCCTGATCAGCTTACTTTTAAAAGCTGTAGTTCCGGCAGCCGGATCCAGGATATGGTCGGTTTTACGGGCATAGGTTAAATTCAGCTTGAATGGATTAGGGTCATTTTCAATTGTGTAATCTCCTTCATTCAATACAATATCAATCCCTAACTGTCCGTTAATCGTACCAAGATGAGTTCCTCTCGGGATCATCGGCAGTTCATAGGCTTTGTTAGCAGGCTCTGTAACCGTTCCGTTATTATTGACAGCCTGAGAGACCTTAAAGAAGTAATCATCAATAAGAACTTCATCAGGATTTTCAGTGGAACCGGATACCGGATATCCAAGATATTGCGCTGTAAAGGTAGGTTCAGCAATCCCTAACATCGTATAGAGGCTCGTAAATTCTTTCCTGATCACATCTACAAATCCTGTTGCTCCGATCCCATTGATCGTACCAGTGGAATCAAAGAAATCAGCCCTGTTCATTCCTCTGTAAATGATATACTTAATGGCAAGTCCTTTAATCGGCTGGTTAAAAGGTTTCAGGATGACATTGATCTTACTGGCATCAGTTCCGCAGGGCTGTAATAAGACCTGTCCCTGGCATAGGGTAAATACTTTTCCGTTATAGCCGTTTATTTTGGAGGTGGTCCGGAAAACGGTGCTTCCGTAGGGACCAGTAATTCCAAACTTGTCTGATGAGCTTTGTGTAAAGCTTTTCCCTTTCTCCAGAAAGAAAAAAGATTCCGGCATAAGATCCGGCCTTACATTAAGCCCATTGCCGTCGGGGGTTGTAGGAAGTGACCCCGAAGTCGTGTTTTGTGGCATTTTGTTTTGTTTTGGTGTTAATAAAAAAAAGAAAGTAACCGGAAATTCCCGGAGCGGTTTAAGTTTCGGTAAAAACAAAACCTCTCCTGTACAATCAATTTTCATCAATTGCATGGGGTTGTTTTCATGAATGAATTTATAGCATGGCTATTTCGTGAAAACTACATATCCGTCCTTGTCTTTCGGTAAATTTTGTAAGTTCCTCCAGGATGCATTGATCTTACGGTCACCTTTCCAGATGTGCCTTCGTTCAAAATGCGGGAGATCTTTAAAGGTTTTCCAGTTTCCGCCCCATTCCCAGCCATATTTTGCAAATATTTTCACGCATTCGTACCAGTCGGCTACCCCATCATTATCCCAGTCTTTTGCAGTGTCCCAACTCACTGTTTTTCCGTCGATAATAAGGCAGATATCTACCGCTAATCCGTAATTGTGAATACTCTGTCCGGCTTTCGCATTGGTGACTTTCTTTCCGGGCTTTGTCCTGCCCTGAGCGTAAAGTTCGTCCTGTTCCTTAAAGGTTCTCAATCCCTGGGTAATCCTTACCTTGGCCCGCCCGGCAAGAGAGCGGTCACATTCTTCAATAATTAATGCAACCTCATCTCTTACGAGCGGATGCAGTTTTTTAACTCTGCTTTCACTTGGTTTATCCATGGTTAATAATTTTGTGTTTGGTGTTAATTTTATGTATTAAATTTAGTGTATTCTGAAATATTATAAATTCCGGTATTGAATTCTAAAGCAAAAATATTTACAGTTAACGACAAAACTTGACGTATTATATTCTACATTTTTAAATAATCTTAAAATATTATTCATACTTTTTGTAAATGAAATTGCTCCGGAAATTATAAATAATTTTCATGGGTCTTTAATTTCAGAGCAAATCTATTGCAGGAAAACGTCAGAACTTGACGTGTTATTTTTTTAATTTTAATTTGTCCTTAAAGAAAAATTTTAAAACCAATAAGAGTTTAATTAAGAATCTAAGAATATTAAATACTTATTTTATTAATATTTTTCACATCTTACCCATCAAAATGATTTTCTTAACTGAACTTAATCTCTTCAAAAATCTTAGTAGTAAAATACAATCAAAACTCCACAAAAACACAAATTACTATAAATCAATAAATTAAATTTAATATTAAAATTATTTTACATAAAGTCTATAAAATAAATGGACTAATAAAAATATATGTCCTATATTTGCACCATATTAAAAAAGAAATGAAAGTAGAATCAAAAAACAGTACAGCGAAGAGACATACCATCAATATGATGATATATTGCTGGATGCCTGTGTCTGAACATTACCGTGGTTAAACTTACTTTTATTATAACATATTTAAAAGACTTTGCCACGGTGTAAAGTCTTTTTTTTTTAAGCAGGAACAACATTAAAAAATGATAGAAATAAAAAACATTTCAAAAACATTTCATCAGAAAAAACAGAGCTTTAAAGCTTTGGATAACATAAGCCTGAATGTTGAGCAAGGTGATATTGTCGGCATTATTGGTTTTTCAGGTGCCGGAAAAAGTACCCTGATCCGTACGGTAAATCTTCTGGAAAAGCCGGATCATGGACAGATCATGATCAATGGTAAAGATTTTACAAAATTAAATTCCAGACAGCTTGCAAAAGAACGTAAAAAAATAGGGATGATCTTCCAGCATTTTAACCTTCTTTCTTCAAGGACCGTTTTTGAAAATATAGCGTTACCTCTGGAATTGGATCATACCCATAAAACTGAAATCCAAAAAAAGGTCAGCGAACTTTTACAAATCGTAGGACTGGAAGACAAGGCCAATGATTATCCTAAAAGCCTGTCAGGTGGACAGAAACAAAGAGTAGCCATTGCAAGGGCCTTGGCAAACGACCCTTATATCCTGCTTTGTGACGAGGCAACGAGCGCTTTGGATCCTGCAACAACGCAATCTATTTTACAGCTGTTGAGAGATATCAATCAGCGTCTGGGAATTACCGTTCTGCTGATCACCCACGAAATGGAAGTCATCAAAGCAGTCTGCAACCACGTTGCCGTCATCGATAAAGGAAAATTAACAGCTAAAGGAACTTTAAGTGAGATCATTTCTGATAAAGAAAATCCCATCATCAAACAATTTTTAAACTCAGGTGTTATGACTATACCACAAGAACTCAATAAAAAACTACAAAAAGAGCCACGAGACGGATTATTTCCTCTTGTTGAAATAGAACTGAACGAAAATGTGACTGTAGAAAAATTGCTTTCAAAGATCTATGACGATTATAAAATTCCTTATAAACTTCTGAAAGCCGATGTCGAATACCTCGGAAACTCCAACTTCGGAAAGCTATTGCTACAGCTACAGGGTGAAGATGAAGAAAACCAAAAAGCAATCTATTATTTTAACCAGAACAAAATTCAAAATACGGTAAAAGGATATGCTTAATGATACAGTGATTTCTCTTTTGTCAAAAGGAATCTGGGAGACGGTTTTTATGACATTTGTTTCAGGTTTTTTCGGTTTTGTGTTGGGACTGCCGGTCGGGATTTTATTATTCCTGACCAGAAAAGGCCAGCTCATGGAAAATATGCTGTATAACAAAATTTTATCTGTTCTGGTTAATATTTTCCGGTCAATACCTTTTATTATCCTGATCGTCTGGATGATTCCTTTTACAAGATCATTGGTAGGAACTTCAATCGGAGTCAATGCAGCATTGGTTCCTTTGAGTATCGGGGCAGCCCCTTTTATTGCAAGACTGGTTGAAAACAGCCTTCTTGAAGTTCCCCATGGCCTGATTGAGACTGCCAGAGCCTTAGGAGCAAGTCCGTTCCAGATCATTAAAAAAGTTCTGCTTCCTGAGGCATTGCCTTCATTAATCAATAATGCAACCATTACCCTGATTACTTTGGTAGGATATTCTGCGATGGGTGGCGCCGTGGGTGCCGGCGGACTGGGACAGATCGGGTACCAGTACGGCTATATCGGCTATGATGTGGTAATCATGAATACGGTTCTGGCTCTATTGGTAGCTTTGGTTTTTATTATCCAGTTTTCCGGAGACCGGCTGGCAAAGAGGGTTGATCACAGGTAAAACTAGCTAATCGAAAGCACAGTAAAAAATTTACCAGAGATACGATCTTTACGACTTTGCAATTAATAAAGCTCAAATAAATAGTATTAAAAATTAATTATAAATGAAGAAAATTAAAATTCTCGGGTTATTGGCAGCAGGTCTGTTAGTATTTAATGCGTGTAATTCTACAAAAAAAGATAATCTAAATTTTATTAAAGTTGGGATCACTTCAGGACCTGAACAGGAAATCGCCGAAACAGCAAAAAAAGTAGCGAAAGAAAAATACAATCTGGATGTCGAGCTGGTTTCATTCAACGACTATGTAATTCCTAATGAAGCTTTAAACAACGGTGATATTGATGCCAATGCATTTCAGCATGTTCCATACCTTACCGAACAATCCAAACAGAGAGGTTACAAACTGGCTGTGGTAGGAAATACTTTTGTATACCCGATTGTGGCTTACTCCAAAAAAATAAAAAATATCAGCCAGCTTCAAAACGGCAGTACGATTGTTATTCCCAATGATCCTACCAATGGCGGACGTTCACTACTTCTTTTACAAAAAAACGGTTTATTGAAGCTAAAAGACGGAGTCGGTTTATTACCTAAAGTGACTGATATTGCTGAAAATCCAAAGCAACTTAAAATCCTTGAAATTGAAGCGCCTCAATTACCCAGAGTTCTCGATGATAAAGAAGTAGTCATTGCGATTATCAACAATAATTTTGCAGCTCAGGCAGGATTGGATGTCGCACAATTCGGAATTTTCAAAGAAGACAAAGATTCTCCGTACGTCAATGTAGTCGTCTCCAGAGAAGACAACAAAAATGATGAAAAAGTAAAAAACTTCCTGAAAGCCTATCAATCGGATGAGGTGTTGAAAAAAGCAGAAGAGGTTTTTAAAGGGGGTGCAGTGAAGGGATGGGAGTAATTTGGAGTGATGAGTTAAGAGTGATGAGTGATGAGTCTGTCCTGTGGTAACGAATAATAAATTGATAGTTGATAATGATAATTTAATATCAACTTATCACTCTTAACTCTAAAAATTATTGACAAAATACATTATCTCAATTTGAGATAATAAATATTTTATGTATTTTTGTTACCCAATCAATAAAAAGGTTTTTATGTTAAAGAAAACTGCCATCGTAAGTTTATTCACTCTTATTTCAATTTCTTCAATGGCTCAGACAAATATTTTACCCGTTTATCTGGATGAATCCAAACCCGTTGAGCAGCGTGTTCAGGATGCCCTCTCCAGAATGACCCTGGAAGAAAAGATAGCAATGCTTCATGCTCAGTCAAAATTCAGTTCACCAGGCGTTCCAAGGTTGGGAATCCCTGAGTTTTGGACTACAGACGGCCCTCATGGTGTGCGTCCTGAAGTAATGTGGGACGAATGGAACCAGGCAGGCTGGACGAATGACTCTATTATTGCTTATCCTGCATTAACGGCTTTATCAGCCACATGGAATAAAAAAATGTCCTGGAATTATGGTAAAGCCCTCGGAGAAGAAGCCCGATACAGAAAAAAAGATATTCTTCTGGGACCCGGTGTCAATATCTACAGAACTCCACTGAACGGAAGAAATTTCGAATACATGGGTGAAGACCCTTACCTGACCTCTAAAATGGTAGTTCCTTATATTCAGGGAGTACAGTCAAACGGGGTAGCAACCAGTGTAAAACATTTTGCATTAAATAACCAGGAAATGTTCCGTCATACAAGCGATGTAACGGTAGATGACAGAACCCTGTATGAAATCTATCTTCCTGCATTCAAAGCTGCAGTTACGGAAGGAGATTCCTGGACGATCATGGGTGCTTATGACATGTATAAAAACCAATACGCGAGCCAGAACCAGTATCTTTTAAATGACATTTTAAAAGGCGAATGGAAATATAAAGGTGTAGTGGTTTCCGACTGGGGTGCTGTAAATAATACTGAACAGGCCATCCACAACGGATTGGATCTTGAATTCGGAAGCTGGACCAACGGACTTTCCGCCGGAACGAAAAACGCGTACGACAATTATTATCTGGCCAAACCCTATTCGGATTTAATCAAAGCCGGAAAAGTAGGAACAAAAGAACTTGATGACAAAGTAACCCGACTGCTTAATCTGGCCTATAAAACAACAATGAACAGAAATAAGCCTTTCGGAAATATTGCCTCTGAAGAGCATAAAGCTGTTGCAAAAGAGATTGGTGAAGAAGGAATTGTTTTACTGAAAAATCAGGGAAATATTCTTCCGATAGATATCAGTAAGACTAAGAAAATTGCGGTAATCGGTGAGAATGCCATTAAAATTATGACTGTAGGCGGAGGCTCATCTTCTTTGAAAGTGAAATATGAGACCCTGCCCTTAGAAGGAATCAAAGCAAGATTCGGAAAACAGGCTGATGTACAGTATGCAAGAGGATATGTAGGAGACATCGGGGGCGAATACAATGGAGTAAAATCCGGACAGGATTTAAAAGACAGCCGATCTGCAGCTGAATTATTAAACGAAGCTGTAGAGCTGGCAAAAAAATCTGATTTTGTGGTTTTCATTGGCGGATTGAATAAAGCCGACTTCCAGGACAGTGAAGGGAATGACAGAAAAAGCTACGGACTGCCTTATAATCAGGACAACCTTATCGCTGCTCTGACTAAAGCCAATAAAAATCTTGCGGTAGTTTTAGTTTCAGGAAATGCTGTAGCAATGCCTTGGGTAAAAGAAGTTCCTTCGATCGTTCAGTCCTGGTATTTAGGCTCTGAGGCAGGAAATTCTATTGCTTCTGTTTTAGCAGGTGATGCTAACCCATCCGGGAAGCTGCCGTTTACTTTCCCGGTGAAACTTGAAGACAATTCTGCTCACCAATTGGGAGAATATCCGGGAAATAAAGCCGAATTGGAAGCAGGAAAAGGAAAAGACCAGAAAAACCCTATCAATATTACCTACAATGAAGGAATTTTCGTAGGATACCGTTGGCATGATACAAAAAAAATCAAACCATTATTCAGTTTCGGGCACGGATTAAGCTATACCACTTTTGAATTCGGAAAGGCTACAGCTGATAAAACAACCGTTTCCCAGGATGGTACCATTACTTTCACGGTATCGGTAAAAAACACAGGGAAAAAAGCAGGTGCTGAGGTAGCCCAATTGTATATCAGTGATCTGAAATCTTCACTTCCACGTCCGGCAAAGGAATTGAAAGGTTTTGAAAAAGTATTTTTAAATCCGGGAGAGCAGAAAGACGTGACATTCACCATTGATAAAACGGCTTTAAGCTACTTTGATGCCGATAAACACGCATGGGTAGCTGAGCCCGGAGATTTTGAAGCATTGATCGGAAATTCTTCGGATGCAATCAAAACGAAAGTGAAATTTACTTTGAAATAAAACATTTCAATTATTTATAGATCAGGCTACCTTCGGGTAGCTTTTTTAATTTTCCGCCATTCTTAAAGCATCCTAAACACAAAAGCCCGGGAGTGATCCTGGCTTAGCAATAGCAATTTACAAGGAAAAAATTAGAAATGCTGTTTTTGTTTTATATTTTTAAAATACTGAATAACACCTACATCGGGCAGATAAAGCTGATCGCTGAAATGATTTTCAAAATCACGGCTGCTTTCAAAAAAAGAATTACTGAATAGCGCATAAGACGGCTGTTCAGCAAAATTATTTTTAAGCAGCTGATGAGCTTCAACAATTGTTTTCCCATACAGCTTTCTGAAATTCCCGATTTTATATTGCGAAAACTTTCCGTAATGGATAATAAATTTCAGGGAAAGATCTATCGATGTATCCAATATCTCACTCAGCTCTTCGATTTTCCGGTTGAAAGCATTCTTCATATTCAGGAGCATTTTTGAAATCTTACGGTAAGACGGATTGGAATCATACCGGTAAAACAGGATCGCATCGCCTTCGATTTCGGAAATATCAAAACAGTTATCATTTACATCAATCAATGTAGAAAGTAATTGCCTTACAATATATTCTCCTGTATAAAGTTTTGTATTGAATACAAATTCGGTAAATCCATTGAAGTCCGGAATAAGTATGATGCCCTGATCTATATTTGTATTCTTCATAACCATATTAATTTAAAAAAACCTGTTGTATCTTCTAAGACGCAACAGGTTTCATTTTACTTTATTGCCATCCGCCGCCTACCGCCCGATAAACGCTGGTAATGGCATTTAACCGTTGTGTTTTTAAAGAAGCAAGATCCAATTCAGATTGAAGCTTATTGGTCTGCACCAGAATTACTTCCACATAAGTTGTTGAATTGTATTTAAATAAAATATCAGCTTTTTTCACCGTTTCATTTGATTTTACAATCAATCCTTCTGCAATTTTCTGCTGCTCTTCCAGTTTCTGAATCTGAACCAATGCATCAGAAGCTTCCCCTACTGCCTTTAAAACGGATTGTTTAAAATTAATTTCAGACTGAATATTTACTTCAATTTTCTTAATGTTTAAAACTTATTTAGGTTTTGGCTAAAGCCGTTGAAGATAACTTTATTGATAAGCGGGCTAAAGCCCGCTTCTATTGAATAAATTTTTATTTCCTCTTGTAAATTTTGTAGTTTATACGAGTTTTACCCGTTGGATAGTTCTGTAAATTTCCGGGATTTTTTAGTTTCTTTGAAAACAAGCCCAATCAATATGATAATTGCTCCTACTGCATAGCTTATTAAGATTCCCAGGTTTAAATTACCAACAGCATATTCTGAAGGGAAAATCTGGCTCATCAGTGTCATGAATGACAATCCTATACCTGCTCCCAGAAAATAGCTGGTCGTACTTAAGCTTGATGCCACCCCATAGTTTGCAGATTCTACATCCCTGATTCCTAAAATAGATAATGCGGTAAAGCAGAAGGTCATTCCGATTCCTGAAATGCACGCTGCCCCCAGTAAGACCAATGTAAGCGGATGACCCATATAAACAGAGATCAGTAAAGCAATACCTCCCATCAGCATAAAAATCCATCCGAAAATTCCCATTTGGACAGCATTTAATCTTTTTGAAATGTATGGCAAAACAAATTTTGAAACTAATGCTGACAAAATACTGAACGGTACCAGCATTAACCCTGCTGAAGCAGCACTATGATTCATATCTTTCTGCAGCATTAATGAGATCAGAAACAAAAATCCAATGAAAAATGCACCCAGAGTGAAGAAAACAAGATTGGAAGCCAGTAATGATTGATGCCTGAATAGCTGCAGATCAATCAGAGGCTGTGCAACTGTTTTCAAACGATAAAACACAAACCCTAAAAGTAAAACCGATAAGAGCATAGAACTTATGATTAGAAAAGGCTTTTCCTGGATCTGTATCAATTCATGGGTAGAATAGGTTAAGCTTAACAGCCCTAAAACCAGTAGTATCCCGGTAACGGCATCTGTTTTCTGCCCGCTCTTCACTTTTTCATCTGCCGGTAAATGTTGATAGGCTAAAATAAGAGTGACGAAAAGAATAGGAACATTAATCAAAAATACCCAGTGCCAGCTTAAATAAGTGCTGATAATCCCGCCAATAGATAGCCCGCTTCCCGATCCTATGGCTGCAAAGGAACTGAAGATTCCTAATGCACGGTTCCGCTCCTGCTCTTCCCGGAAAGTATTGGTAACGATTGATAAAGCCGAGGGCATGATAAAAGCTGCTCCCAATCCCTGTAAAGCACGGAATACTGCCAGGACCTGGAAATTTGTTGACAGCCCCGCCCCTAAAGAGGTCAGCATAAAAATGAGCCCACCGATTAAGAAAATTTTCTTACGCCCGATCTGGTCCGAAAGCTTTCCGCCGATAATCAGAAAACCTCCAAAAAATAAAACGTACAGAGTCTGTAGCCATTGTACTGTTTCTGCCCCAATATTGAACTGCTCCTGAATAGAGGGAATCGTTAAATTAATAATAGCAATATCCAACGCTTCTACAAATGTTCCTACTGATGCCAAAACTAAAATCAGATTCTTTCTTGTTCCCATACTATTCAAATTTCCTACAAAATTAAATATATCAGAACATATGTAAAAATTATCACATAAATTTGGAACATATTTATATATAATACAAAATAGAAAGAACATATAAACTTCAAGATTTAGTTTCATCATTAAAAAACAGAACAAATGGCAACAGACAATTACACCCTGGACGAAAAAGACCTTTCAATTCTGCGTTTATTACAGAAAGATGCAAAACTCAGCGTACGGGATATTGCCGGGCGAATCAACCTGAGCCCAACCCCAACGCATGAACGCATAAAACGTATGGAAAAATCAGGAATCATCAAGGAATACACCACTGTTCTCGACCGTAAAAAAGTGAATAAAGGAATGATGGTAATCTGTATGATTGCCCTGAATGCACACAATAAAAAGATCGCCACCAGGTTTATCGAAGAAGTGGGCAGGCTGAAAGAAGTGGTTGAATTTTATAACATCAGTGGCGATTTTGATTTTTTATTAAAAATTCTTGCCCCGAATATGGATGAATTCCATGAGTTTTTTGTGAACAAACTTTCAGAAATTGAAGGTATCGGGCAAACGAAAAGCATTTTTGTCATGAACAGCATTAAGGAAAGCTGCCAGATAGTATAGAATGGAAATTAATATTTAGGGATGGAGAACTATTTTCATTTTCTGAACTTTAAACCTCCAATCTGCATCATATTTACTTTTAAGAGTTTTTTAATCCTTTTTATTCATTCGTTTATTCCGGAATTGCTAAATTGAAGTCATCATTTAAAATTACAAATTATGCCCTGGAATCCTGAAATTTACAATCAGTTTAAAAATATCCGCTTCAAACCTTTTTATGATCTGGCCGATCTTATTGCTGCTGAAACTCCAATGGAAGCCATTGACCTGGGTTGTGGCACAGGTGAACAAACGGCTATTCTTGCGGAAAAATTTCCGGAAGCTGAGTTTATTGGTATTGATTCTTCTTCTGAAATGCTGGAAAAGTCTAAAATGCTGGAACATGAACGGCTTCATTTCCGAAAAGCCACGACGGAAGAAATGCTCGGCTCTGATGAAAGCTGGGATCTGATTTTCAGTAATGCCGCTTTGCAATGGTCTGATGATCATCAGAACCTATTTCCTAAGCTGATCTCAAAGCTGAAAACCAACGGACAACTGGCCATACAAATGCCCTATCAGCCTGGGAATGTGCTCAATCAGATCCTTTTTGATCTGGCATCAGAGGAACCTTTTAAAACTCAGTTAAACAGCTGGAACCGTACTTCAGCCGTACTTAACATAGATGAATATGCTCAGATCCTGTTTGATAACGGTATTGAGGACCTGAATCTTTCCCAAAAAATCTACCCTATCATCGCAGAAGATCATGAGACCTTATTTAATTTTATTTCAGGGTCAGCTTTGATTCCGTATCTGGAAAAACTGGATACAAATCAGCAGGTAACTTTTACGACTGAATACAAAAAGCGTATTGCCGCTAATTTTACAAAACTTCCTGCAATTTATGCCTTTAAAAGAATCTTAATTTACGGAAGAAAAAAATAACATTTTGTTTATGCAAGATTTCATTTATTCCTGATTTAGCTTACAGAATCTTTAATTTACGATTCAAAGTCTCTTTTGGTACGGGCTTTGAGATAGGAATAATACTTTTAAAAAGCTCTTAATAAATAAACAGATTATCAATCATGAAAAAAACAATCCTGATCGCAGGTTTAAGTCTGGGAATATTCAATATGGAAAGTTGTACAGCCAGTAAAACACCCCATTCAACGGATATGAATACAAACAAAACAGTTGCTGCAAGCGGCACCATTACCCATATCGAAAACGGTAAAGACGGCTATATGGCCACCTTTAAAGATGCTGCCGGTAAAGAATATGTAGCAACCATCAGCATTATCAATCTCCAAAAAAGCGGCGGCGAGTTTACACGCTATGAAGTAGGTGATACGATTTCCGTAAAAGGAAATTCATGGGACAATAACGGAGTTACTCAGATTACAGCATCTGAACTTTCAGGTACCAAGACAGATGAAACTATTTCAGTAACCGGAAAAATCACCAAAATTGAAAACGGTAAAGATGGTTATATGGCCACCATCCAGGATTCGGCAGGCAAGGAATATGCAGCAACTATCAGTATTGTAAATCTCCAGAAAAGCGGAAGCCAGTACAAGCGCTACGAGGCAGGCAATACCATTTCTGTAAAAGGCCCTTCATGGAAAGATAGCCAGGGAAAGACATACATCAAGGTTGAAAAACTTGATTAACAATAAAGACCATCGCATTGATGGTCTTTTTTAGTTGATTTTCCGTTAAAATGATTTCCAAACATTCAGTGAGATGTAGATACCTGATTCGTATAATTCGGAATCACAGTTAAAGGATCTGTCAAAATGGTATCCATATTTTTTATGGTAAAATTCCGGAAACACGAAATTTTAAAATCATTAAAACCAAGCTTAAACCTCTATATGAAAAAGGAATCCAAATAATTAGATTTCATAAATAAATACCATAGAAATTAAGTATAATCCAATATTTCCTTATTACCATTATATTCCTGATAACCATCAACATACAAATATCTCTTCCGGGTGATTAAAGCTGTTTTCGGATCATTTTATTTCATACCTTAGTGATAACTAACGACCATCAAAAATTCAAACTTATGAGAACACACTTATTATCCATGAAAAATGGACTGGCAGCTGCTATGGTATTTCTAGCAGGAATCGCTAATGCTCAATGGCAGCTTACCGGAAATCCGGGGATTACACCTGCCAACTACGCCGGTACGGTAGACCCCAGGCCATTTTATCTGAGAACCAACGGCGCTTCTTCCAATCCCGGACAGGCCATCCTTAATGAAACAGGCTCGTTTATCGTTGATGCCATCAACAATTCCAATGTGGCAAAAGTAAAAGGAAGTATTGTGAATGGTATTTCCAATATCCTGGGTTCGCAGGCCGGCAGCTCCCTGGTGAGCGGTTGGGAAAATGACCTTACCAACGGCGGAGGTGCCAATATTATTGGCGGACAGGCCAATGTAGTTCTTAATAATGCCGGAAAATCTGTAGCCCTGGGATGGAAAAATACCATCAGAAATGACAACCAGTTTGCTCTGGGTGTGGGTATTGACCTTAAAGATGTCTATTCCGGGGGATTCGGGATTGACCTGGCCGCAACAGGAAACCGTTCTTTTGTTATCGGATCCGGAACCGGAGGTGTTAAATTAACGAATAATATTCCGTTATCCATCATGCTCGGCTTATCTACTACCCCAACAATGCTTATTAAAGACCAAAGTGTCGGCGTGCGTACGATAGCCCCAACCGCCAATTTCCACACGGTGGGAACGGTAAGGCATGAAAACCTTCCTACGGGAAGCGGCCGTGCACTGGTAGTGGATCCCAGCGGAAATGTAATGGTTTCCAATACATCCCTCAACAGAATGGCCAACTCTGATGAAACCATCCAGCAACTGGAAGACCGTGTTAAAAGCCTTGAAAATACCGTTGAAGAGCTGAAGCAACTGCTTCTGAATAAAGGAACTTCATCAACTCTGATCTCGTCTTCGGATATCCCCACATTATTTCAAAATGTTCCCAACCCCGGAAAGCATGAGACAAGCATCAGGTATTATCTTCCAAAAGAAGTAAAAACAGCATCAATTGAAATTTACAGTATCTCAGGCCAGCTGGTAAAGACTTTTGCTTTACGTGAAAAAGGAAACGGAACGATCAGCCTGTCCGGCTCTGATCTTCAATCCGGCACTTACCTGTATACAATGACTGCCGACGGAAAGGTTATCGATTCTAAAAAAATGATGATAAAAGATTAAATCTTTGATATATTTTATTTTTCAAAAAAGAACGGTCGATGAGGTTTTCTCACCGGCCGTTTTTTAATTTAAAAAAGCTGTAATTATTAATCTATGCTTAATTCGATAGGATTATAATTTTTTGCTCGATCTCCTGCCTTTTTAAGGAGAGAACGACGTTCATCAGGATCTTCAATGAATTTATTATAAAGAGTGGGATCCGTTAATTCTTTTCGTCGATAGTCAAATATTTTTTCTTTTTTCACTAGTTTAGCATTAGAATGCAAATTAGCAGAATTACAATAATATTTCCTTTTTCTGAAATTATATATCTTAAAATGATAATCATCTTTGTTATCAAACACTTCTAGAATCAATCCTGGTAATTTACTAAACTTGTACGGACCAAAAGGGAAAGGCATTTCTTTAGTAAAATATGCAATCCAAGTTCTACCATATTTTTTTGTTATGGCTTTTTGGCATTTATACTTTCCAACCGTTTTAAATTCATTTATAAGCTGCCAATTGATATTATTTATTTCTTCATATTTAAAGTATTCATTAGATGTTTTAAAAGTTACATAAAGCTTTCCTGTTGTTGTTCCTATATTTTCCGGAAATTCGGAAGTATATTTCATTTGTTCTTCAACCGGACTGTTTTCATGAAGCTTTTTTTCAAAACGAAGTGAATCTCCAACATATTGATTCATATTTTTATAGTAAGATTCTTTCTCATTCATCAAAAGAGCAAACGCAGCATCCTGAATAATAGCATTTTTGGCTTGACTTTTATAAACCAATTTATAATCGGCTTCATATACAACGTTAAACCCTCCTTGAGATTTAATAATGATTATAAAGAAAAAGAAAAATAGGCTGTAATAAATTTTCATAGTTTAAATATTCAAGCAAAGTATTGGTCATACTTTGCTTGGAGTTGAATTAGAGTTAATTAATGAATATAAAGAGTTATTCCTTTGGGAGTAGTACCACATTCATTATAATTAACAAGTTCTAAAAAGTTTGTTATTTGCTCCATTGTATATCCTTGTGTTTGCGTAACATTTACAACATGCCCGCAAGACGTCCTAAAAGGAAACGCTGATACCACACCAGCTAATAAAATAGCGCCTAATAAAATTGTTTTTTTCATCATTGTTTTTTTTTATGACTAATTATTTAAATTCTTCTCGAAAATATAAAATAATTCAAATCATCTGGGAATTATTTTCTTATGTTAAATCGCTGTAACATGTACTTTTCATAGATATTAGAAATCATTCGTAAAAAACAACGACTAATCTCAATGTCTATAAAACATAATATATAAAAGGCTTATTTAATAGAATAAAATATATTTCAATCAGAGCAAATACTTGGAAATGGTAAGAGAAAACAGAGAATGAAATTGAGCAGGCCATAATACAGCTTAAATGTAGAATCGCAGAGCTCAAAAGCGATCCGCAATCGACCCAAAAGTTTATTCATTGGCGGCATCACCAAAAGTAAGAACACATTATAATACCGGTAAGCTTATTCCAAGTTTAAAAACCTTATCGTAAGCCATTATCTGGTTTTCAGGATTACGGAATTGTTTTTTTATATTTTCTAAACTGAATTTTCCCGGGCTCTCATGCGGCTGTTCGGAGGGCATCTTTAATTCCGGGTAGATGATTAAGCAGTCGATGGTTTTATTTTCTTCCCATTCGGGGTTATCAGCTTTAATTTGATGGATCACTTTTTTCAGGCGTGCATATCCCGATACCTGCCGGATATCCTGGTGAATGTGGCTTTTATTGTATTTCAGCTTGTATTTGGCGTCAATTATCATTTCGAAGCCGGGCTTGCTGATGAGGATATCCAGTGAGTTCCCATAGGTGCTAAACTGGTAATGGATGTATTTTTCATCAGAAGGATTTGCTTTTAGCAGCTGGTAATAAAAGTAAAGCTCAAACAGCTGTGGCATATCAATCCAGAACGGCGGGGTTTCTGTTTTCTGCTGTGCGGTTTTGGTAATATTGTACGAAAAGCGTTTTAAAATAAACTGCCCGATCCGTAAAGCTTCCTTATATTCATTAAAAAACGGATTCAGATTAATATTTTTCAAATACTTTTCTTCAATATCCTCCCCAATCAGCTCAAAAGCGGGCCTGCAATAGCTGACAATATTCTTTACGGAATCAATATTGGAAGAAAATAAAAACTCATTGTTTTCTATATAGCTGACAGCAAACTGTAACACCTTTTTCAGGAACCTGTTTTCAATATGATCGGCTCCAAATACCTGGAACTCGCAGAATGTGGAAGTAAACCTGCTTTTAAAAACATTCTGCCTGATGTGCTCACCCACCAGTATTTTCCCTTTAGCCCTGTTGTTTAGATTGGCCCGTACCTTATAGTATGATTTTTTTAACCCTTTTCTTACAATTGCCTTTAGCACCTGTAAAAACTGCACGATAAGGAATGGGGTAAGCCTGTCGTCTTTACGGTCTATCCTGATGTATTTTGCCTCCCAGTCGATCCGGATCACGCCTTCTGATGCTTCTGCCGTTTTAGGTAAAGACATGATCTGAAGCAGGAGGTCAAGGTAATTAACTTCAACCTGCTCTACCCTGTAATCAGCGGTATATTCTTCGGAAGAGTTTTCATCAGATTCCAGACAGTCATTAAAATATTCCGTTAAACCAGGGTTGATTTTAGGCTCTACACAGACCGTTCGGCCTGTATTCCCGAGCCAGTCTAGCCCTACGTAATAATCTGCCTTAATGCTGTAAAATCCGGCTTCTTCTTTTACGGCATAGCTGTTTCCGTTGGAATTATAGGGTTTTGATTTAACGTCCTTAAATAATTCATAGGAAGGTTCGGATAATTTCAAAAAGAGAAGATCATTATCTAAAATTTCTTCGCCCTCCGTAATCCGGGAGACGGTGAAGCTTTTATGCTCAGACAGCCGGATTCCCATTATAATGAAGCCTGTAGATTGGTAATTTTTTCTTTGACATCTTCCCCGATCAGCATACCGTCTTTGATGTATTCATTCAGGATCGGTTTGATCTCGTATTCCAGCCTGATGGCCATTCCTGCCGTATTATTTTCGGCAGACTGATCAATGAAATAGGAATGTCCCAACCGGATATGCTCTTTTTCAAACTCAGGAGAACAATTTTCATCGAATAATTTATTCACCTGATGGTATAAGCTTTCGTCAAAGTTCTGCATCCCGTCTTCCGTTTTCAGGTTTCTCGGTGGCAGGGTGATGAAAGCAAAACGCCTTCTTACAGCATAATCAATATGCCCTACGCTTCTGTCTGCCGTGTTCATCGTCCCGATAATGTAGAGGTTAGGCGGAAGCACCAGCTCTTTGCAGCCTTCCACTTCATACATGCTCTCTACGGCTTCATTCCTGTATTCAAGGGCGTAGATCAGCTCACCCAGAACAGAGGATACATTGGCCCTGTTGATCTCGTCGATCACCAGCACATAGTTTTTAAGGTCTTCTTTAATAACGGGGTTGTTTTTATTGGCATTGGTGGCGATGAGCTGTTGCAGGATCCTGTAATAGTAAGGGTATTTGCCCTTCATCGTCAGCCCCATCTTGATTTCCTGGTCCCGCAGGTCAATGGGTTTTGAGATTTCATTCCAGTTATTGTATATTTTCTCCATATCGCTGAAAAGAATTTTATACTTGATCTCTTCCCTGTCCGGAAAATTGTAGATAAAGCCGTCTTCTTTAATGGCTACAATCTGGGCTGTAATCTTCTCCCCAAAAGGAAAG
>NZ_AKJY01000007.1 GCF_000282115.1 Chryseobacterium populi
AACTACAAATTTTGAGACAGAAAAAAGACTGCCCCTTTTGAGACAGCCTCTTTTTTCTATTTTTAATGATTAATTAAATCTAAGCTTCCTTGAACTCACTGATGAAATGAAGTTTTACATTCGGGAATTTCTCCTGTGTCATATGAATGGTAAAAGATGAATCGGCTAAAAATACCAGTTGATTATATTTATCTCTTGCTAAAAACCTCTGTTTCAGTCTTGCAAATTCTTTAAATTCTTCCGATTTTTCATCAGCCTCTACCCAGCAGGCTTTGTGCATAGAAAGGGGTTCATATGTACATTTTGCACCATATTCATGTTCTAAACGGTATTGGATCACTTCGTACTGAAGAGCACCCACTGTTCCGATGATCTTTCTGTTGTTCATTTCAAGCGTGAATAGCTGGGCAACCCCTTCATCCATCAGCTGATCAATACCTTTTGCCAATTGCTTGGCTTTTAAAGGATCATTATTATTGATATAACGGAAATGCTCCGGAGAGAAACTCGGAATTCCTTTAAAACTTAATTTTTCACCGCCTGTCAGAGTATCCCCGATTCTGAAACTTCCGGTATCATGAAGACCTACAATATCTCCCGGAAAACTTTCATCCACAACCTCTTTTTTATCTGCAAAAAATGCATTGGGAGAAGAAAATTTCATTTTTTTGCCCTCTCTTACCAATAAATAATTTTCGTTTCGTTTGAATGTCCCCGAAACAATTTTAACGAAAGCTAAACGGTCTCTATGCTTAGGATCCATATTAGCATGTATCTTGAAAACAAATCCTGTGAAATTATTTTCTTCAGGCCTCACAATGCGGGTATCGCTTTCTTTAGGCTGGGGCATCGGAGCAATTTCAATGAAAGCATCCAGCAATTCACGAACCCCGAAGTTATTCAAAGCTGACCCGAAGAATACCGGCTGTAAATTACCGTTCATATAATCTTCACGGCTGAATTCCGGGTAAACAGACTGTACCAGTTCAAGCTCATCGCGTAAATTCTGTGCTGCTTTTTCACCGATTACTTCATCAATGGAAGGATCATTGATATCATCAAATCTGATAGTTTCTCCAACTTTTTGTTTTTTCTCTTCCAGAAATAGCTGGATGTTGTTTTCCCAGATATTATATATTCCCTGGAAATCACTTCCCATACCGATCGGTATAGAAAGGGGAACTACACTTAATCCCAGCTTTTGCTCAACTTCATCCAGCAGGTCAAAAGCATCTTTACCCTCACGGTCAAGTTTGTTGATGAATACCAGCATCGGAATGTTTCTCATCCTGCATACCTGAACCAGTTTTTCGGTTTGTTCCTCAACCCCTTTTGCCACGTCAATAACAACAATTACAGAATCAACTGCCGTTAAAGTTCTGTAGGTATCTTCTGCAAAGTCTTTGTGACCCGGAGTATCGAGGATATTGATTTTATGGTCTCTGTATTCGAAAGCCAATACGGAAGTTGCCACAGAGATTCCTCTCTGTCTCTCAATTTCCATAAAGTCGGAGGTAGCTCCTTTTTTTATTTTGTTCGATTTTACTGCACCCGCTTCCTGAATGGCACCTCCAAAAAGAAGTAGCTTTTCCGTAAGAGTAGTTTTTCCGGCATCGGGGTGAGAAATAATCCCGAAAGTTTTCCTTTTTTCTATTTCTTTGATTAAATCTGACATATCGTATTTTGAATTGGCAAAAATCGTGATTTTTAATTGAAACTGAAAATTAATATCCTTCTCTTTTGATGAGGTGCTGAAAATTTGTAAAATTTTTGATGGGGTGTTTTAAATAAATTATCTTTGTTTCATAAATGATTATACAGAAAACATGGAAAACAGCAGATATCCAAAGTTTACATTTACATGGATTGGAGGCTTGATTTTATTAGCCGGATTATTTGTAGGGACAATGATTGTTTCCTTTTTTAATGTTTTCTGGATGCTTGTGTTCAAAGAAAACCTGCAATACAAAGACTGGTTTTTTATGATTGCCAATGCAGCAGGGTTTCTTACAGCTATTGCTTTTTTTGATTTTTTTATTGTGAGGCCAACAACTCAGAAAAAGCTTAACTTTAATTTTTCTCCCACCAATTTTTATACTTATCTCCTTATTTTTCCGATGATGCTGGGAATGATGTTTATCGGGGAATTTATTACTTCACAGATTCCTACTACAGGGCCTTTTTTCGGTAAGTATTATGAGTTTTTTACAAACCTGATGAATCAGCTGACGGATGATAAAGCTGTGATGATTATTACAGCAGTGATCATGGCCCCGATTTTTGAAGAAATTATTTTCAGAGGGATTATCCAGAAAGGATTGATGAATAAAGGGGTTGAACCATGGAAAGCAATCGTGTTTTCTTCAGTTATTTTTGGGTTGGTTCATGGCAATCCGTGGCAGTTTGTAGGCGCGGTTTTGCTGGGTTGTGTATTGGGTCTTGTTTATTTTAAAACAAAGTCCCTACTGTTGCCAATGCTTCTGCACGGGTTTAATAATTTGTGTTCTTCATTACTGATTATTTACACTAAAAATGAAAGTTTTTCGGAAGCACTTAAAATCTCCGAATGGATAATATTAGCTGTAGGGATTGTACTTTTTTCTTTATTTTATTATCTTTTTATGAAAAAATATAAAGTACATTATTCTGAGATTTAAGATAAACACTAATGACACTAATATCACGAATGCCACAAAAAAAGAACTCATGTTATTTGTGAATATCATTTGTGGGATTTGTGTTTAAAAAGAAAATAAAAATTTAAAAAATGAAAATGGATATGGAATTATTAGTAGCAACACACAATGAGCATAAAAAAGAAGAAATTCAACAGATATTGGGAGATGATTTCACCGTTAAAAGCCTGACAGATCATCATATTCATGAGGAAATTGTAGAAGATGGCGATTCCTTTAATGCCAATGCATTGATCAAAGCAAAATATTGTTTTGAAAAGACCGGTGTTCCAAGTTTGGGTGACGATAGTGGTTTAGTGGTAGAATCTTTGGATGGAAGACCCGGGATTTTCTCTGCAAGATATGCGGGAGATCATGATTTTGCTAAAAATATTCAGAAAGTTCTGGAAGAAATGCAGGGGATTGAAAACAGGAAAGCTTATTTCACTACTGTTTTATGCTATTACGATGAAAACGGAGCCCAATATTTCGAAGGTAAGGCTCATGGAAACCTGTTAACTGAAAATAAAGGCTTCAAAGGTTTTGGATATGATCCCATTTTCGTTCCTGAAGGGTATGAAAAAACATTTGCAGAAATGAACCCTGAAGATAAAAATAAAATCAGTCACCGTAAGCAGGCTTTAGATTCATTTTTAGACTATCTTAAAGTCGCTGATAAACAGCAATAATTAGATTTTCTGTTGTACATTTGCCTTAATAAATTATTGATTTGAGTACCTATTTAACGATATTAGGCTTTAATTCAGCGATTCCTACAATCAACTCTTCTCCCACAGCGCAATTGTTGGAAATGGAGGAAAGAAGCTTCCTGATCGATTGTGGTGAGGGAACGCAGGTTCAGCTGAGAAAAGCAAAAGCAAGATTTTCAAAAATCAATCATATTTTTATTTCCCATCTTCATGGAGACCATTGTTTTGGCCTGCCAGGACTGATTGCTTCTTTCAGGCTATTGGGAAGGGAAACACCTTTGCATGTATACGGTCCGAAAGGAATTAAAAGTATGCTGGAAACAATTTTTACCATTACGGAAACCCATCGTGGTTTTGAAGTAGTTTATCATGAACTGGATAAAGATTATTCCGAAAAAATTTATGAAGACAACAGGGTAGAAGTATTTACCATTCCTTTGGATCACAGGATTTATTGTAACGGCTATCTTTTCAGGGAAAAACCTAAAGACAGGCACCTGAATATGAAAGAAATTGCGAAATACAGTGAGATAGAAGTTTGTGATTACCATAATCTTAAAGCAGGAAAAGATTTTGTTCTGAATGATGGATATATTCTTAAAAATGAAATTTTAACTGTTGCTCCGGCACCATCGGTTTCATATGCTTTTTGTAGTGATACGAGGTATTTTGAATCGGTTATTCCGATCATTAAAAATGTAACGGTTTTATACCACGAATCTACATTTTTACATGATCTGAAAGAAATGGCGGATTACACGGGGCATTCTACAGCATTGGAAGCTGCTACTATTGCCAAGAAAGCTGAGGTTGGCAAATTGATCTTAGGGCATTTTTCAAACAGGTATGGTGATTTAACTGTATTTACAGATGAAGCAAGAATTATTTTTCCGAATACATTCCTGCCGAAAGCCCTGGAATCTGTGAAAATTTAAAAAAATATGTTGAATTTTGAGGAATTAAAATTTTTCTTAAACGAAAAAGCTGATCAATATAATAATGCCAATTTCATTGAAAATGATCCGGTACAGATTCCACATCGTTTTTCTTTACAGCAGGATATCGAGATTGCAGGCTTTTTATCAGCGACGATCTCATGGGGAAACAGGAAATCCATCATCAATTCGGCTGAAAAAATGTTGGATATCATGGGAAATTCGCCTTATGATTTTGTGCTGAACCACTCACTGAAAGATTTGGAATTTATTCAGGATAAAAGTATTCACCGAACTTTTAACGGTGAGGATTTTGCCTATTTTATCAGACAGTTCAACAGGATTTATAAAGAAAATGAAAGCCTGGAAGATTTATTTAAAGTTAAAGATTCCGAAACCAATTTTCTTCATGCAATTGAAAGGTTCAGGAATTCATTTCTGGAAAAAGGAAAGCACAGAAGCCATAAACATGTAAGTTCACCCTATAAAAATTCGTCATCAAAAAGAATTGTGATGTTTTTACGTTGGATGGTAAGAAAAGATAAGCGTGGAGTAGATTTTGGAATCTGGAAGAATACAGATCAGAAATATCTGTCTATTCCGTTGGATGTGCATACCGGGAACATTTCGAGAAAACTTGGACTGATCTCGAGAACTCAGAATGACTGGAAAACGGTTGAAGAGCTTGATCACATAATCAGACAGTTTGATGGGAAAGATCCGGCGAAATATGATTATGCATTGTTTGGTCTGGGAGTAACTAAAGAATTATTATAAAGAAAAGGTACAATGATGAAAACACCTCATGAAAAAACTGAAGTTTTAGAAAAAATTGCGAATGGAATTACCTGGTGGATAGGTTCTATACCATCGCTGATTGCGCATACACTATTTTTCCTGATTTCGTTCCTTCTTCCTTTACTGAAGATCGTAGAATTTGATAAAATGCTTTTGATTCTTACGACTGTAGTTTCTTTAGAGGCTATTTATCTGGCGATTTTCATTCAGATGTCGGTCAATAAAAGTCATGAAAAAATTGAAGAGATCAGTGAAGATATTGAGGATATTCAGGAGGATATTGAAGAGATCAGTGAAGATATTGAGGAGATCAGCGAAGATATCGAAGAGATCAATGAAGACATTGAAGATATCCAGGAAGATATTGAGGAAATTAACGAAGATGAAGAAGATGAGAACCATAATGAAAGAGCAAAAAACGTAATACTGAAAAGCAATGTAAGCTCCAACAAAAATGAAATTAAAGCATTAAAAGATATTATTCAGCAGCTTCAGAATGAGATCAATGAATTGAAAAAAGAATAATAGTAAAAGATTGGTTAAAAAATAAAATCTTAAGGCTGGCGAATTGTCAGTCTTTTTTTGTTGAACAAATGGAATTGTCATACATAATTATTTATTTTGATCGAAAATATTAGTTTTTTATTCGTATTGTTTAATTTTTGCGTATTTTTTAATTAGTAAATGAATTAGTTAAAGCTTAAGATTTTAAAAATATTTTTGTTATTTTTGAACAAACAATGACAAAATGTTAAATTATAGGTTAAAAAACTACTTTTTCTTTTTAGTGTTGCTGTTTATCTCTACTTCTGCATTTTCTCAGAATGCACCAAGAAAACATGCAAAAGAAAAGCACACCAGTGAAAGTATGAAGGCCGGGGTATTTATAGATGTAAATGTACCGTCATATGCACCTTCAGGCTACAATATTGAGCAGCTCGTAAAAAATGTATTAATCGCAGGTGGATCTACCTGTGCTGCACCCAATGTAACCAACGTTACCGTTTCTCCGAATCAGCCGGCTACAGATACTGAGCGGGCCTGGGGGTATTTTCATAAAGGAACTACCGCGTTTCCGTTTACAGACGGGATTGTATTGGTGACAGGTAAGGCAAGAAGAGCAGGAAATGTTTTAGAAGATGGTTTGAGTGATTCTGTACCTGGTTCAACCGTGAGTGATCCTGATTTGGTAGCTGCAATTAATCCCCTGGCTCCACTTAAAGATGCAGTAGCTATAGAATTTGATTTCGTACCCAATAGCAATCAGGTGAAGTTCAATTACCTTTTTGCTTCAGAAGAATATACTTCCGATTTCCCTTGTGGAAATTTTTCTGATGGTTTTGCTTTACTTTTAAAGAAAGTAGGGGATCCTGCTTATACCAACCTTGCTGTTTTGCCGGGAGGAATTCCGGTAAGTGTAACGAATATTGTACCTGCAGGGAATGGATTCAGCTGTGGACCTAAAAATGAAGCCTTTTTCGGCGGAATGAATTCTTCAAATATTGAAACTAATTTTAATGGGAGAACGATTCCACTGACTGCTATTGCAGATGTAATTCCGGGGCAGACCTACCATTTTAAAATGGTTTTGGCTGATGCCTCCGATACAAGTTATGATTCTGCAGTATTTATAGAAGGTGGATCATTCGATATCGGAATGACAATTGTTGACGGGAACGGGAACCCGCTTCCGGATACCATAAATATGTGCGACAATACTCCCCAGATTTTAAAAGCCCAGGTGGCTGCCGTTCCGGGAATGACTTTTCAATGGTATAAAAATGATGTGGCTATTCCAGGTGCAACGAGTGCTACTTATACTGCGACATCCCCAGGTGTTTATGTTGTAAGAACTTTTGTAGGTGGAACACAGTGTCAAACAGCCGGTATCACGATTATTGGCGGAACATCACCTGTCGCACAGGATGCCACTTTAAAGCTTTGTGAAACGCCTAGTATTATTACGTTCAACTTAAATGATGCCATACCGTCAATAAGTACTACGACGGGTGCTGTATTCCATTTTTATGCGAATCAGGCGGATGCGGTGGCTCAGAATAATAATTTCATTAATAACGTAACCAGTTATAATGGTGCCGATGGCCAGATTTTATATGTTGTGGTTTCAAACGGCGGATTCTGTAGTAAACTGGTTAAACTGACTTTAGTAAAAGAAGTTACCCCTATCGCTGTACTTACTTCCACAAAAGTGAGGATCTGCTCAGGAGAATCTGCAATTTTAACCGCTTCCGGCGGAGCTACCTATCAATGGAACAGCTTACCGGGAACAGGAAGCACCCAGACGGTAAGCCCGACCCAAACTACAACTTATACTGTATACGCAATCGGTATAAAGGGATGTAAATCTTTAGAGCCTGCAACCATAACCATAGAAGTGGTACCTGCAATTACTTCCAATCTTACAGGAGGATTGATTTGTGTAGGTGACCAGATTACCCTGGATGCAGGAGCCGGTCCAAATTACTCCTACTCATGGAATACCAATTCCACAACACAGACCATCACGGTAGGGACACCGGGAACTTATACGGTAACAATCAATAACGGTGTTTGTACCAAAGCCTATACTACAGAGGTAAAATTGGCTGTTATTCCTGAAATCATCAATGTAGACTACAGTAACAACGGAACAATGGTTCTTACAGCAAGTAATCCAAGTAACGGACAGTTGGAGTATTCTGTTGATAACGGTCTTACATGGCAGTCTTCAAATGTATTCAACAATGTTCCTAAAAATACAGTGATCCAGATCAGGGTGAGGGTAAAAAATACAAGCTGTGTAGGCTACCTTGAATACTTTACATTCGTGATGAAGAATGTGATTACTCCGAATGGTGATAATGTTAATGATATTATAGATTTCAGAGGAATCAATGAATATAAAAACTTCTCAGCCAATATATTCGACCGTTATGGACGTGAAGTGTTTAAAGCTGAAAAAGTACGTCCGTACTGGGATGGCTACTTCCAGGGCAAACGTTTACCTACTTCATCTTATTGGTATCAGGTGACTTTTGAAGATCCTGCAAGTAAAAAACCAACCGTAAAAACAGGATGGATACTTCTGAAAAATTTCGAATAATATTTTAAATGATATTAAAAAAGACTAGCGATTCGTTAGTCTTTTTTTTATTAATCCTGTAAAGTAAAATTGATATAGGAAAATAAATAAGGATATATTAATTATAATACATTCGGATAGAATTGAATTTCAATTAAAAAAAATAGTATTTTTGTTGAAAACAATATAAAATGTTAAATAGGAGGACAAGAAGTTTATTTTTGGCTTTGTTTTTAGTTCTTGGTAATTTAGTTTTCTCTCAAAACAGGGAGCGGATCGGTATCGTGAATAAACCTACTGCAGCAAATATGAAAGCAGGGGTTTTTATAGACGTGAATGCTCCGGGTTATCCGGAATCAGGTTATAATATTACACAGCTGGTAAAAGATGTTCTTATAACCGGTGGTTCTACATGTTCCACTGCCAATGTAAGTAATGTCGTTGTATCTCCTAATTTACAGGTGGGTGATTTGAACAGAAGCTGGGGGTATTTTAATAAAGCAACTACTAATTTTCCTTTTGCAAAAGGAATTGTTTTAACAACAGGGCATGCAAGAAAAGCCGGGAATGATTTCCAGGGAACATTAAGTGATCCTTTACCTTCTGCCGGAGATGCTGATCTTGCAGCTGCCTTAAATGTTTCTAATGCTAATTTAAGAGATGCCACTTATATAGAATTTGATTTTGTTCCGAGCTCTACCGAAGTTACTTTCAGATATTTGTTTGCTTCCAAAGAATACCAGGGGAATTTTACCTGTACGATTTCCGACGGTTTCGCATTATTATTGAAAAAAGTAGGGGATCCTTATACTAATTTAGCGGTGCTGCCCGGTGGGGCAGGGCCAGTGAGTGTTACCAATATTATCCCTGCAAGTTTACAGTGCGGTCCTAAAAATGCACAGTATTTTGCAGGATTAAATAACCCTCAGATTGAAACCAATTTCAATGGACGTACCATCCCGTTAACTGCGAAAGCTACGGTAATTCCGGGAGAAACCTATCATTTTAAAATGGTTTTGGCGGATTATCAGGATTCCAATTTTGATTCTGCCGTTTTCCTGGAAGCAGGATCTTTTGATATTGGTGTTCAGCTTTTAGGCCCGGGAGGCGTTGTCCTTCCGCCGTCTATTAATGTTTGTGATAATGCGCCACAGGTTTTAACGGCTTCTGCCCAGATTCCGGGGGCTACCTATCAATGGCTTTTTAATAATAATCCTATCCCGGGAGCCAATCAGATCAGCTATACGGCTACACAACCGGGGATTTATACAGTGCAGGTTTTTGTCCCTGGAAATACATGTCCGGGAACAGCAAGCATAACCATTGTGGGCGGAACATCTCCTACGGTGCAGAATGCTACGTTAACAGCCTGCTATGCTCCGGGAAATGCCACATTTAATTTAACATCTGCCCAGGCTTCCATCAGTACAACTCCGGGTGCAACATTTGCATATTATGTGAATCAGGCTGATGCTAACGCAGGAAACGGAAATACCATTGCAACGCCTGCAGCATACCCAAGTGCCGGCGGACAGACCATATATGTTTTAGTTAAAAACGGATTTTGTTCAAAAGTTGCCCAACTCCAACTGGTAAAAGCTCCCCAGATGACCGCTACTATTGCGCCACCTACAGCACTTACCTGTACCAATTCACAGATAACACTGAATGCATCTGCTTCAGTTTTTCCTGCAGGATCCACTTTCAATTGGACGACTACGGGTGGAAATATTGTTTCGGGTGACAATACCCTGACTCCTGTGGTAAACCAGGCAGGAACTTACACTTTAACGATTACGAAAACTTACGAGCCGGGAGGGGTAGCATGTACTGCAGTTGCCACTGTAACGGTGGCAGGAGACAGTGCTCCGCCTACAACGACTCTTACAGCAAGCAAAATATTAATTTGCGAAGGGGAATCAGTGATTTTAACAGCAGGTGGAGGAGCTACCTACAATTGGACCGGTTTACCGGGAAATGGAAATACACAGACGGTTACACCCACTGCAACAACCACTTACACGGTAACGGCAGTAGGGGCAAACGGATGTATTTCTCAAAATCCGGCTACAATCACTATTGAAGTTTCCCAGCCGATTACAGTGCAGGACGCAACATTGCTTAAATGCTTTGCTCCGGGAAATATTACTTATGACTTAACTTCAGCTCAACCTCAGATCACAACTTCTGCAACGGCTACCTTTGCTTATTATGTGAACCTGGCAGATGCCAATGCCGGGAATGCGAATACGATTCCTACTCCTACAGCATATTCAACACCGGGTAACGTCACCATTTATGTTTTAGTGAAAAATGGAGGCTGTACTTATGTGGTTTCTTTACAATTATTAAAAACTGCAGAAACTACGTTAACTATAGCAACTCCTCAAAATATTACATGTACCACAGCTCAGGTGACCCTGAACGCCTCGACTTCAGTAATTCCTGCAGGTTCTACGATTACATGGACAACCACCGGCGGAAATATCGTGTCCGGAGCCAATACTCTGAATCCTGTTGTAAATGCAGGTGGGACGTATACTTTAACGGTTCAGAATACAGCACAACCCGGAAATTTAACCTGTACTTATACTGCGACTGTGAATGTAGTGGAAGATAAGGTAGCTCCGGTAGCTGGTCTGACTTCATCTCAGGCACAAATCTGTGAAGGGGAATCAGTGACTTTAACAGCGACCGGAGGGGCTACTTACAACTGGACAGGCTTACCGGGCAACGGAAATACTCAGGTAGTTTCACCTACGGTTACGACAACTTATACCGTATTTGCGGTAGGAGCTAATGGCTGTATCTCAGCGAATCCTGCAACAGTAACAGTGATTGTAGGACCTCCAACGGCTACACTCTCGGCTTCAAAATCGAAAATCTGTGCCGGTGAATCTGTTACTTTAACTGCTGGTGGGGGAATTACTTACAACTGGCCGGGCTTACCGGGTAACGGAAATACGCAGGTGGTTTCACCTGCGGTTACAACGACCTATTCCGTATATGCATTAGGAGGAAACGGATGTAGTTCAATTGATCCTGCTACCATTACCATTGAAGTGGTTCCTGCAATTACTTCCACATTACATGATGTATATGTCTGTGCAGGTGATACAGGCGTTTTAGATGCCGGAAGCGGACCCAATTATACCTATGTGTGGAGTACAGGAGCAACAACCCAGACCATTTCAACGAATGTTACAGGGACTTACAGTGTAACCATCAGTAATGGTACGTGTTCTAAAGTTTTCACTGCTCAATTGCTGAATCCCGATCTGCCTCAGTTTACCAATATAGTGTATGATAATCATGTATTGACGCTAAGTGCTACCAATCCTACCAACGGAATTCTGGAATACTCAATTGACGGTGGGTTTACATGGCAGACTTCCAATATTTTCTATAATGTTTTAAACAATAATAATTACAGCTTAAGAGTAAGGACCAAAGATGCAAAATGTAGTACTGCTTTAGATTATTATACTTTTGTGATCAGCAATGCCATTACTCCGAATTCTGACGGTCATAATGATGTGGTCGACTTCTCCGGAATAAGTGATTATAATAATTTTGCTGCTTCCATCTTTAACCGGTACGGACAGGAAATTTTTAAAGCAACAAAGATAGAACCTGTATGGAGAGGAAATATAAACGGAGTTAATATGCCTACAGCTACTTATTGGTATAAAGTGCAGTGGGAAAATCCGGCAAGCAAAAAATTAGAATTGCGTTCCGGCTGGATATTACTGAAAAATAGAAATTAATATAATAGTAATATAAAAAAAATAAAGTCTTCCATAAATGGGAGACTTTATTTTTTTAACATAAAAATGATAAATACGTGTGGTATATATTCAAAAAAAAATTAAATTTGTTGAAACAAAAATATTATGAAGAGATATCTACTATTGTTTTCTTTTTTTATAATCTCGTTAAACTTTTTTCAATCACAAAATGTTACTTATCCCAGGAAAGTTCCTAAGCCAAGACCGAATTTAACGGCAAAAGCAGGTGCATTTATAGATGTGAATGCTCCGGGATATGCAGAATCCGCATATAATATTACCCAACTGGTAAAAGACGTATTGATCTCATCAGGAACAAACTCCTGTGTAACCCCCAATGTATCTAATGTACAGGTAAGCCCTGGTTTGCCCGAAAGTGATGTAAACAGAGCCTGGGGATATTTTCATAAAGGAACCACCAATTTCCCTTTTAAAGACGGAATTGTTCTGGTAACAGGAAAAGCCAACAGAACCGGGAATACTTATATCGATGTTAATAGCCCGTTGAGTGATCAGGTGGGTACGGGAAGTGACCCGGATCTGGTTGCTGCAACCAATCCTACAGCTTCATTACAGGATGCGGTAATTCTGGAATTTGATTTCGTACCGACTTCTTCCCAGGTGAAATTTAATTATTTATTTGCTTCTGAAGAATATACGGGAGGTTTCCCTTGTAGCTTCTCAGATGCATTTGCTCTATTATTAAGACCTGTAGGAAGTACTGCTCCTTATGTAAACATGGCTGTATTGCCAGGTGGAGGTGGTCCTGTAAGTGTAACCAACATTCACCCGGATACGATGTTCAATGGTGGACCATTAGGATGTCCGGCAATAAACCCAACCTTCTTCGGAGGTTATAATAATGCCAATATTGAAACCAATTTTAACGGAAGAACTATTCCTCTTACAGCAACAACAACAGTAACCCCGGGGCAGGCTTACCATTTCAAAATGGTTCTGGCAGATGCGATTGACAGAAGTTACGATTCAGCTGTTTTCTTGGAAGGAGGATCTTTCAATATCGGGGTTGAATTATTAGACCCTACAGGAGCTACTTTACCTTCAGATATTAATGTATGTGACAACGTACCTCAGGTATTGACAGCTTCGATCAGTGATCCTAATATGGCTTACCAGTGGTATTTTAACGGAAATCCTATACCGGGTGCTACCACAAATACAATTACGGCAACTCAGCCGGGTACATATACCATTGAAGTTAGTTTCCCTGGAAATCCATGTCCTGGTAAAGCTACAATTGTCATTCATGGAGGAACAACGCCTGATGCCATTGATGCTTCACTGCTCCTTTGTAGTACTCCGGATATCACAACGTTTGACCTGAGTACAGCAATGCCGTCGATCAGTGTAACGCCGGGCGCAGTATTTCATTTTTATGAAAATCAGGCTGATGCTTTAGCTCAAAATGATAATTATATCACCAATATATTAAACTATAATGGTACTGATGGCCAGATCTTATATGTAGTGGTTTCTAATGGTGGGTTCTGTAGCAGAACAGTTGAGTTGAAGTTATTAAAAGAGACAACTCCTACGGCACATCTGGTTTCTACAAAATTAAAAGTATGTCCTGGTGAATCTGTGGATTTAACTGCTACCGGAGGGGTAACTTACCAGTGGAATAACTTCCCGGGTACCGGGAATACCCAGACCGTAACTTTATACCATACTACGACCTTCACGGTATACGCCATCGGAGTAAAAGGATGTAAATCTTTATTGCCGGCAACCGTAACGGTAGAAGTTGTACCGGAAATTACTTCTCCTTTAACAGATGTTGAAATATGTATAGGAGACAGATTAACGTTAGATGCAGGAGCCGGCCCTAATTATAAATATTTGTGGAGTACAGGTGAAATTACACAGACCATTACTGTAGATCAACTGGGAATTTATAGCGTAACAATCGATAACGGATATTGTACTAAAACATTCACGTCAAAAGTAATGGCTGCAGCGTTGCCGTTCATTACCAACCTGAACTATGATAATAACAATACCCTGACAATTACAGCTCAAAACCCGTCAATCAATAATATCCCGGGAGTTCTGGAATATTCTATTGATAATGGAGTATCATGGCAGACTTCAAATGTATTTACCAACTTACTGGACAATACCACGTATTATCTCCAGGTAAGGATACAGGGAACACATTGCGTGGGAACTCTTGAATTCTTTACATTGAAAATAGCCAACATCATTACGCCTAACCAGGATGGTGTAAATGACGTGCTGGATCTTACGGCATTAGGAGATTTTAATAATTTTACAGGATCTATCTATGACAGATACGGTGTGGAATTATTCAGATTCTCAAAACTGAATCCTATCTGGGATGGGACTGTAGCAGGTAAGAGACTTTCAACAGCAACGTATTGGTATAAGTTCAATTTTGATTATCCGAAATCAAAAGCCCGGATGAACTGGTCTGGATGGATTATGTTGAAAAACAGAGAATAATAATCGATAATGCACAATACCTTAAAAAGCCTTTCAACTTGTTGAAAGGCTTTTTATATGGATAGAAAATGTAATTAATTTATTGATTTTGTTTCCAGAGAATCGTGAATGCTATAAAATCGGAAACGCTCAGTTCTTCAGCTCTTTTATCTAAAAATTCATGGGTTTTCATAGCCTCGGGAATGTTTAATACTTTAAGGGCATTCGAAAGCTTTTTTCTTCTTTGGTTAAAGCCTGCTTTTACGATCTGCTTAAAAAGAATTTCATTTCCGGCTAAGCCTTCCTTAGGGTTTCTGGTTAGCTTTATAACCCCGGATTTTACTTTTGGAGGTGGGTTAAATACATTCTCATGAACGGTAAAAAGATATTTAACATCATAATAAGCCTGCACCAGAACAGATAAGATTCCATAGTCTTTTGTTCTTGGAACTGCGGCCGTTCTTTCAGCTACCTCCTTCTGAAACATCCCTACCATTTCCGGAACCAGCTCATAATAATCGATGATTTTAAACAATATCTGGGAAGAAATATTATAAGGGAAATTACCGATGATTGCAATCTGTTCCCCATGGATAAAATCAAAATCCTGCTTCAGGAAATCTCCCACAAAAGTTTGTTCACCAATCTTCGGATAATGATTTTTCAGGTATTCTATAGATTCTGTATCTATTTCTGCAAGGTAGACTGTTTGATCTTTTTCAAGGAGATATTTGGTGAGAACGCCCATTCCGGGTCCTACTTCCATGACGTTATTGTAGTGTTCACAGCTTAAGCCTTCTACAATTTTCCTTGCGATGTTTTCATCTGTCAAAAAGTGTTGACCAAGATGTTTTTTTGCTTTTACACTCAAAGTTTTTTATGATTTTGTTAACAATGATTTTCTCTATTTCGTCCCAAATTTCGGAAGTTTTTTTCTATTTTAGCCAAAAATTTTAATATTAATGGCTAAATCTGTAGATGAATTTAATAAGAAAAGGCTTAGGTCTAGCAATATTACAGTAGTAATAAGTATTGCCTTAGTGTTATTTTTGTTGGGATTAATGGGGCTTATTTTAATCAATGCCCAGAAATATTCCGACTATATCAAAGAGCAGTTGGTAGTGAATGCTTACTTTGATGAAAATTATGATGCTAAAGATTCTGTGAAAATTGCGAAACTGGAAGATGAAACTTTTAAAGAAGTACAGACTTTGGCTCCCGTAAAGAGAGCAACTTATATTTCAAGAGAAATGGCTGCCAAGGAAGCAAAGGCAAGTATGGGAATCGACAGTGATGCTCTTTTTGAAGAAAACATCTTCCCGTCTTCCATTGAAGTTGCCCTAAAACCCGAATATGTAGACCCCGCAAAAATTGATGAGGCCATAAAAGTGATCAAATCTGTTCCGGGAATTGTTGATGTGAAAAACAACAGTACCCTGATGGTAGATGTTTACAACAACCTGAACAGGATTTTGAAATGGATCTTAGGGTTCTCGATTCTGTTCCTGATTCTGGCTGTAGTTTTGATCAACAATTCCATTCGTTTAAAGATATTCTCTAAAAGGTTTATCATTAAAACCATGCAGCTGGTAGGAGCGAAGAGAAGATTTATCCTTAAGCCGTTTATTATTGAAGCTGTAGTCTTAGGATGTATAGGTTCATTTATCGGTCTTCTGGCTTTATTCGGGGTGTGGTATTATTTTACAAGTCAGATCGGTTCTGCATTTGTACAGGACAATCAGCAATATTTCTGGTTAATTTTACTGGTATTCGGAGTAGGTATTTTTATTACCGTCCTGAGTACGATTGTTGCAACCTGGAGGTTCCTGAGAACAAGTGTGGACGATTTATATTATTCTTAAAAAGATGAGCAAAAAAACAACTAAATTTTCTGCAGCTGAGTTTGGCAAAGAAACCGAAACTCCACAGGAAAACGCTTTTTATTTCGGACAGCAGAATTTTAAATGGATGCTGATAGGGCTGGCATTTATTGTTGTAGGTTTTCTTCTGATGATGGGAGCTGATGCCAATACAGTGGATGGGAAATTTGACCCCAATTCCTGGAATGATGACATTTTCTCTATCCGAAGAATCAGGATTGCCCCTCTGTTTGTTGTTATAGGATTCGCTATAGAAGCTTACGCGATTTTAAAAAGAAAATAAAAAATAGATTAAAAGATTAAAAGATTTAAAAATTAAAAGATCAGTTGATTAGCAGAATTCAATATTAACGGTTAGCCAGATGAGAAAATCATTCTGATTGCAGAAGTTGATATTTTAATATATCTCAAAATCCGGTCTTGTAATTTTTAAATCTTTTAGTCTTTTCATGTTTTAATTTTAAAATATTATGGATTTATTCAAAGCAATTATTATTGCCATTATAGAAGGTTTAACGGAATATCTCCCGATTTCTTCTACTGCACACATGGGCTTTGCAGCCAACTTAATGGGCTTACAGGAAGATGAGTTTTTAAAGATGTTTCAGGTGTCCATACAATTTGGGGCTATTCTGTCTGTAGTGGTAGCGTACTGGAAAAAATTCTTTGATTTTAATAATATTAAATTTTATTACAAATTAGCTTTTGCTGTTGTACCGGCTTTGGTTTTGGGATACCTGTTCGATGATAAGATAGAAGCTGTTTTAGGAAACCAGATCGCTATTTCTTCCGTATTGGTTTTAGGCGGAATTGTACTTCTGTTTGCCGACAAATGGTTTAAAAATCCTAAAATCGATGACGAAAAAGGAATTACCGTAAGAAATGCAATTACCATAGGTCTCTGGCAATGTCTGGCAATGATGCCCGGAACAAGCAGAAGTGCGGCTTCCATTATCGGAGGTATGGCTCAGGGCTTAACCAGGAAAGCTGCTGCTGAATTCTCGTTCTTTCTGGCGGTTCCTACCATGTTGGCGGTAACGGTGTATTCTGTTTTCCTCAAATCCTGGGGAAAAGAAACCGGAAATCCTCAGAAAGGATATGAAATGATTCTTGCCTCACAAGACCATATTATGATTTTTGTGGTGGGTAATATTGTAGCCTTCATCGTAGCCTTGATTGCGATTAAAGCCTTTATCGGAGTTTTAAATAAATATGGTTTCAAGCCTTGGGGCTGGTACCGTATTTTCGTAGGACTGGCTTTGCTGGTCTACTTTTACTTTTTTAAATAAATGCTAAGAGATAAATGATGATTGATCACTAATCGGTAAATATCCATAACTCAACTCATAACTCATAACTTTCTTCCAACTCTCAACTTAAAACTTATATGACAGCCGAAGAACTGCAATCCGGACATATATTTTTATTAGACAAGCCATTGGATTGGACTTCTTTCCAGGCGGTCAATAAAATGAAATACAAACTCAAAAGAGAGTTTAACCTTCCCAAGAAATTTAAAATAGGCCATGCCGGAACCCTGGATCCAAGGGCTACCGGACTTCTTATCGTATGCTGCGGGAAATTCACGAAAAAAATTCCGGAAATACAGGATGCTCCTAAAGAATACTGGACGGAGATTAAAATAGGCGTTCAGACAGAAAGTTATGATACCGAAAAACCTGAAATTCTTAATCAGGATATCTCACATATTTCAGAAGAACAGATCAGAGAGGCCCTGGGAAAATTTGTTGGGGAGATAGAGCAGAAACCTCCGGCTTTTTCGGCTATAAAGATTGATGGTGAAAGAGCTTATAACCTGGCCAGAGCAGGAGAAGAGGTGGAAATGAAATCAAGGAAAACAACCATTTTTTATATCGAAGACATCAAAATAGATCTCCCCCATATCAGTTTTATGGTAGGATGCTCCAAAGGTACCTATATCCGCAGTTTAGCTCATGATATCGGGCAGGAACTTGGAGTAGGGGGATATCTGACGCAGCTGAGGCGTACCAAAATAGGTGACTACAGCATCGAAGATGCTACCGGCCAGTATCTGGAAAACGACTTTAGATTTAACAATCCATGATGAAAAATCTACTTCTATTTTTTGCTTTATTTTTAATTAATCAGGTTAGTGGGCAGACTACAGAAGGCAAAAAGCCCAAAATGGATTTTTATATCAATCCAACCCTGAATCTGGGATATAATCTTGGAAACAGCATCAAAGACAATCAGAATAAAGATTCCCCTTATTACCAGCAGTATATTTCCCCTTATTTACCAAATAAAATTACATATGGCTTAACGGTAGTGGGCGGATACAATTTTTTACCGAACTTTGCATTGGGAACAGGTCTGAAATACAGCTTTATTGATAACAATTTTCACCTGCTGTATTGGGTAATACAGCCAAAATTTATATTTGGTCCCGGAGATGAGCCCTTTTTCATTGATGTCAATTATGGAAAGCAGATCAATCACGCTGTCGTTTCCAACTCAGATTTCTGGGGGCTGAAACTGGGTAAGCAGATTTCTTTTTCAAAAAGATTAAGCCAGGAAGGAGGTCTCATTCTTGAAAGTCATAAATTTGAAAATTCAAGTGCTGTTTTTTTAGGCCTTAGTTATGGGATAACGTTGTTCAGCAATAAAAATTATACAGGTTACGGACAAGATTAAATGGAAAAAACACGTATCAATAAATATTTATCGGAAGCCGGCTTTTGTTCAAGAAGAGCCGCAGATAAGCTATTGGAAGAAGGCAGGATAACCATCAATGGAAAAATCCCTGAGCTCGGAACAAAAGTTTCTGATGAAGACATCGTAGAAGTAGACGGGAAACCTATTCGTGAACAGGAAGATAAGCCTGTTTATATCGCTTTCAACAAACCGGTTGGCATTGTATGTACCACTGATACAAAGCGGGAAAAAAACAATATTGTAGACTATATCAACCACCCTAAAAGAATTTTCCCGATCGGCCGTTTAGATAAACCGAGTGAAGGGCTTATTCTTTTAACCAACGATGGTGATATTGTCAACAAAATTCTCAGGGCCAGGAATAATCACGAAAAAGAATACCTGGTAAGGGTAGACAAACCCATCAACCCGAGGTTTCTCGAAAAAATGCGCAGCGGAGTCCCAATCCTCGATACCGTTACCAAAAAATGTGAGGTTGAAAAAATTGATGATATGACTTTCAGAATCATACTTACCCAGGGACTCAACAGGCAGATCCGCAGGATGTGCGAATACCTGGGCTATGAAGTGAAAAAGCTGAAACGCATCCGCATCATGAATATCAAATTAGACCTTCCCATCGGAAAATGGCGTGACCTTACAGATGAAGAACTTTCTGCTTTAAACATCCTTCTCGAAGACTCAAGCAAAACAGTTGAATAAAGTGATGAGTTATAAATTATGAGTTATGAGTTGTGGGAAAAATAACTGCCAGATTTAATTATTAACTCATAACTTATCACTCATCACTCATCACTCTTTTAAGTAAAGTTTCATTCTCGCTTCATATTCCGGTTTCACTTTTAAAAGATTCCAGATTTTTTTATCATTGGGGTAGGTTACCCGGTAATAAATGATCTTATCGGCAGAATATTTGAAATAAGGATGATTCTTTAGCCATTCTTCAGGAGCGCTCACCAAAGTATACTTTTGGATATCTGATGTATTTAGTTTACAGATCGAAATTAGCTTCTGAACAAGGTCTTTATTGATATTGTATGTATCTAAAATTTGTTGTTTGTTAACAAATCCACCCAGTTTTTTCCTGAAACCAAGCATGGAACCGGCACTTCTTTCATCCAGCCCGAATTCTATAAGCTGTTTAAACGTAATCGAATTCAGATCAACGGTTGAAAAATCTGTTTTTTCCTGTTGTATTCCTGAACTTAGATTGGTACTGTTCTTTGTATTTTTCAGATCAATGTTAATATAAGGTTTGAGTTCCTGAAATTTTTCAGCGGAAATAACAAAACATTTTTCAAGGTCACTCAAACTTCTGAAACTGCCTTTTAAATTCCGGTCACGATAATTTACAATAACCTTAGCCTGATTTTGTGAGAAACCCAATGCCTGCCAACCCTCAATATCCAAAATATTGGGATCAAAAGGCTGATATTGGATTTTAGATTTATAATGACTAATGCTTTTAAAATTCTCAGGAGTTTTCTCCGGAAGAATTAAATAAGGAGCAAGCTTTTTATATTTCTCATCACTGATTATAAAACATTCCTTAAACTTTTCTTTACTGATGAAGTTTCCGCCTAAATATCCTTTGTATTTTATAATAGCCTCTGCCTGTTTCTCACTAAACCCGGTGTTGATCCAGTCATTAACAGAAAAATGATCAGGATTGAATTTTCCTGAAACGGTAATTGTTCTGTTCCCGAAATTTTCAAATTGCCCGGATCTTGCTTCTTTATTGGTTTCAGGAAGTAAAATAAAAGCATTTAATTCAATAAATTTTTCTTCTGAAACAGCATAGCATTTTTTGAATTGTTCTTTAGAAGTAAATTTTCCACCTATGATCTTTTTGTAATTCAGAATGGTTGAGGTCTGTTTGTCAGAAAAACCTAATTGCTGCCATTGTTTCTCACTCAGATCATTTGGGTCAAACTCAGATAAATGTACTGGAACAGATGCTTCAGAAATGAATTTCACATCAGAAAAATCTTCTTTTTCCTTACTCGTTAATTTCTGAAAGCCTAATAATACAATGAGTAACATTCCCAGGAATGCCACCTTTTGGTAATAGCTTTTTTTCATCATACTGTAAACTTAATCAAAAAAATAAATTGATAAGCAGTTGAATGATAAAAATCTGGTTAACAGGATGTTTTGTGAATTTTTTGTCGGGTTTTAATGTCCAAAATAAATCCAAATTAGTTTTTTTGGAAATTTATTTAATGTAATCATTCCGAATCTCTTTCCCCTAAAGAATCTTTCAGCTTCAGGAGCTCAGCTTTTACAAATTCAAGCCGGTCGATCATCGTGATGGTTTCCGAAATTTTACTGTTGGTTGTTAAAGCTATTTTAGCTCCATCCAGTGTATAGCCCTTCTCTTTTACGAGATGATAGATAATCTGTAGATTTTTAATGTCTTCCGGAGTGAAATAGCGGTTGCCTTTTTTGTTTTTTTTAGGCTTAATGATAGGGAATTCCTGTTCCCAGTACCGTATCAGTGAGGTGTTTACTTCAAATGCTTTAGCCACTTCTCCTATAGAATAATACAGTTTGTCAGGTAAATTTATCTTCATTTTCGAATCCTAAAATTCAAAGATAAAACTTTTTTAAAGTTTGTTACAAATATAGATCACTCAAATATGTCTTTATTCATCGGATTCTTTTTTCTGCCTGTTTATTTTTATTTTATTCTTATCTGTTTTTTATGTTTTTTTACCGCATAAACAGGCGTGTTTATTTATTTTATTTATAAATAGAAGCGATTTTTATTAGTAAAATGCTAATATTATCAGTAAATTATGTTGTTTGTTTTAATTTTTTATCTTAATTTGGAGAATATTTTTTAACAGAGCAAAATATTGGTATATAGAAGGGAGGATATCTAAGAAGTGTTGGTGGAAAGTGAATGGTAAGAAGAAAAAAAATTATTATCAACCAAAATTATATTAACATGAAACGCAAATTATTTATTTTCGCGCTGCTCATTCCCTTTTTGGGATTCTCGCAGTGGTCACGAACCGAATTACGATCGCAAAACGTAAAAAAATCTCAGGAGAAGCTGGAATATTCAGCTCTTTATTCATTGAACACAAATGAGCTTATCCAGACTCTTAAAAATGCACCTTCACGGGCATCCGGAAGCAAAGGGATTCTTATTTCAATCCCTACCGTCAATGGTAAAATTGAAAGATTCCAGGTTTGGGAATTTTCAAACATGGCTCCCGAATTACAGGCAAAATATCCTGATATCAGGTCTTATGTAGGTGCAGGAGTGGAAGACCCCACTGCTTATCTAAGATTCAGTATCTCACCTGTAGGTTTTTCATCAATGATTACCCGTTCAGGAATTTCAGAGTATATTGAACCTTATACCAATGACAGAAGTGTTTATGCTGTTTTTGATTCAAAATCAAGGAAAGACCAGGATCCTGATCCTTTTCAGTGCGGCACGACAGAGGAGGCAGAAAAAATCTCTGCGGGAAAGGGAGGTAACACTTCCAAATTAGCCGGGTTTAATACCTTCAGACTGGCTTTATCGTGTACCGGAGAATATGCTGCTTACCATTTAACAGTAGCGGGAACACCATCCGGGGCAACAGATGCAGTAAAAAAAGCAGTGATATTGGCTGCCATGAATGCTTCTGTAACCAGACTTAACAGTGTTTTTGAAAAAGATTTATCCCTGCATTTTAACCTGATTGCCAATAATGATGCCATCATTTTCTTAGATGCGGCTTCAGATCCTTATACAAGTGGAGGCCCGAATGAGGCCCAAACAGGAATTTCCGGTGTTATTGCTTCTGAAGATTACGATATGGGTCACCTGATCGATAAAAAGGATGCCAACGGAGCTGCAGGAGTAGGTGTGATCTGTCTTGTCGGTCAGAAAGCAAGAGGGTGGACAGCACATAATTTCCCTGAAGGTGACAAATTTGACATTGATTATGTAGCTCACGAAATGGGGCACCAGCTGGGAGCCGGACATACCTATACCTCACACTCTTCACAGGCAGACCAGAAAGTTGAACCGGGCAGTGGAAGTACGATTATGGCTTATACAGGGATTATCGGTGGCAATCTGGATGTACAGTTTAATTCCAATGATTATTACCATATTAACAGTATAAATCAGATTAAAAATAAAATCAATTCTGTAACCTGCGGTGCCAACGTACCATTTACGGCACCAGCACCTGCTGTTACTGTAGGAGGAGCAGCTTACACGATCCCAAGTTCAACCGCTTTTGTTATTAAAGGAACAACAGCAGATGCCAATCCTGCGGCTTATACTTATACCGTAGAGCAGACAGACCAGGCAGCGGCAGCGCAGATAGGAGCGAATTCATTTGCTTATGCAGCAAAGCCTACAGGTCCTACTTTCAGATCTGTGACTCCGGTAAGTACTCCGGTAAGATATTTTCCTGATTTTAATAAAGTGCTGGCAGGGGTACTGACCACCAGATGGGAGTCTGTGTCCAGTGTGGCAAGACCACTTAATTTTAATATGTCTGTGAGAAATAATAATCCGCTGCAACCTCAGATTGGACAAAGCTCAACAGTTGTAACGGTGGATGCTGCTTCAGGGCCTTTTGCTATCACAGCACCTGCTTTTGGGCAGTCAACCAGTTCAGGAGGAACAACTACAGTAACCTGGAATGTTGCCAATACTACAGCTGCTCCGGTAAGTACTGCCAATGTTAATATTAAATTATCTACAGATGGAGGCCTTACATTTACGACTCTTGCTGCCAATACAGCCAACGATGGTAGCGAGCAGGTGACAATTCCAGCGGGGTCTACTTCTTCTAACGCTTATATTTTAGTGGAAGCCGTAAACAACATCTATTATGCAGTAAGCCCAAGTTTCGTGATTGATTATACAGTAACAGGTGAAACATGTAATACCTATACTTACAGTGGACCGGCTGTAACAATTACAGACGGACCTGGAGGAAATGCAATATCTTCACCGAGAGTCCTGGCTCCGCTAACAATAAACAATACGGGTACAATTACAAAAATTAAAGTAACTCCAAACATCGCACACACATATGTTCAGGATCTTGCAGTAGGAATAGAAGCTCCTAACGGGACTTCGGCTCTTATCTGGAACAGATCATGTACTTCGCAGGATAATATTATTGCTGCGTTTAGTGATACAGGAGCGGCTGCTACCTGTACTACTCCAATTCAGGGAGAAGTACAATCATATGAGTCTTTAGGAATCTTTAAAGGCCATAAAGCTCAGGGGGTATGGAAATTATTTGCATCCGATAACTTTGTAGGAGATCAGGGAACAATCAATTCATGGGCGATTGAAGTGTGTACTCAAACGACACAAGTTTTAGGAATAAATGAAATGCCTGTTCAGAATAATGATATTAAAATATATCCGAACCCTAGTAATGGTAATTTCTTCATCAAATCAAGAAACTTATCCGGAGAGGTTAAAGTGACCTTATATGATTCCAGCGGTAGATTGATTCATTCTTCTTCTTATCAGGGAGGTGGAGACAATACCCAGGAATTTAATCTAAGTATGCCTAAAGGAGTTTATATCATCAATGTAAATTCAACAAAAGGGGCTTACAGTCAAAAATTGATTATTAAATAACTTTTAATACTCAAATAATTTACAGGGATTAGCATTTTGTTAATCCCTGTTTTTTTGCAGTGAATTTTTATCAAGAATACTGTTTTTAATGGTTAAACAAAATGCTTTGCTTATTTTTGATATAAAAAAAGGATGGACTCTATTTCGGTGCTTCATATTAATCTTTTTCAGCCTGAAAAAAGTACCTCGGATTTCTATTTTAGTACCATGAAAAATCATCTGGTTTCAAGCCATAAGCATATTGAGAAACCACACCGTCATGATTTTTATGTTACCGTTCTTTTCACCAAAGGAACCGGTGTTCATGAGATCGATTTTCAGAAGTATGAAGTTTCAGAAGGAAGTCTTTTCTTTTTGTCTCCGGGTCAGGTCCACAGCTGGGAACTTTCACCGGAAACAGATGGCTATATTTTCTTTTTTTCCCAGGGGTATTATGATATGCATTATGTGAATCAGAAGCTCAGGAATTTTCCTTTTTTTAATTCGGCGGCCTTTCCTAGAAAGCTACAGCTTGAAATGCCGGAATTACAGAGAATCACCACTTTATTTCAGGAAATTGAACATGAATATCATGCCCGGAACCTGATGAAAAATGAATATATTCTTTCTCTTATTTCCAAAATATACATCAATGTTGCAAGACAGTTTTCCAAAGATTATGATACATTGGTTTCATCACCAAGCATTTCTTATTTTAAGCATTACCAGGATTTTGAAAAATTGCTGGAAGAGTATTTTACCTCTCAGAAATTAATTTCCTATTACGCTTCTATGATGGGTATTTCGCCTAAGCATTTAAACAGGGTTACCCGGATCGTAGTTCAGAAAACAGCTACGGAAGTGATTACCGAAAGACTGATGCTTGAAGCTAAAAGAATGCTGATGTACCTTGATGAAAGCCTTGTGGAAATTGCTTTTCGTTTAGGATATGAAGAATATTCCTATTTTGCAAGGGTATTCCGGAAAAACTCGGGAATGACACCTACACAGTTTATCAGGAAATATAAATCTTAAAGTTTCATAGCCTATAAAAGCAGCTTAAATGGTCCTTCAAATGTGGTTTCAAAAGAATCCAGCATTTTTCCGTTCTGATCAAATACCCCGATGACAATATTTTGCTTTGAAAACCTGATCTTGGTTTCAGGAAAAGTGATGTTGATATTTCCTTTCAGGATTTCATCGCCTTTCAAAATAATTTTATCTGATCCGAAGAAGGTGATTTCTCCATTTTCAGGGCTCATTACTTTGATGGACAATACTTTTCTTTCATTGGTTTTATTCAGGAAAGTATAGATGAAAGTATTGGTGATTTTTCCGTTTCGGGTAAAAAATGTAGATCCGGCAGGTTTGATGAACTTCGCTTCCATCGTTCCTCTGTCATAAAGTAAAAATCCCAGAAAGCCGATGAGTAATGCAAGAAATACGGAAGTGGCTTTCATTCTCGATGTAAACCTGAATTTCTCCTGGTTTTCAATTTCAGCTTCGGTAGCATAACGGATCAGGCCTTTTGGAAGACTTACTTTTTCCATAATTTCATCGCAGGCATCAATACATGCGGTACAATTGATGCATTCCAGCTGCTGGCCGTTTCTGATATCAATCCCCGTAGGGCATACCACGACACACTGCTGGCAGTCGATACAATCTCCTTTACCGGTTGCTTTCCTGTCTTCTCCGTTTCTCCATTTGGAACGGTTTTCCCCTCTCCTGAAATCATAATAAACATTAATGGTCTGCTTGTCGATCAAAACTCCCTGAAGCCTTCCGTAAGGGCAAACCAATGTACACACCTGCTCACGGAGCCATGCAAAAGTAAAATAGAATATTGCCGTAAAAGAAAGCATGACCATAAATTGCAAAGCATTTTCTGCCGGCCCCTGTATCATGATCCTGAAAACTTCCCGGTACCCCACAATATACATGAACATAAAATGGGTAATAAGTAATGAAATCAATGTAAATGCAGACCATTTCAGCAGTCTTTTCCTGATTTTTTCAGTATCCCAATCCTGCCTGTCGAGCTTCATCTGCTTGTTTCGGTCACCTTCGATCCAGTATTCTATTTTTCTGAAAACCATTTCCATAAAAAGGGTCTGCGGACAAAGCCAGCCACAGAATATCCTTCCAAAGACTACGGTAAAAAGCATGACGAAAATAACAGAAGTTACCGCACCCAGAGCCAAAATAAAAAAATCCTGCAGGTAAAACGGCTGCCCGAAAATAAAAAATTTTCTGTCGATTACATTGATCAGCAGGAAAGGGTTGTTCCTGATTTTGATGAAAGGAAGAATAAAAAATAAAGTCAGCAGTACATAGCTGGTGTAATTTCTGTAGCTGGTATATTTTCCTTTAGGTTTACGGGGGAAAACCCATTTTCTTTTCCCTGTCTCATCCATTGTTCCCACCGAATTTCTGAAGGCTTCATGCTCTGTTTCTGAAGGTTTAATCCCGGGCTGTACACTCATCGTCTTGCAGTTTTATAATTGAAAGTCCTGAAAGAGATTATCATTGGTTTTAATAATCTCGTATTTTACAAATCCTTTTCTGAAAAAGCATGTGGGATTTGATTAATGCAAAGCTCTTGATTAAACCTTTTCCTAACTAATATTATCTACTTATAAAATAGGATAATTAGGACATTTTTTTAGTTTAAATTAATATATCAAAATGAGAAAATAAAAATTGAATTTCATTTTTTGATGTTGTAAATTGTCGGCTTAAAATAATGGAGAATGAAAAATATCTTTAAAACAGGTCTGGTTGGTTTGGTTTTCGCATTGGTAAATTGCCAATCAGTAAATTATAACAAAATGTTTTATCATGATGTAAAGCCTGAAATGGTCTCTGATAAATTTAGTTTTACAGAAGGGCCGTCTTCAGATAAAGAAGGAAATGTATACTTTACAGATCAGCCGAATGATAAGATTTATTATTGGGACTGGAAGACCAATACGATCATCGAGTTTTTAAGTAAAAGTGGACGGGCGAACGGAACTCATTTCGATAAAGATGGTAATCTGATTACATGTTCCGATGATCAGGGAGAAATCTGGAAAATATCTAAAGATAAAAAAGTAAAAGTGCTGTTAAAAGGCTTTGAAGGAAAAAGACTAAACGGCCCCAATGACGTATGGAATGATTCTTTTGGAGGAATGTATTTTACAGATCCGTTGTACCAGAGAGATTATTGGGTTAATTTTAAACAGGAAATTCCACATAAAAGCCTTTATTACAGGAATAAAGAAGGTGAAATTATAAAGCTGGAAACTTTTACACAGCCTAATGGGATTGTAGGAAGTGAAAAATTTAAAAAACTTTACGTCTCAGATATAGATGCCGGAAAAACGTATGTTTATGATATTCTGGGGGAAGGGAAATTATCTGAGAAAAAATTGTTCTGTGAAATGGGTTCAGACGGAATGACACTGGATAAACATGGAAACCTTTATTTAACAGGAAAAGGGGTAACTGTTTTTAATCGTGAAGGAAAAAAGATTTATCAGATTCCGATTCCTGAAGACTGGACTTCCAATGTAACTTTTGGAGGAAAAAATAATGAGGTTTTATTTATCACCGCTTCAAAATCGGTCTATACTTTACCGACAAGAGTAAGAGGAACGAGATAATTATTAAAAATTAAACCGAAAGATATATAAACCATTAAGATTTCATTCAGAGATTAAGGTAATGAAGAAAAACATTTCTGCTTTTTAACTTAAAGCAGCTCAACTTAATATTCTTAATAACTTAAAAAAATCTTAATGGTTTTAAAATTTTAATAAGCTACTTCCATTTTCACTTTCTTACCTTTCAGCTTTTCATTGGCTAATTTTTTCAACAAAGGATTTACTTTATTTCTTGCTACCGCAACGTAAGAAGTAGTGTCTTTTACTTCAATCAGACCGATATCTTCTTTTTGCAATTCCCCTTTTTTGATCAGATAACCTACAATATCTACCTTGTTGACCTTATCTTTTTTTCCGGCGCTGATGTAAACTGTCTGAAAAGGTGTTTTTCCGGGAGCTTTGCTGAACCCGGTAACACTTTCTTCCGGGGTATTGTTTTTAATGAAAGGGAAATTTTCATCCTCAGTCATAATCAAATAAGCAAAACCTTTGGCATTCATTCTTGCCGTACGTCCGTTTCTGTGAATAAAAGCATCTTCTTTGGGAGGAAGCTGATAATGAACAATCGATTCAACTTCCGGGACATCCAGCCCGCGGGAGGCAAGATCTGTTGTAATTAAAATCCTTGCAGAGTCATTCCTGAATTTTAATAAGGCACGTTCCCTTTCATCCTGTTCCATACCGCCGTGGAAAGTTTCGCGGTCAATTCCTTTTTCGCGTAAAAGCTCAGAAATACGGTCTACTGCTTCACGGTGGTTACAGAAGATCAGGGTCCTTTTATTCCCTATTTTACAGATTAAGTTAAAGAGCGTATCTAACTTTTCTTCAGGAATAGTCATGACTCTTTTTAACTGAATATCCGGTTTAGCTTCATTTAATTTTAGAAAATCAACGGTTTTCTCATTCTTCAGGCCGGTGAATTCTGGAATCTCATCCATTGCCGTGGCAGAAGTCAGAATACGTTGAGAAAGATTTTTCAATGAGCCAATAATAAATTCCATATCATCATGGAAGCCTAATTCCAAAGCTTTATCAAATTCATCCAAAACTAAAGTCCGGATAGTAGCAGGATCAAAATTGTTATTTCTTAAATGATAAACAACCCGTCCCGGAGTCCCAATCAGTATGGCTGGAGCTTCAGTTAAATTATTGACTTCAATTTTCTTGTCATGGCCTCCATAGCATACGGAAACCTTGAAATCTGTTCCCATTGCTTTAAAAACCTGCTCAATCTGTAATGCCAGTTCTCTGGCAGGAACTAAAATCAAAGCCTGAACTCCCTGAACATCCTTTTTAAGATTTCTGAGAACCGGAAATAAAAAAGCCAGGGTTTTTCCTGAGCCGGTAGGAGAGAGCAGGACAATATCTGTATTATTTTCAGATACTTTATAAGCCGATTTCTGCATCTGATTCATATCCTGAATCTGCAGTTTTTGATAAATTGATTCTAATTCCATTTTGCAAAGGTAGTGATTTGGGAGTTGTGAGTTATGAGTTGTGAGTTATGAGTTATGAGTTATGAGTGGTGAAGGGGGTTGGTTAGATTTAGATAACTAAACTTTTAATCATAAAGCCTTTCAACAGTTTGTCACCCATCTTTTAATTCTTAAATCTTTTAATCTTAATAATGTATATTGATTATCAGTGTTTATGATAAGATTGTGCATGCGGAAAATTCTTGTTTATTTTAAATAAAATTTGTACATTTGCACCCACTTTTGTGGAATAGGTTTGAAAGGGTAAAATATTAAAAATTAATTACTTCCGTATTTTTTGATCCACATTTATTCAAACCATTAAAAAAGAAGGAATACAAATTTTATTAGAAAATGTCAAAAGAGACAAATTCAGCAGAGGTTTTATTAAACCAAAACGTAGCACCGGAACAATTTGACTGGGATTCTTTCGAATCAGGTCTTGATGCAGATGCGAGAAAAGAAAAAAGCGATTTAGAGGAAATCTACAACGGATCTCTTAACAACTTAGACGATAACGACGTATTAGTTGGAAAAGTAGTGAGATTAACTGACAAAGAAGCTATCGTAGACATCAACTTCAAATCTGAAGGTGTTATTTCTCTTAACGAATTCCGTTACAACCAAGGCCTTAAAGTAGGTGATGAGGTTGAAGTAATGGTTGACAGAAGAGAAGACAAAACTGGTCAGTTACAATTATCTCACAGAAAAGCAAGAACGCTTAAAGCTTGGGATAAAGTAAATGAACTTCACGAAACAGGTGAAATCGTAAACGGTTTTGTGAAATCAAGAACTAAAGGAGGTATGATCGTTGACGTACACGGAATCGAAGCATTCTTACCTGGTTCTCAAATTGACGTTAAGCCAATTAAAGATTACGATCAGTTCGTAGGTAAAACTATGGAGTTCAAAGTGGTGAAAATCAACCCTGAGTTCAAAAACGTAGTAGTATCTCACAAAGCATTGATCGAAGCAGATATCGAAGGTCAGAAAAAAGAAATCATCGCTCAGCTTGAAAAAGGTCAGGTTCTTGAAGGTACTGTTAAGAATATTACTTCTTACGGTGTATTCATCGACTTAGGAGGTGTTGATGGATTGATCCACATTACAGACCTTTCTTGGTCTAGAGTGAACCACCCATCTGAGATTTTAGAAGACGGACAAACTGTAAAAGTTGTTATCCTTGATTTCGATGATGAGAAAACAAGAATCCAGTTAGGTATGAAGCAATTAGAAGCTCATCCTTGGGATGCTCTTTCTGCTGACTTGAAAGTTGGAGACAAAGTAAAAGGAAAAGTAGTTGTTCTTGCTGACTATGGTGCATTCGTAGAAATCGCTCCAGGTGTAGAAGGATTGATCCACGTTTCTGAAATGTCTTGGTCTACTCACTTGAGATCTGCCGGTGACTTCGTAAAAGTAGGTGATGAAGTAGAAGCTGAAGTATTAACTTTAGATAGAGAAGAAAGAAAAATTTCTCTTGGTATCAAGCAATTGTCTAAAGATCCATGGGAAAATATCGAAGCTAAATATCCTGTGGGATCTAAGCATGTAGGAACTGTAAGAAACTTCACAAACTTTGGTGTATTCGTAGAGTTGGAAGAAGGTATCGACGGGTTGATCTACATCTCTGATCTTTCTTGGACTAAGAAAATCAAGCACCCATCTGAATTCTGTGCTGTAGGTGATAAATTAGATGTTATCGTTCTTGAATTGGATATCCAGGCAAGAAGATTGTCTTTAGGTCACAAACAATTAACTGAAAACCCTTGGGATGCATTCGAAACTAAGTATGCTGAAGGAACGATCCACGCTGGTAAGGCTGTAGAAGTTCACGATAAAGGAGCTTCTGTACAATTCGAAGATGCTGAAGTAGAAGCATTCTGTCCTTCAAGATTATTAGAGAAAGAAGATGGGTCTAAAATTAAAAAAGGTGAAGAAGCTGACTTCAAGGTAATCGAATTCAATAAAGAATTCAAAAGAGTAGTAGTATCTCACACAGGTATCTTCAGAGATGAAGAGAAGAAAAATGTAAAAGAATCCGGTAACAGATCTAATACATCTTCATCTTCTTCTAATGAAGAAAGATCTACACTTGGAGATATCGACGCATTAGCCGAATTGAAAAGAAAAATGGAAGAAGGTAAATAATCCTTAATCTATTGATGAATATGAGAGGCTGTCTCAAAAGTGAGACAGTCTTTTTTTTATGCTCAAAAAGAAAGGAA
>NZ_AKJY01000008.1 GCF_000282115.1 Chryseobacterium populi
TTTATGCTCAAAAAGAAAGGAAAGCCAAAGCTTTCCTAATTTTAGCAAATTGATTAATTTGCCGTGTGTCGAATAATTCAAAAGTAGTCTTTAAAGATTATAATCCCAAGCAAAATTTTCTTTTTCCTCCGAATTTATCGGAGTTGATAGAAAATGACCATCCTGTACGAACAGTTTCAGCAGTTATAGACGGGCTTGATATCAGTAACTTAATCCGTAATTATAAACCCGGAGGTACTTCGGTTTACCATCCTAAAATGCTTTTAAAAGTATTGGTATACGGTTATTTGTGTAATATTTATTCGAGCAGAAAATTAGAGCAGTCTCTTAAAGAAAATGTTCATTTTATGTGGCTTAGTGCCATGAACCGTCCTGACCATAATACTTTGAACCGCTTCAGGAGCGAAAGATTAAAAGGTGAACTCAAAGATATATTTGCACAGATTGTACTTTATTTAGAAAATGAAGGATTAGTCAGCCTGCATACCATTTTCACAGATGGCACTAAAATAGAGGCCAATGCCAATCGTTATAGCTTTGTGTGGGGGAAATCCATAAAGAATAACAAAGAGCGTATAGAATCCCAGCTAGAAGAATTATGGAACTATACTCAGCAAGTGGCTAAAGAAGAGATGAAGGATACTTCGGAAATAGTTTTTAAGTCTATGGATAAAGAAAAAATAAAGTCTGTGATAGAAACCATAGATCATACTTTGAAGAATAAGAAAATTCCCTCCAAAACCCGTCAGAAGATTAATTATGCCAAAAAGAACTGGCCTGATAATCTTGAAAAATATGAGAAACAACAGGAAATTCTAAAAAGCAGAAACAGCTATTCAAAAACAGACCCTGATGCTTCTTTTATGCGCATGAAAGAAGATCATATGCGTAACGGTCAGCTTAAGGCAGCTTACAACCTTCAGCTCAGCACAGAGAATCAGTTCATTATTAACTATACCCTGCATCCCAATCCTGGTGATACTAAAACCCTTCTCCCTCACATTGAGAACTTTGAACATCTTTATAATAAACGTCCAAAGGAAATAGTGGCTGATGCCGGATATGGTTCTGAAGAAAACTATATCTTTCTTCAAAAGAGAAAGATTAAAGCCTATATCAAGTATAATTATTTTGATAAAGATCAGAAAAACAAAACAATAACTTCTTCGTCCTCTAATCCAAAGCTTTCAAAGCTCCGGCACAAGGTCCATCAGCTTCTCAACACAAAGCGTGGAGTAAAGCTCAGAAAACAAAGATGCCACGATGTAGAACCGGTTTTCGCACAGATCAAACATAACAAAGGATTTAAAAGATTCTTTCTCAGAGGCCAGAATAAAGTCGAAATAGAAACAGGCCTGATTGCTATTGCCCATAATCTAAGAAAACTGGCACTTGCAGGATAAAAAAAGCCTGCTTTTTACTAAAATATCAAAAAAATTCCTGAAAAAAGAAAATAACGGAAATCTAAAACTGAAAAATCGTAAACTACAAATTTTGAGACAGAAAAAAGACTGCCCCTTTTGAGACAGCCTC
>NZ_AKJY01000009.1 GCF_000282115.1 Chryseobacterium populi
CCAGCCTGTGCATTCTTCCCAAATCCAGCATCAGCGTCCGGTCTCCTTTATTGAACAGCCAGTATCCGTTGGGCAGCCTCATCAGGTCCTCATCAAAATCTTCATCTTCAAATAAGTTAATCTTTGAGGGTTCTGCAGCGATATTCTGATGATACATTTCCGCAAGATTCTGGATTTCTGACTGTTTCACTCCCCTTTCTTCCAAAAACGGGTTATAATCTTTATCTACAACAATTTCAGGCATTTTAATGTTTGCATTATTTCCTTTGCTCGGAAACGATTTCTGCATCATTTCATCCAATTGCGGATCTCTTTCAAAATCCAGGCTTGGAGCCACATTATAAATTCCCAGAGATCTTTTTATCGTAGAACGGATCAAAGCAAAGATAAGATGCTCATCTTCAAATTTCACTTCTGTTTTCTGCGGATGAATATTCACATCAATTTTCTCCGGATCAAGCTCCAGAAAAAGGAAAAATGTAGGGATATATCCTGGTAAAAGCAGCCCTTCGAATGCTTCCTGAACAGCTTTATTAAAATATGGGCTTTTGAAAAATCTCCCATTTACAAAAAGAAACTGTTCACCTCTGGTTTTCTTGGCGCCTTCAGGTTTTGCAACAAACCCGTGGAGCTGGCACCAGATGATATCTTCTTTTATCGGAATCAGCTGTGGTTGCAGTTTTCTTCCGAAAATATCAACGATCCGCTGCATCTGGCTTCCTTTTCTCAATCTGAAAACAGGCTCATCATCATGAAACAATGAAAATTCCAGGTTTTCATGGGCTAATGCGATACGCTGGAATTCATCGATCACATGGCGGAATTCAATATTGTTGTTTTTAAGAAATTTTCTTCTTGCCGGAACATTATAGAAAAGATTTTTAACCAGGAAATTAGATCCGTCGGCAGTCTGTGCCGGGTCCTGAAACTGGAAAACCCCACCTTCAATGTAAATATTGGTTCCTATTGTTGATTCTTTCTGTTTCGTTTTCAATTCAACCTGGGAAACCGCAGCAATAGAAGCCAAAGCTTCCCCACGAAACCCTTTTGTAGTGATTTTAAAAATATCTTCCGTTCCTTTGATTTTAGAAGTGGCATGTCTTTCAAATGCCATTCTTGCATCTGTTTCAGACATTCCTTTTCCGTCATCTACCACCTGAATAAGGTTTTTCCCCGCATCCCTAACAATGAGTTCAATTTTGGAAGCGTTTGCATCAATAGCATTTTCCAAAAGTTCCTTCACTATGGACGCAGGTCTCTGCACCACTTCTCCTGCTGCAATCTGGTTGGCTACATGATCCGGTAAAAGCTGAATAATATCTGACATAAAAACGTAAAATCAACTTACAAAAATAGTCAATGAAAACGGGAATAAAAATACTAAAAACGGGAATTAGGATTTAATTATCAACAAATCAACAATCTTGCCGTAAATCTCCACAAAGTATATCCCTCCTTCACAAAGGTTTCAAAAAAGTCAATCCCCTAATTGATTTTCACAAATAGAGGATTGGTTCACAGCTGGTTTACACAAAATTAGTACTGATCGTTTTTATATTTTTTCCGTCTGACTATATTTTAATCATCAAACACAAATTTTCTTTTTTCCTGTCTTTTTTCTTTTATTTCCGGAATTCCATGGATTTTGTCATACAGATAAGCAAAAATATTTTGCTTTTTATAAATTCTGCTGTATCTGTATTGTGTATTAAAATGCCTTAAATGAATTTTATAGGCATCGTACCCGATTACTACCAGAAGACACAGGCTTATCAGATAAAATACCATAAATTCCAGATAATAATATGTTAATCCTGAAAATACCGCTCCCAATACATAAGCAATCATGATGCTTGTAAGCAGTTTCGCCCTGGCAATCAATTCCCCGTTTTTCCTGAATTTTTTCTGCGTAAACATAGAAAAAAGAATCCCTAAGTCGGTCGTTGTGCCGGTAAGATGGGTTGTTTTTACCGAGAAGTTTGAGATACTTGCTGTCAACCCATTCTGTAAGCCTGTCGCAAACAACATCAGCGCAACTAAATATTCTGTTTCCTCCAATGTTTTCTGATAGAAAAACTGTCCGTAAACCCCTACAAACAGTAAGCATATTATTTCTAAAACGAGAGGCATTGAATGGGCAAAGTATTTACTTCTCTTATTAAAATTGATGACAATAAAATTTGATAAAAAGCTTCCGAAGAAGAAAAGTAAAATCCATCCTCCTACGATACCAACCTGTGCCCAGTTTCCTTTACTGATTTCCGCTGCCAGAATTGCATAATGTCCCGTTACGTTTGAAGTAAAAGAGAGGAATATTAATAGAGATGCTATATTTATAGTTCCTGCCGTGAAGGCAGTCAGCGTCCCCAACCTGATGTTGTCTCCCAATGTCCTGCTGTTACTATAATTTCTTAACATTTTTTAATTTTTAAAGTGTTCTTTATTTTTCTAGACCTCAACAAAAATCTCTGCAAGTCTTCCTCTTTCAGGAAGCCTTTCGGTAATTCCAATTGTGATTTCGCGGGATTCCAGCTCTTTGCATTTGATGATATAAGGAATGATGTCGAATTTTCCTTTGCCCTTACTTTTAACAGATAAAGAGTAATAAGCTTCTTCAATATTTTCGGCTTTCACATAATTATTGAATGTCCGCTGAAAGCTTCCTGTAAAAACATCACAGGTAATTTTGCCGATCAGATGTGGATATTTATTCTTAATAATTCCGTGAGCATCGCAAAATTCCTGTGGCCTGATTTTGTTAAAAATGGTACTTTTTGTAGTAAACAGAAGATCTCTGATTGAATCTCCCATATCATAGCCTGATACGAGAAGAATGTTATATTGATTTGTGTCTTCCGAAGCGTCTTTCTCCTTCAGTACTTTTTTTAATATATTCAAAGATTCAAGAGAATAGTCTGTGGCAATTAAAATTGTTTTGGTCATATCTTTTAGATTTAGTTCCGTGTTATCTTTTTGATAATACAAAACTATTGCGACCATATTAGAAGCTTTTTGGAATGGAATTAAAATGTCATTAAAGAGATTAAAATGAGATTAGAAAATCGTTAAGGCTTATTAATACCTGAAAGGCAAAATCGTTAAATCGCAAATTGCTTTTTATGATGTGGCTGAAAAATTTCAAAAGCTCTAGCCTTCAGCTTCTATATTGTTTTCTCTTCTCTCTGGGTGTTGTGGAAATTAGGAAAACGCATCTGTACAGTGGTTCCCTGGTTTTCGTAAGAACTTACGATGAGCTCACCGTGATGCATTCTGATAATATTCCGGGCAAGTGGAAGACCAATTCCGTAGCCTTCATAATTTTTGGTATTGGATGCCCTGAAAAAAGGGTCATAAATCTTATTCATTTCCTCTTCAGGAATTCCGATTCCATAATCTTTTACAATGATATAAACATCAGTATCCGTAGCGCCCAAAGAAACTTTCACCTGCTGGAAATTGGAATACTTACACCCATTCTGAATAATATTGGTAACGGCAAGATGCAATAACTGCTCATTCCCCTGCACTTTCAGTTTTTCAGGATTATCCGGCAGCATGCTTACATCCAGATAGATATTATTCCGGCTATCAATTTTCCTTAAAGTTTCAATGACATCCCAAAGCAGCTGATCAATACGTACGTTATCCATTTTCTGAATTTTCCCGTCAAATCCGGTTTGGGCGATCATTAATAAAGCTTTGATCTTTTTATCTAATTTTTCGGCTTCATCCAGGATAATTTCCAGGGTTTCTTTGTATTCGTTACCGGTACGGCTGATGGAAAGGGCAACATCGGCTTCTCCCATAATGGAAGTTAATGGTGTCCTCAATTCATGGGATACATTTCCGATCAGGTGATTCTGGGTTTCAAATGAAGTTTCGATACGGTTGAGCATATCATTAAAGGTATCTACCAGCTCATTCAATTCTTTATTATCCAGCTGAGCTTCGAGTCTTAAGTGAAGGTTTTCTGAACTTATTTCCTTTACTTTCCCTGTAATTTTTAAAATAGGTTTGAACAAAGTTTTGGATAAATAAAAAGAGAAGATCATGCTGAAGAAGAGCGAAAGTACAATGCAGGTGATGAGAGTCCTTTTCAAAAATCCTAAATAATAAACCACATAATGGTTTTTAGCAGAAGCTATTGCAATATATTCTTTGTCATCAAATTTGAAAGACTGCCCGATATAATAAAATTCTTTGTCATTGTAATTGGACTCCCCATTTTTTATGATGCTTTTAAAAAAATAATCCGGGATATGCACTTCCTGGGAAATCTTTTTAAAATTGGAATCTGTGGGAACGGCAAATACATAATCTTTTTCCATCGGCAGTTCCTCATCATTCAGGCTGTTCAGAATATAATTTTCAGGGAGGTCAAGGTGTTCTTTACTTTTTTCAATCTGCACAATGGTTGTGGTACGGATTTTAAGCAATTCATAAAACCTCTGATGCGAAAAGTTAACAATAGAGAAATACACCAAACCACTGAACAGCAATATAATGGCAGTAAAAACCAACATTAAAAGAACCATCGTTTTGGTCTGATTTGTAATCACTTTATAAGGCATCCATTACGTTTTTTTCAATACATATCCCATTCCGATAACTGTATGAATCAGTTTATTATCTTCCTGCTGGTCCAGTTTTTTTCTTAAATAGTTTACATAAACATCCACCACATTGGTTCCCAGCTCATAATTGACTCCCCACACAGCATCAAGAATTTCTGCCCGGGAAATCACTTTCTCAGGATTGTTAAGAAAATACATCAGCAGTTTATATTCCGTGGAGGTAAGAGAAACTTCTTCTCCGGAGCGGGTCACTTTTTTGGTATAATTGTTAACCATTAAATCGGAGAACTGAAAAACATGCTCATTATTGGTTTCAGGTTCAATAATTTCCTGAACCGGATTATTATTGCTTCTTCTCAACAAAGATTTTACGCGGGCGACAAGCTCAATAAATTTGAATGGCTTTACCAGGTAATCATCGCCTCCGCTTTCAAGACCGAGAACAATATTTTCAGATGTTCCCAATGCTGTCAGAAAAAGAATCGGAACATGTTTATTCGTTTTTCTGATTTCTTTACAAACATCCAATCCGTTCATTTCCGGTAACATAATATCCAGAACAACAAGATCGAAATCGTTTGACTGTACCAGCTGTACTCCGGTACGCCCGTCAAAAGCCACAGAAACTTCGTAGCCATTTTCCTGCAGCCCTTTTTTAATAAAAGATACCACACTCGTTTCGTCTTCGATCAGAATTATTTTTTTCATAAGTAACGAATATCACAAAAATAGCAAATTTTATTTTGGCCGGAAGTCGTAATCCGGAAGGACAGGAAGATTTAAAATTATTCTTTTTGGAGGCTTAAAATTAAAATATCATTTCTTATTAAAATCAATAACTCCATTATTCTTAACAGTTTAAAATTTAAAAATCAATATAATAATTTTAGTTAACGATTCTAAACTTTGTAAAACTATATGGAATTAATGCTAAATTTGCGGTCACTAATAACGATGAAATAATAAAGGTTAAACCTTAATGAGTATGAATGATTTTTTAATAGGTATCGGAAAGAGATTAAAGGACATTAGAAAAAAAAATAATTTAACCATTCATGAACTCGCGTTCAGAGCCAATGTGAGTAATGGATTGGTTTCCAGAATTGAAAATGGCAGAACGATTCCCTCTCTTCCTGTCCTTCTGGATCTGATTCAGTCACTTGAGATCGATGCCAGCTATTTTTTTGAAGGGGTAGAAAAAAAATCAAATGCAAAATTCATTCATCTCCCTAAAGAAAATCAGCAACTTATTGAAAAGGAAGTTGAGGCAGAGGGCTTTAAGTACCTGCACATTTTCAGTAAAAGCCTTCATTCTCTGGGTTTTGAAGCCGTTTTATTAACCCTTGAACCGAATTCCAGAAGAGAAAAAGTAATTACCGATGCCTGGGAATTCAAATATATTCTGAAAGGAAAAGTAAAATATATAATTGATAATGAAGAAGTCTTTTTAAGAGAAGGCGATTCTCTTTATTTCAACGGAAAATTTCCGCACGTTCCTGTAAGCATAAGCGACGAAAGCTGCATCATGCTTGTTCTTTATTTTTATTCTGATAAATAATAGCTCTGGTATATCCAAATTCAAAAAGTTTACAAATATTCAACTTTTTGCTTTTTTAAGATTCATCAGAATTAATATACAATTAACCAAAACCACTTAAAAAATTGAGTGGTTTTATCAGTTTCCTATTTCTTAATTATATTCAAAAATTCATTCAAGCACCTGCTTTAGAGGACTTTTTTTTACTGATCTTGTCTTTTTCACCAAAAATTAATGTTAATCTATTTGTTGTTTTACCTTTAAAATTATTAAACATTACTTAATATAAAATTGTTACATATATTAAAATTATTAGCTTGATTTGCATAAAAAATTTAATATATGTAAAAATGAAAACAAAATTAGAGAAATTACTTATCCTTGTCTTTGTGTGTGTGATCACTTTGATTTCTGCACAAAAACAATCCATCATAGGAATTATCCTTGACGAAAGCCAACCCCTTCCCGGTGCCTCAATAAAAGTAAAAGGATCTTCCAAAACAGCATCAACAGATGTTGACGGTAAATTTTCCATCAATGATGTAAAAGCCGGAACCTATAATCTGCAGGTAAGCTATATCGGCTACGAAACCTCAAGCATTGAGATAGAAATAAAAACAGGAGAAACCGTAGATCTGGGAAATATAAAGTTATCCCAGAAACAGAAAAATATTGATGAAGTTATTGTCACAGGTACTTTAAAGAATACCGAAGCAAGGGCCTTAAATCTTCAAAAAAATGCAATTAATATTACAAACGTTATTGCTTCGGACGGTATCGGAAAACTGCCGGACAGAAATGCCGCGGAAACAGTTCAGCGGGTTCAGGGCGTTTCCATAGAAAGAGACCAGGGAGAAGGAAGATTTGTTTCCCTCAGAGGGCTTCCTCCGTTCTGGGCATCTACAACCATCAACGGAAACAGGCTTCCGACTGCTGAAGAAGAGACCACTTCAAGGGCTACTGCATTCGATTTTTTCCCAACTGAACTGATTTCCTACGTTCATGTGAATAAATCTTTTACTCCCGATATGGAAGCGGACGGAATTGGTGGTGGTGTGAATTTCATCACAAAAACACCACCTATGAAAACAGAGCTAAAAATCACATTAGGAAGCGGTTACAATACTAAATCGGACAAAGGCGTTTATAATTTGGGATTGCTCTACGGTGGAAGAACTAAAGATAAAAAATTCGGGTATTTATTGAATATCGCTCATTTCACCAGGAACTGGTCAACGGATAATTTTGAAGCAAGAAGAAGTGGTGATGAAGGAGTTTTCAGACTGGAGCTCCGTGATTATAACGGGGTAAGAAAAACCACAGGGATCAATACTGCCTTTGAATATGTTTTATCCCCAAAAAACACTTTATACCTGAAAGGAATATACGGAACATTGGCCGATGATGAAACCCATTACAAGCACAGAATCAGATTTGATAAATTCAGTTCAGTCAATAATACGGCAAGAGTCGAACTACAAAACATTCACAATCTGCTGATTACAGAATTAACATCAGTTTCATTGGGTGGAAACCACCGTTTAAACAAAGGAAAAATTGATTGGGATCTTTCCTATTATGACAACCGGTTTAAGTATGGAAACATCCCAGATAAACAGAATAATTCTTATTATGTGATAAAATATACTCAATCCGGTGTTGGGATCAACCCCAATTATATTGCTGATTATGGAAACGGCCCAAGGGCCTACTGGAAAGCAGACGGCGGAAAATTAGATTATAAAGACCCTGATGCATTATTCGGATTTTACAGTAACCCGGATTTTAAAATGGATGCTTCACAGATGAAATTTACCGACCTGGAATTTTACAAGGTCTTCGTGGAGGAAAAAGATAAAATTGTAGCAGCCTTCAATCATGAGATCAATGTTTCCGACCGGTTGACTTTAAAATATGGCTTCAAATACCGTGACAAGGAACGTAATGCAAGATTTTCAGATATTTTTTACAGCTGGAGCAATGGGAACACTCCTCTTTTATCTGATTTCGGACAATACATCACAAGCCAACCGAACGGTACAAAGTATTTAAGTGAAATGAATGCTCATATCGGAAATACATTCGGCCCTGTTTTATCAACCCCGGGGATGGATCAGTTCTGGCACCAGAATCAGGGAAATTTAAAAATAAATACTGCAGATTCAGAGGCACTAGAGTACAATAAGGCATTGGGGAGAAATTTTGATGTTTTTGAAAAACATGCCGATGCTTTTGGAATGGGAACGTATAAAATCAATGATCAGATTACCATCCTGGGAGGAATCAGACTATCAAACACCCATACAAAAGTAAAAGGCTACAACGTTGTTGAAGATGTTTTAACACCTGTTGAAAACACTAAAAACTATCTTGCTGTTTTACCGATGTTGCACCTGAAGTATACATTAAATGACAAAACCAACGTCCGTTTTGCAGCAACAAGAACTTTTTCAAGACCGAATTTCGGAGATTTAACTCCGGGCGGAACTTATATAGAAGCTGATAATGAATTCAAAGGGGGAAATCCAAATCTGAATCCAACATATTCGTTAAATTTTGACCTGATGGGTGAATATTATTTCTCGAATGTAGGGATCCTGAGCGGTGGTGTTTTTTATAAATCGATTACAGATCCTATATTCCAGGATTCTTTTATCAGCTCTTATAACGGAATCAACGGAGTACAATTTACAGCCCCGAATAATGGAAAAAGAGCGTGGCTGGGAGGTTTCGAACTGGGAATCAACAGAAGATTTGACTTCCTTCCGGGATTCCTGCAGTACTTCGGAACCCAGCTTAACGCTACTTTGATGACTTCCGAAATGGAAAAGCCGAGTGGAAGAAAAGTAGCCCTTCCTTATCAGGCTAAACAACTATATAATGTGCAGATTTTCTTTGAGAAAAAAGGATTCAACGCGAGGATGGCTTATAATTATAAGGGAAAATATGCCGTGGAATATGCCGAAGAAGACCTCAACGATTCCTACTACGGAAAATACAGCAGTCTTGATTTCGGCGGATCATACCAGTTTACAAAATATTTAATGCTGTATGCAGATGTGAATAACATCCTGAATAAGCCACTGATCTATCATTTTGGAAAAAGTGAGGCCCGTCCTGAACAGGTAGAATATTATGGGGTAAGATTTAATCTGGGAATAAAGCTTAATTTTTAAGACAATAAAATGGCTGAAAGCAATAATAAAAATATAGGAATAACCCTGAAAGCGGCGTTTGCTGCTTTTGGAGTCTACTTCTGCATGTATGGTTTTAGGAAGCCGTTTACTGTAGCTTCGTTTGAGGGACTTTCTTATTTTGGGATTGAGTATAAAGTATTGATCATCATTGCCCAGGTCATGGGATATTTCATCTCAAAATTCATCGGGATACGCTTTATTTCTGAATTAAAGCCTGAAAAGAGAATTTCTTATTTATTTATTTTCATCGTCATTGCAGAGCTTGCTTTACTCGGATTTGCCGTTGTTCCGGCTCCTTATAATATCCTTTTTATGTTTATCAACGGGATGCCGCTGGGAATGATCTGGGGAATTGTCTTCTCTTATATTGAAGGACGGAAAACCACAGAGATCATTGGCTTATTTCTCTGCTCAAGCTTTGTCGTTTCTTCAGGATTTACAAAGTCCGTCGGAAAATTTTTAATGGATACTTTCGGAGTTTCGGAGTTCTGGATGCCTTTTACCACAGGATTATTTTTTATCATTCCGCTTATTATTTTCGGGTTTATGCTGGAAAGAATTCCCAGGCCTACAGAAGAAGATATTTTGTTGAAAAACAAGAGACAACCGCTTCATAAAAATGAACGAAAAGCACTTATCCGTCAGTTTTTCATCCCTATTATCTGTATTACATTTCTGTATGTAAGCCTTACTGTTTTAAGGGATTTCAGGGATAATTTCAACCGTGAGATCTGGGATAATCTGAATATCAGGTTTGATAGCTCTATTTTCACCATAACCGAGATTCCCATTGCCATTATGGTATTGCTGGTCTTAAGTTTTATGGTAAAAGTAAAGAACAATAAAAAAGCATTTGCCTATTATCATTATATTCTTTTTATAGGAATAGGAAGTGTAGGCCTTTCCACCTACCTTTTTCAAAATGGCTTCATGTCTCCTTTTTTGTGGATGGTCCTTTCCGGTTTTGGAATGTATCTATGCTATATCCCTTTCAACGGAATTTATTTCGACCGGATGATTGCCGCTTTTGAAATTAAAGGAAATGTGGGATTCCTGATCTATTTTGTAGATTCCTTCGGGTATCTGGGAAGTGTTCTGATTCTTCTTTATAAAAACTTCGGGTCTGCCAGAACTTCATGGCTTAATTTTTACATCTATCTGAATTACATAATTGTCATCATTGTTCTCATCTCATCTTTGATTGCTTATTTAAGCTTCAGAAAAAAATCAAGACCTAAATCAAACAACAATAATCCATACATCAATTTCGATACCCGTTCGAAAATGATCTAAAAAAATACAGTAAAAATGACAACAAAATTCGATTTAATCGTTGTGGGCGGCGGAATTTTAGGAACATTCCATGCTTATCATGCTTTAAAAAGAAACCTGAAAGTAGCCTTGCTTGAAAAAAACTCCCTTCCACAAGGTGCCACGGTAAGAAATTTCGGACAGGTAGTTCCATCCGGGATGGATCTGAAATGGCAGAACTTCGGAAGAGAAAGTTTAGCCCTCTATAATGAATTACAGTCTCAGGCCGATATGACAATCCGGAAAAACGGCTCCGTTTATATTGCATCCAATGATGAAGAAATGCAGTTGATCCATGAGCTCTACGAAATTAATAAGAGCAACGGCTATGAATCCGTCCTCCTATCTAAAAATGACTGCATCAAAAAGTACGATGCCCTGCGTTCTGATTACTGCAAAGGCGGACTGTTTTTTCCACAGGAGCTCTCAGTAGATTCTGCAGAAATGATCGTAAAACTTCATGCATTATTAAAAGAAAAGCTAGGTTTAAAAATATTCTATAGCACGACTGTTGTGGAAACATATGAAGATGATCAGCAATGTGTTGCTACAACCGCAGAAGGAACAGAATTCAAGGCAGAAAAAATAATTATCTGTGGTGGCCATGAGTTTAAAACATTATATCCTAAACTGTTCAATGAAAGTGATCTTGAAGTAAGTAAATTGCAGATGCTTCAGACAAAACCCCAGGGAATTTATTCTTTACAAGGTAATATCCTGACCGGATTATCCATCAGACGATACGAATCTTTCCGGGAATGCCCTTCCTATGAAAAGATCAAATCGCTTGAAGAGCCAAATTCTTTTGAGAAAAAATACGGAATTCATATTTTATTCAAACAGGCTCTCGACGGATCTGTTATCCTCGGAGATTCCCATGAATACGCAAGTGCAAAAGATTCCGATGCTTTGGGGTATGACCTTAATATGGAGATTGATGAATTTATGATCAATGAAGCCCGGAAAATTATAGATCTGCCGACTTACGAAATTCAGAGAAGATGGTTTGGAGTCTATTCCCAATGCAAAACAAAAGACCTCTTTGAACACAGCCCATCTCCTGATATTCATATCGTAACCGGGATCGGCGGAAAAGGAATGACCGGGAGTGGTGGCTTTTCAAAATTTAATATTGATAAAATTTACACATAAAATAAATGAAGAATATAGAATTATTGGTTCTGGATATGGCCGGAACTACAATTAATGAAGACAATGTAGTATACAAAACACTAATGAACGCTGTGAATGACTACGGATATCAGGTTTCTTTAGAGAAAGTTTTATCCAGCTGTGCAGGCATGGAAAAGCTGGAAGCTATCAGCAGCTTATTAAAGGAAATCGGCGGAAAAGAAGAAGAGGCTCCGGCTATTTTTGAAAGTTTTTCAGACCAGCTAAAGGAAGCTTACCGGAATCTCAATGTACAGCCTATTAACGGGGTAGAAAATTTCTTAATAAAAATGAGGTCCGGGAACAAAAAAATTGTTTTGAATACAGGATATACTTCTGAAATAGCACAACAGCTTTTAGACAAACTGGGCTGGAAAGAAAACAGGCATTACGATGCCCTGATTACGGCAGATGATGTCTCAGAAAGCCGCCCAAGCCCTGAAATGATATATCTTGCTATGAAGAAATTTAACATCATTGAACCAGAAAAAGTTTTAAAAGCCGGCGATTCTGTGATTGATATTGAGGAGGGGAAAAATGCCGGCTGCGGACTTACCATTGCCGTCCTTTCCGGAGCTCAAAGTAAAACCGAACTGGAAAAATCCAATCCGGATTATATTTTTAATACCATATCTGAGGCTGAAGAAATTCTTTAACTTATTCTTTCAAACAAAGTCCTGATTCAGCCTCTTTGGTTCAAACATTTTGGTTAGCTACTGATAACACAAACTATTCACGAATGGCTTATTAATTTTTATTGTGCTATTGTGAAGTCTGTTTGTGTTATCTGTGTTTTAAGACATAGCACTTTTAATTATCAATTAATTAACTTTCAATTCACGATTGTTTACAAATAGTAAATTAGTTTTACAATTATTAAATTAAAATTACTATTTGTAAACTTTTTTATTTTTAAACAATTTAAACTCATGAAAACAAAACTCTTTTCAATGGCGGTCTTAATGAGCTTCTTTCTAAGTGCTCAGACTAAAAAAGTTCTTTTTATTGGTGTTGACGGATGCCGAACTGATGTGATGATGTCTTCCAATACTCCTAACATTCATGCATTAGCGAATCAATCGATTTATTCTTTAGATGGCCTTTGCGCTGCCCCTACCTGGAGCGGAAACGGCTGGAGCACAATGCTTACCGGAGTATGGCATACGAAGCACAATGTTCAGGATAATAATTTTACCAACCCTAATTACGCCAGTTACCCTGATTTCCTGACAAGAGCGGAAACTTACAATCCGAATTTAAAAACCATTTCTTTAGCACACTGGGCTCCTGTAAATGATAAAATCGTTCAGAACGCGGATGTACAAACCAATTTAAGCACAGATTTAGCGGTAAAAAATGCGGCAGTCAATGCTTTACAAAATGATAATCCTGATATTCTGTTTGTTGATTTTGACGACGTAGACCACGCCGGACATTCGTACGGTTTCTCTTCAGGTGTTCCACAATATGTTTCTTCAATACAGACAACGGATACCTATATCGGGGAAATTGTCAATGCCATGAAAAACAGGCCAACTTATCAGAATGAAGACTGGCTGGTGGTTGTAACGACAGATCACGGGGCAGTGGATAACGGACATGGTGGAGGAAATCTTTCGGAAAGAAATATTTTCACGATTTATTCAAACCCGAATTTTATTCCGCAACAGATCAGCAAAACGGTAATCGACACCAATAAAACTTACAATCAGCTTAATCTTCCTGCAGGTTCTTATGCAAAACCGGCCAATCAGTCTCCATTTAATTTTGGAACCAGCCAGGATTTTACCGTTGAATTTTGGGTAAAGCCTAACGCTGGCTATTCAAGTGATCCCGTGATGATCAGTAATAAAAACTGGAACAGTGGAAAAAACAAAGGTTTCGTCATTTCGGGATATTCCGGACAGACTTTTAAAATGAATATTGGTGACGGAACCAACAGGATTGACCTTGTGGGAGGAAAAGTTGAGACGAATAAATGGAAACATATTGCAGTAAGCTTTGACAGAGACGGTCTTGTAACGCTGTATGAAGATGGAGTTCCGGTAACTTTTGCTAAAATGAATACGATCGGGAATATCGATTCCGGGCTTCCGCTTACGATCAACCAGGATGGAACCAATGCTTACGGACAAAATCTGGCTGCTTCTTATAGAGATATCAGAATCTGGAAATCTGCAATCCCAAATAATGTTTTGGTGAACTGGGCAAATCAGAATATCACGGCTTCCCATCCTTATTATTCACAATTATTGGCCAACTGGAAATGCGATGAAACTTCGGGAAATACACTGACCGATTCAAGCCCGAACAGCAATAATTCTACGATTACAGGTAACCCCACAAGGTCCCATAATGCCACTGCTAATTTTAAAATTTACAATTATCTGTCAACTACGAGAGAAACAGATCATTTGCCAACCGTATTGAACTGGCTGTGTATTCCGGTTCAGCCTTCATGGGGAATAGATGGTATCAACAGAATCCCTGAATGTTCACCGGGCAATTTATCTTCAAGAAATATTGAAGTCCCGGCAAATGATTTTACGGTTTATCCCAATCCCGCTCAACAGAATATCACTATAAAATTCAAATCGGAAGATAAAGAATCAAATGTTGAAATCATAGACTCAAGAGGAAATGTTATCTCTACTAAAAGATTAAACTCTTCACAAGGGTATTATGATGAAAAACTCAATACAGAAACTCTTCCTGCCGGCTCCTATTTCATAAAAGTGACCGGTAATAAAAAATCTTTTTCAAAAATTTTCATTAAAAAATAAAATACAGAGAAATTTTTTAATTATAATCGCATAATAGATTTAATTTTTGATATTAGAACAAGGACATAATGATCTGAGTTCTAATATTTTTTTTATGGAAGGTCCTGAATTATTTAAGATTATTGGTCTTCCGTTTTACATGTCTTTTTAATTTATTAACTAAAGTAAATTTAATAAATTAAAAAGATTCAAAATTAAGCTAAAATACTGGTTTTCTGATCGTCATATTCCACATCGGTAATTACTTAGTTTTCTTCATACAAAACACTCAATTTAAAATTTGGGAATTTCTACGCTAAAATTTGTCTTTTTTTCAACGTTACTTTGGATTGTTCAAACGAAGCTTCAAAACGGACAAATACAATGGCAAATTCCGAAAAGCCAATAAGAGAGTAGGAAAACCGCAAAAACTAATCAATCATGAAAAACCCCACAGATGTTTCTCCTTTTGTAGAAGCAGAAGAAATTATCGCAGAATTACAAAAACAGGCTAATAGTATTTTTTCATCAATCCTGAAAACCCCGCTTTCCCAGCTTACTATTACAGACAAGGGAAACTTTCCTTATTACTGGCAGAATCCGACCAATTTAGCTTTTAATAATAAAACGTACAACTGGATTGCTTCCAACCTGAAGGCCAATACCACTCCGGTACAGCTAGACCAGGTTTTCACCAACTTTTATACCCAGGTTTTATCTAAAGTGGTGTATTCTCTATCCACAAGTGATACTGCAACACTGAACACAGCTCAACAGAATGCCGTGAATCAGCAGGTGGCTTTACTTAATTCCTGGAAACAGGCGTATGGAAGCCTTCCTCCTGCAACTCCAACAATGCAGCCTATTGATGTCATCATGAATACTATTGCAACACAATGGGCGTCTCCAAAAACTACGCTTAGTGAAATCCAGGTAAGTAAAAATCTAAATAAGCTTTTAAATAATACCCCTGCAAGCGGAAAAGTTATTCTTCCGGTACTGGCCAATTACCTGAATGCATTGGGAGCTTCCGTCACGTTACAGAACAATGTAACCATGAACAACGGCTATGTAAGCACAGCTTTAGGGAATGTTCAAACCCCTTCATCCGATAACGGAGGATTAACATTAGATAACAATACTACGGTTCCTGCCTTCCAGATGACCACCCAGATCAGTGATATTCTCAATGGCCTGAAGAACACGTCACAAGCCGTTAATCTCACCATGGAAGTCAGCCGCGAAACAAGCGACAGATTTACAGTATCCGTAAGCGGAAGCACTGGTTTTTCTATTCCTATACTGGATTTCTTAACGGTAGGGGTAAGTGGAAATGCAAAGTATTTTTCAGACAGTCTTGCGACTACAGAAAATAAAATAAGTGTATCAATGTCATTCACCGGAGCTACTTTAGTAAACTTTGGACCTTCAGCTTACAGTACAGCAACCGGACTGAACTGGGCTTGGTTTGCCCCGATTCAGGAAGCCATTAAAAACGGAAGCAAAGATGTGACAGGATTTAAATTTTCGCCAAATCCAAACATCGATTTTTCCCAAAACGGTCCTTTCGGATTGTTAAACGGAGTTGCTATTTCAAATTATCCTACGATTGTTATCAAAGTAACAAGCAGCAACTATCAAAGCATTCAGAAAACGTTTGAACAGTCTTCTTCCGTAAAAGTGTCTTTCCTGGGAATTCCTTTGGCCAGCGCATCAGAGTCTACTTATTCTTCTTCCACATCTGTAGACAGCTCATCTTCTACAATCACGATTACTTTAAATCCGCCACAGGATCTTATCGCCGGAAACAGCGTGGATTCTTTAGGATGGGTTCTTGGAGCAGTTCTGGATTATCCCGGAAACTAATTCAGGAAGTTGAATCTAAATAATAAACATTTAAATTTCAGGCTGTCTTTTTATTAAGGCAGCTTTTTATTTGTATGAATTTGAATAATATAAGGGGAATAATTTTAAAACTAAGGATAATTCAGGATTAAATATAACACAAAAGGGGAATTTTATTTTTTAGGTATTTATTATAAATTCGTCCCAACAACAGGCTTTGTTAAAAACTAACAACTGATAAACAAATATGACCATGGAAAATATTCAAGTGCAAAATGATGTATTCCACGTCGGCATCACAATGGCTGGCGCTATTTCTGCCGGATGTTATACAGCAGGAGTGATGGATTATCTTTTTGAAATCCTGGAATTATGGGAGCAGGCAAAATCCGGAAAGCTTCCCGAAGGATGGGATCAGGATATGCTTAATTATATCCCGAAGCACAAAGTGATCATTGATGCAATGGGGGGCGCTTCGGCAGGAGGAATGACGACAATGATGTCTGCGATTTATGCTCTGAAAGGAAAAATAACCCCGGTAAACAACCCTTCAGATCCTTCCTCAAAAAAAGGAAATATGCTTTATGACAGCTGGGTTTTAATGGGAGACACTGAGGATATCCCCGAGAAAATATTTGAAAAGGCATTATCCGCAGACGATTTGAATAATGGGAAAATTATTTCCCTGCTCAATTCAGATTTTATTGACAAAATCTGTGATAATGCATTCGCAGATGATGTTGAAGAAAAAAAATTGCCGGCCTATGTGTCCTCTGAACTGGAGGTCTTATTATCCCAAACTATGTTGAGAAGCGTGCCCTTACCCATAGATTTTTCAACACCATTCGGGAGATTAAAAAAAAATGCTGACCTTCCGCAGTACAATACATTTGAGCATTTTGTTATTTCTCATTTTAAACTGGATTATGACAAAAGCAACCCGCTTCACAAAGACTTTTATTTACCGCTGGCTCCTTTCAGTGACGAAAAGGATGTTGTAGACCGGTTAAAGCTTACCACAAAAGCAACAGGTGCATTTCCTATTGGTCTCCGTTTCAGAGAGTTTTTTAAGAATGAATTCACGGTGGATTACATTAAAAATAATTCCAGAAAATTACTTTACAATAAGATACAGCCGGAAAATATTCCTGCTGATCTTCCTATTGAATTCAAAAATGTTTCTGATCCGTTCAATTTTATCGGGGTAGATGGAGGAGCTATCAATAATGAGCCTATCGGAGAGGTATTAAATATTCTGAAAGAACGTCACGGAGAAAAGCAAAACGCTGATGATCCTGATAAATTTGCCCTGATCATGATCGATCCATTTCCGGATCATATCTACAGTCATGAGTACACTCAACCGGATGATATATTTTCTGTTATCCCGTCAATTCTGGGAACCTTACAGGATCAGGCAAGAATAAAAAGAAAAGAGATGCTGGATTTTCATACGGGAAAATATTTCACCGGAGAGATTTTCCCAACCAGATACAACAAAGAAAATAAAAAAGAAGAGCATCCGATCGCCTGTTCTTCCGTTTATGCTTTTGGCGGTTTTTTAGATCTCAGTTTCCGACATCATGACTTTTTTCTGGGCAGAGATAATGCCCGGAATTTTTTTAAAATCTATTTTTCAATTGAATACGACCCTGAGAATAATAATGTACATCCTATTCATAAAAACTGGACTCCGGAAATGATTCATCTTTTTAAAATTGAAAAAAAGAGAATGGGAAAAGTTTTTTTACCCGTAATCCCGGACCTCTATTTATTAAAGGAGAAGATGGAAGATCCAAAAGCCCCCAATCCTTTTGAAAGAACTTTCAATAAGTGGCCGACATACAATCCTGAAACCTTACTTAAACTATCCCCAAAAATTGAATACAGAGTGAAGAAAATGATTGATCTGGTATATGAAAAACTAACAGACCAAAAAGTAGACTCCCAACATCCGATTACTGAGGAAATAATAAAAAAACACTATAAAGAAAATGTATTTACCCGCATTTCAGGATGGATAGGAAATACTGTATTGATTGCCTTTTTTAAAATGAAAAAAGCCTCAATCGCCCGGAAAGCCTCAAAAATGGCTATTGAATATATTCTTAAAGATCTTGAAGATAAAAAACTTTTAAAATAACCGCCATGCCTTATTATAAACCCCTTGATGAGATTAAAATAGCCGAACGCCTGCATATTATTGAGAACCTCCAGAAGCTAAGACAGCAGATTAAAAATGAACTTCCGGAAAGAACCAACCGAAGCTCTTTATTACTGGCCACCTGGAACCTGAGGGAATTTTCAAATTCAGAAAACCGTCTGAAAGAATCTTTCTGGTATATCGCTGAAATCATTTCTTCATTTGACTTAATCGCTGTCCAGGAGATCGGAAACAATATGTCTGCGCTTACAGACCTAATGAGAATTTTAGGTTATAAATATGAATATATCGTTACCGATACCCCTAATGCAGAAGGAGGAAACGAACGAATCGCCTTTATCTATAATACAGGCAAAGTAAAATTTAAAAACATTGCCGGGGAAGTATATCTGGATTCCAAAGAAAGAGAAAAATTCAATCTTCCTTACGGGTTTGCACGTCCCCCGTTTATGGTTGCCTTTCAGGCCAGCTGGTTTAAGTTTAACCTTTGTAGCGTACATGTCTATTATGGTTCTGAAGCAAAGAATGCAACCGGTGAAAAGGATAACGTAAGACGGAAAAATGAAATCGCAGCCCTCGCTGAAAAACTCGACTTCAGAGCAAAAAAAGAAGATGTAACGTATATATTATTAGGTGATTTCAATATTGAAAAGATAGGAGACGAATTTTATTCTGCTCTGGTAGGTACAAAGGAAAACCCGACAGGTTTCTATCTTCGTCCATTTAATGAATCTCTTTATACCAATGCTAAAAATGACAGGGCTTTTGATCAGATTGCCTTCAATATGCAAAACCTACGGCTTGAGGATTTAGATATTCATGAAGAAAGTAAAAATATAAAAATGGGTGTTCTCAATTATTATAATTCTGTTTTTAACAATGAAGAATACTATAAGCCTGTTGCTGAAGAAAAATATAAGGAAAAGGGCAAGGAATTCCCTCCAAACTGGAAGCTTGAAAGCTGGCGGACTTTTCAGATGAGTGATCATCTGCCGCTCTGGATAGAACTAAAGATTGATTTTACAGACCAATATCTGGAAACTCTTAAAAAAAGACCGGATAAAGACCAAGATATTAAAACTGAAATTCCTAAAGAATAAAATGTCCATATCCTATCTGAGCCCTTTTTAAAACAAAAATCCTCCGTAATTTTGTTACGGAGGGTTCTTAGTACTAATATGAGCACGGGCAGGGCATTTCTGGTCTTTTGGATTCTCCGCAGTACCTCTTAACCGATTGATTTTGCTCCGTGCCTTTTTTTCTATTGTTATTAACCAAGAATCTACAATCACAAAATGATAAAATTATTTTTAATTCTTAGTAAATACGACATGTTCTGTCGTTCTCTATAACTACATTTACAGTACTAGTCTAAGGGAGATTTTAGAAATTTTACAAAAGATTTCCCCTAAATATGATAATAACTTATATTTAACAACTTAAAAACTAAAAAATCAATGAAAAACAGGTTTTTTCTGTGGTTATCCCTGTTGATAACCCTGAGTATAGTTTTATACTCATGTCGGAATGAAGAGATGACAAAAGATGAAACAACCCCACACCGGAATAATGCCGATTTCTTTAAACATTCTAAAACAAATAATACACTTTCCAGAGCCGGAGTAGATTATATCAGTATCCTTGAAGCTTACAATGATCAAACCGGTTTTCTTGCTCAAATGCCAGACCAAAGGGGAATGCCAATCTGGGAGAAAATGCAGGTTTTTGATGCTGAGGGAGGAGCTACAGGTTTAATGATTCCACTTTCTTATGATAATGAAACAATGAGTTCTGTTTTGTTTGCAACCCTAAACGATAGGGATTTGGTTTCATTTGTAAGGGATTATGATAATGCATTACTTCAAAGGATTGTCTATGACAGAAATATAGACAAAGACTATAGGCAGCATATGTTTTATACTTTTATGTATATGGACTATAAAACATTCGGAACTCAGCATTTCACCAATATTCCACAGGATTTATTTGAGGGACAAAAAGAAGACAAGGAAAAAGGAAGGATGTGGCTGACGGAATTTAGACCCCCAACGAATATTACTGCACATACTGATGATCAATCTAAAATAACGCTTACCGTAGATATATGCACGCTTTATTTTCATTGCAAAAATGGAAAACCTTGGAAGGATTGTGACCACTGTGGAACTTGTGTTACCTATTCATGTGAAACTATTTTTACAGGAGACACAGGAACTGATTTTCCTCCCGCTAATCCAAGCTCAGGCGGTGGAAGCAGTGGAGGCGGAGGCGGATCTGTTCCAAGTACAGACCCAGGCACTCCAAATGACGGATGTGTAATGCAAGATGTTTTTTACCGGTTACTTCCAAGTTGTGGCGGTGGTGGAACCCTTCCAGATATTGAAGATCCTTGCGAGAAAACTAATGCTGTGCTAAACAAACCTAATGTTCAACAGGGAATTACCAATGTGAAAGCAAATGCCAAACAAACACTTAGTAACCCTGAAACGACAGGAGAAATAGGATTTAAGGAAAAGAAAGATGGAACTGTAGTTCCTGCAGATGTTAATGGAGATCATGAAGTTGAATTTACTAATGTCACTGATGGTTATGGTGGTTATCATAATCACACAGCATCAGGTACTCATATGGTATCACCTCCGGATATAGTAGATACGTTGTTTGGATTTGCTGCCGCTCAGAGCGTAGCTGACGGTGTAGGACATGCCTATTTTGGAATGATAGCAGCTGAAGGTTGTAGTACTTGTCCTAATGGTGTAAAATATGTACACTATGTAATACGTTTTGCAGGAACTGGTACAGAATTGGGAGGTTTTGTATATTCGGAAACAAAAATGAAACAATTTAAATATGATTATCGAAAGATGGTTTCTAATTTAACGAACACAAGTATAAATGGTAATACTTATGTTAATATTGCTGGTGAATTAAATGAAAAAGGATTGGAAAAATTATTCTTTGATACGTTACAAAATATGGGGCTTACAGGGAAAGTAAATTTACAACGTGTAGATGAAGAAAATGGAACCGTATATAACATAGTACAAGATAGTACAGGTAAAATTACTGCTGTACCTTGTCTTTAAATAATTTAATTAAAAAAATAAATAGATATGAAAATAACATATTTAAAAACAGCAATAATATTGTTAGGCTTAATGATAAGCTCAATATCCTGCAGAGCACAAAATCTTCCATTAAATACGGCATTGACAAGTATTCCCAATGGTGCACATTTAAAAGATACCAATAATGAGTTATCACCCTATATTGGAACTTATAAGGCTAATTTCAACGGAAATGAAATTATCCTGTTTATTACTAAACAAATAGACAAATTAGAAAATAGTGCTCAAAAAAGTTACTATATGGATGCTTTAATTGTAAAATATATTGTTAAAAATTCCTCAGGAAATGTTTTACAAGATACGCAGAATAATAATTTGCCTAATATTGAATTATATAGTATTGGAACAAGACCAAATCAAAACACTGTACTTTTTCTTTACAGCGGGACAAATTGTTCTGTAGGATGGGGAGATATTTTCTTAAAGAAAATAAATGCAACTCAACTATCATGGGAATATCGTCCAGATGACATTTCCTTAACTTCGCAAAGCTGTCCAGGTAATCCAGATAAAACAATTTATTTACCTAAAACAAAAGATTTAATATTTACAAAACAATAGAATAAAGCCTCCATTATTGGAGGCTTATTTTGAAAAACAACTAAGAACATGAAACTGAAATTTTTATTTTTATTACTGATTTCCCAGTTTGGCTTTTCCCAGATCTGGGTAAATTCTCTTGATGAAGCAAAAAAAGTAGCAAAGACAACGAACAAATTTATTTTGTTGGATTTTAATGCTAGCTGGTGTAAACCTTGTAAAAAGATGGAAACGGATTTCTGGTATAATACAGCCTACAAATCTACACTCGATAAATTTATCATAGTTCCGATTGATATTGATACGAATAGGGATGTAGCCCAAAATTATAATGTAAGCTCAATTCCCGATGTAAAGCTTGTAGATATTAATGGGGATGTAATTCATCAAACTTTAGGTTTTCAAAACTCTAAATATTTTGACCAGGAGTTTAACGGATTTCCCGAAGGTACAGAGGATTTATATACTAGCCTTAATTTTAAAGACAAAAAGAATCCTACTGATGAAGAATTGATAACTTTAGCAACCTCATATCAAGTGCTTTTACAAAAATCGGAAAATACGGCAAGAAATAAATTTTTGACTCTGAGTAACAATTTCTTTAATAAGTGTATAAAGAAGACTTCTGATGCTAAGAACAAGGAAATTTCAGAATTAGGAAAGTTTTTTAATCTGGCTCTTACCAATTCTGAAAACAAAGTTGTTAAAAATTTAGATACTTCTAAAATCTCTGAGGAGAATAAGTCTTATGCCCATTATATTCTGGCAAAAGCCTATTACCAGACATCAAACAAAAATGAGGCAGAAAAAAATATTGCAGAAATTGAAAAGATTAACGATGAAAACTGGGTATATGCAGCCAAAACATTAAAGGCAAAATATAAATAGATTTTATAATGTATTATTATTTTATAAATCCAGCAAAATGTCGGCAATATAAAAAACAAAAAAGGCTTAAAAAACTGAGAACCAATTAATTAAGCCTTTATTGAAGTACCCCGGGCGGGACTTGAACCCGCACGCCAAAAGAGGCACAGGATTTTAAGTCCTGCGTGTCTACCAGTTCCACCACCAGGGCATGGAGTGGAGCGAAAAACGGGATTCGAACCCGCGACCCCAACCTTGGCAAGGTTGTGCTCTACCAACTGAGCTATTTTCGCATACTGTGCGGATGAAGGGACTCGAACCCCCACGCCTCTCGGCACCAGATCCTAAGTCTGGCGTGGCTACCAATTACACCACATCCGCGTTGTTTTGTTAAGTTTTATTTTAAAGAGCTTGTTTCGTTTTTGTGAGTGCAAATATAGGACATTTTTCTTTAGTTGCAAGACTTTTCAAAGATTTTTTTAAAAATTTTATATTTTTTTTCCCTGACCCCTTTTATTACATTTCATTTTATTACTTTTACATCGTTAATATTTATGATATGGAATTACAAGGAACGGTAAAGAAACTTTTTGATGCTCAGACATTTGCGAGCGGTTTCCAGAAAAGAGAAATGGTTATTTTAACCCAGGAGCAGTATCCACAGCCGATAAACATAGAATTTTTGTCTGATAAGATCAGTTTATTAGATAATCTTAAAGAAGGAGAAAATGTAAAGGTAGGAATCAATATCAGAGGAAGAGAATGGACCTCTCCACAAGGGGAAACCAAATACTTCAATTCTATTACAGGATGGAGAGTGGAAAAAGTTTTCGATAATGGTTCTGAGCCCACTCAGGCTGCACCGTCACAATCTGCATCTCCGGTTTCTAACGAAAATCCGTTTGCAGGAGACGAAGATGATGATTTACCTTTTTAATCAGAGATAACAATCAAATATAAATCCTGCTTTATTAAGTAGGATTTTTTTTCCTGTAATGGTTCGATTAGACGAAAATGATATATCATTCCCCGATCCTGAGCTCTATGACGGACATGAAGGGGTGATTGCTTTTGGAGGCGACCTTTCCGTAGAGAGAGTTTGGTTTGGGTACCAGCTAGGGATCTTTCCGTGGTATAATCCGGGGGAAGAAATTCTCTGGTGGTGTCCCGATCCGAGATTTGTTTTATTTCCGGAAGAATTAAAAGTCTCAAAATCGATGCGAAAAATATTAAACAGGAATGTTTTCACCTTCACCGAAAACCAAAGCTTCAGGGAAGTTATCCGCAACTGTCAACAGATCAACAGAAAAGAACAAAACGGAACATGGCTTTCGAATGAGTTGCTGGAAGTATTTGTACAACTTCATCAGTATGGATTGGCCAAAAGTATTGAAGTCTGGCAGGAAGGAGAATTGGTCGGCGGTTTTTACGGACTTCAGATCGGAAATATTTTCTGTGGTGAAAGTATGTTTGCGAAAGTAAGCAATGCCTCAAAAGCCGGATTTATTCATTTTGTCGAAAGCAACAAAAACATATTGGATCTTATTGACTGTCAATCCCATACAGAGCATCTTCAAAGTCTGGGTGCCAGGATGATTTCTAAAAAAGAATTTTTAAAAATTTTACATAAAAACAATGAACGCAGATAAAGAAAAATGGATTCTTTTACTTGTCCTTAGCATCATTTGGGGTTCTTCTTTTATTTTGATAAAAAAATCTCTGGAGCATTTCAATCCATTCCAGGTGGGAGCTTTACGGGTATTAATTGCGGGAATTATTTTATTACCCATTGCCATTTCAAAATATAAGCTTTTTCCGAAAAAGCATTTAAAGTGGCTGATTTTAGCAGCTTTTACAGGAAACTTCATTCCGATGTTCTTATTTCCTATAGCGGAAACAGAGATCAGCAGCAGTATTGCCGGGATTATTAATTCCATGATGCCTATTTTTGTGATTATTGTCGGAGCACTGGTATGGAATTTTGAAACGACAAAAAAACAGATCACCGGTACCCTAATCAGCTTTACAGGGGTCTGTTTACTGGCTTTCGGCGGGGAAGAAGGCGGAACTTTTAAACTCATCCCGATTCTGTTATTGCTATTGGCTACATTATGCTATGCCATCAGTACTACAACGGTAAAATCAAAACTTATGGAAGTTTCTTCTACTGTTTTATCAGCTTTTGTTTTTTCCTTTGTTTTATTTCTGCCATCAATAATTTCCCTGGCATTAACGGGATTCTTCTCAGAATTTCATTTTTCTAAAGATAATATGCTTGGGCTGATGTTTGTAAGCTTGTTATCGGTTTTCGGAACCGGGCTTGCGATGACAATGAATTACAGGCTGCTGAAAGTATCCACTCCGCTTTTCGCATCTACAGTTACTCTATTAATGCCTATTGTTGCTATTATCTGGGGGATTCTTGATGGTGAAAAACTGACGGTCTTACAATTTGCAGGGGCAAGTGTCATCATTGCAGGATTAATCTTTTTAAGGTCAAAACCGGCTGTTATAAAAAAATAAATCCTGCCTTCTGGCAGAATTTATTTTATTTTGAATGTTACGGAGATAAAATTCACTGTCTTCTGTTCTTAATTCTTCTTCTTTACTTTGGCCTTAGCTCTTTTCACTTCTTCTTTGATGAAAGGATATTTTTTCTGCATATCCTGAACAAGAGAAGGATCTAAAGCCAATGCATTCTGAAGCGATTCAATTCCTTTTTCCTGATTTCTCAGATTGAAATAGCAATTGCTCAGCTGATAATACAATTCCGCTCTGTGATGTGATTTCAAAGCTTTGTCTAAAATCATAACCGCTTCTTCATATTCACCCAAAAGCATCAGTACCTCCGAATATGCATACCAGTTGTAGAATCTGGAAGGTTCTGCATCAACCAGTTTTTTGAGACAGGAAAGGCTTTCTTCAAACTTCCCTGAATCGATGAATAAAAACGCTAATCTTTTCTGATAATCAAGATTGTTTTCATTCAGGTGAGTGGCCTCTTTTGCAAAGTGCAGGGCTTCAGTCATTCCACCCATTTCTTCGTAAAGGTAAGACTGTTCCATCATGGCAAGATAAAACTGAGGATCTTCTCTCAAGGATTTCTGAAATGAGTTTAAAGCGACAATCGGCTGTTTTAAAGCTTTATAACATAATCCGATTTTATAGAATGTAAATGCTTTGGTGTATTCCAGCTCAAGCATTTCCTCATACACTTCGATCGCTTTTTTATACTGCCCTAGTGCCTCATAGCAGGCGGCCTTATTGGCATACACTCCTACAGAACTTGAATTAATTGCCAATAAGTAGTCGTATCCTTTTATGGCTTCTTCATAATTCTTCCGGTTAAAATAGAACTGCCCATATTCAAACCAGGCGGTTTCCGAATAAGCAAATTCATCTAAATATTCATTAAGAAAGGCAATCGCCTCCTCACTCTTATTCAAATCACTGAAGCAGATCATACAGTTTTCCAGCGAATATTCATCCGTGGGATCTTCTTTCAATGCTTTTCTGTAATGTTTAAGAGCGTTAAAAGGATCTCCTAAATTTACATATTCATCTGCAATAAAATTGTGAAGGAAGTTTTCTTCTTCTTTCAGCTCTAATGCAATTTTACAAATTTCAATGGATTTTCTAGGATTCCCTAAATTCGAATAATACTTCGCGTAGCAAACCAAAAAGTCGGTGTTCTCCATAGAAGCACCTTTAAGCTCATCGATAAGCTCTTTCGCAGCATTATATTCTTCCCATTCTAAGAGTACCTCAAGCTTTTTGATCTTGATCTCCAAGGAATTGGGATGAAGCTTCAGACCGTAATTCACTGCATTATCAGCATAATTAAAGTCGCCAAGCTCCAGATAATAAACAATAATGTCTTCCAATTCTTCTGTATCAAAGTAGAATTCATCATTATTTTCCATCATTTCTTCGAACTTTTTTACAAGTTCATTTCCAAAATACTCTTCCAATACGTGTAACCTTCGTCAGCCCAATGTCTGAATTTTCTTGCAGACCTCGGCAAACTTCTTAAATTAATATTACTTCTGAAATTTAATATTCAAAATATATGCAAAGTTGCGAATTTTTTTTGACATATATTTTCGTAAATTTCTATCCTAAAGATAGTAAAAAGAACATTCAAATAAAAGAATTGTGGATAAAAAAAGAGGAGTTATTACAAAATTAACACTGCTATCCTCTTTCTGTTCCGAATTTCACTTTCCGAGACCTTTTCAAAACAAAAAGAACGGAACCAAAAGTCCGTTCTTATTTTATTCGCTAAATTAAGCTTTTGATCTTGGCAATGATATCATCTCCTAATTGATCGGCTTCTTCCTGAGATTTGGCCTCTGTATAAATTCTGATGATCGGTTCGGTATTTGACTTACGAAGATGAACCCAGTTGTTTTCAAAATCTATTTTCACTCCATCTACTGTAGAAACGTCTTCATTCTGATATTCTTTTTCCATTTTGGATAAAATATCATCTACATTGATTTCGGGAGTCAGTTCAATTTTCTTCTTCCCCATAAAGTAGCCCGGATATCCTGCTCTTAATTCTGAAACGGTTTTATTTTCTTTAGCCAGATGAGTCAAAAATAAAGCGATTCCCACTAAAGAGTCTCTTCCGTAATGCAAATCCGGGTAGATAATTCCGCCGTTTCCTTCGCCTCCGATTACTGCGTTTTTCTCTTTCATTAAGGTAACCACATTCACTTCTCCTACTGCACTTGCAAAATATTCTGAGTTGTGCGATTGGGCAACATCTCTTAACGCACGGCTTGAAGAAAGATTTGAAACGGCCACTCCGTTTTTATTTTTCAATAGATAGTCTGCAACTGCAACTAAAGTGTACTCTTCGCCGAACATTTCCCCCTTTTCATCTATTAATGCTAATCTGTCAACATCAGGATCAACAACCACTCCGAAGTCTGCGTTTTCTTTTTTAACCAGCTCGCAGATATCTCCCAGATGTTCTTTCAAAGGTTCTGGATTGTGTGGAAACTGTCCATTTGGTTCACAATATAATTTTACAGTTTCGCAGCCCAGTTTATCCAACAGCATTGGAATGGCAATTCCCCCTGTTGAATTCACCGCATCCAAAACGACTTTAAATTTTTTAGCTTTAATCGCTTCTGCATCTACCATCGGCAAATCAAGGATCTGCTGAATATGAATATCAAAGGCATCATCCCTTATTGTATATTGTCCCAGATCATCTACCTCAGCATAGTTGAAATCTTCACTTTCTGCCAGAGCAAGTACATCTGCCCCGTTTTCACCACTGATGAATTCTCCTTTATCATTCAATAATTTAAGAGCATTCCATTGTTTTGGATTATGAGATGCAGTAAGGATAATTCCTCCGTCTGCATTCAGCTCAGGAACCATGATCTCAACGGTAGGCGTTGTAGAAAGTCCCAAATCAACAATATCGATTCCTAAACCCTGTAAGGTAGCAGCAACCAATGAAGAAACCATTCCTCCGGAGATTCTGGCGTCTCTTCCTATGACAAGGGTTAAATTTTTTTTATTCTTATTATTCTGAAGCCAGGTTCCGAATGCGGAAGCAAATTTTACCACGTCAAGCGGCGTTAAGTTATCGTTTACTTTTCCTCCGATCGTTCCCCGGATCCCTGAGATACTTTTTATTAATGACATTCCTATTTTTACTTTTTCTTTGTTTCTTTTAATATTTTCTTTTCGTCACTCTCCAGCTTTCTTTGTACTTTTTTCACATCTTCAAGTGACGGCAGATTTTCCGGCTTTACCCCTCTTTCTCCCAACATTTTTCTTACAGCCAAATTATTTTCAATGTGTTCATTTGTTATTTGATCATCCCCGTTTAAATCTTTTTCAACCACATTATGACTTGTAAGTTCCGTTGCAAAGTCCTTCGCTTTGATTGTCAGTGTGGGAAGAAAATCAGCTAATGGCCTGCCTGACGGAATACCCATTTTCTTTTTCATATCATTCGTAGAAAATCCACCAAACAATGCCTGATCTCCTTTTGAACGGATTACTGAAAAGCTTTTCTCGTCAACTCCTCTTTCATAAATTATGCCAGAAAGAATTTTTTCAGATTTTGATAGTTTTTCTCTCGCGGCTACTCTTGCTACATCTGACAGTCTTTTCTCAATAATCTCCTGCTTTCTCGTCTGAACAGCAAAATAGGTTTGAGCAAATGCAACTTCGTTTTTGGCTGTATCTCCGTTTTGTGCAATTAAATAGCAGGCATACCGGGTCAACGCAATATCCTGGATTTCTCTTTGAGCTCCTTTTGCTAAATCGATCATTTTCCCGATATCGGCAAAATGATCCAAAACGTTTCCACCCGCATTTTCGCAAGATATTTTTGCTTTGGCAATAACTTTTAAGAAATTATCCCATTTGGAGTAGCCTAAAATTTCCTGCAAATTCCTGGCACTCCAGCATTCAATATTATCAACAAAATGGCGGGCGTTTTCAAACTTTAGAAAGAGCTCTTCTATCAATTCTTTTTTCATATGATTTGTGTTTTGGATAAACAAAAATAAGTAAAAATTGATTTCTGAAACCTTTTAGCTTCTGCCAGAACATTATTTTTTTATGAACAGCCGCAATCCTTATCGCAGTTTGTTCTTTTGGAATCAAATTTTTTAGGGGCAAAATTCTTTCTGATTACCTTAAATAAGGAATAACAAGCGAATGCTACGATAAGCAGAACTAATATGTACTGGAAAATTAATGATGAGTTCATTATTATTTTAAGATTTGATAAACTAACATGGACACAAAATATGCCAAACCTGTCATCATCACCACCTGAAAACCTGTCCATTTCCAGCTTTTGGTTTCTCTGTAAACTACTGCAAGTGTGGAAACACACTGCATTGCAAATGCATAAAATAAAAGCACTGAAATACCGGTAGCAAAGTTAAATACTTTTTCGCCATTCGGTTTTACATCATGTCTCATTTTATCAATAACCTTCATTTCGGGGGCATCATCATCCAGGCTGTATAAAGTAGACATTGTCCCTACAAAAACTTCTCTTGCCACAAAGCTGGTAATGATCCCCACTCCCATTTTCCAGTCGTACCCGAGAGGTTCGATAACGGGTTCAATTGCTTTCCCCATTTTTGCCAGATAAGAGTGGTCAAGCTCAACATTGGTTGCTACTACTTCATTCGGTTTTTGTTTCGGCCCGAAATAGCTCAGGAACCAGATAATGATACTTACAATGAAAATTATTTTCCCTGCTCCGGTAATGAAATCCCAGACTTTTCCCAAAACCATTTTAAAATCGTATCCGAAAAGCGGCTTTTTATAGGTGGGCAAATCCATTACAAGATAGGTTTTACCTTTACTTTTTATAAATCTTTTAAGAATCGACGCTGAAAATAAAGCAACTAAAAATCCCAGAAGATACATTCCCATCAGAACCAGAGCCTTATATTTGATCCCAAGGAAAGTTCCGTCTGAAATGATCAGCCCGATAATGATACTGTATACCGGCAGTCTTGCCGAGCAGGTCATGAAAGGGGTAACTAAGATTGTCAGCAACCTTTCTTTTACATTCTCAATATTTCTTGTAGAAATGACAGCAGGAATGGCACAGGCTGTTCCTGAAACCAAAGGGACAATACTTTTTCCGTTTAATCCGAACGGGCGTAAGAACCTGTCCATAAGGAAAATAACCCTCGCCATATATCCTGAATCTTCCAACAGGTACAGAAAATATAATAGAATCCCGATTTGTGGTGCAAAAACGATGATCCCGCCTAAGCCGGGAATAATTCCGTTTGAAATCAAAGAATTTACAGGACCTTCCGGAAGGTGCTCTGTTGTAAAAGCCGACAGCCATGCAAAAAAATCATCGATCCAGTTCATCGGATATTCCGCCAGGAAGAAAACACTCTGGAAAATGATTAATAAAATAAACATAAAGACTACGTAACCCCAGAATTTATGAACCAGAACTTTATCCAGTTTTTCGGTCAGTAATTCTTTGAACTGAGGCTTTTTAGAAATAACATCAGCTAAGATCTTATCAACATTCTGATATCTCCTTACTGTTTCCTGAACCTGTAATCTTTTAGGAACCAAACTTTTAGAATCCGGCTCGTTCATCTGCTCAACGATGGATTCAATCCTACCCAGATCTGAGCCTAAGGACAGACTCATCCAGGCTTTGTATTCATTTTTTATTCCTTTATGGGAAGCGAATTTGTGAAGGAAATCTTTGTGTTCGGTTGGTGTCTCAAAAGAAACTTTATCAGTTTTTACAAATTCGTTGTTTAAAACGGCTTCTTTTATTTCGTTTATTCCGATCTGTTCTTTAGCATTCGTCTGAATAATTTTAATATTCAGTGCTTCGGAAAATTTTTGGATATCAATAATAATTCCTCTTCTTTCAGCCTGATCAATCTGGTTGACCACCAGGATCATGGGAATCCCCAGGTCCTGAATCTGCTGAAACAACAGAAGCCCTCTTTTTAAGCTTAATGCTTCAAGAATATAGATAACTCCTGCATAATTTTTCTGCTCATCAATAAGAAATTTGGAAAAAATAGCTTCATCCTCGGAACTTGGATAAATGCTGTATGAGCCCGGCAAATCTATAACCTCAACATCTTCGTTTTTATAGGTATAGTTTCCTGAATGGCTTGCTACGGTAACCCCTGCATAGTTTCCGGTTTTCTGTTTTTTATTACAAAGTGTATTGAAAACCGTTGACTTTCCTACATTCGGGTTTCCTACTAAAAGCACTTGTTTTTTTTGAGTATCCTGCATTAATTCAATTCTTCAACAATGATATAATTTCCTTCTTCCTCACGAAGAGCAATCCGGCTTTTTTCATCTCCAAACTCCACATACATAGGACCACTAAACGGGGCCTGGTACAAAATCCTGAAAACAGTCTCCGGCAGAAGTCCCATTTCTATGATTTTGTTGGGCATTTTAAGATGATCATTATCATAACCCAATATCTTTCCCATTTTGTTTTTGGGAAAGCTGCTTAATTTATGTAATTCATTCTCTTCCAAAGCCTGCTTTTTTGTCCATGCAAATATACGCTATTTAAATTTAATCTAAATAACCTTTTTTTGAAACAATAAACCCAAATGCATGATACATTTGGGTTTATCTGATCAATATAATTTAGTTGAATGAATGTAATTTTTAATCCTTTTCTTTTCCAACTTTTTCCACTTTCCCAACTTTTAATTTTTCATAAGGAGGTTCGATAGGATTGTCGTTTGAATTGAAAAAATCTTTGTATTGCTTTTCCTGCTTTTTCATCATATCTCCAATTGTCCCATCCATTCCCGGAATTGTTTTTGACATCATTTCCTGTGTCATCATCGGTCTTACTGTTGCAAAAGGGTCTTTCTTGAAATCATTGAATGTTTTCTCAAATTTCTCTCTCGGCAATTCGTTTATTTTTCCGCCTTTTGCCTGCATCAGATTTTCGATATATGAAAACTCAGTATAATCTTTCACTTTTTTATTTCCCTGAAGGACCCATGAGTAATTTTTACCTTCATCTTCTATTTTTACAATCAGCCCCGGAAGCCCCGAAAATTTGTAAGGCCCATCCTGAAACGGAAGATCAGTACTGAACCATGCAGTCCATTTTTTCCCTCCAAACTCGGTCGTTGCTTTCTGCGTGTTGTACGCTCCTATTTTTTGTTTTTCATTCGAGATATCCCAGTTAAATTTAGGCTCTTCACTGTATCCTATATTACTTGGTGTAAATCCGCTGGCAATTTTTTCTACGTATTGCACCTTCATGCTTGGATAAGATTTATATATTCTCGCAGAAATTTTCGGAGACTTCAGTGATTTTGACAAATCTTTCATGATTCCTGCTTTCTGCATGGCTTCTATTTCCACTTTCATGATGGAATCCTGGGCAATGATGGTATAATCCTGATAAATAGATCTGCTTTTATCAGTAATATCCAGAATTGTAATCACCTTCTCCATTTTTGCAGAATCTTTTTTAGGCTTATAGGTAAGCTCATAAAAGAACCGGTTTGCAGTTTCTTTAGATTCCTGTGCGTTGGCAAAAGCAAAAAGAGTGATAAGAAATATTGAAAATAGTTTTTTCATTGTGAAACGTTTATTAATTAGTTATCACCTGGTAAAATATGTTACATCTTTTTTTGATTTTTATTTTTAGCCTGATATTTTTAATTACAGATTCGATCTGGTAAAAAAGGTCATTTTAAAATTTATGATTCTGTTAAAACATTTTCATTATTAAAATTTTTAACTTTAAACCGCTTAAAAACAAAATATTATGGACACTTTATCTCAATTAAAAAACGAGCTTCAGGAAGAGTATCAGACCACCAGAAAATTTTTTGAAGTTTATCCTGACAACAAAAATGATTTTGCTCCTCATGAAAAAAGTATGAAAATGATGCATCTGGCTACTCACATTGCAGAAGTTTTTGAATGGCCCAACACGATGCTGAAAACATCAGACCTTGATTTTGCCAACAATGATTATAAACCCAAACAGCTATCAACGAAAAATGACCTTTTAAATGCTCTTGATGAAAATTACCAATCGGGGATCAACGCACTGGAAAATGCAAAAGAAGACGAGCTGAATCAAACATGGGCGCTGAAGAACAATGGTCAGGAGTTGGCAAAATGGTCAAAATATGGTTCAATCAGGCATAGCTTAAATCAGATTACGCATCACAGAGCTCAGCTTGGTGTCTATTACCGGTTAAATGATATTCCCCTGCCGGGAAGCTATGGCCCATCTGCAGATGATCACAATTTTTAAAATAAAAGTATTGTAAATAAAAACCAACCTCAGTGAGATTGGTTTTTATTTTTTATTTAAAATTGAATTTTACGGTAAACATTACCTGGCTTGGCCGAAGCTGGATTCTTGTGTAAGAGATACTCTGCGGATTAATATCATATGTTTCAAACACTTTTTTATTGGCTATATTCATCCATTTCAATTCAAAATCGATCTTCTTTTTAGACCAGGTAAATTGATATGACAAATCATAGAACCCATTATTGTATTTTTGATCAGCCGCACTTGTATTTACCTGATCCCAATTGAAACCAACGGTATGATTTTCTATTGGATAAAAGAAAACTCCTAAATTATGAGTAAATCCACTTCTTGAGTTTTCATTGTTCAACTGTGGAGTAACACTTTTACTTATTTGTTTTGTCCTTGAAATATTGAAATTGTAATCAATGCTCATCCAACTGAAATAAGTGTTGTTGAATTTAAATCCGTAAGACTGGGAGTTGTTTTTACTTGTATAAGCAAAATCATTCTGATATGCATCTGATTTTGAAGTATTATTGCTATAGCTTACAGAAGCATTTGTTTTAAACTTAGGAAAATATTTACCTACTTCAGCAGAATAACCATTATTCAAAACATGATTTTCCTGTTCCAGATATTTCATAATAGTGTAACCAGAATTATTTCTTATCGGTGATGAAATTAGATTTCTTTTTGCATCCGAATATCTGTAATTAACATTAAAAAATAAATTATTCAAAGGGTTTCTATATTCTAATCTGGTTCCTGCAGATTTGGTATTGTTTTGAGGAATCGGATTTTTTGCGTCCATTGCGTTAACTCCATTAGGAGAAGTCATTAAAAATCCTGAATATGCTGTATTCACTTCACCAAAATTGTTATTAACATTGGCATTTACCGAAGCTTTCCAGAAAGAAGCAAAAGTGTACTGTGCAAAAATACTTGGTTCAAAAGTTACTTTATTTACATCTTTCGCAACGTTTCTTAATGGATCTTCCGCTTTAATATTATTGGAATTCACAGGGAAGTTTGCATATAGCATCCATGCATCATTCTTATAATTTACTCCCAGGCTTCCGTAGGGTGTTGCGGTTGTATATTTCAAATCATTACTGTATGCTGAAATTGGTGTTACAGGATCATTAGGATTAGTAGAAGGAATTGTGATCATATTTGACAAATCTGAAACCAGATCCGTCGTTTTAAAATTAAATCCGACTTCCGGAGTGAATGTCCATCCTTTTGCAGAAAAGCCAATATTTGCAGAATGATTCGCTTCAAAAGTTTTCAACCTTAAATTCTGTCTCACAAGATCCGTCCCTGATGGAGTAGAGAATCCCGGAACCTGCAAATATGATGCCGGGGAAACCTCTAATGTTTGTCTATCCGTTTGATAATTAATAAAAGATAAAACGTTTACCATTTTTTCTTTCCAGGGAATTATTGTACTCAAAGAGTTTTGGAAAGATGACGTTGGGGATCCTAATGCCTCTTCTCCATGTCTGTTCGAGTTTGTTAAAGAATTCGTTCTGTCTGCAACAGCTCTGTCTGCATTCCAGAATTGAGAAAAACTCGTAGTATTTTTAAAAAATCCTTTTTTAGCATTTTTAGTAAAGATCAGCTCTCCCTTTGCCTTATCAGTATAAAAATTATTTAAAATATTTTGAGTAACCGTAGAAGCTGCTTCATCGGTTGTTGCAAAATAGTCTGTCTGACTGTAAGATTCTCTTTCTACTGCATTGTTTGTATAACTTGCATTGGCTTTTAGCTCCCATTCTTTTTTCTTATCCATATTTGTCAGATAGTTTGCTGATAAGAAATGAACATTATTCATTAAATATCTTTTAACAGGAAGATTGGGAGTATTGGCATTTTCAACATTCAGCCAGTCATTTTGGGATGCATTTATTCTTCTCCCTTCAAACCTGTTTCCAAAAGCCAGAATATTTCCTTCATTTTCTACTTGCTCTCCCATATTATTGGTTTTATAATTTACGACCCATTGGCTTTTCTGACCGAAAAACATGGGTGTTAATTTTACATTCCAAAGCCATGGATCTCCAAAACCTGTTCCCACTTCCCCTCTCCCTGTCATCGTTACGGAGTTTTTAAGCTTGATATTAATGGCAGCCTGATCTGACGGCACTTTATCCTGCAGAATTTTTACCGGCTGGTGGTTTTCAAGAACCTCAACTTTTTGTACCGCATCTTTGGGAAGAGAGTTATTGATGGTTCCGTAACCTCCTTCCATCAGGTCTTTTCCGTTTACATAAAATTTATTAATGGCATTTCCCTGATAAAGAATAGTTCCGTCTGTATTGACTTCAATTCCGGGAATTTTTTTCATTACATCAGCTAATGTCCTGTCGCTTTTACTATCGAAGGCTTTAAGATCGTAGGCAATGGTATCGCCTCTTGCTGTAATCATTTTGGTTTTCAGCTGAACTTCCTTTATTTCTGTCGCTTCAGAATCCATTTTAAAATTCAGGTTCTGATCGCTGTTGCTGATTTGCTTTGTTAATGGTTTTTGATTGAATGCTTTTACTTTCAGGTCTACATTCGGTTCTGCAGAAGTAAAGCTCACTTTATATTCCCCTTTTGAATTGGTAATCCCATAGGCAAGAATCGCGTCTTTTCCCGGCTCTTCAACCGTTACACTTGCGCTCGGAATCGGGACTCCATCTTCATCTGTAATTTTTCCTGTAACCGACTTCTGTGCGAAGGTAAGTACAGAGAAAAAAATCATCAGAAATAAAGAAATATTCTTTTTCATAGTTTATTATTTGAGTAATTAGTTAGTATCCCTGGTTTTTTGTTACACATTTATAAAGATCAGTTTTATAAGAAAAAGTTAAAACCCTATGAATCACTATAAATATAGTGATGCGTTTTTTAATAATTATTCTTTTTCTTTTTAGTTTGTTGCTAATTATGCTGATCTTCCTGTTATTTTTCAAAAAATAATCTTTGAAAATTTTTGTTTTTTATCCATTAAACAGAGAAACATCTGATTCCCTTATTTAGAATGGATATAAAAAATTGATTAACGTCATAGATTAAAAAAAAATTAAACTCTGCTTTATAAGCATTTATTTAATAATTTTGTAACATTAAAATTTTAACAGAATGGGAATTAATTTAAAGCCTATAGATATTGTAGATGATATTACTAAAGAGGAATTCTATGAAAAGTATCTAAAGCCCAGAAGGCCCGTTGTCATTAAAAACATGGCAAAAAACTGGCCTGCTTACCAAAAATGGACAATGGAATATGTGAAGGAGGTTGTGGGAGATGTTGTTGTTCCTTTATATGACAGTAAAAAAGCTGATCCCGCCGCTCCGATAAATACTCCGACAACGGAAATGAAATTTGCAGATTACATTGATTTAATCCAAAGGGAGCCTACAGATTTAAGGATTTTCTTTTTTGACCCCATTAAACATGCCAACAAATTATTAAATGATTATATTTCTCCAAAAGAACTTATGGGAGGCTTTTTAGACAAATACCCATCAATGTTTTTCGGAGGAAAGAGCTCTGTTACTTTTCTACATTATGATATCGATTTAGCCCATATTTTCCATACTCATTTTAACGGGAGGAAGCATGTATTGCTTTTTGAATATAAATGGAAAGAAAGATTGTATAAACTACCATATGCTACTTATGCTCTGGAAGATTATGACATTGAAAATCCTGATTTCACAAAATTCCCGGCTTTAGATGGTGTAGAAGGCATTGAATGCTTCCTTGAGCACGGGGACACCTTATTTATGCCAACCGGATGGTGGCACTGGATGAAATACCTGGATGGAAGTTTCTCTATTTCCTTAAGAGCATGGGATAAGTCATGGGCCGTAAAAGCCAATTCTTTATGGAATCTTACCGTACAGCGTAAGTTTGATGATATCATGAAATCCAATTTCAAGAAGAGGTATATGGACTGGAAGGAGAAAAAAGCGATTCAAAGAGCCGAAATCGCCCTTAAAAAAGGGTTGCCAAAATAAATGAAAAACCGTTTCCATTGAAACGGTTTTTCATTTTTTACAAATCGCCGGTAAATACGATCCCTTTAGTTATAATATTCTGTAAACAGGATACTGCCTGAATGTCTTTTCCTCAAAATAGGGAGAATTTTTATACACCCAATCTAACTGGGCATTTCCGTCTTCAGCAAATTGTTTATCAGTAGCTTTTTTTGACTCAAATTTATCTTTTAGCTTTTTATCTTTTTTCAACAATTCTGCAGCGGTATCTTCAAAAATATAGGCTGAATAATATTCTTTCCGGGTTAAAATTCCGTCAAAAAAATTCCAGTTAAAGAATGAATCCAATGCTTCTGGTTCCAGAGTTTCAATAATATATTTTATACCTGATTGCTGAGTAGGGACTAAATAATCTCCAGCCAGGAAGGTTATTTTTTTATTGGATTTATCTACTGTGGTCTCATAATGCAGATAATGTCCCTCATAAGGGTTTTTAACTGTTTTGAAATCATTGATTTTATAGGATTCCACGGCAATTGTACTATCCTGCGGGATAGGGTTCATCTGAATTTTGTTTCTTTTAAACTCTTCAATAATCCGGTATTGGGACTGAGGAATGACATAATATTCAGGTATAATGATATAGCCTGTCGGCTCTGCTGTCGTAAACAGTTTTATTTTCTTTGTGAAAGGTTTGCTCCTGTCATAATACAGTCTTGATTTTCCCGAGATATCACTGGGCTTATATTTTCCTTCATAGCCTTTGAAATCCATGGTAGAAAATTTGGTAGAGTCTATTTTCCAGCGGATCCCGTATTGCTTTCCGGTCTGGTATTGTTTTAAATTTTCGAGACGGAGCTCTTTGATCTTTTTATATTCTTTATCTAAGTTCTGAAGATTAGCCAACATATATTTATAGGTTGCATCCACTCTTTTATCATAGGGTTTCAGCATATGCGTTTCAGGAACGGTACCCAAAGAATTAAATAAAGATGTATATCCTGTGGAATATCTCGGGGAGTCTTCAAATGCAGCAAAACCTATTTCCGGAACGTCCCCGTGAATATTAACGTAAGGGGAACTTTCGTAGCCCTGTTTTTTCAGATCATCAAGGTTTTTAGCCTGGTAATCATTATAAAAATAATTTCCGAGCACATTTCCGAGGCGTTCTTTAAAAGTGGAAATATAAGTAAATGTATACTGATAATCTGCTCCGTTGCTCACATGATTGTCAATAAATACATCAGGTTTCAGCCACTGGTAAATTTCCTGGAAGCTTCTGGCGTTTTTAGAATCCGCTTTGATAAAATCCCTGTTTAAGTCATAATTCCGGGCATTCCCTCTGAAACCATACTGCTCCGGGCCATTCTGATTCGCTCTGGAATAAGAGCCTCTGTTTAACATTCCGCTGATATTGTAAGCTGAAATGGCTGCAATAATAAAATTTTCCGGAGTTTTAATTTTATGCATTACCAGGTCGCGCATCAGCATCATTGTGGCATCAATTCCGTCCGGCTCACCGGGATGAATTCCGTTATTCACAAAAAGAACGGCTTTCTCTTTTCTCAGTTTTTCCAGGTCCTTTTCAGGAAACGGATTGTAAAGAACCACATAAATGGGTTTTCCGTTGTCATCTTCTCCTTTTTTAAAGTATTGGATACTGTTGGAATTTTTTGCCAGATCCTGGTAATAGGTATTCATTTCATCATAAGTAACGGTTTGGTTACCATTTCCCTTTTCAAAAGGGGTCTGAAATGAATTTTGGCAAAAAAATAAAGATGAGCTCAGTGAGAATAGCAGATATTTCAGTTTCATTGAAGTAAAATTTCAGAGCTTAAAATTACTGATCTTTTGTGAAAAGATGAAAGGACTGAAAAGCAAATAAACTAATCTTCCTTTTTCGCCCTTATCCATTTCTGCTTCATTCATGGTTATATATTATTTCATTAATTTTTTCTCGAGTTTATCACATAAATTTTTAATGTCTTCTTTTCTCACAAGCTCTGAAATCCATTCTTCGGGAATATTTTCAAAACCGTAATAAATTCCCGCAATCCCACCGGTGATAGCTCCTGTTGTATCGGTATCTTCTCCTAAATTAACTGCTTTAAGGACACTTTCCGAGTAACTTTCTGCATTCAGGAAGCACCATAGAGAAGCTTCTAAACTATGTAAAACATAGCCGCTAGAACCGATTGTATCTTCCTGAAATTCAAAAATGTTTTTATTTAAAATCCTCTCAAACTTGTCCATTTCATTTTGTGAACAAATTGGATTATGATTTAAAAAATATTTTACTGTTAGCTGCATTCTATGGTAGGCTTCAACCTTCTCTTTTCCATCCAAAATTTCCAGTAAAAATTCCAAATAGATAAAACAAGAAATTACAGAACGAATATGAGCATGGGTAATAGAAGAAACTTCTTTAATTTTATCAAAGCGTTGTTCAATTGGAAAATCCCTGATATAGAACAATAAGGGTAAAATTCTCATTAAAGATCCATTTCCATTATCAAATTCACTCTTTCCACCACATAACTGTGGTGTATATCCTTTACTTATTTTATAAATTGCCTGCCTCGTAGCAATTCCGATATCAAAAACTCTTCCGTGAGGAGTCCAAATTTCAGCATTGTACCATTGCAAAAATTTCAAAGCAATATCTTCTAAATCATATCCTTTGCAAAGGCTATCTGCAAGACATAAAGCTAAAGAGCTGTCATCACTCCAGGTTCCGGCAGGCTGATGATGAGTTCCCAGAGATCTCATTTTAGTCACAGGCGAACGTTTCAATTGTTCTCTACTTCTAAACTCCACGGGAACTCCCAGGGCATCACCAATGCAAAGCCCGAAAATTCCTGCCTGAATACTATTTTCCATTATGCTAAATTAACAAGCTTATCAAACAACAGCTTCATTCCTTTGGTCGCTGTTTCTTTCATGACTACTGCTCTTTTTCCGTAACCGAATTCTGTTTCATTAGGATTGATCACGATCAATAAGCAATCATCTTTTATCTCATGAATCAATCCTGCTGCCGGATATACCTGCAGGGAAGTTCCGATAACGATCAGGATATCCGCTTCTTTTACTTTTTCTCTCGCCGTCTGGTACAAAGGAACATCTTCCCCGAACCAAACAATAAAAGGTCTTAACTGTGCTCCGTCTTCCGCCCTGTCTCCAATAGCTATATCTTCTCTCTGTTCGTAAACCAGGTTTTTATTGCTGCAGGAGCATGACTTGAACAATTCTCCATGGATGTGAAGAATGTTGTTAGAACCGGCTCTCTCATGCAGATCATCTATATTCTGTGTAATAATCTGAACATCAAAATATTTTTCCAGATCTGCAATTAACTGATGAGCATCATTGGGCTGAACTTCATGAAGCTGGCGTCGTCTCTGGTTATAAAATTCCAAAACCAAAGCCCTGTCTTTTCGCCAACCTTCCGGACTTGCCACATCGGTTACATTATGATTTTCCCAGAGCCCATCTCCGTCCCTGAAGGTTTTTATTCCGCTTTCGGCACTGATTCCGGCACCGCTTAATATGGTTAGTTTTTTCATTGTCTTTCTTTTAATCGTCTTTTGTAAATCTCTTCATTTTCTTCATCAAAGCAGACAAAAATAACTTTCTCTACGATTTTTGATTGAAAATTTCCAACTTCCCGAACTGCTATTTCAGCAGCCAGTTCTTTAGGAAATCTGTAAATTCCTGTACTGATATTTGGAATGGCTATTATTTTAACATTCATACTTTCCGCCAGTTTTAAAGAGTTTTTATAACAATTAGCCAAAAGTTCCGATCCTTTTTTTTCGTCACCATTCCAAACAGGACCAACTGTATGAATAACATATTTTGCAGGTAGATTTCCGGCTGAAGTTATAACTGCTTCCCCTGTTTTACATTTCCCTTGTCTGTTTCTGATCTCAATACATTCTTCAAGAATTTGTTTTCCCCCTGCGCGATGAATTGCTCCATCTACCCCACCCCCACCTAATAAAGAAGGATTGGCAGCATTAACGATTGCATCTGCTTTTATTTTGGTAATGTCTGCTTTTATTAATTCAATATCCAGTTTCATTCAGTTTTAATTTTCTATTCAATTCTTGATCTTTGAAGGTCAAAGGTTTCTCATAAGGAATCATAAGGCTTTCAAGATCATCTTTTAATACTAAATAATGTTGTTCTCTTACAAAATCCGAAATATCTTCAATAAGAATAATATCTTCTTTGGCAAAAGATTGAATAAAATTATTTCTCAGTCCAATCTGTATTGCTCTTCTTTCTAATTTTTTCCCAAAAGGATCATGATCCGATCCCATTGCAATCTTACTGAAGATTCCTTTACCTGCCTCTTCCATTCGTCTCTTGATACCTCTAAGTTTTTATCATAAGAAGAATATACCGCATTTTCTAAATATTGCCTAAAAGCACTCATTTTCAAATGAATTGCTAAAACAAATTCTTGTCCTTCTTTTTCTCCCCAACCATTTCTGTACATCATCCAAAGAAAATTGGGCTTTATCCACATCATTCTTTCTAAGCTGAAAGCCCCACCAAAATATTGATTTTCCATGGCAAATTCTCCTATTTCTTTTCGGTAAGACTGATAATGATTTTTTCGTCATCATATTGTGCCATAATATGCTGCCCTCTTTGAGGCCAGTCCTGTAATTGTTCTTTATATTTTTTTAATTTAAGTTTCATTGTTTCAATTTAAAAATCAGGCTTTCTATTTCAGTATTTCCAGATATTTTAAAATTATCCCCGATAAAAATTTTTATCACTTCAATATTTCCAACTATAGCCTGATTGAATATTTCTAATTCTCCTGACGGAACCCATAATTCATTATGATTTCCTGCTCCCACATTCTGTAAAGGATATTTGTTTACAACTTCTTCCAGGACTTCAAATCTGGTTACAAAACCTAAATAATTTCCTGCTTCATCTCTGGTATTCCATTTTCCAGCAATTTCTGAAGCATAATTTTCATCTAAAACCGGATAAAAAATCGGTTGCCATTCTAATCTTGGCGGAAATTTTTTATAATTATTTTCAATTATTAAAATCATTTCCTTTTCTCCTACCGGTCTGTATAATATTTTCGTTTTCATAATCATTTTTTCAATCAATTACCAAAACCGCCTCTTCATCAGAAAGCCTGATTTCCACCGTGGATCCGCTGTTGAACTGTAAAAAATCCTGCTCGATTCCATCACTAAATATAAAACCATTATTTGGCATTAGAGATTCTATCATGAGCTTATTTCCCCTTTTAATAATTCCGCCGCAGATTTCAGTCTGGGTTCTTATACTTTTAAAAGGCTCTCTCACCGCAAAATATAAATCATCTTCATTCAGTTTCGGATATCTGAGCTTTTTGGAACCTAAAATTCCGTAAGCCATATTAAAAATTGAACTCAGCCAGCCGGTACTCCCTGTTTTTGTGGAAACAATAATTCCGCTTGAAGAATGCATTTCTTCTTTTCCATTCAGCATAATTTTATATCTTGCTGAGCTGTGGGAAGAAATCCCGATAAACAGATCATTTACGGCCAGTAGTTTTTGCCCGTCATTCAATACTGCTTCTGCAAATCTCATCTTTTTTGAACTAAAATTTTCGTTGATTACAGAATTCACCCCGTTCAGAAAATTTTTAACATTGAAAGGAAGCAATACTCCATCATACCGTTCTTCATCAGGATTTATGGCTATAATCGGGATATTTTTGGAATATTTGGCTACATTCGCCACCAATCCGTCCTGCCCTATAACGATAATCAGATTCTTTTCGGAGAAAATATAGGACGGCACAAATTCTCTTTCCACTACTTTGTTTTTAATGACTTTGGAAAGCTTTGTCTGAACTTCAAGAAAAGAATGATAAAACTTGTCGTGCTCAGCCACATATTCCTGAAAATTCCCTCCTGAACTTTCAATATAAAACCGGGCCTGAGCCTTGGTATTGAACCTCTCTATCAAAGACTCAAGCCTTGTTTTATTTTTGATGATGATGGCATATTCTGTTTTCATTTTTTTAATTTGTACAATGTAAAAAGTATTAATGATTTAAGAAATTAAATATTTCATTTTTACATTCTATTCTTGTTTTAAAAGATTCTCCAGCAGATCCGGGCTGATATTCAGGTTTCCGATTTTACCTGCATTTTCGGCCAGTTCCCGGAAAGCAAGGGCAATATTTGATCTGGCATCCTGGTTTCCGCTTAGGGCACTTAATACTTTCCAATCCATTTCTTTGTAAGGTTTTAAGGAAACTTCCAGCACATACCCCTGTGTCTCTGCTTCTTTCCTGTCATTTTCCGTTTTCTGCCCAATCAGTTGCTTTCTCTGGTTTTCAACAGAAATATCTGCAGCAATTTTCATTTCTCTCAAAATTCTGTTGTTTTCTTCCTGCTGAACTTCAGTTTCCATTCTTTTTTCTTCGATCTGCTTTTGCTTTTCTTCAACAGCAATTTCCGTATTCAGTTCAGATTCCTTGATTTTTCTTTCCTGCTCCACAGCAAAATTTCTTCTTTCATAAATCGCTTCATCAGCTTGTTGCTGCAGTTTTTCACGAGTTTCGGTTTCTAATGCTCTTGCCATTTCCGGAGTTGTCTGAACAGCCAGAATATTGGCTCCCAAAATTTCAATTCCCATGGTTTGAATTGCTTCTGAAGCCATTAATCCCTTAAGAATGTTTTCTTCAATATTTTTTGCAGAACGGATGGCTTCTTTAAGATTCAACTCATGAATAAAAGAGGATGTGGAAGTCTGCGCGAGATTGATAATTCTCTGGTTCAGTTTTTCAATATCATTTTTTTTATAAACCCCACTTTCATTCACTGTGAAATCCAATGTATTTGAAAGCGCTTTCGGATCAGTAATTTTATAGCTTATCTGTCCCTGGATTTTTACGGTCTGATAATCAAAAGTGTTTTCATTGAAAATAAACGGCAGGTCGTTACTTCCCATTGGGATAGCAGCAATGGAGCTGTTCGGAGCAAAATAAAAGAATGATAAACCTCTTCCTTCTCTTACAATATTTCCATTTTTAAAATGAAGAACGTAAGTCATTGAATCAAATTTGATGTGTCTGAAACCAAACATAGCTTTAAGTTTTAAAATTATTATTTGTGTTATATTTACGCTAATTAGAAATTACATAGTTTTATTCAATATATTCTTCATATTCTGCCTGGAATAAAAAATTCATGAATTAAGAATATCCGTAGATGTAAATCTATTTTTTCAAAATCAGCTATTCTATTATTGCGTTATTTTTACACAAATTTAAAAGAATATAAACCAATCAGCCAAATTTATTTGCGTTTATTTTACACTAAAATATTTAAATAATTGATTATCAGCAATAAAAATATCATATACTCTTTTTACAACAATGGAGCAATGTAACTATTCAATTAGGTTTCGGCCAAAGCCAATGAAATATCTATCAATTAAAAGACGGACTAAAGCCCTTTTCTATCGATATCAATTTGTGCCGCTTATTTTGTTTAAAATACCTCTGTTATCTTGTTTTAGGTCTACAATATCCGTGGTTATTATTATAAAAATATTTGTAAAATTTGCGTTTAAAACTATTTAATCTCAAAATAAAACCCCTGTTCTTCAAGCTCCTTATATTTTTCCTGATTGAAAGTAAAAAGCTTGCCGGGTCTTCCACTACCCTCTTTTTTTACATTATTGGTTTCGTTAAGAAGTCCGTAACTCATCATTTTTTTACGGAAATTTCTACGGTCAATTTCCTGTCCGATAATTGTTTTGTATAAATTTTCAAGGTCTGAAAAAGGGAATTCTTCATTAAGGAGGTTAAAGCCGATCGGATGGTATTGAATTTTGGTCCGGAGCCTTTTCAAAGCAGTATCTATGATCTTATCATGATCGAAAGCTAATTTAGGAAGTTTATTAACGCTGAACCACCGGGCATCTTCTGCATCGGAATCAGCAAAAAGCTCATGGTAGGATGGATTTACCAACCCTAAATAAGCCACAGAAACCACTCTGTTCCGGGGATCACGGCCGACGTTACCGAATGTATAGAGTTGCTCCAGAAAATCGGGTTTTATGCCTGCTTCTTCACACAGTTCCCTTTTTACCGCATCATCAAGATTTTCATCATCTAAAACCAAACCTCCCGGTAAAGCCCAGCCGCCTTTAAAAGGGTCTATTTTCCTTTTAATTAAAAGAATCTGAAGGTCTTTTTTATCAAAGTATCCGAAGATAACGGCATCTACCGCAACTTTTATATTTTGCATAATTAATTTGCGTTATGAATACACAAAATTACGATTTTGGATTAAAACTAAAGCAATAAAAAATATAATTTATTCCCAATTAAAAATTCATACCTTTATATTAACATTATAACCCACTTAAAATTAAAACATTATGAAAAATTTAATCATCACATTATGCATGGCCATATTATGTATAGCCTGCGAGAAAGGAAAAACAGACACCGGTAAAGATTCCGGAAAAACAGATTCCGCAGCTGCCGATTCCGCATGGAAACCCATAGATTCCGCAACAGCTACAAAAGCCTGGATGGCTTATGCCACACCGGGAGATATGCAAAAAATGTTGACAAAATATGACGGAACCTGGACCGGCCAAACCACAATGTGGATGGAAGAAGGAGGCAAACCGGTCGTAAGCCAGTCTGAATGTACCAATAAAATGATTTTTGACGGCCGTTATCAGGTAAGCAATCATAAAGGAAATTTTATGGGAATGCCTTTTGAAGGAATGAATATACTAGGCTACGATAATGCCAAGAAAAAATTTGTAAGCACATGGATTGATAATATGGGAACCGGAATTATGTCTGCCGCAGGAGATTGGATCCCTTCGAAAAAAACTATAGAATTCAAAGGTAAAATGACTGATCCAAGCAGGCCCGGTAAAGACTGTGATGTAAGAGAAGTTTATACTTTTGTGGACGACAATAATCATACCCTGGAAATGTACGGCCCGGACTGGAAAACCGGAAAAGAAATGAAAACGATGGAGATAAAATTTGTCCGTAAGAAATAAAATGAAAACTGCTTAATGAGTTTTTTTATGGTGAAATCACTATACATAAATGGTGTTTTTACTTACTGATAATCTGAATATTAGCTTCAATTTTGGTATTGCAGGGATAAGCTGAAAACCTTAAAGAGTAGGCAAAACCAATTTATACCATCATGAAAGCATTATTAAGAACCATCATCGTCATCATTATCATTATTGGCGGGGTAATTATTATTATCGTAGGCAAAAAGCCATTTCCGGAACCGGAATGTATCGTATGTGGATTTAACCTGATTAGAATACTGGGAATTGCTGAAGTCGTCCTCGGCCTGGGCGCCCTGGTAATTCAAGGGAATTTAATTGAGAAACAAAGAAATCTCTGAAATAAAAAGACCGGCAGAATTGATCTGCCGGTCTTTTTTTATTCTTAATCGTTTAGCTTTAAAACTGCCATGAACGCTGACTGTGGGACTTCTACCCTGCCAATCTGTTTCATTTTTTTCTTTCCTTCTTTCTGCTTCTCCAAAAGCTTTCTTTTTCTGGAAATATCTCCACCGTAACATTTTGCAGTAACATCTTTTCTTAATGCTTTGATCGTTTCTCTTGCAATAACTTTTGTACCCAAGGCTGCCTGAACGGCAATATCAAACTGCTGTCTCGGGATCAGCTCACGAAGCTTTTCACACATTTTTTTACCGATATGGTACGCATTACTGTCGTGAATTAATGAAGAAAGGGCATCCACCATATCCCCGTTGATCAGGATATCCATTTTTACGAGCTTGGAGGCCCTGAATCCTATCGGATGGTAGTCGAATGAAGCATATCCTTTGGAAATGGACTTCAATCTGTCATAGAAGTCGAAAACAACTTCCGCCAGAGGCATATTAAAAACCAATTCAACTCTTTCAGATGTTAAATAACTTTGGTTTACAATTTCACCCCGCTTTTCAATACACAGAGTCATTACAGCTCCCACAAAGTCGGATTTTGTAATGATAGAGGCTTTAATGAATGGTTCTTCCACTCTATCCATTGTTGACGGATCCATCATTTCAGACGGGTTGTTGATCAAAATCGGAACTTCTGGTTCTTTCTTGGTATACCCGAAATAAGAAACGTTCGGTACCGTCGTGATCACGTTCATATTAAACTCTCTGTCGAGACGCTCCTGAACAATTTCCATGTGAAGCATTCCCAGGAATCCGCATCGGAAACCGAAACCTAAAGCTGCTGAACTTTCAGGTTCAAAAACCAGAGAAGCATCATTCAGCCTTAATTTCTCCAAAGAGAATCTTAATTCTTCAAAATCTTCAGAATCAATAGGATAAATACCTGCGAAAACCATTGGCTTTACTTCTTCAAATCCTTCAATCGGACCCGATGCCGGTTTTTCAAATGAGGTAATGGTATCTCCTACTTTTACTTCACGTGCATCTTTAATTCCGGAAACCAGATATCCTACATCTCCGCATTCAACCGTCTTTTTCGGAACCTGTTTCAGTTTTAAGGTTCCTACTTCGTCTGCTCCGTATTCTTTCCCTGTAGCGAAGAATTTAATTTTTTCATTTTTGGAAATACTTCCGTTCACTACTTTGAAATAAGCTTCAATTCCTCTGAAAGGATTATAAACAGAGTCAAAGATCAAAGCCTGAAGCGGCGCATCCGGATCTCCCACCGGCGCCGGGATTCTTTCAACAATCTGCTCCAGTAAATGGTGAACACCTTCGCCTGTTTTCCCGGAAACCCTTAATACATCTTCGTATTCACAACCAATCAGATTCATAATCTCATCGGTTACTTCTTCTGGGTTTGCAGACGGTAGGTCTATTTTATTAAGGATCGGAATGATCGTTAAATCATTTTCCAATGCCAGATACAAATTACTAATAGTTTGTGCCTGAATACTCTGCGCAGCATCAACAATAAGAAGAGCTCCTTCACATGCTGCAATTGATCTGGAAACCTCGTAAGAGAAATCTACGTGTCCCGGTGTATCAATCAGGTTTAAAATATATTTTTCCCCTTTATATTCATAATCCATCTGGATAGCGTGAGACTTGATGGTAATCCCCCGTTCTTTTTCCAGATCCATATCATCCAGCGTCTGAGACTGAAGTTCTCTTTGGGTTACCGTATTGGTATACTCCAGGAGACGATCCGCCAAAGTACTTTTACCGTGGTCGATATGAGCGATTATGCAAAAATTTCGTATGTTTTTCATTTAAGAACCTTGTAATTTGCAAAGATAAAAAAAAGCGAGACAATTCCTCTCTCTTAATTTTATCCCTGTGAAATTAATTTTAATTCGGTCTTTTCAACATCTATTGAAAATTAAACGACTCTCACAAAAAAGATTTGTAAGAGTCGTCCAACATTAAAAAAATAAACTATTATGGGTTTTCTTTAGGTCTTACCATCCCGTTTTTGTCATGAGGTTTTCTTTCACTCATTTTATCTCTCATCATTCCTTCTGACTGAAAAAGTTTTAAAACCTTCTGGCAAGGTATTACCTGCTGCATTTTATCAGCGTATTTTTTTCTATTATCAAGTAATTTTTGTCCCACTTCAAAGCTTTGCTGAAGTTTTGCCTTTGCTTCATCATCAGATAATGTCTCAGGATTAAAATTTGAATTAAACTGGCTCTTTATCTGTTTCTGGTTTTCAATGTACTCATTGTAAAGAGCTGTAAATTCTGCTTTATCACCCGGATCAATATTCAGATTATCCATTATCATATTATTCCTGAACTTTGTAAGAAGGGCTTTTCTTTCTTCCGGAGAAAGATTATTTATTACCTCTTTTCTTTGTTTAGGATCCATTTTTTTCCAATCATAATCCGTTTTTTGAGCATTCAACCCAAAACCATAAATAATAAGAAGTGTAAATAATATCTTTTTCATCTTTCTTTTAATTATATAAATCCAAATAAATATCCTGAGTAGAATTATTTGCCAATTCTGCAATTTCAGAATTAGAAAAAGAGTCAAGGTATTCTGTCATTTGGGCTTCAGTTTGTTTTGAAACAGTTTTAGCTGTTTGTGGCGCTTTTATATCTTCTGTTTCATTTTGTTTAACACTAATATTATCTTTCTGATTAACAACTATTTGATTATTATTTTCAACAGAAGTTAAATCAGATTTCAAAGTTTCGTAAGCTTTCTCGCTTTCACTTTTCGGAGCCGGATTATTCTGAGTATAAGTTCCTGTAGTAACCGGATTGTTCGCTGAATCATTATAATTCAGCACAAAAGTAATTCCAAAAATCAAAGCTAATGAAGCAGCGGCAGCATAAACCCAATTGAGTTTAAAGATAGGAGCTTTTTTGTCTACTTTTACTTCATTCATTACTTTTTCCTGAATATTTTCAAACAAATTATCAGGTACTTTGTAAATATTTTTACGTTCTAGTTTTTCAATATCGAACTCTTTCATCTGTTGTTTTTCAAAATTATCTCTCGTAATTTTCTTTTAAATATTCTTCTATTTTCTGTTTGGCATAATGATAATTTGTTTTCAGAGTCCCTACCGACATATCAACAATTTTTGATATTTCTTCATAGGGCAGATCATCATAATACCGCATCATAAAAACCAGTTTCTGCTTTTCAGGCAGGCTTTGTATTGCATTCTGTAATAGTAATTGTATTTCATCTGCATCACCTTCCACATTGTCAGCTACAAGATTCTGCATATAATATTCAGGATCTTCATCAGTTTTCTGCATTTTTTTTAGTTTATTGATCTGCTGTAATGCTTCGTTGGTAGCAATCCTGTACAGCCATGTGTACAATTGGCTATCATTTTTGAACTGGTGAAAATTCTGATATGCTTTAATAAATGTCTCCTGCAAAGTATCCTGAGCAAGGTCTCCATCTACAATGATTCTTCTTATATGCCAATACAATCTACTTTGATAAGCATCCATCAACGCACGAACTCCCTTTTCCTGAGTTCGTGGGCTTTGCATCAACGCAATAATCTCCGCGTCCTTAATCTTCATAAGATGCTTTCATTGTTTTGGATTACAAAAATAGTTGAAAGTTAAATTACTTCTTCAATTTTTAGTCCAAATATTAAAAAATAACGATTATAGTGTTTAAGAATAAGCTCCGGGTTTACAGTTTCCGGCTTTCTTTCCGGACTCATCGTAAAATCTTATCTTTGTTATATGCAAGTTGTAATTATCGGTTCCGGAAATGTTGCCTCCCATATGGCAAAAGCCTTTGTTCTGAACGGCATTCCTTTAATCCAGGTTTTTGGAAGAAATTCTGAAGAATTAAAGAAAATAGCTGAAGAGCTGAATGTTCCTTACTCAACGGAGCATCTGGCGGAAGCGGATGTATATTTTATCTGTGTAAGTGATAATTCGATAGAAGATGTTTCTAAACTCATCACAAAAAAAGATGGTCTGGTTGCCCATACTTCAGGCTCACTTCCTAAAGAAATTCTGGTAGGAGAGTACAGAAAATCAAGCTTTTATCCGTTACAGACTTTTTCAAAATCAAAGGCTTTAGACTATAAAAAGATTCCTTTTTTCATAGAAGCTGAGAATGAAGCCGATAAGGAATTGCTTTTTGAACTGGCGAATAAAGTTTCAGAAAACGTAATGGAAAGTAGTCATGAAAAGAGAAAATACATTCATCTTACGGCTGTTTTTGCCTGTAATTTTGTAAATCATCTTTTTTCTAAGGCGAAGGAGATCTCAGACTCTCAGAAAATTCCGTTTGATTATTTTTTACCGCTAATTGATGAAACCGTTCAGAAAATCCATGAGATTGAACCTAAACTGGCACAAACCGGGCCTGCTGTGAGGAATGACGTCAGGGTTCTCCAACTTCATGAGCAGTTATTAAAAGATGAAAGTCTTGAAATTTATAAAACAATGAATCATTCTATTAAAAAAATGTATGAGCTATAAAGAGAAATTAAAAGATATAAAAGCATTTGTATTTGATGTAGACGGTGTTTTCACTGATGGAAGTGTGTATCTGATGCCCGGTGGAAATATGTCCCGGGTGATGAATGTTCTGGACGGATATGCTGTTGTTAAAGCTTTAAAAAGCAATTATTTAATAGGAGTAATTACCGGCGGAAATGATGAAATGGTAAAACACAGGATCAATTATCTCGGAATTCAGGACTATTATCCGAAATCTCATGATAAGATGGCAGATTATGAAGATTTTAAAAAGAAGTATAATCTTCAAAATGATGAGATTTTAACGATGGGTGATGATCTTCCGGACTTACATATCATGGAAAACTCAGCCGTTGCAACCTGTCCGGAAAATGCCGTTCCGGAAATAAAAGGAATTGCCGATTATATTTCTCCTAAGCAGGGTGGAAGCGGAGCAGTGCGTGATGTGATTGAACAGGTGATGAAGGTTCAGGGAAACTGGCACGATGATAATACCCAATCTGTATAATTCATTGGTATGAAATTATTATTGGCATCACAATCTCCAAGAAGAAAAGAATTGCTTTCCGGATTAGGATTCAATTTTGAAGTTGTAAAAACAGACTGTGAAGAAATCATTCCTGAAGAGGTCAAAACAGAAGAGGTAGCAGCTTATCTTTCCAAATTAAAAGCAGATACATTCAGAAATCTTATTGATGAAGAAGTTTTACTGACTGCTGATACCGTTGTTGTATTTGATCATAAAATCCTTGGAAAGCCGAAGGACGAAGCTGATGCAAAAAGTATGTTGCAGCTGTTATCAGGAAGAACTCATCAGGTTTACACCGGAATTACTATAAAAACGAAAGATAAAAGCTTTACGGAAACCGATGTTGCCGATGTAGAGCTTGATAAAATTTCAGATGAGGAAATAGTTTATTATATTCAGAACTTTAAGCCTTTTGACAAAGCCGGCAGCTATGGTATCCAGGAATGGATCGGGATGGCCAAAATCAGAAAAATGACGGGCAGCTTTTACACGATCATGGGGCTTCCTACTCATTTGGTTTACAAAATTTTGAGCGAAATATAAATATTTTCAATATAAAATTTTATTATTTTTACAAAATCATCAAACTACTTAATAATAAAAAGTAGATTAGCGAGTTATATTGAATAATGAAAAAGAATATTTTTTTTCTTTTGGCAGCATGTTTTGTTGTTTCCTGTGCCACTAAAACCAAGAGGCCGGAGCAGCGGTCAAAGTTTCTAAAAGGATTTAACACCTATTATAACACTCTTTTTAATGCAAAAGACGCATTAAACAGTGAGTTTACGAGTAGGGATAAAGCTCATAAAGACAATTTTTATGCGCCCTACATCCCTATTCTTACATACGAAGATCAGCCTTTGGGAAGTGATCTCGGACAATCTACCGCGTTTGCAGAAAATTCTATGAAAATGGCAGATGTCGGCAGAACTTCATCTCCTCTTTCTGATAAAGCTAATGGAGGTAAACCTAATATGCCGCCCGGAATTCCGGGAAATCCCGGTAATGCTTTCGGTAAGGCTGCTGATGACCAGACACCGGAAACAAAAGGAGCTACTACACTTGAAATTGCTGAAGCCAAAGCTCTGAAAGCAATTAATAAATATTCCGTCATCAGAAACGGGGAGGAAAAGAATAAGCAGATCTTTGATGCCTATATGATTCTTGCACAGGCAAGAATTTACCAGAATAAATCGTTGGGAGCCCTTGATGCCTTAAATTATGTTTTCACCCATATGAAGGACGATAAAAGAATTCCTTTAGCAAGGATTTACCAGGCAGTAGCTTACAGTCAACGAAAAGATTATCATAAAGCTCAGGAAGTTTTCAGTAAGCTTAAAGGAGAAAAAATGAATAAGGATTATGAAAAACTTTTAAGCATTTATAATTCTGAAACACTTCTGGATGCAGGGAAAAAAGAAGAATCTGTGAAAGAGCTTGACCGTGCTTTTGAATTAAACAGCAACAGAAAATTGAAAAGCAGAATTGCATTTTTAAGAGGCCAGATTTTAGAGGAACTTGGACAAAATGAAAAAGCAAGAGAAAGTTTTTTAGCAGCCTATAAATATGCCAATGATTTTGAATTTGAAGTTAAATCCCAGATAGAAATCGCTAAAACTTTCAACGGAAAAGGGGATTATAACGGTGCTAAGGATTATCTTGAAAAGATCAGTAACAAAGGAACTTATACTTCGAGAAAGAATGAGTTTTACTATGCTTTAGGTTTAATGGCCAATAAAGCAGGAAAAAAAGACGAAGCCCAGCAATTCTTCAGAAAGTCCCTTACAGAAAAGGTTTCCGATCCGCAGATCCGTGGCCTTGCTTTTTATGAAATAGGGAAGAGCTACCTGGATAAGAATGATTATATCGGTGCCGGAACCTATTATGATTCTGCCCTTGCCGTGATGACCTATGAACCATCTAAGGTTCTCTTAAAGGATCAGTCTGCCAATATTAAGAAGATCTCAAAAAACTATTATTTAATCAAGAAAAATGACAGTATCCTTGCTTTGGCAAAAATGGATAATGCACAAAGAACCGACTATTTTACCAAACATATTGCGAAATTAAAAGCAAAAGAAGAGAAGGAAGAACTGGAAAGAAAACGTGCGGAAAGAAATAAAGGTTTTGATACCGGCGATTACAATTCCACCTCTCTTTTTGCTAACAGCTCCAATTCTTTTGAAGATTTCGGAACGACACCGAAAGGCTTTTATTTCAGCAATACAGGAACAGTAAGCAAAGGAACTTCATCGTTTAAACAAACCTGGGGTGAAAGGGCTTTAAGTGACAACTGGCGTTATTCGAAGAAAATGAGCTCTATCGAAGACATGAAGAATGAAGCATTGGGAGTAACTTCAGCACCTAATCCAAGACGTTTTGAAGCAGCTTATTATATTGAACAGATCCCAACTGATGCCGGCAAATTAGGCCAGCTGAAAAAAGACAGGGATACTGCTTCTCTAGGTTTGGGAATTATGTATCAGAATTATTTTACCAATACCCCCTTAGCTACAAAAACATTGTATGACCTTGTAGATGTGAAACCTGAAGAAAAAGTAATGCTACAGGCATTGTATGAGATTTTTGCCATGAATTATGAGAAAAACCCACAGGCCGCAGACAGGGCAAAACAGATCTTACTGACGGATTATCCTTATACTTCTTATGCAGAATTTGCCAGAAATCCCAAAAACAATTCTTTCGTAAAATCTTCTGCAGATGTTGAAAATGACTACAAAACAGCCTATGCCTTATTTGAATCGGAGAAATTTGAGGAGAGTAAAGGTGTTATAGATCAGGCTATCCAGAAAAATCCTAAAGATGCCCTTGTTCCTAAATTATATCTGCTTAATGCATTTAATGCAGGAAAATCGAGTGGGAAAGAGGTTATGATTTTACAGCTGGAACAAATTGCTTTAAATTATTCCAAAACCCCGGAAGGTTTAAAAGCCAAGGAAATGCTGAACTATCTGAAAAGTGATCTGGCTTTTCAGGCAACGGATAATAAAGGAAATGTAGTTCCTCAGAATCCCGGAGCCCCTGTACAGCAGCCAGTACAACAAACAGTCCAGCAAAGTAATACCATTCCGGCAAATCCAAATAATCCTGTCCCTAATCAAAATAATACCAGTGGGCAGATGATGAACAATAAACAGAAAAAAGCACCACCACCAAATCCCAATTCGGTTCCGGTAAAGTCTCAATAAAATAAAAAAGCGAAGAATAATCTTCGCTTTTTTGCGTGTCACTTATTTTGTCATATAGAATCTTCCGATTTCTTTATTTCTTTCTCTTTACTCCATGGAAATCTTTCAGATAAAAAGGCTCGAAATAAGCAATATCTTCAAACTCTTTATTTCTGATTTTCTCAATTGTTTTTTTAATCAGATACTGTGCGGAAGGGTAGACCTCTTCGTTAAACTCAGCATTAGGAAGCTGCAGGATCTCTTTTGCTTTTTTGGCTCCGTCACCTACAAAAATGATTTTCTTGTCTTTAAGCTCTTCAAAAGAATTTTCATCTAAAATCTTGGCTTCGGTCGCAGAGATTTCTTTCCCTGTTTCACCATCATAAACAGCTGTATAAACCTCCATTCTCCTTGCATCTACTAAAGATATTATAAAATCATAATTTTGCTTTAGAAAGGGCTCTATCATCGTTTCCAGAGAATTTACTGCCACTAACGGAATCTTTAATCCATAGCAGAATCCTTTTGCAGAAGCTGCTCCTATCCTTAATCCCGTATACGAACCAGGGCCTTTTCCCAGTGAAACTGCTTCAATATCTTTGATAGAAATTCCGGCTCCTTCCAGTGCCCATTCTACGAAAGTATGCAGGCTTTCAGACTGTTTATAGTTGTCGGAAACCTCTTCGCTAAGGCACAGAAGCTTTTCATTATCGGAAATAGCAACCGAACAGTTTTTGGAAGATGTTTCGAGGTATAAAATTTTCATTTTTTCAATTTAAACTAATTGGCAAAAATTGCCTGAATATTTTGCAAATTTAATCCAATATTTCCAGACTATTTCCGGTAGATCGTTCTGGGTTCGCTCTGAGCACTTGGATAAATCGTCATATCTGAAACGGTAACATGTTTCGGGGCATTCACACAATAAGCGATCGCATCTGCAATATCTTCTGCCTTTAATGCCTCATAACCTGCATAAACCGTAGCCGCTCTTTCATTATCTCCTTTAAATCTGACCAGAGAAAAATCTGTTTCCACAGCTCCGGGTTGAATATTAGTCACTCTGACCCCAAATTCTGTCAGTTCAAGACGCATTCCCTCGGAAATAACATCTACTGCTTTTTTAGTGGCACAATATACAACCCCATTTATATAGGTTTGCCTTGCTGCAACAGAACTGATATTGATGATATGTCCGGCATTTCTTTTTTTCATTCCCGGAATAATCGTTTTGGACACATATAAAAGTCCTTTTACATTCCCGTCGATCATAGAGTCCCAATCTTCGGTATTTCCTGCTAAAAGAGGCTCCAAACCATGTGCATTTCCGGCATTATTAATTAAAACATCAATATTTTTCCATGTTTCAGGAAGAGAATTGATAGCATTTTCAACTTCTTCGAGATTTCTTACATCAAATTTCAGGATGAATATTTCTGCAAAGGCTGACCATTCTGTTTTTAATGATTCCAGAACTTCTGCTCTTCTTCCGCAGATAATGATTCTGTTTCCCTGCCTGGCAAGAAGCTCCGCAGTAGCTTTTCCTATTCCGGATGTAGCTCCGGTTACTAATACTGTTTTCATAAGTAAATGTGAAATTTCAATTAATATAACAATGTAAAAGTATAGCAATGTAACAGTGAATTGATAAACTGGTAGACTGATATATTGTTACATTCAATTAATTAGCGTCAAATGCTTCAAAAGCATCGATAATATGTTCAATTGTTAAATTTCCTTTCGGGTCGGGAAGTACTGAGATAATGTCAAATCTCGCTTCATTGTTTTTATTGAATTGCTGCAAATAATGATTGGCCGCAGAAACAATCAGTTTTATTTTACTTTTTGTAACGGCTTCATGGGGTAGAATAAAAGCATCAGTAGACCGTGCTTTTACTTCGGTTATAATAATCAGGCTGCCTTTTTCGGCAATAATATCAATTTCAGCTTTTTGAAAACGGAAATTCCTGACTAAAATCCTATAACCGTTCTTCTGCAAATACTCAACCGCTGCATCTTCAGCTTTTTTTCCGAAATCGTTGTGGGTTGCCATTTAAATTCTTTTAAAATCTAATTTCAACTTTTTCTTTAACATTCATCTTTACATTTCCGCCAATGATTAACGGCCTGTTGTCTTTAATATGTCCGTTTGGAAAACCAAAAACTACAGGGAATTTATATTTTGAAACTTTTTCATAAATCAGCCGGTAGGCAAATTCATCAAAACTTTCTTCGTACTGCTTATTGTCTTTTTCATCACCCATATTAGTCATTCCACCAACAATTAAACCTTTTATCCTTGTAAAAATTCCGGCTAATTCCAGGCTCATCATCATCCGATCCAGAGCATAAAAGTTTTCGCCAATATCTTCGATGAATAAAATTTTATCTTTAAAATCAAATGAATATTTTGTCCCTAAAAGCGCATAGATAAGGGCTAAATTCCCTCCAATCAGTTCTCCTTCAGTATTTCCCTTCTTGTTTAACTGATGAGATTTCAGGCTATATTCCGGCCTTTTCCCTTTCAGAATATCAAAAATAAGCTCATAGCTTTCTTTCGTCACTCCAAAACTTGAGGTTTTAACGGTCTGCCCATGAATGGAAGCAAAGCCTTTTTTCAATAAATAACTCTGAATAACCGTATTGTCGGAATAGCCGATATACCATTTTGGCTTTTGTGTAAAGTTTTTAAGTTTCAGATGCTGAACCAAATGCTGGCATCCGTATCCGCCCCTGGAAGCCCAGATTGCAGAAATATCCTGGTCATTCAAAGCCCAGTTGATATCTTTTATTCTTTGTTCTTCAGTTCCTGCGTAATTATATCCGTTTGAAAATTTAGTATAAAGATGTTCCCCAAGAACAGGTTCAAAGCCTTTACTTTTAATCATCTCTATTCCTTTTTCAAGTTGAGATGTTTCTACCGCTCCTGCAGGTGAAATAACAGCTATTTTATCTCCTTTTTTAAGGGATTCCGGAAATATATTTTTTTTCATTTGCTTTTTTGAAATTTTACTTCGGTTTTTTCTGCTTCTTCTAACCGCTTGTCAAACTGATTGAATTTTTTAAAGCTCTGTAAAAAGATAAAGAAGCTGAAAACGATAAGGATCCCGCCAACGATTCTTCTTATTTTATTGGCTAATTTTTGTGTTAATTTATCATGAAATTGTTTCGCCAGGAATATTTTTGCAAGATCAATGCACAGATAGGTTCCGATTACCAGACCAATATAGAGTATAAAATTACTGGTATCCGGATACTGGTTTCTTACTGAAATTACGGTAACCAACCAGAAAAGGATAACCCCAACATTCAGCAGATTAAAGAAAAAACCATTGATAAAAGTTTTGAAGTAATTTTGATTGATAATTTTCTCTTCACCCGGCATATGCATTTTGGTCTTTGTTACCATCATTACAATTCCATATACAAAGATAAGGATAGAAGTAATCCTGTAAAATCCCGGATGCTTATCTATCAGATTGACTAAATCTGCACTGGCATAATAGGCTGCAATAATGCATAACAAATCTGCTGTAATCACTCCTACATCTAAGGCCAGAGCATGTCTGGGGCCCCTTGAAAAGCTTGTTTCTATTAACAGGAAAAATATTGGGCCGATAAAAACTAGACTCAACATGAATCCTAATATAACAGCTGAAAGTACAAGTTCAAACATTTAAAATTTGTTTCTCACCCAAATTTAAAAATTATATTTCTATTAGCATATAAAATCCTCCTCTTTTAGATTCTGAACAGCAAATTTGAAAGGCTGTAAAAATAAAAAGACCACAATAATTGCAGTCTTATATCGCTTAATTTCTTTATTCAACAATCTTGAAATCCAATTGTTTCTGTATTAAATTGGCTTTGACAACTTTTATCCTCACCTGATCCCCTAATTGGTATCTTTTCCCTGTTCTTGAGCCGTATACTGCATGAGTGGCTTTGTCATAAACATAAGAATCATCTACCAGATCTCTTAGCTTGATCAATCCTTCTGCACCGTTCTCCGGAATTTCTACCCAGAAACCGAATTCTGCAACCCCGGAAATCACCCCGTTGAAAGATTCTCCAAGATGTTTCTCCATGAATTTCACCTGCATAAATTTGATGGAATCCCTTTCTGCATCGGCAGCCAGTCTCTCCATGGAGCTGCAGTGCTTTGCCTTTTCTTCAATTTCCTCTCTGTTTGGAGATTTTCCGCCATCAAGATAATGCTGTAATAAGCGGTGTGCAATCAAATCCGGGTAACGGCGGATAGGGGAGGTGAAATGAGAATAATACTCAAATCCCAACCCGTAATGTCCAATAGGATCTGTAGAATAAACCGCTTTGCTCATACTTCTCATGGCAAGGGTTTCAATCATATTTTCTTCGCCTTTTCCTTTCACATCGTGAAGCAAACGGTTTAAAGATTCCGCAACTTTTTTAGTGTTGGCAAGATCCATTTTATATCCGAAAGTAGAAACAAAATCCCTCAGTGCTTCCAGTTTTGCAGGATCCGGATCATCGTGAACCCTGTAAATGAAAGTATTATTACTGATTTCTCCTCTTCTTGACAATGAAACGAATTCAGAAACTTTTCTGTTCGCTAAAAGCATAAATTCTTCGATCAGATGATTGGAGTCTTTGCTTATTTTAAAGTAAACCCCAACCGGCTCATTATTTTCATCCAGGCTAAACCTCACTTCACTTCTGTCAAAAGTGATTGCCCCTTTTCTGATACGCTCCGCACGCATGATCTTTGCTAATCTGTCGAGAACTAAAATCTCTTCCGCATAATCTCCTTCTTTCGTTTCAATTCTTTCCTGCGCTTCTTCATAGGTAAACCTTCTGTCTGAGTGAATTACCGTTCTTCCGAACCATTGTTTCTGTACCTCGGCATTGTCATTCAGTTCAAAAACTGCTGAAAAAGTATATTTATCTTCATTCGGGCGAAGGGAGCACACATCATTACTCAAAACTTCCGGTAGCATCGGTACAACCCTGTCAACAAGATACACAGAAGTAGCCCTGTCATACGCTTCATCATCCAGAAGAGTTCCCGGAATTACATAATGGGAAACATCTGCAATATGAACACCGATTTCCCAGTTCCCGTTTTCCAGTTTTCTGATAGACAGTGCATCATCAAAATCTTTCGCATCTTTCGGATCAATTGTAAAAGTTGTAATCTCACGCATATCCCATCGTTTTGCCACTTCCTCATCTGTAATTCTTCGATCGATTTTATCCGCATCTTTTTCAACTTCTTCCGGAAACTGGTATGGCAGGCCATATTCAGCAAGGATAGAATGAATCTCAGTTTCATGCTCTCCCGGAGCTCCTAAAACCTGGATGATCTCACCCTCAGGATTTTTATCTCCCGGTTTCCACTCGGTCATTTTGACGATCACTTTATTCCCGTCTTCAGCTCCGTTGAATTTTCCTTTAGGGATAAAGATATCTGTATTAATCGTTTTTTTATCACAAACTACGAATCCGAAATCTTTGTGAGCAACCACCTGGAAAGTTCCTACAAACTCCGTTCTTCCTCTTTCTAAAACTTCCAGAACCGAACCTTCCAGCTTTTTACCTTTATAATGATAGGTAATAATTAAAACCTTATCACCCTGCAAAGCATCTTTAACATTTTTGGAATGGATGAAAACATCATCTTCCAGTCCTTCAACATTTACATATGCATTTCCTGACTGATTGAAATCAATAACACCGGTTAAAGTCCCGGCAATCTTTAGGTTTACTATATATTTTCCTTTTTCAGTTTCTTTAATTTTTTCTGAAGACTGAAGCTTATGTAATGCCTGAATTACAAGCTCTCTCTGTCTTGGGTTTTTATGATCTATCCCGTCTGCAATCTGTTTATAATTATAGATCTTCGACGAATTTTCGTTCATAAATCTCAGGATTAATCTTCCGATCTCCATAAGTTTATGATCATTTTTCTGACTTATATATTTTCTTTTTTTCATTTTTTAAAATTATTGTTTAATTCAACTGCACCAATTTTCCTTCCGAACTTTAATAACGGTAGTTTTAGTTTTGTATAAATTTAATACAAATATGGAGAAGAGGGAGAAAAACCTTTTATAAAATATCTTTTCGATATGATATGGGTTTCAAGTGGAATTATAGAATGTATTTCTATCTGACGTTGCAAAGATAAGAATTTTAAAATAAATAAGGGCTTGCAAATTGATTTGCAAGCCCTTATACTTTAACAGAATGCGATTTTATCAACTCTGTTCTGATGTCTTCCTCCTTCAAAGCCGGTCGAAAGAAATTTTTCAACAATTTCAATAGCCAATTCTTTTGAAATGAATCTTGCAGGTATTGAAATCATATTCGCATCATTATGTTGTCTTGCCAATGATGCAATCTCAGGCATCCAGCAAAGTGCACAACGTATCTTCTGATGTTTGTTTGCCGTGATCTGAACTCCGTTACCACTTCCGCATAGAAGAACTCCCAGCTCATTTTCACCGTTCTCTACAGAAGTTGCTGCAGGATGCACAAAGTCAGGATAATCCACACTGTCTGTGGAAAACGTTCCAAAATCCTGAACTTCAAATTGTTCCGAAAGATGTTTTTTAACAATCTCTTTATATTCGAAACCTGCATGGTCAGCTGCAATAGCAATTTTTCTTTTCATAATTCTAGTATTATACTCTATTAGATTTTATTTCATTACAAATTTAAGTATTAAAATATGAATTGTTAGTTTTTCACCAGTTAATTGTGAAAAGCAATGTGAATAACTGTTGAAAACTTTCGTAAACTCGATGTTTTTTTATTCAAAAAAAAATACTAATGGAAGTATTCACCAAAAATTTTACACAAAACTTTCAAACTCTTTTTTGGGAGAAATCTTTAGTTTTTCCATAAAGAAGAAATTAATAATACCATTGTTTAAAAGTTATCAATATTTGTTAGTAAGTACTCGAAAAATCGCATTTTCAAGAATTTATATTGTTAATTAATTATGAATTTAAAACAAATTTAATGTTATCAAGTTTTCTAAAGAAAGTTATCCCCTAAACCCACATCACTCAACAACAACTAGCATTCTTTTTTTTTATAAAAGAAAAAATATTGTTGATAGGTGGGTAAGGAGTTTTTGGGAATTTTTTTGAAAACTTTTGTCATATTCGATCTTTTTGAAAACTTTAAAATCTTACATTTGTGAAACGAAAATTCAAAGATATTTATGAAAACAATCAATGATTTCAATTTTAAAGATAAAAAGGGCCTGGTAAGAGTAGATTTTAATGTTCCGCAGGATGATCAGCTTAAAGTTACAGATAATACAAGAATTGTTGCAGTAAAGCCAACTGTTGAAAAAATCCTTAAAGACGGAGGATCTGTGATTTTAATGACTCATCTGGGAAGGCCTAAAGGAGAAGTAAAAGATGAATTTTCTCTTAAGCATATTGTAAATGAAGTTTCTAATGTTCTTGGGCAGGAAGTAAAATTTGTGGAAGAATCAATAGGAGAGAAGGCGGTAAATGCTGCTTCAGCACTTCAACCCGGAGAAATCTTATTGTTAGAGAATTTACGTTTTCATAAAGAAGAAGAAAAAGGTGATGAAGGATTTGCAGAGCAATTGTCCCACCTGGCTGATGCTTATGTAAATGATGCTTTTGGAACAGCTCACAGAGCACATGCTTCCACAGCTGTCATTGCTCGATATTTTCAATCAACTAAATTTTTCGGTTTATTAATGGCTAAAGAGCTTCAGGCAATTGATAAAGTTTTAAAAAGCGGAGAAAAACCTGTTACAGCTATCCTTGGCGGGTCTAAAGTTTCAACTAAAATTACCATTATAGAAAATATCTTACCTGCGGTTGACAATTTAATTATTGGTGGTGGTATGGCTTTTACTTTTATTAAAGCTTTGGGAGGAAAAATTGGAAATTCATTGGTAGAGGAAGATAAATTGCCTTTAGCTCTTGAAATTCTAGGAAAAGCCAAGCAACATAATGTAAAGGTATATCTCCCTTCAGATACAATTATTGCAGAAGAATTTAATAATGATGCGGATCGAAAAGAAGTTGATATTTTTGCTATTCCTGAAGGATGGATGGGACTGGATGCCGGTCAAAAATCCAGGGATCAGTTTAATGATGTTCTTTTAAATTCAAGAACTATTTTATGGAACGGTCCTATTGGAGTTTTTGAAATGTCAAACTTTTCGGCAGGTACAGTTGCCTTAGGCGATAGTATTGCTGAAGCTACGAGATTGGGAGCTTTTTCACTAGTAGGAGGTGGAGACAGTGTTGCTTTTGTTAAGCAGTTCGGTTATGGTGATAAAGTAAGTTATGTTTCCACAGGTGGTGGAGCGATGCTGGAAAGTCTGGAAGGTTTAGAGCTTCCTGGAGTTGCTGCTATCAATAATTAATATATTCAAACAATTGATATTGATATTCAAATAAAAACCAGCTTAATTTGAGCTGGTTTTTTTATATTATTTATTTACTGGTTATTGAACATAAGCTACATAGGCTTCTTCAACTACACCTCCAAAATAAACACTTTTTTTGAAGAAAGTGTAATCTATCCAGAAATATCCATTATCAGCCCATGAGGTTCCCCAGGAATTCTGTACTTTAAAAGCCTGTTTTGCATCATCATATCCTACCACGCAGATGGCATGACCGCCAAGAACGCTTCCTGAACGTTTCTTAAGTATCCATCCTGTATTTTGAAGATTATTAAACTCCTGGTCTACCGTAATCCCTATAATAATCGGAAGATTCAGGCTTAATAATTTTTTTACGTCATCAATTTTAGATTTGTTCACTGTGGCCCAGCTTATAAATTTATGTGTGCTTGCTGCATTCTTTTGATAACTATTGGGTTGTGTACTGCATTCAGTATCAGTATATGGCATTTCCGAAAAACTGCAAACTCCCTGATTTTCTATCAGATCCAAGGCATCTGTAATATATGAGCCTGAACTGCAAGATCCTTGTTTTATCTGGTTATAAACATATTCCGGGCTTCTGGATTGTGTAATTCCTTTAAAGTTAGATTCTAATATACTGGCACCAGCATATGCAGTTGCCCATGCTACACAAGATCCTTCATTTCCCTGGTTGCCAACTGTTGGTTGTCCGGATACGAAAAAGCTTGATGGAAGAAGTTTGGCTGATGCATTTTTTCCTTTATATTTTAATACTAAAGCGTCTGCATCCACTTTATCAAATGACTGGTAAGTAGCATCATCTACAAATAAGGCTCCCATTGCATGGTTTTTTTGATTTTCTTGCTGTGGTCCTTGTACAATAATATCTTCCTCTTTTTCACAAGAAAACAAGAATACTAATCCTAAAATAAAAGTAGCGATTTTTAAATTTCTCATAATTGTATTTTTAATGATTTAACTTTGATAAAAATATAATTAATTTATAAATAAACAGTATTTTTATTATAGTATTAGCTTATAAATTATATATTTAACATTTTTTATTTATTTTTTATACATTCTATTGGGATTCTATATATCTTTTTTAATAGATAATTAAATTATGTGAAAATTTTTTAGATGAATTTATTGGTTAAGCTTAGTCATGATTTTAATGTGTTTATTTCTCTGAATGTTCAATATTACATTTATTGTAACAAAAGAAAATCCACACCTATTGATGTGGATTTTTTATTTTGATACTAAAACTAGTCAATTTTGACCTTCATAAATAGGGTTAAAATCGATTTTCTATTTTTTTTCGATAATATATATCAAACTTGAAAATTCGTTAGAAAAAAGGGCTTTTGCGTTAGAAATCGTCCCGTGAATGACAGCTTTTAGCCAAAAGAGGGGTGATTTTTTGTATTTTTCGCTCAACATGGAGATATAATAAGAGTCAAGGACTAAAGGTTTTATTTTTCTCATTTTCCAGTTTGGTTTCTTTGAAATTAAATTTTCCATTCCGCTTTTTGAGAAATGATAAATATGCCTAGGAACATCATAAGCTGCCCAAAATTCTTTATAATGTTTTGCATCATAGGAAGTAGGGTTGGGAACTGCGATTATCAGTAAGCCTTTTTCTTTTAACTTATCATGAAAGATATTAAGCATTTCATCCTGGTTTCCGATATGTTCGAAAACATGCCATAAAGTAATTGCATCCAAGCTTTCATCTTCTATGTTATTAATATTATCAATAATACTGGCTTTTGATATTTTGGTTTTAGCTGCTTTTTTGGCATCAGAATCAGGCTCAAACCCAAAAGTTTCAAAGTCATTTTCAATATATTTTACAAATTCTCCTGCACCGCAGCCATAGTCAAGAACTTTTGAACCTTTTTTTATTCTGTCAATGAGGATTGTTTTTTTATACTGAAGATTAAAAGATTGAAGAAATTTGTATAGTTTTTCTTTGATGCTTCCTGAGTCCTGATGATGGGAAATGTAATCTTCACTTTCATAATATTTAGAAATATCAGATGGAACAGGGGAGGTTTTAAAAACTCCTTTTGTCTCTGTTTCTTTGATCTCAAATATTTCCTGAGATAAAAAATGATCTTTAATCTTCATTTAACAATTCTTTTAAATTAAAAATTAAGATATTCAGAATTCAAAATGAGCTCATAAATACCTTAATTTTTTGCTTTTATTTTATAAATGTTTCACGTGAAACATATTTTAATTAACGTCCTAAATAAACCAGTAAAACATTTATATCGGCTGGTGAAACACCACTTATTCTACCTGCCTGAGCAATTGTTTTTGGCTTTACTTTAGTCATTTTTTGTTTAGCCTCAGCAGAAAGGCTTGATAATTTTGTATAATCGAAATCTTCAGGAATTTTAATATTTTCCAAACGATTCAGTTTGGCTACATTTTCCTTTTCTTTTTCAATATACCCTTTATATTTGATGTTTACTTCAGCCTGTTCTCTTACTTCCTCATCATAAGTGGAAGATACTTCTTTTATAGCTTCGATATTATCCAGTTTTTCCAATGTAATATTAGGTCTGGTAAGGAACTGAGCTGCTTTATAAGCCTGATCTACAGGATTACTTTCTGCAGATTCGAGGATCGGATTAATGATTCCAGGCTTTAAAGAAGTTTCTCGTAGAAATGTTTCAAGTTCCTGGCTTTTAGCTATTTTATCATTTACTTTTCTTAATCTGTCTTCTTTTGCCAGTCCTAATTGATAAGCTTTTTCAGTTAATCTGATATCAGCATTATCCTGTCTTAAAAGCAGTCTGTATTCCGCACGGGATGTAAACATTCTATAAGGTTCTTCTGTTCCTTTTGTGATCAGATCATCAATTAAAACACCGATATAGGCTTCATCCCTGTTAAGGATGAATTCTTCCTTATCATGCACTTTATTATGGGCATTTATGCCTGCTATTAAGCCCTGTCCGGCTGCTTCCTCATATCCTGTAGTGCCATTGATCTGTCCTGCAAAATATAGGCTATCGATGAGCTTTGTTTCTAAGGTATGCTTTAACTGGGTAGGGGGGAAGTAGTCATATTCAATAGCATAGCCGGGACGGAATACTTTTACATTTTCAAACCCTGGAATATGTTTCATCGCCTTGATCTGAACATCTTCAGGAAGTGAAGAACTGAAACCATTGACATAAATTTCTACAGTTTTCCAGCCTTCCGGTTCTACAAATAGCTGGTGTCTCGTTCTTTCTGCAAAACGGTTTATTTTATCTTCAATACTTGGACAATATCTTGGGCCTAAACTTTGAATTGTTCCATTAAACATAGGGCTTCTATCAAAACCTTCACGTAAAATATCGTGTACCGTTTCATTGGTATAAACAATATGGCAGCTTAATTGTTTGGTTAATTTAGGAGTATCTAAGTAGCTGAATTTTTGAGGTTTTTCATCTCCTTTCTGTTCTTCCATTTTAGAATAATCAAGACTTCTTCCGTCAACTCTCGGCGGGGTGCCTGTTTTCATTCTTCCTGCCTCAAAACCTAAAGAAACCAATTGTTCCGTGATTCCAAAAGCTCTGGGTTCACCCATTCTTCCGCCTCCTAATTGTTTATCTCCTACATGAATTAATCCGTTAAGGAATGTTCCATTGGTAAGAACCACTGATTTCGCTTTTATCTGGATTCCTAATGAAGTCACAACACCTGTAACCTTATTATTTTCTACAATAAGCTGCTTTACCATATCCTGAAAAAAATCAAGATTAGGAGTATTTTCTAATGCTAAACGCCATTCTTCTGCAAAAAGCATTCTATCGTTCTGTGTTCTGGGAGACCACATTGCGGGACCTTTCGAGAGATTCAGCATTTTAAACTGAATTGCAGATTTATCTGCTACAATTCCTGAATAACCTCCCATTGCATCAATCTCTCTTACGATCTGTCCTTTTGCAATGCCTCCCATTGCCGGATTGCAGCTCATTTGCCCGATGGTCTGCATATTCATTGTAACGAGTAAAGTTTTTGAGCCAAGATTGGCCGCTGCTGCTGCCGCTTCACAACCTGCGTGGCCGGCACCTACTACAATTACATCATATATTTCTGAAATCATTTTATATTGCTTGTTTTAAGCCTTAAGTTTTAATTTTTATCTTAATGTTTCACGTGAAACATTAGTGAAAAATAGGATCTAAAATAGCCTGTACAAGGCGTTATTCAGCTTTTAATTGTTATATTTAGCTAAATAAAAATCTTCTTTTCCCCGCATTCCTTTCTCTTCTTCTTCAGTCTTGTCTTTATATCCGCAAAGATGAAGAATACCATGAGCTAAAACCCTTCTCAGCTCTTCTTCATAGTTTTTGGATAGAGTAGAAGCATTATCGGAAATGCGCTGCAAAGATACGAAAATCTCTCCGCTTATTGTTTTACCTTTTACATAATCAAAAGTGATGATGTCTGTATAGTAATCATGCTGCAAATAATCCTGGTTGATTTTCAGTAAGTATTCGTCATTACAAAATATATAACTGATTTCACCCAGCTTTTTTTCTTCTGAAAGAATAATATCCTCCAGCCATTTTTGATAATCTGTATTTACTGATTCCTGTAAATTTTCGTAAAAGAATTGTATCATTGTTTTAAAACCAGTGCCCTAATATGACACTGAATATGCCTTTTTGATTGTTTTTAAGTGAGTGGCTGAAATTAAACCTGATCTGTCCGAAAGGTGATTTATAACCAGCCGTGATTCCCAGGGAGCTGTAATTTAATTTTACTGCATCTTCAAAAGTTACATCATCTGAAAGATTTGCAAAAGAGAAATTTCCGCTTACAAAATAGTTTTTATTGAATTTGAATTGAAGATCATTTGAAACTAATACCACATTATTGGTATTAAGCTGTGCAAAATAGAATCCTGCAAAGTTTTTGAAATTAACAATATTCTGTTCAAAAATTCCTCCCAACCTGTATTGATAGAATTGGGGAAGTTTTTCACCAATAGTGACTCCGCCATACAGATTAAGACGATAAGAAAATTGTTTTGTCAGAGGAATATTAATTCTTATATCAGCTTTTATCTGTACCAGCCTTTTTTCAACTTCGGATTTTAATAAATCAATTACCTTTCCTTCTGCTGAAATATATATTCCTTTTGTAGGAAAATCCCTGTCATTCTGTGTATCGCTTTTTATAAAAATATAAGGATTCAAAAACCGGTTAGATTTGTAATTTGCATTATTGATTTCTGCTTGAAAATAATCGTAGCTTATACCACCACCTACGGCAAACTTATCTTTCCATACAGATTGAATATAAGCTTCATTTCTAAACCATTCCCATTTATCGGTAATATAGTTATTCACATCTTTCAAATCAAAACTCATCCCTGAAGAATAAATTCCAAAACCTGGAATGTATCCGTTATCAATGAAATAGTTTAAATAATATCTGGGCTTGTCTCCTACAATTACATCCAAAGAAAGATTAGAATTTTTAAAGAGGAGGCGTTTTGCTGAATAATTTAATAATAATCCTGTTTTGAAAATTTCATCATAATGCAGTCCGAATTTTAAGAAATGCCGGGCATTATCTTCGGTAACATACAGCTTGAGATAATTGGCATCATTTTCAGTTACAATATCATAATTGATGAATTTGTAATTATTGGTGGCAACCAGCTTATCTATTTTTTTATTAATACTTCCATAAGTCTGCATAGAGGGGAGGTGTAATCCCATTTTCCCCAATACATAGTTTTTACCGTAAATTTTGCTTCCAACTATCTCAATGCTGTCTATCTTATATACATTGGAATAAATGGGGTTTATTTGCTGTCTGAGGCGGTCAAATGGCCGTTTAGGGAGATGATCTAATACAGCGGTATATTTTAAACCTTCGGCGTAGCCGCTGTCCAGTATTTTTTTCTTTTCGTCATAGCTCGTGGCGGTCATACCTTTCAGATCAGGTTTGATATTAATATCGGTATATTTATACTGTCGCCTCGTATCTTTTTTGATGCCGAAATCAATAACCTGATTTAAAATCGCTATAATGTTGTTTAAATCTTCTCTTTTTGATAAATCCTGATTAAGGTCCACACCGATAACGATATCGATTCCTTTCTCTTTTAATGGCTTCGAGGGATAGTTTACAGACATTGCCCCGTCGATATAAATGCTGTCTCCTATTTTCACAGGATCCATTAAAGAAGGAAAGGCAGAACTCGCCATAATAGATTGTACAAGATCTCCTTTTTCAAAAATCTGCATATTTCCGCTTTCCAGATTGGTAGCTACGCACATAAACGGAATGGGAAGCTTGGAAAAATCATTAATATTTGAGACATTTTTAAATAGTTCTTTAAGCAGATATACATTCTTCTGCCCCGTACTGATAGAAGAAGGTAGGGTAATTTTTCCGTTTTTTAAAGGAATAGATAATAAATATTTATCGACAGATTTATTAAAAAAAGTACTTTCCTGCCTGGATTTGGGATCCATGATCAAAGAATAGAAGTCTGTATCCATTACAATTTTTTCTATTTCTTTCCCGGAATACCCTGAAGCATAAAGGCCGCCTACAATAGCTCCCATGCTGGTTCCGGCAATATAATCTACTTTAATGCCCAATGAATCCAGTACTTTAAGTACTCCAACGTGAGAAAAACCTTTAGCTCCTCCTCCGGCCAGCGAAAGCCCTATTTTAGGATTTTTAGGAATTACCAGATCCTTTTTTACCTGTGCAGTGGCTAAAAGGAATAGAAATACGAATAAAAGAGCAAGGAGTTTTCTCATAGTTAATCTTTTACATAAATCCGTTTCACCCGTGGTGAAATAGAGGTTAACACTTCATAGGTTATCGTTTTGCAATAGCCTGCGAATTCTTTTAAACTTGGTTTTGCATTAAAAACAGTAACAGTATCGCCTTCTTTTATGTTGGGGATATTGTCTACATTGATCATCATCATATCCATGCAGATATTTCCTACAATCGGGGCCAGCATTTTATTTACCCCCACATTTCCAACCTGATTTCCTATCAGTCTGGGAATTCCATCTGCGTAACCTACCGGAATGGTGGCTATCTTTGTTAGATGATCTGCTTTATATTTTCTGCTATAGCCTACAGATTCCCCATTTTCTACGAATGAGATCTGAGAGATAACCGTTTTAAAGCTTACGGTGGACTGTAGCTGTTTTTGTATTTCACTATCTGGTGATTCTCCTAGCATTCCTATCCCAATCCTCACCATATCATATTGATAATCTGTATAACTTGTTATCCCTGATGAATTTAAAATATGTCGGATAGGCTGATAGCCAAGGTTTTCAATTAAATAGCCTGAATTTTTATCAAAAATTTCCAGCTGATGTAAAGTAAATTCTTTTTCATCCGGTACATCTGAAGACGACAGATGACTGAAAATACTTTGAACTTTTACATTTTTATTTTTTAAAGCTTCACTGAGCTGGTCCAATTCAAATCCTTTGAAACCAAGACGATGCATTCCGGTCTCCAGCTTAATATGGATCGGATATTTTTTATCATACCCTGATTTTTGAACTGCTTCATAGAAAAGATCCAGCACCCTGAAACTGTAAATTTCCGGTTCCAGATTGTATTGAATAATAGTATCATAGCTATGCTGTTCCGGATTCATCACAACAATAGGAGTGGTGATTCCTTTTTTACGGAGCTCTGCACCTTCATCTGCAAAGGCTACCCCAAGATAATCGATGTGATGGTGCTGTAAGAATTCTGAAATCTCATAGCTTCCCAAACCATAAGCATTGGCCTTTACCATTGCCATCATTTTGGTTCTGGGTTTTAATAAAGATTTATGGTAATTGATATTATGAAGAATAGCATTCAGATTGATCTCCAGAACGGTATCATGTTTTCTGAGCTCAAGAAGGTCTTTAAGCTTTTCAATCTCAAATTTTCTGGCTCCTTTCAGAAGGATGATCTGGTTTTCAATATCGGTAAGATGTTTACTTTCAATGAGTTCATGAGTGTCTATGAAAGTAAATGTTTTAGAATTAAAAAGATGGCTAAACTTGCTGATCTCATCGCCTATCAGGAAAACGGAATCAAATTTCTGCTCATTCACGAGCTCGGAAACTTCTTCATACAATTCCCGGGAATTGGAGTTTACCCCGAGAATATCCGTTAAAACCAATGATTTTTCAGGTTTTTTATATTCATTTAAAAACTGTAAGGCAGTTTTCAGAGAATCGAGATCCAGATTAAAGGAATCATTGATGATGATATTGCCTTTAACTCCTTCAATCGCTTCAAGTCTCATCTCTATGGCCTTTAAAGAGTTGATTTTTTCGATGATCTTCTGATTTTCGATGTTCAACTCTTTCAGAACGGTAAGAAGGGCTAAAGCATTCGTTAATGTGGCTTCATCTCTCTGATGGGCTGGAAAGCTGATTTCCTCATCAAAATATTCTACAATAATATCTTCCTCTTTGGAAATATTGTTTTTAATGGAAACCAGGTTTTCTTTTTTAAAGCCATAAGAAATTAATTTTTTACTTGAATAAAGCTGTTTTATTTTATATTCAACCAATGGGTTATCGCCATTGTAAATAATTACTTCAGAATCTTTGAAAAGCTTAATTTTTTCACTGATTAATTCTTCTTCGGACGTAAAATTGGCAGCGTGTGCAGTTCCGATATGAGTCAACAGTCCAATCTGGGGGTGAAAAATATTTTCCAGTTTCTGCATCTCATCAGGCTTGGAAATTCCTACTTCAAAAATTCCCAGCTGATGGGCATCGTTAATTTGGAGCAAGGAAAGGGGAAGTCCGATTTGAGAATTGAAGCTTTTCGGGCTTTTGATGGTAGGAAACTCATTCCAGAGGCATTGGTACAGCCATTCTTTTAAAATGGTTTTCCCATTACTTCCTGTAATCCCAATCGATTTAAGATGAGAGTGCTCAAAATGATATTTGGCCAGTTTCTGAAGGAATTCCACAGAATTTTCAACCAGGATCCATGTTATATTTTCAAATTGTGGAAATTGATTTTCTGAAATAATAACGTTTATTCCTCTGTCAATAGCTGATTCTATAAATTTTTCCCCGGAATTCTTTTTAGTATTAATTGCAATAAATGCAGTATTTTTTGTTGAATAGATAATTCTGCTATCAAAAGCTATGTTTTTGATAACTGAATCTTTGTCTCCAATAATCTCAGCATTGGTGATTTCTGCAATTTGGTGTACTGTATAATTCATTAATATCCTTCTGCTTATTTTTAGGCGAAATCGTTTTAGCCCTTAATTTTTTATTAATCGCAAAAAAGATTTCAACAATGAAGTTGATTAAATTATTCATCTTAAAAACTCAAAATATTAAATAATTTTCGTCTTTGCGATTAATTTAGGTATAAATTTAATTTTATTTTTTCTTTTTTGAAAGCACTTCATCAATAAAAACCCGGCGGCTCACTGCTTCATAGCTTTCGGTCTCGCCCAATTCTACCAGGTTATTTCCCTGGGTAATCCTCATGGAATAATTAGCTAAATTACCTGTTCTCTTACAAATAGCATGCACTTTTGTTACATATTCAGCAGTAGCCATCAGATTGGGCATCGGTCCAAACGGACGTCCCAAAAAGTCCATATCAAGACCAGCAACAACAACTCTTATTCCACTGTTGGCTAATTGATTGGCAATTTCTACAATGCTTTCATCAAAAAACTGGGCTTCATCAATCCCTACAACATCACAATTGGAAGCCAGCAAAAGGATTTCGTTGGGATTTTCCACTGCTGTACTCCGTATTTTATTCTGATTGTGGGATACCACATCTTCATCGGAATATCTGGTATCCAATTTAGGTTTAAAAATTTCCACATTCTGCCCCGCCATTTCAGCTCTTCTCAGTCTTCGGATCAATTCTTCGGTTTTTCCTGAAAACATAGAGCCACAAATAACTTCCATCCAACCACTTTGTTTGGAATGATTAATTGTATTTTCTAAAAACATTTGTTAAATTAGCCGTAATAATTTTAACATCAAAAGTAAGCAATTTTAACAAGAATCTTATATGCAGAATATCCAAGATTTAAAGGAAAAGATTTTTTTTGAATCCAAGAATATCATTGATATTTTGGAGAAAATAAACAATGTTGACGAATTACTTTCCAAGCAGGATCTTGTAGATGAACTTGCTAACAGGATTTCTTTTTTGAGATTGCTGGAAAAAAATATCGAATTTTTTGTAACAGATAATTCAGCCCAAACTATTGAAAATGGGAAGAATATTTCTTTCGTAGGGACAGAATTTGAAAGTAAGGAAACAAATAACGATGTTACCGAAGAGGAAGCGATCTTTAATAATGAATTCAATGAAATTGACGAAAATGAGCTCCATGAGAATATCATCAGTTTTGTTGAAGAAAATTCTGAGGAACAAAGGGATGAAAATTTTGATGAAAGAAAATCTCAACAGGATATTACCGAGGAAGAAGCTGTTTTTAATAATCAGTTGAATGAGATTGATGAAAATGATACATCAGACTATGAGGGAAGCATTTTAAGCTTTGTAGATGAAGAAAGAATCCTTGCAGACTCAGAACCTGAAACTCATGAAGATATTGATGAAGAAATGTTTAGTCAGGAGACAACAGAAGAAGAGGTGATTTTTACGAATCAGCTGAACGAAATCGATGAGTTTGAAAATGAGCTTTCTGATGATCAAGATAGCAATTCCGGATCTTTTGAAGAAGAAGAAAAAATTCAGCTGAGTTTTGAACCGGAAACAGAAAATGCTAATGAAACTCCGGAAGCAGTAGAAAGAATTCCAAGTATTTTTGATACTGAACTTTTAGACGAAGAGATTCTTATTGAAGAAAATGAAGAGCAGTTTATTACTTCAAGCATCAGTCTCGGACAGGGTGAAATGGCAAACGAAACATCCAATGTTGAAAATATTCTGAATGAGATAAAAAATGATGCCCAGACAGAAGAAAAGTATGAAGAGGCAATAACAGAAGAGGAACATGAAAGGAGAAGAATTGTAGAGATCAATAAGCCCCATTCTGAAATTGAAAAGAAAAAACCTTCTTCAGATGAAAATTTTGAAAATTTAGATGCTTATAATCAGGAGAAAAAAATTAAACTTGCCAATATCAAAGGATTAAAAGCGGTTAAGACCCTTTTTGATGATGATCCTCTCGAAAGAGAAGTTCCTCAGGAAAAGAAAGAGACAGTGATAAAAGAAGATATGGGAAGCCTTCTGAAAACCAATATACCGACAGATTTTATGGAAGCTGAAAAAAGGAAACCTGAATTTAAGCTGGACTTAAATGACAGGATTGCTTTTTCAAAAACTTTATTCGGAGGAAGCCAGTCTGAACTGAATGAAGTAATTACAGATCTCAATAGTTTCAGAACACTGGAAGAAGCAAAAGAGTATCTGAGTGACCTTTATTATGCCAGAAACTGGGGTAAAGTAGATGAATATGCCCAAAGATTATGGGTATTGGTAGAAAATAAATTCTTATAATTTTGAGCGGTATTTTATATTTTGTTCCAACACCCGTCGGAAACTTAGAAGACATGACTTTCAGAGCCGTAAATGTGCTGAAGGAAGTGGATTATATTTTGTGTGAAGACACAAGAACCTCAGGAATTCTTTTAAAGCATTTCGAGATTTCAAAACCTTTAAAATCTTATCATTTACATAATGAGCACCAGGCAACAGAAAAGGTGATTACTGATCTTAAAAACGGGCAGAATATCGCCCTGATTACGGATGCAGGGACTCCGGGAATTTCAGATCCCGGCTATTTGCTAGGAAAAGCGGGCGCAGACCATGATATTGAAATGATTTGTCTTCCCGGGGCAACGGCTTTTGTTCCGGCTCTGGTCGTTTCCGGGCTCCCGAATAATGAATTCCTGTTTGCAGGATTTCTTCCCCAGAAAAAAGGAAGGCAAACAAAGCTCAGACAGCTTGCGGAAGAAAAGAAAACAATTGTTTTATACGAAAGTCCGCATAAAATAAACACTACTCTTGAACAGATCAAAGAATTTTTCGGCGAGGAAACCAAAGTGAGCCTGAGCCGTGAGATTTCTAAAAAGTTTGAAGAGACCAAAAGAGGAACAATCAATGAGTTAATTGAGTTCTCTAAAAGTAAAACCCTAAAAGGCGAGATTGTTCTCATCGTGAATAATTCTATTTAATTGAAAAAGTTAGTTTTTATATTATTTTCATCGGTCTGTATGGCACAGACTGATCAGTACACCCAGATTCTGTTATCAAAAAAAATAGGTAAAGAAGTTCATTTCTACTCAAAAGGATATGGAATTATCAGTGACTCAAAGACCGGAAGGTCCGGCATTGTCGATTCTTTGGGTAATATTACTTTTAATGATTCTTTTAAAAGTGAGATTTCAAGGTTATCAGAGAATCGATTTATTTTAAAAGGAAAGGAAGGTAATTTTAGAGGAAAAGTTGCTTTAATTGATGAAAAAGGAACTGAATTAATTCCGATGGATAATTTCAGATACAGGACGTGGGAAAATAAAGAAAGACTGATTTATTCCAAAGCGGGTATTGAAAGCGTTTATGATTACAACGGAAAGCAGGTTATTCCATCATCTGATAAAATAGAATTTGCCAGCGAAAACAGGATTTTTGTAAAAAAAGGAGGAGCCTGGTTTATTTATGACTACGATGGTAAACAGGTTTCTGACAGAGCATTTGATGAAGATCTTCGTTTTTACAAAGGCAGGGTGTACATTACCACAGGAATAGGAAAGGGAGAAATTATTGATAGTAACGGTAAAACTTTAAGCCAGATTTCAAATCATTATATCGAGGATATTAATGGTTTTCCGTTCTTGGTTACAAAAAATATTGCGAAAAGCAGATATGGAATTGTAGATGAAAGTGAAACGGTTCTGGCTGATGAAATTTACGAACAGGCTTTTGTGGGAAGAAAATACATTTATCTGATCAAAGATAATAAAGTAAACATTTTTTCTAAAGCTGAAAAAAAGGTTTATCCAACAGAATTTCATTATGTAAACCATTTGTTTGACGGCTTGTTTAAAAGCTTGAAAGATGATAAGAATCCAAAAATTGCCGTACTCAAAACTGACGGTGAAGTGATCTTTCCTAAAGAATTTGATGTGGTGGAAGCTTTCAAAATTGAAGGCGAAGATTATCTGTATGTGAGTAAAGAGAATGAAGAGCAACTTTTAGACAAAAATTTAAAAAATATTCTGGATGAAGGATATCAGATAGAAAAAGTGTTTTTTGATAATTTAATTGTAAAGAAGGATGACATTTTTTATAAGTTTTCACCAAAAAACAGATCTTATACAGCGCTTAAAAATATTGCTTCCATAAAGCCTTTTCAGTTTTATCCTGCAATTATCTGCAAAAACAAAGAAAATTTTTATGGTATGCTTGATGAAGAAGGAAATGAGGTTATTCCATTCATGTATGATGATATTGTTACTTTTCTGGGTGAAAATGAAATTGTTGTACAGAAAGGAAAGAAATTCGGCCTTACCAACCATAAAGGAGAACCTTTAAAAGAGGTTATCTACGATAAATATTCTACAGACAGGAAAGGAATAAAACTGACCAGAGTGAACGATTCCGAATACCTGTATTTCACCCCGCAGAAAGAAAAAATATTCTTCGAATAATTTTTATACAGAACAAAAACAGTCATAATTTTTTACTAAAATAATGATTTGAAATGCTTTGAATAACATTTTATAATATCTTTGCGCACGTTTAATTTTGGTAAAATTAAATAATAGTAAATTAGCCAACCTACACTTGACTAATGAATTAAAAAGAAAATAATTGTCATAAATATGAAACTATTAGAAGGAAAAGTAGCACTAATTACCGGAGCTACAAGAGGAATCGGAAGAGGAATTGCTGAAATTTTTGCTCAACAGGGAGCTAAGGTAGCATTTACATATGCCGGATCTGTAGACAAGGCTAAAGAATTAGAAGCGACTTTAAGTTCTGTAACTCAAATTAAAGGTTACCAATCTGATGCTTCAGATTATGATGCTGCCCAAAAATTAGTAGACGAAGTAATGGCTGAATTTGGGAAAATAGATATTCTGATCAACAATGCAGGAATTACAAGGGATAATTTATTGCTGAGAATGTCAAAAGACGATTGGGATACGATTATCAAAGTAAACTTAGATTCTGTATTCAACCTTACAAAAGCAGTTATCAAGCCAATGATGAAGGCAAAAACAGGGTCTATCATCAATATGACATCCGTAGTAGGAGTGAAAGGAAATGCAGGCCAGGCCAATTATGCAGCTTCCAAAGCCGGAGTTATCGGGTTTACAAAATCTGTTGCTTTGGAATTAGGATCAAGAAACATCCGTTGTAATGCCATCGCTCCCGGATTTATTGAAACGGAAATGACCGCTGCTTTGGATGAAAAAACAGTTCAGGGCTGGAGAGAAGGAATTCCATTGAAAAGAGGCGGACAGCCTGAAGATATTGCAAATGCATGTGTATTCTTAGGAAGCGAGATGTCTGCTTATATTACAGGACAAACATTAAACGTTGATGGTGGGATGTTAACATAACCAACTGTCTCTGCATAAAATAAAAATCCGTCATCATAAATAGGTGACGGATTTTTGTTATCTATTGATGGCTTTATGGCACATATTCTTGACCTGAACATCACCATAACCGTATATTCCGAAATTCTGCTGAAATTCTTTAAAGATGATATTAAAATCCCTGACCCCGTTTTCTGTTAATTTTTTTACGAAAACTTCAGGATTGGTCAATGAAGTGTTTTCAGGAAAAGCATTACAATAAGCATCAATTACTTCTTTCAGATATCGGAAACAAACAGATTTATTTTCCGATAACCGGGACAGCTGATTCTTATCCTGATTTTTATAAGCATTCCAAAAATGTGCTCCCAACCGGATATCTTCTTTCCTGAATTCTTCTTTTAATCGATATGATTCTTCTAATGCATGGCTGCCGGATAAAGAAAATCCTTTCCAGTGATCTTCAACATCAGGAACCTGAGGAAAAACCCTGAATACCTGGATATTTTTCTTTTCAGAGAGTAGAGAAATGCAAAACCATATATTGACCTGGCAAAACAGATCATCTTCAAACCAGAGATTCACTTCAGCGTTTTCAGGAATATCCAGTATTTTTTGAAATTCCGGAACAACTTTTTTATAATAGCTTTGTTGGGAGGCTTCATATTCTCCCGAAACAAATTCAGATCTTATTTTCCAGAAATGATCAAGAGAATCCGACTGTAAAGGACCTGAAATTAATGCTTCGCGGCAAACAATTATCTCGCCACCGACTGAAGTTTTATTCAGATATTCAGCAAGATAATCGCCATTTGCTATGTGAAATGTTTTTTTCAACGTTACTCTTTAAAAACCTGGTTTTCCTGTTCCTGAACTCTTATAAAAGTGGTTCGTTTTGATAATTCCTTAAGTTTTGAAGCTCCCACATAGGTACAGGTAGAACGTACACCGCCTAAAATATCCTTTACGGTTTCTGAAACCGGACCTTTGTAAGCCACTTTTACGGTTTTTCCTTCAGAAGCCCTGTATTCCGCAACACCTCCTGAATGCTTATCCATAGCCGTTTTTGAGCTCATCCCATAAAATAAACGGTATTTTTTACCATTTTCCTCAATCATTTCACCGCCACTTTCGTCATGCCCGGCAAACATTCCGCCCAGCATTACAAAATCGGCACCGCCACCAAAAGCTTTTGCTACATCTCCGGGAACTTTACAGCCGCCGTCTGCAATGATATGGCCACCAAGACCATGAGCCGCGTCAGAACATTCAATAATCGCTGACAATTGCGGATAGCCTACTCCTGTTTTTACACGGGTCGTACAAACGGAGCCTGGGCCGATTCCTACTTTTATAATATCTGCACCTACCAGAAGCAGCTCCTCTACCATTTCTCCGGTAACCACATTCCCTGCGATAATAATTTTATCAGGAAAATTAGCCCTTGCACGCTTCACAAAACCTACAAAATGCTCTGAATAGCCATTGGCTACATCAATACAGAGAAATTCGATTTTTGGATGGTTTTCAAGGATCTGTCTGATTTTTTCTTCATCAGCTTTCCCCGTTCCAGTACTTAAAGCGATATATTGATAAATGCTTTCCGGCTGATTTTGTAAAAAAGCATTCCATTCTTCTACGGAATAATGTTTGTGCACAGCGGTAATAATTTTATCTTTGGCAAGCTCGACAGCCATTTCGAAAGTTCCTACCGTATCCATGTTAGCCGCAATTACAGGAGTTCCTTTCCATTTCTTTTGGGTATGCCTGAAAGTAAATTCTCTTTCTAAATCAACTTCTGAACGGGATTTTAATGTAGAACGCTTAGGGCGGAACATTACATCCTTAAATCCCAGTTTTATATCATATTCTATTCGCATTTTGTGTAAATGATTTATTTGTTTACCAAATAAAATTAGCAAATTATCTGAAATATCTTACTTTTGAATCAATGGATTTTCCTGTTACTTTTCAGATTTTTGGCAAAACGGTTCTGGCACACCCTGTTTTTGAAACATTGGGAATATTTATCGGAATGCGTTATTATTTCTATCTCAAGAGAAAATCTTCTGATAAGCTTTCATTCAATACTTCTGCGGCAATTCTTATCGGTGCTACTGCCGGAGCTTTATTCGGGTCGAAACTGATTGGAAACCTGGAAAACCCTTATGCCCTATTTGAAAAGTTTTCATTAAAGGAGATCTGGTCTAATAACACGATTGTCGGTGGACTTGCTTTTGGATTGATAGGTGTAGAACTGGCAAAAAAAATAGTCAGGCATAAAGAAAGCACGGGAGATTTGATTGTCTTCCCTTTGATGCTTGCCATTATTATCGGAAGAATAGGCTGCTTTTTAACCGGAATTCATGAAGAAACATATGGTGTTCCCACCCGTTTTATTTTCGGAATGCATCTCGGGGACCAGTATCTGAGACACCCTGTTGCGCTGTATGAAATTGTATTCTTAATTCTACTCTGGATTTATTTAAACAGAATAGGAAAACACAGTAAATTCCCGTCCGGATTTGTATTTCAGCTGTTTATGCTGAGCTATTTTATATTCAGATTTCTTTTGGATTTTATCAAACCAAAGGTGGAAATTATAGGAAACCTGGGAACGATTCAATTAGTGTGTATTGGTGTAATTATTTATTACATTTATAAGATAAAAAATACCAGGGATTTAATGTACAACCAAAAAACAATTGAAATATGAAAACCTTAACATTATTGGAGGTAGGTGATCTTGGGGGGCTGGTAGTGATGATTGTTGGGATCATTATTATTGGTGCACTCTTTATTTCATTGATTGTTACTCTTTTTGTAAAATTGATTTATGAATTGAAAGGCGGAAGAAAATTTTCAAAAAAACAATTCATACAGACAATGGTTATTTGCTTGTTAGTCTGCGGATTAATAAGCGGCTACATCTGCGGTGGGGGACTTTAAAAAAATTAAAATTATGCCGGTAAGAAATTATACCTATTACGATTATACTATCAGCCTATGCCCGGAATGCCTGAAAAGGGTAGGAGCCAAAATCATTATAGAAGAGGAAGCGGTTTTTATGACCAAAAGATGTCCCGATCATGGCTTTTTTAAAACAAAAATAGCCACAGATGTACATTATTATAAAAACATCAGAAACTATAATAAAGCTTCGGAAATGCCACTTCATTTCGGAACTGATGTGGAATACGGATGCCCTTATGACTGCGGGCTTTGTGTAGACCATGAACAGCATAGCTGTCTTTCTATCGTTGAAGTAACAGACCGTTGTAATCTGACCTGTCCTACCTGCTATGCCATGTCTTCCCCACATTACGGAAATCATAGAAGCCTGGAGGAGATAGAAGCCATGCTCGATGTCATTGTAAAAAATGAAGGGGAACCAGATGTGGTGCAAATCAGTGGTGGTGAACCCACCATTCATCCGGAATTCTTCAAAATCATGGATATTGCTAAGTCAAAACCGATCAGACACCTGATGCTGAATACCAATGGGGTAAGAATAGCCAATGATCCGGGGTTTGCTGAAAAGCTGGCAACGTATGCTCCGGAATTTGAAGTGTATCTTCAGTTTGATTCCTTTAAACCTGAAGTTCTGCAGGATTTCAGGGGAAAAGACCTTACCAATGTACGGATGAAAGCTCTGGAAAAATTGAATGAGCTTAACCTTTCCACGACTTTGGTTATTGTACTTCAAAAAGGAAAAAATGTTGATGAGATAGGGAAAATCATTGAATTTGCTCTAAAACAGAAGTGTGTGAGGGGAATTACTTTCCAACCGGTAGAGATTGCGGGAAGAAACAGAGAAGATTCAGTCCATGAAAAAATTACATTAACGGAAGTAAGGCAGGAAATTATTGATCAGTTTCCGCTTTTAAATTCTGATGATATCATTCCGGTTCCTTGTAATCCTGATGCTCTGGCTATGGGTTATATATTGAAACTTGAAGGTGAAACAATTCCTTTAACACGCTATATCAATCCTGCCGACCTGCTGAATAATGAATCGAGAAATACGATTGTTTATGAACAGGATAAAGGGCTTCATATGCAGCTTCTGGATATTTTCAGTACCGGAATTTCCGTAGATAAAGTAAAACCTAAGGTAAATCAGTTACTTTGTTGTCTCCCTGAAGTTTCAGCTCCCGATCTGGATTACGATAATCTTTTCAGAATCATCATTATGAATTTTATGGATGCCCATGATTTTGATGTGAGGGCGGTGAAAAAATCATGTGTCCATATCGTAAATAAAGATTTAAAATTAATTCCTTTTGAAACGATGAATCTTTTCTACAGAGATGACAAAATCAAATATCTGGAAGAGTTGAGAAAAGAAGATAAAGTTTTATTTTAAATTTTAATACAATGCTATCCAATATTATCCGGAAATCAAATACTGAATAGCCTTGTTAAAATCTGCATCCGCGAGATAAATTAAAAAAGGCGTTAAAAATCATCTTTTAACACCCCATAAGTTTATTTTTCCACGATGGTTAAACCCCAGCTTTTCGTAAAGTTTTTTAGCTCCTGAATTGGTTTCAGCAACATGAAGAAAAGGCGTTTTGTTGTCCTCAAATATCTTTCCTGAAACAAATGCCACAAGCTGTTTTGCGTATCCCTTTCCTAAGTAATCTGTATCGGTGATAACAGCGCTTACTTCGGCCATATCATTCATCTGCATCCTTTCACCTGTTACGGCTACAAGCTTATCATCTTTAAAAATTCCAAAATAACGTCCTAATTCAGGGGTTCTGTTTTTGAAATAATGGGGATAAAACTTTTTGATAAAGCTGAGCAGTTCATCATGATGCTCCTCCTTCAAAAGGATAAAATCTTCAGTAAAATCCAGTTCTATTCTATTTTCCAGAACATATTGGTCACACACCAATGTGGATAATTCTGTTTTGAAATTTCCCGTATCGGGTTTAGCTCCGAAAATGAGAAAGTCATCACAGATCTCAGAGTATTCCGTGATATCTTTTTCTTTTGCAAAGTCTGCCGAGCCTCCGAAAGCAGCTACTTCAGGATTATAAAATTTAGAATCACCGAAGTTTAAGCAAAACTTTTTATGAGTTTCGTTAAGTGAATGATAAACAGGATTGTCTAATTTATGGTACATTAATCAAAATTCATTACCTCTTCCAAAGTTTTCATATACTCATAGGCTGTCAGGTCAAACTTTACAGGAACAATCGAAATATATCCGTTTGCCAGAGCTGTTTCATCAGCATCTTCAGAATCATCCATATTGTTGAAATATCCTGTTAGCCAGTAATATTTTTTACCATGTGGGTTTACCCTTTCATCAAAACTTTCTTCCCATTTTGCCTTAGCCTGTTTGCAGACTTTAATCCCTTTTATTTCTTCCTTTAAAAGCTTGGGGATATTTACATTTAAAACAACTCCTTTAGGCATCGGGTTTTCTAAAGTTCTTCTGACAATATTCTGGATATGTTCCTTGGCCTGGGTAAAATCTGCTTCCCAGCTGAAATCCAGCAATGAAAATCCGATTGCAGGTAAGTTTTCAACTCCTGCTTCTACCGCTGCAGACATGGTTCCGGAATAGATCACATTGATTGAAGAATTTGCGCCGTGATTGATTCCTGAAACTACGATGTCCGGTCTTCTCGGTAAGATTTTATCAAGAGCCATTTTTACACAGTCAACAGGGGTTCCGCTGCATGAAAAATCAATCTGCGGACCATCAAGATGCACTTCTTCGTAACTTAGGGTAGAATTAATGGTAATGGCATGGCCTTTACCGCTTTGTGGAGAGTTGGGTGCTACAACTACTACTTCTCCGATTTCGTTCATAAAACTGACAAGATTTCTGATACCAGGTGCTGTAATTCCATCATCATTAGTAACCAGAATAAGTGGTCTTTCCATAAAATATTTTAATTTTAACAAAAATACTCAAAACTATCTGATATTTGTAAATAAGGTATTAAATTTGATAGTTTGTAACAGTAATTTAAATATTACTACTAATTGAAATACTTTTAAAAAATTAATAAAATACATTACAGATTTATGTGGAAAAATTTTAAGCTAAATAAATTTTTACTCCTAATTCCATTGACAAGTCTAATGTTTTGTTTCAACTCGCCTAAAAATGATGACGAAAAGATGCAGACGATAATGGTGAGCGTAAAGAATACCCTTTCTTATTTACATTACAGCCCGAAGCCTATCAATGATGCTTATTCAAAAGATGTTTACAAGCATTATTTCGAACTGGTAGACCCGGCAAAAAGATATTTTCTTCAATCGGATATGGATGAGTTCAGCAAGCACGAAACAAAGCTGGACGATTATCTGAATCTCGGAGATTTGACTTTCTATAAACTTACCATCGACAGATTATACCAAAGGGTAGACGAAATCGACCAGATTACCCAGGATATTTTCAGCAAGCCGATCAATCTGGAAGAAGATGAAAACCTGACCCTGGAGCCTAAACTTAAAAAAGTACCGGCCAATAAGCAGGAACAGTATAATGAGTGGAAAAAATTCATCAAATACAATATCCTTCAGGAAATTGAATCGATGAACAGCAAAGAGGAGGCACAGAAGGAAAAGAAAGATTCCGTACAGAAGTATAATCTGAAAGACACGATTAAGCTTAAAATCCTTACTCCCGAACAAAAAAGAGTAAAAGCGACGGATGAGGTAAAAGACCTGGTAAAAGAAACCTTTACAAGATTCAAGAAAAGGAAAAAAATGGATTGGTTCACAGTATACATGAACGCCTATACTGAAGTTTTTGATCCTCATACCAATTATTATTCTCCAAAAGATAAAGAAGACTTTGATACCCAGTTTGCAGGAAAAGTGATTGGTATCGGAGCTATTATTCAGGAGAAAAAAGGAAATCTTTATTTAGGGGCTTTAACGATCGGAGCTCCGGCATGGAAGTCAAAACAGCTTTCGGAAGGGGATAAGATCTTAAAGGTAAAATCCAAACCGAAAGAAGATGCCGTAAATGTTGTAGGGATGCTTTCTGATGAAGCGGTAAGGCTGATCAGAGGGGAAAAAGGAACCCCGGTAACTTTAACGGTTCAGAAAAAAGACGGAACAATTAAAGATGTAACCATGATCCGTGAGGAAGTCGCTATCGAAGATACCTTCGCAAGGAGTATTGTCGTAAATTCTCCGAATGGTAAAAAATATGGGTTTATCAACCTGCCTAGCTTTAATGCAGATTTTGAAGACTCAAAAGGAAGAAATGCTTCCGATGACATTAAAAACGAAATCATTAAGCTGAAATCCCAGAATATTGAAGGGATTGTTCTGGATTTAAGAAACAATGGCGGTGGATCTTTAACGGAAGTTGGAGATATTATGGGGCTTTTCATGAATGCAGGGCCATACGTTCAGGTGAAAGACGGAAACGGAAAAATCCAGACCTTAAAGAATAAAAACGAAACTCCGATCTGGACGGGTCCATTGGTGATTATGCAGAACGAGCTTTCAGCTTCGGCTTCAGAAATTCTGGCAGGAGTAATGCAGGATTACGGAAGAGCAATGATCATCGGTTCCCCACAATCGTTTGGAAAAGGAACGGTACAGACATTTGTAGATTTAAACAGATTCTTAAATACGGAAGATGATTTCGGATCCTTAAAACTGACGATCCAGAAGTTCTACAGAATTACAGGAGAATCTACCCAGAGAAAGGGAATTGTTTCAGACATCCAGATGAAAGATTTCTTTACCTATGCGGAAGTTGGAGAAAGATATGATGATTATGCCTTAGCTTGGGATAAAATTCCGGGAACAAGCTTCCAGAAGCTAAACTATTTTGATATTAATGCACTGGAAAAAGCAAGTGAGAGCAGAATGGCTAAAAACAGCAATTATCAGTTATTGTTGGAGTCGGCCCAATGGAGAGAGAAGCTGGATAAAGAAGAAACAATCACGCTTAATGTCAATAAATTTAATGAATTAATGAAGCAAAGAAAGACTCAGATCGAAAAATTCAAAGCATTAAGCAAATTTGAAAACGGTCTTCAGTTTATGATGTATCCGGGGGAAATCGAAAGAGAGAAAAAAGATGAAGCATTCAAGAAAAAATCCGAGATGTGGATCAAAAACCTTAAGAAAGATCCTTACCTTCAGGAAGCGATGAACATCGTTGCCGACATGAGTGTAAAATCATAAAAAGCAAAACAACATAAAAAAGAGGCTGTCTCAAAAGTGAGACAGTCTTTTTTTTATGCTCAAAAAGAAA